>JBHJIR010000097.1:0-39124 GCA_050043265.1 Kiloniellaceae bacterium
CCGATGAAGGCGAGGTGCTTGTCCTGGGTGCGGCCGGAGAGAATCTCGTTGCCGATGAGCATCAGGCTGGCGGTAACCGGCGCTCCCGGCTTCACCCCCGGCTCCGCTGCTTGCGACATCCGCTCACAATCCCCGTCAGAACTCGAGGCGCGGCAACACGGTGTCGGCCCGTGCGTAACCCTTCGATTCCATGCAGGAGGACATCAGCGAGGCCCGCCGGTTGCGCAGAACGAATTCGTCCACCCGCTGGCGCAGTCCCGAGTAGGGCGACTGGTTGGTCAGGGTGTCGATGCCGGCGTTGCGGTCGTCGATGTACTGGGCGTCGCGCCGCGTCTGCGCGGTGGCGTAGCGGTAGCAATCCTCGATGTCCGCCTGGTAGACCGCCTCGTCGTGGGGCGAGGTCGCCATCCAGCTCGTCCCGTCGGGGCCTTTCACGACCACCGGCTCGCTGGAGGCCGCCGAGGCCGGCGCGCCACTGTCCGACGGGGCCGGCACCGGCTGGGCGGGCACCACCGGCGATGCGCCGCTGCCGGCGCTATTCTCGCCCGCCGCCGGGGGCGGCAGGGCGCTTCCCGAGTCGCCCCCGATGGCGGGACCGGCAGGCTCCGATGCGCAGGCCGCCAACAGCAGCAGGGCCGCGGCGAAAACCGTGACGGTCTTGGCGGAAGAAAACGCGATCATGGTCCGATCCTTGTGGCGAATCCGCGGGCGGCGAGCGTTGGCAAACGCTTGGCGGACATCAGCAAACGGTTAACGCATTGCAGAGTGGCGATCCGGAGGCCAAGTTGCAAGCCTGAGCGACCCGCATTCAACTTCAGATGACGCCACCGCTGGCCCGATATTCGGGGCCCGGCATTCCTACTTCTCTCCGCCAATCAGCTATACCGGTGCGATGCAGTTTCCAGACCCCTTGATCCGCGGCCGCCTGCAGCGGCGCTACAAGCGTTTCCTCGCCGACGTTATTCTGGACGCCGGAACCCTGGAGGAGGGACAAGCCAACGGAGGCCGCGAGGTGGTGGCGCACTGCGCCAATCCGGGCTCGATGATGGGCCTCGCCCAACCGGGCGCCACGGTGTGGCTGTCGCCGGCCAACAATCCGGCCCGCAAGCTGCAGTATTCCTGGGAGCTGGTGGAGGTGCCGGGCGATAAGGGCGGCACCCTGGTAGGGATCAACACCGGACGGGCCAACGCCCTGGTCGGCGAGGCCCTGGCGGCCGGCCGGGTGCCGGAACTCGCCGGCTATCCCGGTCTGCGCCGGGAGGTCCGCTACGGCACCAACAGCCGTATCGACTTCCTGCTGGAAGCGCCGGGAAAGCCGGCCTGTTACCTGGAGGTCAAGAGCGTCACCTTGAGCCGCGGCGGCACCTTGGCGGAATTCCCCGATTCGGTAACCGCCCGCGGCGCCAAGCACCTGGCGGAACTGGCGGCGGTGGCCGGCCAGGGCGCCCGCGCGGTGCTGTTCTACCTGGTCCAGCGCGGCGATTGCGACCGCGTCGCCGCCGCCGCCGATATCGACCCGGCCTACGCCCGGGCGCTGGATGATGCCCGGGCCCACGGGGTTGAAGTCCTGTGCTATAAATGCAACCTGTCGCCGACGGGCATCGCGTTGGACGCCCCCCTGCCCCTGGCGCTATAAGCATCGGGATAAGCATCGGGAGGGGTCTCCGGAGTGGCCCGGCAGCGGTGCAAACGTTGGAAATTCGGGCTAGAATGCCCAAATAGGATGTTGATAACGGACCAAGGGTCCGAGTGGAAAGAGGACAAGGGTCCATGAAGCAAGCTTACTCTGCCGAGCGCGTCAGCCCCTCCGAGGGCGGCTACGTCATCCATGACGAGGCCGCGTTCGAAGGCATGCGCCGTGCCGGCCGGCTGGCCGCCGAGACCCTGGACATGATCACGCCGGAAGTACAGCCGGGAGTCACCACCGAACATCTGAACAAGCTGTGTCACGATTTCATCGAGGGCCACGGGGCTATTCCGGCGCCGCTGAACTATCGAGGCTTCCCCAAGTCGATCTGCACCTCGGTGAACCACGTCGTCTGTCACGGCATCCCCAGCGACGACAAGCGGCTGGACAACGGCGACATCATCAACATCGACGTCACCGTCATCGTCGACGGCTGGCACGGCGACACCAGCCGGATGTTTTTCGTCGGCGAGCCCAAGATCAAGGCGCGCCGCCTGGTCGAGGTGACCTATGAATCCATGATGCGCGGCATCGAGGTGGTGAAGCCCGGCGCGACCCTGGGCGACATCGGCCACGCCATCCAGTCCTTCGCCGAAAAGCAGCGCTTCTCGGTGGTTACCGACTTCTGCGGCCACGGCCTGGGCCAGGTGTTCCACGACGCCCCCAGCGTGCTGCACTACGGCCGCCCCGGCACCGGGGTGAAGCTGCGCGAAGGCATGTTCTTCACCATCGAGCCGATGATCAACGCCGGCCGCCCGGAAGTGAAGATCCTGCAGGACGGCTGGACCGCCGTCACCCGCGACATGAAACTGTCGGCTCAGTTCGAGCATTCGCTCGGCGTCACCGCCACCGGTTACGAGATCTTCACCACCTCGCCCAAGGGCTGGCACCAGCCGCCTTACGACTGAACTACCGAACGGCGATCCCCTTCGTAACCACTCAGACCGTCATGCTCGGGCTTGACCCGAGCATCCAGGGCTGCCGCTTCGTCGCTCGCCCTGGACCCTCGGCACAAGGCCGAGGGTGACAGCCTGAGTTAACGACGCTCCCTCACACCACCTCGATCCGCAGCAGCGAGCGGACGTGCTGGATCTGGTTGAGGATCGTCGCCTGGGTCGACCCGGCGAACAGCAGCCCGACGGCGTAGTTGTCGCGGTCGGCCACCAGCGAGCCGGAATCGCCGCCCGCCGACATCGGCGTGGTGATGATCTGGTCGCGGAAGCGCGCCACCAGGCCGCCGCCGTAGTTCACGTCGACGGTGGCATTCACCGCGGTGATGCGTCCCGTGGTGTAGTTGGTGGTCCGCCCGGTCTTGTGCACCAGGGTGCCGACCGTCACGTGGGCCCGGTCGCGCCAGCCCCGCAGGTGCCCGACCCAATGGATCTCCCGCTTCAGGTCATGGAACTCGCCTTCGGCGACCGCCGCGTCGACGAGGTTGCGATGCAGGTTGCGGTTGACCGGCGGGTCGAAGGTGATCGGGATGAAGCGGCTGAGCCTGGCGATGCGATCCGCCGGATTGGTACCGCCGTCGAAGGGCCCCGGCTGCAGGATGGGATCGCCGGGCGTGGCGTTGTTGCTGTTGGCCAGCACGTGGTTGTTGGACAGAATATAGTAGCGGCTGGGGATGCCGACCGGATCGCCCGGAGTACCGACGATGTCATAGACGCAGGTCCCCAGGGTCCCCGCCGTGATGTTCGTGTGACCGATGCTGACGCCGCCCGGCGCCGGACGGAAACGCTCCGCCAGCGTTTGCACGCCGACCTCGATCGGCTCCGCCTGGCCGGCGAAGGGCTGGCCGATGGCCAGCACGTCGGTTTGCATGTCGCCGATCTTCTTGGGGATTCGGTCCGCCGACGACAACTCACCTTCATCGACCTTCTGCGACACCAGTGCCAGCAACGCCGGCTTGCCGGTCGGCTCGCCGTTGCTCCACTTCACGCCGTACCCCATGCCGACGACATTGGCGGGAACCTTCGTAGGCTCCAGGAAGTCGTCGACTTTCGCGGTGTAGGCCTTGTGCGCTTTCTGGACGTCTTCGGCGCCCAGCACCATCTTCTGTACATCAGTCATGGTCGTTCTCCCAGATGACTACGGGCTCAAGCCCCGGTCTCGGGACTCAATGCGCCGCGATTTCGCCAATCTCCTCGACGTCGACTGCATGGCCTTCCAGTTCCTTGGGCAGGCGCTGATCGGGCTGCAGAGAGGCTTCCGGGACTTTGCGGGTGACCATGACCTTGATCACCGGGTGACCTGCGCGTTCGCCGATCCCGACACCGTTCACGTTGGGATAGGCCAGCAAAGTGTCTTCGTGTTTGCGCAGCACGGCTTCGATGTCCATCTGCGTTTCCTCCGCTGTCATGCCGGGCGGCCGGACTGGCGACCCGGTTCTGATCGCAAGGCTACCACGGCCCGCCGCAAAGACGGCAGACCGCCGACGGTCCCACCCCGGGCATCACGCCGAAGAGGGTCGTGCTGTTCATGGCCGCGCCGAGGGCGCGGTGCCCGGATGGCCCCGAAGGCGATGGGTCCAGAGGCCGCATCCGCGGCGCCCGGCTACCTGCTGATCTGGAGTACCCGCCCGATCATTGTCGCCAGAAAGGTCTGGCGCGCTTCGATCCGGCACTATCGACCGGCGGTCATTCCGCTTTACGGGCCGCCGGACCGTGCACGTCCGGAAACCCTCGGTCCCAATCGACGAAGACGCTGAGGCGTGAGCGACGCCGGTCTTCGGGAAGGGAGTCCAGCCGGCGCGGGCACCGGCTGAACGGCTCACTCACCTAAAATGATCGCCGCCGGGGAGGACTTCGAAAAGACGTTCTCTAGCGGTCATGAGCAGTGGCTCAACGCTACGCCAGCCCCCTCGCCTTGTCTATGCGATGGAGGCCTCGGGAGCGGCAAATACGGGGTGATTCGGTGGCGCAATCGGAGAAGCCGAAGCGGCAGGAACGCGCAACGGCATTGACACGCGGCGGGACTCGCGCGCCGCGTCAGCCTCAGTCGGCGTCGAGCCCGCGCGCCGCCTGTTCGGCGGCGATTTCCGGCCGCAGCCCCTTGGTGTGTGCCGCACGCCAGTCGTAGTCGCAAGCCGAGAGGTCGTAGCCGAGAATCGCCAGCTCGCATTCCGCCCAACTCATCCAGTCGCGAAACTCTTCACTCCTGGACTCGAGTTTGGATCCGGGCTTGGCCCCTGATTTGGCCCCGGACTTAGAGGGGGGCGTGGCGCGCGCCGGAAAGGCGATCACGTTGGCGTCGGGGCTGGCGGTATCTGACATGGGTATTTCCCTCGAAGACGGCACCCGGCGGCACGGCCAGGTCAATCTACACGAACCAATTATAGTGTCGCCCTTGGTTAACAAATCACTAGTCCTGGGGTTCCACGATGTGATGGTTGAATGCGCGGCCGTCCCGCTCTCTAATTGTCGACGGAGGGGGACCGACACCTGAGCGACGACGCCAGCAGCAGCAAGCCGCACTACCACGGCCACCGCGAGCGCCTGCGCGACCGCCTGCTGGAGCGCGGCGGCGCCAGCCTGGCCGATCATGAGATTCTGGAATTCCTGCTGTTCGGGGCGAAGCCGCGCGGCGACACCAAGCCGCTGGCCAAGGACCTGCTGGCGGCCTTCGGCGGCAGCCTGGCCCGCGTGCTGCCCGCACCGCCCGAAGCCCTCGCCAAGGTGCCTGGCATGGGCAAGGCCTCGCTCGCCGCCCTGAAGATCGTCCCCCAGGCGGCCGCGCGCCTGGCCCGCGAGGACGCCATGACCGGCGACGTGATCTCGTCCTGGGACAAGCTGCTGGACTACTGCCGCCTCACCATGGCGCACCAGCCGATCGAGCAGTTCCGCCTGCTGTTCCTCGACAAGCGCAACCGCCTGATCGCCGACGAGGTGCAGCAGCAGGGCACCATCGACCATACGCCCGTCTACACCCGCGAGGTGATGAAGCGCGCCCTGGAACTGGGCGCCGCCGCCCTCATCCTGGTCCACAACCATCCCTCCGGCGAGGCCGAACCGTCGGCCGCCGACATCGCCATGACCGAAGACCTGGCCGGCGCCGCCACCCGGCTGGGCATCGTCATCCACGACCACCTGGTGATCGGCCGCGCGGGGCATGCGAGCTTTCGCGCGCTGGGGTTGCTCTAGGCGGACGGATCTTCGGAGGGCCCGGCGAGCGCCGTGCGGCGGGCGCGGCCGGCCAGCGCGAGGACGAGCGCGATGACCATCAAGCCCGCCGAGACGGCGAAGGCGACCCGCATCCCGAAGGCGACGGCATCGGGCGCGGCAGCGGTAACGTCGCTGACCCCGACGGCCGCGGCGAAGACGGCGCCCATGACGGAGGCGCCGGTGACGAAGCCCAGGTTGCGTGACAGGCTGAGCAGGCCGGAGATGACACCGCGCCGTTCCTGGGCGACGTCCGCCATGACGGCGGTGTTGTTGCCCGCCAGGAAGAGCTGGTAGCCCGGGCTCAGAATGGCGATGGCGGCGATGTAGCCCGCAACGCCGAAGGTCGCCGGCAGGGTGGACAGCACCGTGGTGCCGGCCACCATCAGGGTCAGCCCTGCGACAACCATGGCCCGCGCGCCCAGCCGGTCGACGATACGGCCCGCGGGAATGCCGCTCAGCGCGGAGACCACCGGCCCGACCGAGAGCACGGCGCCGACCAGCACGTCGTCGAGACCCAGCGCGCGGGACAGGTAGAACGGGCCGACCACCAGGGTCACCGCCATCACCGTTGCCACCAGCGCATTCATCACCAGGCTGGCGCTCAGTGCCGCGTCACGCAGCATCGCCGGCCGGACCAGCGGCGCGGCCGCCCTCGCCTCCACCAGAATGAAGAGCCCGGCGCCGACCACGGCCACCGCCAGCAGAGCCGCGTTCAGCCCGCCAAAACCTCCGCGCGCCCCCGTCATGGGCCCTACCGTCATGGACAGCGCGTAGGCGGCCAGCGTGACGGCGAGGCACAGGGTGCCCGGCACATCGAAGACGGGGCGCTCGCGCGGCAAGACGCGGCGCCCGCCGAGCAGCCAGCGATAGACGAGCAGGAAGCCCGCCACGCCCAGCGGCACCATGACGGCGAAAATCGCCCGCCAGCCGGGGCCGGCGAGGATCAGGCCGCCGAGCGACGGACCGAGGGCGGTGCCGACGGCGGACATGGTGCCGAGCAGGCCCATGGCGCTGCCGGTCTTTTCCTTGGCGACGGTTTCGCGCACCAGCGCGAGGGTGAGCGCCATGAGGATGGCCGCGCCAAGGCCCTGCAGGGCCCGGGCGGCAATCAGCAGCGCCAACGTCGGCGCCACCGCGCACAAGGCCGAGGCCACGGTGAAGATCAGGATGCCGGCCAGCAGCACCCGGCGGTAGCCCAGCAGATCGCCGAGGCGCCCGGCGCTGACGATCAGCGTGGTGACGGCGAGCAGATAGGCGAGGACCACCCATTGCACCGCCTGGAAGGGGGCCGCGAAAGCCTGGGCCAGGGTCGGCAGCGCCACGTTGGCGATGCTGATGCCCAGGGAGGAAAGCAGCATCGATAACGCGAGGCCGGCGAGCGCCCAGCGGGTCGCAGGGGCTTGTTCGTCTGAGGCTGCATAGGTCGGCGTCATGTGAAACTCCATCGTCGGGCCGCTCCGGAAGGGGAGCCGTCAGACAGATAGCCTCCGGCCTCACATGGCGTAAGACGCAGCATTTGCATTGAATCATTGCGTCTGACGCTATGCCAAATCCTGCCGGCCGTGCTAGGCTCGGGCCATGGCGCATCCCGATCTCAATCTGCTCGTCACCCTGGACGTGCTGCTGGCCGAAGGCAGCGTGGCGCGCGCCGCCCGGCGTCGGCGGCTGAGCCCGTCGGCGATGAGCCGTGCCCTGGCGCGGCTGCGGGAGACGACCGGCGACCCGCTGCTGGTGCGGGCCGGCCGCGGCCTCGTTCCCACACCCCGCGCCCTCGAGCTGCGCGAGCGGGTCGGCGCGCTGGTGCAGGAGGCCGAGGCCATGCTGCGCCCGGTCGCGGCGCTGGACTTGAAACGGCTGCAGCGCACTTTCACGCTGAGGAGCCGCGATGGCTTCGTCGAGAACTTCGGGCCGGCCCTCATCGCGCGGGTCGGCAAGGAGGCACCGGGGGTGCGGCTGCGCTTCGTGCCGAAGCCCGACAAGGACAGCGCGCCGCTGCGCGACGGCAGCGTCGATCTGGAAACCGGGGTCATCGGCGCGGCCATGGGGCCGGAGCTGCGCGCGCAGGCGTTGTTCCGCGACCGCTTCGTCGGGGTGGTGCGGCGCGGGCATCCACTGGCCAAGGCGAAGGTCACGGCCGCCCGCTACGCCGCCGGCCGCCACGTCCTGGTCGCCCGCCGCGACTTCGCCCGCGGGCCGGTAGAAGACGCCCTGGAAGCCCTCCGGCTGGAACGCGAGATCGTAACGGTCGTCGGGACCTTCTCCGAGGCCTTGGCGCTGGCGCGGGCAACCGACCTGATCGCCAGCGTGCCGGAACGCTCCACCGGAAAGCTGCGCGACGGCCTGGTCAGTTTCCCGCTGCCGGTGCCGCTGCCGGAGATCACCATTTCGCTGCTGTGGCACCCGCGCATGGATGCCGATCCGGCCCACCGCTGGCTGCGCGGCTGCCTGCGCGATGTCTGTGGCGCCGAGAGCCGCCCGCAGCGCCGCAAAGCCGCCCCCTAGACAGACGGGTGGCCGCGCAAATTCAGGCGGATTTCGTGGCTTTTCGAGCGGTTAGGCGGCGTTGCCGCAGGCCCCGGCAAAGGCTATAACAGGCCTTTCCCGCCCCCTCTCGACTTCAGGAAATTCCCGCATGATCCCGCGTTACAGCCGCCCCGAAATGACCGCCATCTGGGAGCCGGAAAACAAATTCCGCATCTGGTTCGAGATCGAGGCCTATGCCTGCGATGCCCAGGCCGAGCTGGGGGTCATTCCCAAGGAAGCCGCCAAGGCAGTGTGGGAGCGCGGCGCCTTCGAGGTGGACCGCATCGACGAGATCGAGCGGGTGACGCATCACGACGTCATCGCCTTCCTGACCAACCTGGCCGAGCACGTCGGCGACGAGGCCCGCTTCGTCCACCAGGGCATGACGTCATCCGACGTGCTGGACACCTGCCTGGCCGTGCAGCTGACCCAGGCCACCGACATCCTGCTGGCCGACATGGACCGGGTACTGGCCGCCCTGAAGAAGCGCGCCTTCGAGCACAAGGACAGCGTCTGCCTGGGCCGCAGCCACGGCATCCATGCCGAGCCGACCACCTTCGGCGTGAAGCTGGCCGGCCACTACGCCGCCTTCGCCAGAGGCCGCAAGCGGCTGGAAGTCGCCCGCGAGGAAATCGCCACCTGCGCCATCTCCGGCGCCGTCGGCACCTTCGCCAACATCGATCCCTTCGTGGAAGAGTACGTCGCCGGAAAGCTGGGCCTGACGCCGGAGCCGGTCTCCACCCAGGTCATCCCGCGCGACCGCCACGCCGCCTTCTTCGCGGCGCTGGGGGTGATCGCCTCGTCCATCGAGAACCTGGCCATCGAGATCCGCCACCTGCAGCGCACCGAGGTGCGCGAGGCGGAGGAATTCTTCGCGCCGGGGCAGAAGGGCTCCTCGGCCATGCCGCACAAGCGCAACCCGGTGCTGACCGAGAACCTGACGGGCCTGGCCCGTATCGTGCGCGCCAGCGTGGTGCCGGCACTGGAGAACGTGGCGCTGTGGCACGAGCGCGACATCTCGCACTCCTCGGTCGAGCGCATGTTCGCGCCCGACGCCACGGTGACCCTGGACTTCGCCCTCAACCGCCTGGCCGGCGTGATCGAAAAGCTGCTGGTCTATCCCGACACCATGCAGAAGAACCTCGACCAGCTGGGCGGCCTGGTGCATTCCCAGCGGGTGCTGCTGGCGCTGACCCAGGCCGGCATCAGCCGCGAGGACTCCTACCGCCTGGTCCAGCGCAACGCCATGAAGGTGTGGGGCGGCGAAGGCGACTTCCTGGAACTGCTGAAGGCCGATCCGGAAATCGCCGGCAAGATCGCCGAGGACAAGCTGGCCGCCTGCTTCGACGCCAGCTACCACACCAAGCATGTCGACACGATCTTCGCCCGGGTGTTTGGGAAAGACGCAGCGGCGAAGGCGGTGGCTTAGGAATACACCGCTGTCGTCCCGGGGCATGACCCCGGGACCCATCGGCATCCGTACCCTGAGACAGCCGTGCCATTGACGCCCTCGGCAACCGTAAGTGCCCAGAAATCCATGACCGATTGAACGGATAGGGCAATGGGTCCCGGCAACAGGTGCCGGGACGACAGCCTGGATGCGGCAATAGCGAGCGACCGCGCGGACCGCCACGAGCCATTGCGATGGCAGTGCCGTCCGTTGTAACCATTCCCACCGCTTGATTTCAGAGGAGACGCAGCATGGACCGCTTCACCGGCGGCTGCCTGTGCGGCGATGTCCGGATCGTGGCATCGGGACGCCCCTACCGGGTCGGCCTTTGTCACTGTCTCGACTGCCGCAAGCATCACGGCGCGCTGTTCTACGCGGCCGCGGTGTTCCCTCAGGATGCGGTGACCATCGACGGCGAGACGCGCGCCTACGCCGGCCGGCATTTCTGTCCCCGCTGCGGCTCCTCCGTCTTCGCGTGCAGCGGCGACGAAGTGGAAGTGCATCTGGGATCGCTGGACGCCCCCGATCAACTGATGCCGACTTATGAAAACTGGACCGTCCGTCGCGAGGCCTGGCTGCCGCCGTTTCCGCTGAAGCGGCAATACGAGCGTAACCGCGAGTCCAGCGGCCGCTCTGAAGACTAAGTCCCACGAATGCGGCAGTGAAGGCCGTCGCTTGGCGCAGCGGGCCTCGCCCTTCGAGACGGGCTTCGCCCTCCTCAGGATGAGGCCCTTTTCCCTGATCGCTTCCTGAGGAACGCGCAGAGCGCGCGGCTGAGGAACGCGCAGAGCGCGCGTCTCGAAGGATCCCGGCAGGCCGGCGAACGCAAAACGGGCCGCCCTTTCGGACGGCCCGTTTTTTAATTCGGCACCGGCGGCGCCGGGCGCGAGAAGCGCGGCGGCCTATTCCAGCATGATCTGCTGCTTGGCCTCGACCATCATCTCTTCCATGCGGTGGCGCAGACGGTGCTCGCTGAAGTCGACAGCCTTGGCCTCCAGGTCGGCCATGATCTTGCGGACCACGTCGTCCGGGCCCGGCTCGTCCATATCGCTGGCGACGACGTCCTTGGCATAGGCCTCCACCGCGTCGCCTTCGAGACCCAGCAGCTCCGTCGCGACCCATTTTCCCAGCAGCTTGTTACGGCGCACCTCGGTGCGGAACTGCAGGTCCTGGTCGTGCTTGTACTTGTCCTCGAAGGCCTTTTCGCGCTCGTTGAATGTCGACATCGGTCGAAAGATCTCCTGGGACGGCCCCGGCTTCCCCGAACTCCCCGGGTAATCTCTTGGCCGGCCCTTGATGTGGCGGTTATGCTCTACTGCTTTCGGCAGCGGCGGTTATCAGGAGGCTTTATAGCGCCCTTCGGGGCCGCGTTAAACCTCTTCCAGCCGTTTTCCGCCGTTTCCTGATGGGGGATTCGCCCCCCCTTTCCGCTGCCCCCTTCCCTGAGGAAAGCCCCGCCGCCCCTATGTGTACCCTGGTTATCCTGCGCCGCCCCTGGCACCCCTGGCCGGTGATCCTGGCCGCCATCCGCGACGATATGATCTACCGGCCCTGGGCGCCGCCGGGTCGCCACTGGCCTGACCGTCCGGAGGTCGTCGCCGGGCTGGACCGCACCGGCGGCGGCTCCTGGCTGGGCCTCAACGACCACGGGGTGGTCGCCGCCATCCTCAACCGCCGCGGCAGCCTGGGGCCCGAGCCCGGCAAGCGCAGCCGCGGCGAACTGGTGCTGGAGGCCCTGGACCACGCCGACGCCCTGGCCGCCGCCGAGGCCCTGGCCGAACTGAACCCCGGCGCCTACCGCAGCTTCAACATGGTGGTGGCGGACAACCGCGATGCCTACTGGCTGCGCAACCTGGGCGCCCCGGACAGCAAGGTGATCGAGGTCACGCCGATTCCGCCCGGGCTGTCCATGCTGACAGCCTACGACCTGAACGACCCCGCCAGCGCCCGGATCGCCCGCCACAAAGCCGATTTCGCGGCCGCCGAGCCGCCGGCGCCCGATACGGACGTCCCGACGGGCGGTGACTGGGCCGCCTGGCAGGCGATCCTGGCCCGCAGCGACGCCCCGGGCGAAGCGGGCAGCGAGGCCGCCATGACGGTCGAGCGTGGCGGCTTCCAGACCGTCTGTTCCTCCCTGCTCGCCCTGCCGGCGCCGCCGCAGCCGGGCCCTGAGGCCGCCGCCAGGCCGGTCTGGCTGTTTGCCCCCGGCCGCCCGGACCGCCACCCCTACAGCCCGCTGGAGGTCCTGGCCGGCCCCGCCGAGCCCCAATGAATTCTTAGATATTCCAATAGCTTGGGGGGAAGCCCCCGGAGCCGGTGGGCGTCATTGTTTTGCCCCCCTTCTCCTGCTATATGACGGGGCTCCCCTGAGGCGTGGGGAGCAAGCGCGCGGGTGGCGGATCGCCCTCTGCGTATTGGGAATAACAACCTAACATCGATGCAAGTCCAGGCGTCGGCGGGGACCCAATTTCAGGTGCAAAAGATGCGACGCAGACAGATCTACGAAGGCAAGGCCAAGATCCTTTACGAAGGGCCTGAGCCGGGCACCCTCGTCCAGTACTTCAAGGACGATGCCACCGCCTTCAACAATCAGAAAAAAGGCACCATCACCGGCAAGGGCGTGCTGAACAACCGCATCTCTGAATACCTGATGACGCGGCTGGAGAGCATCGGCGTGCCGACCCACTTCGTGCGCCGCCTCAACATGCGCGCGCAGCTGGTGCGCGAGGTCGAGATCATTCCCCTCGAGGTCGTGGTGCGCAACGTCGCCGCCGGCTCGCTGGTCAAACGCCTGGGCATCGAGGAAGGCGCACCACTGCCCCGCTCCATCGTCGAGTACTACTACAAGAACGACGAACTCGGCGATCCGATGGTCTCCGAGGAGCACGTCACCGCCTTCGGCTGGGCCAACACCCAGGACCTCGACGAAATGCTGCAGTACGCGCTGCGCACCAACGACTTCCTCACCGGTCTGTTCCTCGGCGTCGGGCTGAAGCTGGTCGACTTCAAGCTGGAGTTCGGCCGCCTGTGGGAGGAAGAGGAGATGCGCATCGTCCTGGCCGACGAGATCAGCCCGGACTCCTGCCGCCTGTGGGACGTGACCACCAACGAGAAGATGGACAAGGACCGCTTCCGCCGCGACATGGGCGGCGTCGAAGAAGCCTACCAGGAAGTCGCCCGCCGTCTCGGCGAGCTGCCGGAGGCCGGGCCGGTCGACATCAAGGGTCCCCGCTTGCTGCAGTAGAGCCTTTCTCGACACGATCTGCGCCACCCCGGCCCTTTGCCGCCCGCTGGCCTGAAAATGAACGCACCGGGCCGCCGTTGGGGAACCAAACGGCGGCCCGATGGTTTTACAGGCGGGATGGCAGCGGGCGTTTCCCGCCTGCCGTGGTGTTCCGTTGCCCTTCTTCGTCCCTATTCCCGCCGCCCTGCTTCGCGGTAGAATGAAGCAACGTATAAAGTCGACAACCCGACAGGAGATAGCGATGCGCTTTCGGTTCCCGATGATTTTGGCCGTGGTGGCGGCGATTGCCGCCGGCGTGAGCTTGGCCCCCGCCACAGGGCACGCCGCCGGCAAGGCCGCGACGATCGAGCAGCACGCGCGCGAGGCCCTGGATCTGCTGAAAGAGAATTCCGAAGCCGCCAAGCGGCTGGCCGATGACGCCACTGGAATCCTGGTGTTCCCCAAGATCGTCAAGGGCGGCCTGATCGTCGGCGGTCAGTACGGCGAGGGCGCGCTGTTCCAGAACGGCATGGTGAAGCAGTACTACAGCACCGCCGCCGCCTCCTTCGGCCTGCAGGCGGGCCTGCAGACGTTCGGCTACGCCGTGTTCTTCCTCAACAACACGGGGATGAACTATCTCGACAACAGCGACGGCTGGGAAATCGGCACCGCGCCGAACGTCGTCGTCGTTGACGAAGGCGCCGCGACCTCGCTGACCACCACCTCGGCGAAGAAGGACATCTACGTCTTCTTCTTCGACCAGAAGGGCCTGATGGCCGGCCTGACCATCGAAGGCAGCAAGATCACCCAGATCAATCCGGACTGACCGGGCAAGTACGCCGCGCGCCCGATGCCCGGCCCGATGCCCAGCAAGACTCATGACCACGATACGGCGGGTGTGATAACGCACCCGCCGTTGGTCTATCTGGGCGGCCTGCTGCCCGGCCTCGCCGCCGACCACCTGTTCGCCCTGCCGCCGCTGCCCGGCCTGGCCGGCGACAGCGGTCTTTACCTGGGCGGCGTCTTGGGCCTGGCCGGCGTGGCGCTGGTGCTGGTTGCCGCCGGCCTCTTCGTGCGGGCGGGCACCAGCGTTCCGCCGCACCGGCCGTCGACCGCCCTGGTCACCGGCGGGCTCTACCGCTTCAGCCGCAACCCGATCTACGTCGGCGCGACGCTCTGCTACCTCGCGGTCACTGCCGCCTTCGCCAGCCTCGGCGCGCTCATCCTGCTGCCGGCCGTGCTGGCGGTCATGGAGTTCGGCGTCATCCGCCGGGAGGAATGCTATCTGGAGCGCAAGTTCGGCGCCGCCTACCGCGACTACAAAAGCCGCGTGAGACGCTGGCTGTAACGGGCCGCTAAACCGGCGGCTCGCTCGGCGTCTCGACGGCGGCCACCGGCGACGGTCCGACGAAAGCGATGAGCAGCCCGGCAACAACGGCGGCAAGCCCCGCCAGCGTCAACATCGACAGCGTCTCGTCGAGCAGCAGGGCCCCCAGCAAGGCGGCGGTGACCGGGCTGAGCGACAGAAACACCGTGACCTGGGTCGGCGGCAGACGACCGAGCGCCCACAGCCAGCAGAAGAAGGCGGTGCCGCTCGACATGCCGATGAAGGCGATCACCCCCCAGACCCCCGGGCCCAGTTGCGGGATGGTATCGGCCGCCCCTTCGGGCAGCGCCAGCATGGCAAGGAAGAACACCGAAGCCACCATGGCCAGCGTGCTGACCGGCAGGGTCGGATACTTTTCCAGATAGGGCCGGTAGAGCACCGAACAGACCGCACCGGTCAGCACCGCCGCCAGAACGGCGGCGATGCCCGTCCACTCTCCGCTCCCGGCGTGCTCCACGGCGAGCTTGTCGAACAGCGCCAGGCCGACCCCGGCAAAGGACACCGCAACGCCCAGGGTCTTGGCGACAGTCATCCGCTCGCGGCCCAGGCCCGCGGCCAGCAGCATGGTCATCAACGGAAAGGTCGCGAACAGCAGCGCCGCGCGCGCCGAGGTGAGGTAGAGCAGACCGAAGTTCAACAGGCCGACGATGACGCCGAACTGACCGATGCCGAGGGCGGAAACAGCGGCCAGATCGCGACGGCTGAAGCGCACCCGCGGCGCCGCGAAGAAGAACGGCAGCAGGCAGCAGGCGCCGCTGGCATAGCGCAGCATGGCCAGCGACGCCGGGCCGACTTCATGAACCACGGCGCGCGAGGCCACCGTGGCCGCGCCGACCTGCAGTCCCACCATCGCGGCAGCCAGAATAGCGGGCCAGGACCGCATGACGTCCCCTACCTGAGCTCCAGGTCCCAGTGCTGGCCGACCAGGTCCTTGCCGAAGCTGTGATGCTTTTCCTCTTTCACCAGCCTGAAGCCCGCAGCTTCGTATATCCGGCGCGCCGACACCAGGATGTCGTTCGTCCAGAGCGTGAGTTTCCTATAGTCTTGCAGCCGTGAAAAGCGTATCGCCTCGGCCACCAGGCGTTGGCCGATGCCCAGGCCGCGTGCCGTGGGCTCGACGTAGACGAGGCGCAGCTTGGCGACGGTGTCCGACTGCCGCACGACGAAAGCGGAGCCGACCACTTCGCCGTCCTTCTCGGCGATCCAGCAGCGTTCGCGCTTGGGGTCGTGGGTCTCGATGAAGTCGGCAACGATCTTGGCGACCAGCGCCTCGAAGCTCTCGTCCCAGCCGTATTCCTGCGCATAGAGCGCGCCGTGGCGGTGCACGATCCAGCCCATGTCGCCGGGCTGGGGCGGGCGCAGAATGTACGGCGCCTTGCGCGGCAGCCGCGCGCCGAGCCCCGCCTGCACGGTGGCCATCGCCGCCACCACCTCGTCCTGCTCGGTCTCGCTGAGGTGCTGCAGCAGCGCCTCGACCTCGGCCCGCGAGCGGGCGTTGATCCCGGCGAAGGCCTGCTGCCCGGCCTCGGTGAGCGAGAGCGTCACCGCCCGCCCGTCGCGCTCGGAACGGCGGCGTTCCAGCAGGCCGCGCTTTTCGAAGCCTTTCAGGATCCGGCTGAGATAGCCGCTGTCGAGGCCCAGTTCACCGGCCAGTTCGGCGGCGCTGGCGGTTTCGTGGTGGGCCAGTTCATAGAGCACCCGCCCCTCGGTCAGCGAGAAGGGGCTGTCGAGCAGGTGGCGATGCAGCAGGCCGATCTGCTGACTGTAAAAGCGCGTGAAGCGGCGCACGGCGTCCACCCGGGTCGCCAGGGACATGATCGGAGCCTCCGGTCCTCATGGATTTTGAATGCTAAAATCAGCAACTATATATGACTGAGTCAACTAATAAGACAGGTGCCAGGACGGCATCGAAAGGCCCCCGCCGGACACCGCTTTCCGCTCGTATACGGCCCGTCTTGCCGGTTGTCTTGCGCCCCCCGCGCGGCTAAGGTCCGGCCAACTTTCACCCCCCGCGAGTCGGAGCGATATGCCCATGAAGGCCCCCCGATGAAAGCACGGGTTCACGTCACCCTGAAAAACGGTGTTCTGGATCCCCAGGGCAAGGCCATTGAGCATGCCCTCTCCTCCCTCGGCTTCGGCGGCGTGAACGACGTCCGCCAAGGCAAGGTCATCGAGTTCTCGCTGGCCGAGAGCGATCCCACCAAGGCCCGGGCCGAGGTTGAGGCCATGTGCGAAAAGCTGCTGGCCAACACCGTCATCGAAAACTACGCCATCGAGCTGAACGGCTAGGCCTCCGGTGCCCCAGGACGCCCGCACTATCTACTGGATCCCCTGGGAGGAGCCTGGCGGCGAGCAGTTGAGCCTGCGCCAGTCCGCCGATGGGGCCGTGGCCCTGGGCATGATCCTGCGCCTGCGTGCCGACCGGCACTTGCGCGGCCGCTACGAGGGCCTGTTCCGGAACATCACCGCCGAGCTGCCGGTGGATGGCGACGGCCTGGTGATGGACTATCCCGAAACCTTCAAGAGGAGCTGGCCCCAATGAAGGCCGCGGTCATCGTGTTCCCGGGATCCAACTGCGATCGCGACGTGCAGGTCGCCCTGCGCCAGTCCATGGGCCGCGAGCCCCTGATGGTATGGCACAAGGACAGCGACTTCGATCCGGTCGACCTGATCGTGCTGCCCGGCGGATTCTCCTACGGCGACTATCTGCGCTGCGGCGCCATGGCCGCCAACTCTCCGGTGATGAAGGAAGTCGTCGCCCGCGCCCACAAGGGCGTTGCCGTGCTGGGCATCTGCAACGGTTTCCAGATGCTGACCGAGACCGGCTTGGTACCGGGCGTGCTGATGCGCAACGCCGACCTGCGCTTCGTCTGCCGCGACGTCACCATCAAGGTCGAGTCGAGCCAGAGCCTGTTCACCGCCAAGTACGAACAGGGCAAGGCGATCCGCATCCCGGTCGCCCATCACGACGGCAACTACTTCGCCGACGACGACACCCTGGCGACGATGGAAGACCGCGGCCAGATCGCCTTCCGCTACTGCGATCCCGACGGCAGCGTGACGCCCGGGTCCAATCCCAACGGCTCCCAGCGCAACATCGCCGGGGTGTACAACGAGACCAAGACGGTGCTGGGCCTGATGCCGCACCCCGAGCGCCTGGCCGATCCGAAGCTGGGCGGCACCGACGGGCGCGCTCTGTTCGACGGCCTGGTGGAGGCGCTTTCGTGAGTTCCGTGGTTACCAACGAACGGGCCAACGACCGCCCCGTCACGCCCGAGGTGGTGCGCGAGCATGGCCTCAACGAGCAGGAATACGACCTGATCCTCGACATCATGGGCCGCGCGCCGAACCTGCTGGAGCTCGGCATTTTCTCGGTCATGTGGTCGGAGCACTGCTCCTACAAGTCGTCGAAAAAGTGGCTGAAGACCCTGCCGACCAAGGGCCCGCAGGTCATCAAGGGGCCCGGCGAGAACGCCGGCGTGATCGACATCGGCGAGGGCCTGGCCGCCATCTTCAAGATGGAGAGCCACAACCACCCGAGCTTCATCGAACCCTACCAGGGCGCGGCGACCGGCGTGGGCGGCATCCTGCGCGACGTTTTCACCATGGGTGCCCGCCCGGTGGCCAACCTGAACGCCCTGCGCTTCGGGTCGCCCGACCATCCCAAGACCCGCCACCTGGTGGCCGGTGTAGTCGCCGGCGTCGGCGGCTACGGCAACTGCGTCGGCGTGCCGACGGTGGGCGGCGAGGTGAACTTCGACGCCTCCTACAACGGCAACATCCTGGTCAACGCGATGACCGTGGGCATCGCCCCGGCCGACCGCATCTTCTATTCGGCGGCGGCGGGCGTCGGTAAGCCGGTGGTCTACGTCGGCTCCAAGACCGGGCGCGGCGGCATCCACGGCGCCACCATGGCCTCAGCCGAGTTCGACGACGCCTCGGACGAGAAGCGCCCGACCGTGCAGGTCGGCGACCCCTTCACCGAGAAACTGCTGATCGAAGCCTGCCTGGAGCTGATGGCCACCGACGCCATCGTGGCGATCCAGGACATGGGCGCCGCCGGCCTCACCTCCTCATCCTTCGAGATGGCCTCCAAGGGCGGCTCCGGCGTCGAGCTGGAGCTCGACAAGGTGCCCTGCCGCGAAGACGGCATGACGCCCTACGAGATGATGCTGTCGGAAAGCCAGGAGCGCATGCTGATCGTGCTGCAGCCCGGCAAGGAAGACCTGGCGCGTGGCATCTTCGAGAAGTGGGACCTGGACTTCGCCGTCATCGGGCACCTGACGGACTCGGGCCGCATGGTGCTGAAGATGCATGGGACGGTGGTCGGCGACCTGCCGATCGATCCGCTGGCCGAAGCCTCGCCCGAGTACGACCGGCCCTGGCAGCCGACCCCGCCGCAGGACGACGTCGACCCGGCCGGCTTCACCCCCTCGGTCACGCCGGCTGCGGCGCTGAAGCGCCTGATGGCGAGCCCGGACCTCTGCTCCAAGCGCTGGGTGTGGGAGCAGTACGACCACATGGTCATGGGCGATACCGTCGCGCGGCCGGGCGGCGACGCCGCCGTGGTGCGCATCCACGGCTCCAACCGCGGCTTGGCCATGAGCAGCGACTGCACGCCGCGCTACTGCAAGGCCGACCCCGAGCGCGGCGGCGCCCAGGCGGTGGCGGAAAGCTGGCGCAATATCACAGCCGTCGGTGCCAAGCCATTGGCAATCACCGATAATATGAACTTCGGAAATCCGGAGCGTCCGGAGATCATGGGCCAGTTCGTCGGCTGCATCGCCGGCATGAAGGCGGCCTGCGAGGCCCTGGACTACCCGGTCGTCTCCGGCAACGTGTCGCTTTACAACGAGACCAACGGTCAGGCCATCCTGCCGACCCCGGTGATCGGCGGCGTCGGCCTGATCGACGACCTCGACCATATCGTCGGGGCCGCCCTGCCCGGCGCGAATCAGACCCTGGTCCTCATCGGCGAGACCCGCGGCCACCTCGGCGCCTCGATCTACCTGCGCGATGTCGAGGGGGCGCTGAAGGGCGCGCCGCCGCCGGTCGACCTCGCCGCCGAGCGGCGCAACGGCGATTTCGTACGCGCCCAGATCCAGTCCGGCAGCGTGACCGCCTGCCACGACCTCGCCGACGGCGGCCTGGCGGTCGCCGTGGCGGAGATGGCCCTGGCCGGAAACTGCGGCGCCGACATCAGCGCCGGCGCGGATGCCCCCGGCAATCCCCCTCTGCCCGCATGGTTGTTCGGCGAGGACCAGGCGCGCTATCTTGTCACCACGGTCGATTCCGGGGCCCTGCTGGCCGCCGCCGAAAAAGCCGGCGTGCCGGCCCAGGCGATCGGGCAGACCGGGGACCAGGGCGCAGACGCGCGCTTGATCCTGGCCACGGGCGAGGCCATATCCCTGGCGGACCTCAGGGCCGCACACGAGGGCTGGCTGCCGGGCTATATGGATCGCTAGGCCCGGACAATCGGGATAGTACGGACCGTTAAGGACGGCCCGCAAAAGACTGAGAAACAAGGATAAGTTCTATGCCGATGAACCCATCGGAAATCGAGGGCATGATCAAGGCGGCGATGCCGGACGCCCAGGTGCGCATCGAAGACCTGCGCGGCGACGGCGACCACTACGCCGCCTACGTCACCTCGACGGCCTTCCGCGGCAAGACCCGGGTGCAGCAGCACCAGATGGTCTACGAGGCGCTGCAGGGCCGCATGGGCAACGAGCTTCACGCGCTGGCGCTGCAGACATCGGCGCCGCCCGAGGCTTAACCGCCCGGAGCTTGAAGTATTTTATGAACCCAATTTAGGAACAAGGGCGCCGCGCCAAGCGGCCAGCCGTTTTCGGGAAAGGAGTTAAGGTTATGGATCAGACCGTAGCCGCGCGCATCAAGCAGGAGATCGACGACAACCAGGTCGTGCTGTTCATGAAGGGCACGCCGGTATTCCCGCAGTGCGGCTTCTCCGCCGCCGTGGTGCAGATCCTCTCGCACCTGAACGTGAAGTTCAAAGGCGTCGACGTGCTGCAGGATCCGGGCATCCGCCAGGGCATCAAGGACTTCAGCAACTGGCCGACCATCCCCCAGCTCTACGTGAAGGGGGAGTTCGTCGGTGGCTGCGACATCATCCGCGAGATGTTCCAGAACGGCGAACTGGCCGAGTTCCTGACCACCAACGGCGTCGAGGCCAAACCGGCCGCCTGACGCCGACGCGCCACAGCCGAAATAACGGGAAAGGGCCGCCCCACCGGGAGCGGCCCTTTTTCATGCGGACGCCGGCCCGGGGCTTCCGCAGAGATCAGGCCGGCGGTTCTTCCGGGAAGGTCTCGGCGTCCGCCGGGATGGCGACTCCGGGCAGCTTGCTCTTCACCCAGATGTGCCGGGCGCCGCGGAGATCGGGCGGGCTGTCGAGCGAGCCGCCCTTCACGCTGACGCAGTCGTCCTTCGCCGGATCGCCGTGCCACAGCCGCGTGCCGCAGTCCGGGCAGAAGAAGCAGGCCATGCTTCCCTGCAGGGTGGCCGCCCGCGTCCAGACCTTGGGGGCACCGTCTGTCAGGACCAGCGCCGCGCTGTCGACGATGACCGAGATCCCGAAAGCCGACGCCGACTGCCGGCGGCACTCCGTGCAGTGGCAGACATAGACCTCGCGGGGCTCCGCCCGGATGACATAGCGGACCGCGCCGCACTGACACCCGCCCGTCCGTGCTTCTTTTCCCACCGTGCTCACGAGCCTGAACCCTCCCGTCCCGAATTCTCCATCGGCCCCAGGGTAGCGCCGCAGACGCCGCCTGCAAGACACAGATCGGGCTGCCTCACCGGTTGGGACGGCACACGAGGAAACTCAATTACTGAAAGGAAAGACAGTAGGTTACAGGGCAATTCTGACTCACTGGGCCCCGGCGCTTTGCGGTCGGATCGGCGCGCCCGCCACCTGGATGTAGACCAGCGACTTCTGATGGGCGCCGATCTGGTACTGGGGGGCCCTGGCGGTGAAGGGGCGGGGGTGGATGTCCGGCGAGAGGTTGTCCAGCAGACCGTGATCGGGGTGCGGACCGTGGTGATTGAAATCCACGCCCAGCATCATGTGGCCTTCGCCACTGTTCAGGACCCCCGCGACCAGATGCATTGCCTGTGTCGGCCAGCCATGGGCGCGCAGCGTAGCGGCCTTCAGCAGGGCGAAGTCCTCGCAGTCGCCGCCCTCCTGCAGGGTCTGTGCCGGGCCGTACCAGATCTCGGACTTTTGTCCGTGGTCCCAGTCCGACACGTAGCGGACGGCCTTGTTCACGGCGACGTTCACCAGGCGCGCCACCTCCCTGGTGTTGCCGGGCGGCAGACCATACAGCAGGGCGCGCCAGCGCTTGATCGCCGGATGATCCGAGGTTTTCAGGGTCTCGGCCTCGCGCGCGGCGACGGCGCTCCACCGGCTGAGCCGTGCCTCGATCGC
This sequence comes from Kiloniellaceae bacterium, assembly GCA_050043265.1. Taxonomy (GTDB): domain Bacteria; phylum Pseudomonadota; class Alphaproteobacteria; order Kiloniellales; family Kiloniellaceae; genus Pelagibius. The sequence goes on from JBHJIR010000097.1 coordinate 21,878, forward strand.
CGGCAGTGATTTCTGCATCGGCAGGTAGGTGTGGCGCTGCTGCGGCGCACTTTTCATGAACGGCGGGATGAAGGGCCGGTCACGTGGGCCTTCGGGCGGCCGCGACGAGGGCACGCCCGGCAGCAGGCACAGCGATGTGGCCGCCGCCACGGACAGGATCGAGAAGCGTCGACGCGAGATCTGCATGGCTTCGTCTCCGCAACGGCATCCGCAAGAGGAGGATGTCGGGATGGACAACACAGCAGAATATGACGATCTGATTATATTCTAGAACAAAGCAGGCGTTTGTCGAGCCATCCGCAGGCCCGCCATCATTGCCGGCCAATTGATTTGTTCCCGGGCGGCATAGCAAAGATGACCAAATGGCGTTTGTGGATCGATTCGGCGCTCCGTAGATTGGTGACCAGCCACCCGCGCCCGCCGCGCCCTTGGAGTCGCCGTCATGACCTCTGCCGCCACCTCCCTGCCCCCGCGCCGCGTGGCCCCCGGCTGGCGCACGCCCTTGGTCATCCTGATCGCCGGCTGCCTGCTGGCGGTGCTGTCCTTCGGCATCCGCGCCAGTTTCGGCCTGTTCCTCTCGCCCATGTCCGACGAGTTCGGCTGGGGCCGCGAGGTCTTCGCCATCGCCATCGCGGTGCAGAACCTGCTGTGGGGCCTGTGCCAGCCAGTCGCCGGCGCGGTGGCCGACCGTTACGGCAGCGGCCGGGTACTGGCAACCGGCGCGCTGGTCTATGCTGCCGGCCTGTTCCTGATGTCCGGCGCCAGCACGCCGGGCGTGCTGATGCTGTCGGCCGGCGTGCTGGTCGGCGTCGGCGTTTCGGGCGCTTCCTTCGCCATCGTGCTGGCCGCCTTCGCCCGGCTGGTGCCGGAGGACAAGCGCTCCTGGGCGCTGGGCCTCGGCACCGCGGCCGGCTCGGCGGGCCAGTTCTTCGTGGTGCCCCTGGGCCAGGGCTTCATCAGCGCCTACGGCTGGTCGACGGCCCTCACCCTGCTGGGCTTCATGGCGCTGATCATGGTGCCGCTGTCGCCCGCCCTGACCGGGCGCTCAGAGCGCGGCGCGGCCTTTCAGTCGGCCGGCAGCGCCTTGAAGGAAGCCTTCAAGCACCCGAGCTATATCCTTCTGACACTTGGATTTTTTGTCTGCGGCTTCCATGTCGCTTTCATTCAGGTCCACCTGCCGCCCTACATCACCGACATGGGCCTGGATGCCGGTCTGGCGGCCTGGGCGCTGGCGCTGGTCGGCGCCGCCAACATCGTCGGCGCCCTCACCTCAGGCATGCTGGGCGCGCGCTTCAGCAAGAAGTATCTGCTCTCCGGCCTCTACTTCGCCCGCGCCGTGGTCATCGCGCTTTTCGTCCTGCTGCCGATCAGCCCGGCCAGCGTGCTGATCTTCTCCGCCGCCATGGGTCTGCTGTGGCTCTCCACCGTGCCGCTGACCTCCGGCCTCGTCGCCCAGTTCTTCGGCACCCGGCATATGGCCATGCTGTTCGGCGTGGTGTTCTTCAGCCACCAGATCGGGTCGTTCCTGGGCGTCTGGCTGGGCGGCTACGTCTTCGACCTCACCGGCTCCTACGACATCGTGTGGTGGGGCAGCGTTGCGCTGGGCCTGGCCGCCGCTGCCGTGCACTGGCCGATCCGCGAGGCCCCGGTCGCCCGCCTCGCCGGCGCCGGCTGACCCCGCTCGCCGCCGCGATGCCGGCCCTCGGCCTCAAGATCCTGCTGATCTTCCTCGGCCTCTGGCTGGCCGTCATGGCCGTGGCCCTGCCGCTCGCCAGCCTGCCGGAAGACGCCTCGGGACGCGTGCTGGTGGCCTTCCCTCCCGGGCTCGATCCGGATGCCCGGCTGCTGGCCATCGCCGCGGCCGATGGCCGCCCGGTGCTGCCGGTCATGGGCGGCCTCATGTGGCTGGCCGAGTCCGCCGGCGACGGTTCCGCGGCGGCCGGTTTCGTCGGCCGCCTGGAGGCCGCCGGCGCCTGGGCCGCCTTCCGTCCGGAGACGTTCGCCGTGCTGCCCGACGGCGGCTGCTTCTACATCTCGGTGCGCAAGCCGGGCCCGCTGCGACCTCACTCGTCGATTTATCATCACGATTTAATTATTAGAAAACAACTTCTTATAGGAACATCCTAAAACCTCAGGCAACCATTGAACCTGTCAGGCGGTACGGGCGACTACCAGGGAGGCACACCCCCGACACGGAGTACCCGAGAGATGTTCAAGAAGCTGTTGCTGGTCGCCGCCACGGCCGCCATCGCCCTGCCCCTGGTCACTGCCGGCGGTTCCGCCGCCGAGGCCCGCACGGAGCAACTCTACGCCCAGTCCATGCAGCTAAAGGCGCCGACCAAAAGGCCGGACCAGCCGGCCCCCGGGCGGGCCAAGCCGATGGACGGCCTGGGCAGCAAGTACATCGACCTTGCCGGCGAGTATTTGAACCCGCAGATCCAGGAAGGTCAGCCCGGCAGTCATTTCTGTTCCAGCGTGCCGGGCAACGGCCGCTCGGGCCATGTCCAGATCGTCGTCCGCAACAAGGGCAATGCCCTGGCAACGCCGGTGAAGGTCTCCTTCCTGTTCTCAACGGGCCAGTTCATGACCGAGACCATCCCGCTGATCCAGCCCGGCGCCGCCAAGGGCGCCGCCGTCGCCATTCCCGACAGCGCGTGGAAGAACGGCAAAGCCCAATTCCAGATCAGCATCGACCCGACCGATATCATCGGCGAGACCAACGAGAGCAACAACACCTTCCATAGTTTCTGCACGGACCCCAACGCCTGATCCCGGGGCGCAGAACAAACGACCTGGAAAGGCCGCCGGGCAATGCCCCGGCGGCCTTTGTCTTTCCGCACCCGGCGCCCCCGGTTCAGGCGCCCCGCTCAGCCGGCCCGCTCAGCCGGCCCGCGCCACGATCACCGGAACGCCGTCGCGCACCGGCGACAGGGCCCTGACGTCAGCCAGCGCAGCGGCCCTGATGTTGGCCGGCGAGGCCAGACGGATCTCGCCGTCCTGGGACACCGGCGTCGGCCCGAAGCCGATGGCGATGGCATCGCCGTCGGTCCAGAAGGCGATCTCCCCCGCCTCGACCACCACCTTGGCGTCGGGCGCGCGCGGGACGCTGACCGGCGTGCCGAAGTAGACCTCCTCGCCCCAGGTCCGCGCGGTGGCCCGGATCGGCAAGGCGCCGAGGATCGCCTCGGCCGTCGGCGTGTTCCGGGTCTCGACCGCGATGGACACCCTGCCGGCGGTGATTTTCAGCTTGGCCATGACGCTGCGCTGCCTCCTCTTGCTGCCGTTCTACGCAGAAGAGTTCATTCGCAGGCATTCTACCGAAGGTCGTCGTCGCACAAAAGAAAAGGGCCGGCGCGACCCCTTAAGGTCACAGCCGGCCCCTTTCGGGTCCGTCGAAAGGCTTCGCGGCTTAGCGCGAATAGAACTCGATGACCAGGTGCGGCTCCATCGCCACCGGGTAGGGCACGTCGGCCAGCTTCGGCTCACGGACGTAGGTGGCCTTCATCTGGCTGTGGTCGACCTCGATGTAATCCGGCAGATCACGTTCCACCGATTCGCCGCCCTGCAGCACCAGCGGCAACTCGCGGCTCTTGGCCTTCACCTGGATCACGTCGCCGTCCTGCACCTGATAGGAGGGGATGTTGACGCGCTTGCCGTTCACGGTGACGTGGCCGTGGTTGATGAACTGGCGCGAGGCGAAGACCGTCGGCACGAACTTGGCGCGGTAGACGACCGCGTCCAGGCGGCGCTCCAACAGGCCCACGAGGTTCTCGCCGGTATCACCGCGGCGGCGCGAGGCTTCGGCGTAGTAGCGGCGGAACTGCCGCTCGCCGATATTGCCGTAGTAGCCCTTCAGCTTCTGCTTGGCCGCCAGCTGGATGCCGTAGTCGGTCGGCTTGCGGCGGCGCTGGCCATGCTGCCCCGGCGGGTATTCGCGCTTGTTGAAAGGGCTCTTGGGACGGCCCCAGAGGTTGACCCCGAGGCGGCGGTTGATCTTGTACTTGGACGCAATGCGCTTGGACATGGCAGCGCCAATCCTTTCGTTTACGATGCCGGCCCATTTTGGCCAGCCTTGTTGTTCCGGTAGTCCCTGGAACGCCCCTTTTCGGAGGCAGCCGGTAAATCCGGCCTTTCCGCCGTCACACCTTTAGGGCAAACCTTAGGGGGTAAGACCTTGGCAGGTGCAACCAGCGGGTTCCTGGGCGGGGTAGGGCGTCTGGCCTTGAGGTCAGGGAGCCCTCCCACATTCCCGGAAAGGAAGCCGGGACTATACGCAGGGCCGCCGGAATGTCAAATGGTCCGATACCGTTAACCAAACGCCAAAAAGGCCCGGATTTCCTGCCATGTCCCCCTCTCTCCCGGCCCCTCTGCCCCACGTGCCCGACCGCCGGAAAGGCCTGATTCTCACCAGTCTGGGAGTCCTGGTGCTGACCCCGGACAGCCTGCTGGTCCGCCTGATCGATGCCGAGCCCTTTACCCTGCTGGTCTGGCGCGGTGCCCTGCAGGCCCTGGGCATCCTGGTCATCCTGGCGCTGCAGCACCGTGGCAGCCTGATTGCCCCCTTTCGCGCCGTGGGCCGCTCCGGCCTGCTGCTGGCGCTGGTGTTCTCCGGCTGCACCTTTTTCTTCATCGCCGCGCTTCACCTGACCGCGGTGGCCGATGTGCTGGTGATCGTCGCCGCCGCCCCGCTGGCCGCCGCCGTGTTCAGCCTGATCTTCCTCAAGGAGAGCGTGGACCTGCGCACCTGGATCGCCATCTCCCTGACCCTGGTCGGCATCGTCCTGCTGGTCTCCGACGATCTCGGCTCCGGCTCGCTGCTGGGCGATCTGGCGGCCATGGTCTGCGCCCTGTGCATCGGCGCCAGCTTCACCATCACCCGCCATGCCCGCGCCGTCAGCATGGTTCCCGCCATGGTGCTGGCCGGGTTGATGACCGCCAGCGTGGCGCTGCCCCTGGCGCTGCTGACCGAAAGCAATCCGATCCTGCTTTCCGGGCCGCCGCTCGGCTATGCTCTGGCCATGGGGCTGCTCGTCGTGCCGATCTCCTTCACGATGATCACCGTCGGACCGCGCCACTTGCCGGCCGCGGAAGTCGGCCTGCTGATGCTGTTGGAAACGGTGCTGGGGCCGATCTGGGTGTGGCTGGTCATCGGCGAATACCCGGGCGACCTGGCGCTGGCCGGCGGTCTGCTGGTGGTGCTGACCCTGGCCGGCCATGCCGCCACCGGCGGGCGCGGGCGCCGGCGCCCCGCCCTGCCCCCGGCACCGGAAACGCCATGATCCGGATCACCAACAGCATCGCGCTGGATCCCGGCGAGTTGGAAGAGACCTTCGTGCGCGCCGGCGGCCCCGGCGGGCAGAACGTCAACAAGGTATCGACCGCGGTGCAGTTGCGCTTCGACCTGCGCCACTCCCCGTCGCTGCCGTCGGGACTGCGCGCCCGTGCCGAGCGCCTGGCCGGCAAGCGGCTGACCAAGGAAGGCGAACTGGTGATCATCGCCAACCGCTTCCGCAGCCAGGAGCGCAACCGCGAAGACGCGCTGGACCGGCTGGTCGAACTGCTGCGCGAGGCCGCCATCCCGCCGACTCCGCGTAAGCCCACCCGCACCCCCCTGGGCGCCAAACGCCGGCGTGTGGAATCCAAGGTCCGCCGCGGCGAGATGAAGAAGTTGCGCCGCGGGCCCCGTCTCGACGAGTAAGGCCTTGCCGCCGCGCGGCTGCCGACTAGGTCCTATCGCAGAAGACCGAGACCGGAGCCGCCATGCGACCTGCCCTCTTCGCCGCCCTCGCCCTCACCGCCGCCGCCCTCGCCTGGGGCGCGGCGGCCCCCGCGTCAGCGCAGGACACGGCCCTGCTGCGCCTGGCCGAGCCCCGCACCCACGCCATTCTGCGCCACGCCATCGCACCGGGAACCGGCGACCCCGCCGGCTTCACCCTCGGCGACTGTGCCACCCAGCGTAACCTGGACGACCGCGGGCGCGACCAGGCCCGCGCCATCGGCGCGGCGTTTCGCCAGGCCGGCGTGGCCGTCGACCGCGTGCTGACCAGCGCGTGGTGCCGCGCGACCGAGACCGCGCGGCTGCTCGACCTCGGCCCGGTCGGCGCCGAACCGGCGCTCAACTCCTTCTTCGCCGACCGCGCCAGCCGGGACGAACAGACCGAAGCCGTCCGGCGCCTGCTGGCCGGACTGCCGCCCAGCGAGCCCGCCGTGCTGGTCACCCACCAGGTTAACATCACGGCGCTGACCGGCGTTTACCCACGCTCGGGCGAAGTGGTGATGCTGCGGGTCGCCGAAGACGGCGGTATCGAGATCGTCGGGCGCTTCCTCGCCGGCGAATAAGGCCGGCGAATGAAAAACGCCCCCTCCCGGCAGGAAGGGGACGCTGACTTCGACCTGTATTGGTTCAAAGGGGCGACGGCGGGCGCTCCGGCTCTTGCGGCGGGATCTCCGGCCGCTCCGGCTGGTCAGGCGGAATCTCCACCGGCGGCTCACTCGGACCCGGCGGATCTTTCACCGGAGGCTCGCCCGGCTCCGGCACCGGCGGGGGCCGTACCGGTTCCGGCGGCCGCTCCGGCGGCGGTCTGGGGGTGCCCGCTTCCTGGCCGCCTGCTGCCCGCTGCATCGCCACCTCCCTCATTCTTCAAGAGTCCGCCACAGGCTCTTCTTGAGCGCTGCCTGCCTCCCTTTTGATGTATTTTCAGGTCAAGACTTTTCAAGTCAAAGCATTCGAAACGCCTTGAGATTGGGAGAATTCCGGAGTCCCTGCCATGCAGGTGACGAAAGCAAATACGGCACGAAAAAGCTGCGGGACAACCGGCCCGGCCTGCAGGTGCTGACCGCGTTACGGCGGATCATCCGCGCCACCGACCTGCATTCCAAACAGCTCGCCCGGGAAGCCGGCCTGACCACGCCGCAGGCCGTAGGGCTGCGGGCGGCGCGCGACCTCGGCGAGGCTTTCGAACGCCTCAGCCCGGCGCGGCAGATACGCATCCTCACGACCCTCGACGAGGTTGCCGCAATGATGGGCGCCGCCGAACTCGATGCCGCGCCGCTACTGGACAGCGGTTCACCAGGCAAGCGCGTCACCGGACGAAGCCCCCGCTAGGGTCTGTCCTCCTGGAAGTCGTGGCCGCATCACGAAGGGCCCATCTCTCTGGGCCCATCTCTGGTGCCATCTCTCTGGCCCGGCGGGCCTGCACCGCTACGACTGGCGTCGTTGGAGCTGCTGTTCCTGCTCTTCGGTCACGTCAAGCGCCAGCAGGACGAAACCGGTCACCTTCTTGTCTTCGTTCCAATCGGGAAGGTAGGTGACGCGGAAATTACGGCGCCCCTTCTGGTTTGGCAGATCGATGGTACAGCGGACCGTCTGACCGGACAGCACCCGCTCCACGTTGGGCTTCACGATGGCGTAGGCTTCGTCGCCGAGCACTTCATAGACATGACGGCCGAACGGCCGCCCCTTCGGCCGGCCGAGCGCTTCTTCGTAATGCGCATTGATGAAGCGATAACGCTGGTCTGCACCGACATAGGCAATCAGCGCCGGCAGCCGGTTGGTGATCAAGCGAAGCCGGCTTTCGCTTTCCTCCAGCGCCTGGGTGCGCGCCGTGACCATCTGCTCCAGATCCGCGTAGCCGCGCCGGAGTTTCCAATCCGCCCGCTGCTTCAGGTGTACGAGAAAGGCGAACAGCCAATAACCGGCAATCAGGAAAGCCCGGTTGACCATCACGATCTGCGTGGTGCCTCCCGCGGTGAGGGCGAACCCCACCAGAGTGAAAATCGTCGCCAAAGCGGCCAGCGCAAAAGGCACGAAGCGGTTCGAGGTCCAGCTGGTGAGTGCTATGGCAATCAGATGGGGGAAGACGCCCGCCGCCACGCCGCGCGGGGTCACCAGATCGATGCAGAAGGCTGCAACGGAAACGGCGACAGCGACAACGAGCAAAAGATGGCTATGTTTGGCGGGCGGCGATGGCTCTCCCCCTGCCTTGAGAAGCCATTTCTCTATCAAGCGCGTCGCCATCCCGACCCCTGCCCCAGCACTTGGCTGCGAACAAGTGTGGCAAATCGACCTGCCGCAGACAACCGTCCGATTCGCAGGTCGGCACAGCCTCAGCCGGGGTCTACCCGCGTCCGATAAACGGCATCTTGGTTGACATGATGGTCATGAACTGGACGTTGGCCTCCAGCGGCAGATCGGCCATGTGGACCACGGCGTCGGCGACGTGCTGAACATCCATGGTCGGCTCCGGCTTGATCGAGCCGTCGGCCTGGGGGACGCCGGCGCCCATGCGCTCGGTCATATGCGAGGCGGCATTACCGATGTCGATCAGACCGCAGGCGATGTCGTAAGGCCGCCCGTCGAGCGAGATCGACCGGGTGAGACCGGTCACCGCATGCTTGGAAGACGTGTAGGGCGCCGAACCCGGCCGCGGCACATGGGCCGAGATCGAGCCGTTGTTGATGATCCGCCCGCCCTGCGGCTGCTGGCGCTGCATCAGCTTGAAGGCGCCCGAGGCGCAGAGGAACATGCCGTTCAGGTTCACGTCGATGACCTTCTTCCAGGCGCTCCAGGTGAGATCGCCGAAGTTGGTCGCCGGTACGTTGGTGCCGGCATTGTTGAAGATCACGTCGAGGCGGCCGAACTCTTTCTCGATCGTGGCGAACATCGCCTCAACGGCCGCAGGATCGCTGACGTCGCAAGGCAGCGTGAGCAGACCCTGCGCTCCCTGGCCCCCCGCTTCGGCAGCGGTTGCTTTCAGCGCGTCTTCGCGCCGGCCGCAGATGGCGACCTTGTAGCCCGCCTTATGCAGCGCCAGCGCCGCCGCCTTGCCGATACCCGAGCTGGCGCCCGTCACCAATGCCGTCTTCGCCATCACATTCCTCCACACAAAGATTTATCGTTGTCGACTTATGACGCCTGCTTGCTGACGCCCGGCTGCTATTCGTCCCCGCCCGGCTTTGCATCCGCTTTCGCGGCGGCCCGCTCGGCCGCGCGGCGGGCGCGGCCCTTCTTGTCGCGCAGGGCGACAATCACCCCATGCAAGGTATTCACCTCGTTCTCCGTCGGCGTCATGCGCAGGAACATATTGCGCAGATTGCGCAGCATGCTCGGGCGCTTTTCCGGCGGGAAGAGGAAGCCGGTGATATCCAGTTCCCGTTCCAGATGCTGAAAAAGGTTTTCCAGTTCCGCCTTACTGGCGGGCTCGCCGGCATTGGTCTCCAGAAAGCGCGGCGGCGTCTCGTCGGCGGCGAGGAACCAGGCATGGCCGACCAGCAGCACCGCCTGGGCCAGGTTCAGCGAAGCAAAGGCCGGATTCAGCGGCACCGACAGCGCCGCATCGGCCAGGGCGATATCATCGTTCACCAGACCGGAACGCTCCGGCCCGAACAGCAGGCCGCAGCGGTGCCCCGCCGCCTCTTCCCGGCGCAGTTCGCCGGCGGCCTGAGCCGGTGTGACGACCGGCTTCACCATGCCGCGCGGCCGCGCCGTCGTGGCATAGACATAGTGCAGGTCGGCGATCGCCGCCTTGGCCGTATCGAAAAGCTGCGCACGCTCGATGACGCTGTCCGCGCCGGAGGCGGCCGCCACAGCGACCGGGTTGGGCCAACCGTCACGCGGGCGCACCAGACGCAGCTCCGTGAGTCCGCAATTCAGCATGGCACGCGCCACCATGCCGATGTTCTCGCCCAACTGCGGCTCGACCAGGATGATCGCCGGGCCGGGCGGCAGGTCGATTTCACGGGAGCGATTGGTGCCTGACATGGGAAAGCCTGCCGCGCTACCGCGGCAGCAGGGTTCCGGCGCGCTGCACCGCATCGGCGAGCGGCATGCCGACGTCGAGGTCGGGATGGAAGAACAGCCTGAAGACCGCGCTGCCCAGCGGCGTGAGGCTGACCCCCTCGTCCGCATCGCCGACCAGTCCGGTCAGTTCGGGCCCCAGCGTGACACCACCCAGGCCCCAAACCGTCGCCAGGATAAAGGAGGCCTCGCGGGCGCGCTCCGGCTCGTCGTCGGCCAGCAGCACCACGCCGCGGCGCAGGTTGTCCGCCTGGAAAACGAACATGAACGGCCAGGTGCCGATCTCGAAGCGCGCCAGCATGCCCTTGTTGACGTTGGCCGCTTCGGCAAGATCGACCAGGCGGCCGCGCGGCCCGACCACGACCACCAGGTCGGCCGCCGGCACCAGCTCCGCCGCGGCCGTGCCCGGCGGTGGCAGCGGCCCGCTCTCGATCAGCGTGATGGGCAGCCCGGAGGCCGCCGCGAAGGGCGCCGCTGCGCCCAGGTAGAGCGGACGCAACGCCTCGGCATCATCGGCCAGCAGGGCCACGGCCAGCTCGCCGGTTCGCCGCCAGAACAGCGTCTCCGGCAAGCCGAACAGCAAGCGGGCCTCGCCGCGGTCGACCAGGCGGGTAAAGGCGGCCAGCACCGCCGCCGGATCGGCCTGGCTGCCGTCGTTCGTTTCCACGGCGGAAGGCGCCGACGTCCCTGGTGAGGTCCCGCCCGAGGTCCCCGAAGTCTGGCCTGAAGCCTGGGCGCAGAGCGGTAACGGCAGCAGCGTCACCACGACGGCAAAGGCCAGCGCGCGCCACGTCATGCGCCGGTCTCCTGCGGCACCGCCGCGCCATCCTGAAACAGCTTCCAGGTGATGCCGTCGTGCAGCGCATTGAACGAGGCGTCGATGATGTTGGTGGAGACGCCGATGGTGGTCCAGCGGCGGCCGTTGGCGTCGGCGCTTTCGATCATCACGCGGGTGACCGCACGGGTGCCGGCCTGCGGCGTCAGAATGCGCACCTTGTAGTCGACCAGCCGCATGTCCTGAAGCTGCGGATAGATCGGCACCAGCGCCTTGCGCAGCGCCGTGTCCAGCGCGTTCACCGGGCCGTTGCCGTCGGCCACTTCCATCTTCGCGTGGCCGGCGACCTCCAGGGTCACGGTCGCCTCGGACTCGGTGACCAGCTCGCCCTTCGCGTTCCAGCGGCGGTCGTCCATGATGCGGAAACGGGTCAGCGAGAAGTAGCTCGGCACCTCGTCGCGCGCACGGCGCGCCAGCAGCTCGAAGGAAGCCTCGGCACCGTCGTAGGCAAAGCCTTCGACCTCCCGCGCCTTGACCTGCTCGACCAGCTTGTTCACATGCGGATCCTGCGGATCGAGCTCCAGGCCGATCTCGCCGAGCCGGGCCAGGATGCTGGCACGCCCGGCCGGATCGGAGACGACGATGTGGCGGCGGTTGCCGACCAGCGCCGGATCGATGTGCTCGTAGGTGCGCGGATCCTTGGCGACGGCAGAGACATGCAGCCCGCCCTTGTGCGCAAAGGCCGACTCGCCGACGTAGGCGGCGTTGCGCACCGGCGAGCGGTTCAGCCGCTCGTCGAGCAGGCGCGAGACGCGGGTGAGCTGGCCCAGTGCGTGGTCGTCGAGACCGGTGTCGTAATCGCTCTTCAGCTTCAGCGAGGCGATCAGCGAGATGAGGTTGGCATTGCCGCAGCGCTCACCCAGGCCATTGATGGTGCCCTGCACCTGGCGCGCACCGGCGTGGATCGCCGCCAGCGAGTTGGCCACCGCGTTCTCGGTGTCATTGTGGCAGTGGATACCGACATGGGTGCCGGGAATGCGCTGGCAGACCTCGCCAACGATGCGCTCGATCTCCTGCGGCAGGGTGCCGCCGTTGGTGTCGCACAGCACGACCCAGCGGGCGCCGGCCTTGTGCGCCGCCTCGATACATTCCAGCGCGTAAGCCGGGTTGGCCTTGTAGCCGTCGAAGAAATGCTCGGCGTCCAGCATCACCTCGTCCTTGCGTGTCAGCGCATGGGCCACCGAGTCGGCGATCATCGCGACGTTCTCGGCGCGCGGAATATCCAGCGCGACATCGACATGGAAGTCCCAGGCCTTACCGACCATGCAGATGGCGTCGGCCTTGGAGTTCACCAGGGCGGCGAGGCCGGGGTCGTTGTCGGCGCTGCGCCCGGGCCGACGGGTCATGCCGAAGGCGACAAAGCGGCTGGTCTTGAAGGCGGGGGGATCGGCGAAGAAGGCGTCGTCGGTGGGGTTGGCGCCGGGCCAGCCGCCCTCGACGTAGTCGACGCCGAGCTTGTCGAGAGCCCGCGCGATGGCGCCCTTGTCGGGGACGGTGAAATCCACGCCCTGGGTCTGCGCCCCGTCGCGCAGGGTCGAATCGAAGAGATAGACCCGCTTGTCGTTTACCATTTTCCTGTCCTGACCCGCGCGCCCTTGCCCGCCCTAGGGCCGCTATTCAGCACAGCCCAGGGGCCGCGTCAACTTGAGGGCCCCTGAGAAGCGCCCGGACAGCACCCCGAAAGCGCCCGGAGAAGCGGCCGGGAAGCGGCCGGACAAGCGCCCTGAGAAGCACCCTGAGAAGCGCCGGGAGAGCACCGCTCCGGCTGGCGCACGATCCGGATATCTCCGCCGCAGCGCGGCCCCTACCCTGCCCGGCATGATGATCGTGATGAACCTCGCAGACATCGCCTCACGGCAGCGGCACATCCTGCGCCGGCAGGGCGAGTTCCTGAGTGAAGGCATGCCCCTCCTCCACCAGCCAGTCGCAGAAGGCGATGCCCTTCGGCTTGCGCGCCGCCGCCTTGGTGGTCAGGGCGAAGTAGCTCATCGAGCCTTCCAGCGCGCGATCGAACAGACGGACCAGCCGGCCGGCCTTCAGGTCGTCGTCGGCCAGCGCCGCCCAGGTCAGGGCGACGCCCTGGCCGTGGATCGCCGCCTGCAGCAGCATGTAGCTGCTGGGAAAGGTAGGCCCGGCCTTGGCATTCACCCCACGCGCGTTCAGCAGGGTGAGCCAGACCTCCCAGTTCGCCATGGAGTTCACCTCCAGACGGGTCGACTCGGTGTGCAGCAGCACATGCCGGCTGAGGTCCGCCGGCCGGCGCAACGGCGGCCCCTTGGCCAGCAGGTCCGGGCTGGCCACGGCAAAGACCGTCTCGTGCATGATCGGCGTCGCCACCAGGTCGGGAAACGGCCCTTGGCCGAAACGGATCGCCATGTCCACGTTGTCGGCCTCGGCCTGCAGGTCGACCACCGCGGGTTGGGGGCGGATGCGCAGGTCGACCTCGGGGTGACGCTGATAGAAACGCCCGAGCCGTGGGATCAGCCATTTCACCGCCAGGGAGGGGCTGGCAGAGACTGTCAGGATGCCGCCGTCCTCCTTGCGGCTCAGTTCCTCGATCTTGTCGAACAGGCGGCGGAAGGCACTCTCCGCCGTCTCCGCGAGATCTTTGCCCTTCTCGGTCAGGGTGAGGCCGCGGGAGCCGCGGTGAAACAGGGCAAAGCCCAGGCTGGCCTCGAGCTGCTTGATCTGCTGGCTGACGGCACCCTGGGTAACGTGCAGCTCGGCCGCCGCCTTGGTGAAGCTGAGATGCCGGGCCGCAACTTCGAAAGTGCGCAGGGCGGGCAGCGGCGGGGCGGCCATCAGCGGATCTCCCGGCAGGTCCTCACATTAGCCCTGCTTATATTACGCATTATAAATCATCGTTTGCTGAAAATCGGCGAATATCCGATATTTTTGGTCAGAACAAAGCAGCCCTGTCAACGTTTCCGTCAACCCGCACTAATCAGGTGACCTAATGTCGAGCCTTTCTCCCGGGGCCTCCCGCAAGGTCCCCGCACCCCTTCGTCTCGCCGCCTCGCGCCCCCTTCACGACGACCTCGGCCGGCCCGACGCGCGCTGGCGCAGCGTCGGCAACCCCCTGGGCCGGGCCCTGCTGTGGCTGGTCCTGGCCGCTGCCCGGCCCGTCGTCCTCTGGCAGTGCCGCCTGCGCGACCGCGACTACCTGCAGCGCCTGCCCGACTACCTGCTGAACGACATGGGCCTCGACCCGGACCAGGTCCGCGAGGAGGCCCGCAAACCCTTCTGGCGTCCCTGATCCTAAGCTGAACTTACGAGGGGACCACACGAGGAAGCCGTCTCCGGCAGGCTCTAAATGCCGGAACCTCAACCTGCTAGCCTCTAACGGCGGGCGGCCTCCCCCAGGCCTCCCGCCGTTTTTTTGTGCCGCCCCGCCGGTCGCCCCAAAGCCTCCACGCAAAGCGCCGCGCCCTAGGCGTCGTCTTCGGACGGCGTCCCCGGGCCGGCTCTCAGGGCATCGATCCGCTCGGCCACCTGCTGCGCCTCGGCTATGCCGTAGAAGGCCTCGATGCGATAGTTGTTGCCGAGGCCACGCTGCCACCACGGCAGCTTGCGATTGACGAAGACCACGCTGCCCAGGCCGGAGATGGCGGTGGATGTCACCAGGGTGTCGTCCAGCGCCGCCGGCCCGAAGGCCCGGTGGCGCTTGAACGGCCAGTCCTCCCGCACCAGCACCCGGCGGTCGGTCACCGCGTAGACGGTGCGCCCCGCCGCCCGCTGCGCCACCAGCGGCGCCGCCAGCAGCCAGAGCGCATAGCCGATCGCGATGGCGATGAAGACGCCCAGCAGCAGGCCGCGAAAGCCACCCGGCCAGTTCGGGATAAAGCTCAGCCAGATGAACCCGGCGATGACGACGAGACCCAGCAGGCCACGGAGGACCTCCGGCAGGCGGGCGCGCGCCAGCACAGCCGGGTCCGGCCGATCGGCCCATAAAAGGTGCTCGCCGGATTCCAGCGCCGCCCGCGCGGTTTCGAGGGGATCGCTCACAGAAGTCATGCCTGCAGGAAGGTTGTGCCACCAAGTCCGAAGCTTCAGCGGACACCCTCGCACGCGCCTGTCGCTTCAGCAATTCCGCAAGAAAGCGGCGTTCTGCCAAGTTGCCGCGCCGCTGCCGCAATTCCGCCGCAAGGGTCGGTCAGTCTACGCCAGCAAGCAACAGCGGGAACACACCTTCCATGCCCAACAATCCCTTCGGCCTCGCCGCCGCCCTCGTCCTCGCCGTCGCGGTTGCGTTGGCCGGCTGGTTCATCGGCGACGGTTTTCTCCAGGGCCGCAAGAGCGACCGCTACGTCACCGTGAAGGGCCTCGCCGAGCGCGAGGTGGAGGCCGACCTGGCGGTCTGGCCGCTGCGCTTCGTCGCCACCGGGAACAACCTGGCCGAGGTGCAGCAGAAGATCGTCGACGACGGCACGCGGGTGCGCGATTTCCTCGCCGCCAGCGGCTTTCCGGCCGAAGCGTTCGAGAGCGTGGAACTGCAGGTGACCGACCGCCTCGCCCAGCAGTACCAGCAGGGCAACGTCGACAGCCGTTTCATCATTGCCCAGACCCTGACCCTGCGCACCGGCGATGTCGCGCGGGTCGCCGGCCTGCCGGGCCGTCTGGGTGAACTGGTCGCCGCCGGCCTGGTGCTGTCCGACGAGAATCAATGGAATGCGGGGCCGACCTACATCTTCACCGGCCTGAACGACCTGAAGCCCGCGATGATCGCCGCGGCGACGGCCAATGCCCGCGCCGGCGCCGAACAGTTCGCCGCGGATTCCGGCAGCCGTGTCGGCGGCATCCGCCGCGCCAACCAGGGGGTCTTTCAGATCCTGCCGCGAGACGACATCCAGGGCGCCCAGGAAGGCAAGCAGATCCGCAAGACCGTGCGCGTGGTCTCGACCATCGAGTACAGCCTGATCGACTAGATCGGCCATTTCGCCAGCGCTGCCGCGCGACTCCAGGGTTAACCCTACAAATCCTGGGCTTTTCGCAGGCGCGAAAGGCGGCTTTTCCTGTGGAAAAAGGGGGCCAAGGCGCGTAAAACCGGCGGTCCTACATAAGTACCGGAACGAAAGAGGTCCGCCATGGCCACCCCCTGGGCGCCCGACAGCTGGCGCAGCAAGCCGATCCGGCAGGTGCCGGACTATGCCGACAAGGCCGCGCTGACGCGTGTGGAAAAGCAGCTCGCCGATTATCCGCCGCTGGTGTTTGCCGGCGAGGCGCGCCGGCTGCGCGAGCAGCTGGGCGCAGTGGCCGAGGGCAAGGCTTTTCTGCTCCAGGGCGGCGACTGCGCGGAAAGCTTCGCCGAGTTCCATGCCAACAACATCCGCGACACCTTCCGGGTGATGCTGCAGATGGCCGTGGTGCTGACCTTCGGCGCCGCCTGCCCGATCGTGAAGGTCGGCCGCATGGCCGGCCAGTTCGCCAAGCCGCGCTCGGCGCCCACCGAGGTGATCGACGGCGTCGAGCTGCCGAGCTACCGCGGCGACATCATCAACGGCATCGACTTCAACAAAGAGTCCCGCGAGCCGGACCCGGAGCGCCTGGTGCGCGCCTACAACCAGGCCGCCGCGACCCTGAACCTGCTGCGCGCCTTCGCCCAGGGCGGTTTCGCCGACCTGCACAAGGTGCACCAGTGGAACCTGGAGTTCGTCTCCGACGGCGCCCAGGGCCAGCGCTACAACGAACTGGCCAACCGCAGCGACGAGGCCTTGGGCGTCATGCGCGCCTGCGGCATCGAGCCGGCAACCGTGCCGGAGCTGCGCGAGACCGACTTCTACACCAGCCACGAGGCGCTGCTGCTGTGGTACGAGCAGGCGCTGACCCGTACCGACAGCCTGACCGGCAAGTGGTACGACTGCTCGGCCCACATGCTGTGGATCGGCGACCGCACCCGCGACCCGGAACAGGCCCACGTCGAGTTCATGCGCGGCATCCATAACCCGATCGGCATGAAGTGCGGTCCGACCACCGACCCGGATGAGATGATCCGCCTGATCGACGCCCTCAATCCGAAGAACGAGGCCGGCCGCCTGACCCTGAGCACCCGCATGGGCCACGACAAGGTGGCCGACCACCTGCCGGCGCTGATCCGCGCAGTGCAGCGCGAGGGCAAGAAGGTGGTGTGGGCCTGCGATCCGATGCACGGCAACACCATCAAGTCGCCGAGCGGCTACAAGACGCGGCCCTTCGACCGGGTGCTGGCCGAGGTGAAGAACTTCTTCGCCGTCCACCGCGCCGAAGGCAGCTATGCCGGCGGCGTCCACTTCGAGATGACCGGCCAGGACGTCACCGAATGCATCGGCGGCGCCCAGGCGATCAGCGACGAGACGCTGGGCGACCGCTACCACACCCACTGCGACCCGCGGCTGAACGCCAAGCAGTCGCTGGAGCTGGCCTTCCTGATCTCCGAGGCGCTGAAGGAAGAGCGCCTGGCCCGTCAGAACGGCGAGAACGACAAGGTGGCGGCGGCGTCCTAAAAGCCGCCGTCGCACCGGCCCGGATGGGCGCGCGCCGCGAACCGGCCGCGCCCGCCCGGTAGCCCGCCCCCACAAAATTACACGCCAAAAAAGAGGCCCTACAGGGCAACCGGGCGTGAGGACAAACGCCCCCCCCC
>JBHJIR010000098.1:0-18875 GCA_050043265.1 Kiloniellaceae bacterium
GCTGATCGAGACGCTGCACCAGACATTTGGCAAGGACGGCACGAACCACCCGCTGTTCACCGCCCTGAATATCGAAGAGGACATGTACAACCAGCTGGTCGATATCTCGGCCCGCCGGCGGGAACGCGGTGATGGACGATAACCTGTACATGGTCCGTATGTGGAACGAGTTCTTCGCGGCCTAACGGCGGCCGGAGGTACAACCGGGCCACCCCGTCCGGCGCTGCGGCGCCGGGCGGGCGGCCCGCCACCGGTTCCGGAATCATGAAGATCAAAGATCTTATCAGCGCCAGCGAGCGCACGAGTTGGCTGCTGGTCAGCCCGCTGGTGGCGATCCTCGCGTTCTTTCTGCTGCTGCCGATCCTCACCCTGGTGGTGGTCAGCTTCTGGAACTACAACGAGTTCACCTTCTTCCCCGACTTCGTCTTCGACAACTACGCCTACCTGCTAACCTCCCCGGTCACCCTGTCGGTCTACCTGAAGACCCTGAAGTTCATGGCGCTGACCTGGATCTTCTGCACCGTCATCGGCTTTACCGTGGCGTATTTCCTGGCCTTCCACGTGCGCTCGCTGGGCGTCCAGATCGGCCTCTTCCTGCTCTGCACCATCCCGTTCTGGACCTCCAACATCATCCGCATGATCTCGTGGATTCCTTTCCTGGGGCGCAACGGCCTGGCCAACTCGGCGCTGATTTCGATGGGGGTGATCGACGAACCGCTGGACTGGCTGCTGTTCTCCGACTTCGCGGTGGTGCTGGCCTTCGTGCACCTCTACGTGCTGTTCATGGTGGTACCGGTGTTCAACACCATGATGCGCATCGACAAGTCGCTGATCGAGGCGGCGCGCGACGCCGGTGCCAGCGGCCCGCAGATCCTGGCCAACGTGATCATCCCCCTGAGCAAGCCCGGCATCATGATCGGGTCGATCTTCATCGTCACCCTGGTGATGGGCGACTTCATCACCGTGCGCTTCATGTCCGGCGGCCAGAGCGCCTCGGTGGGCCGCGTCATCTCCAACGAGATCGCCCTGCTTCAGTACCCCGCCGCCGCGGCCAGCGCCGTGGTGCTGCTGTGCACCGTGCTGCTGATGATCGCCGTCATGATGCGCTTCGTCGACATCCGGAAGGAACTCTGAGATGGAGCCCCGTCCCCGTTCCTTCTACCTGCTGGCCCTGTTCTTCGGGCTGTTCGTGATCTTCCTCTACGGGCCGATCATCACCATCGGCATCCTGTCGTTCCAGGGCCCGCAGGGCGGTCTGACCTTCCCGATGAACGGCGTCTCGCTGCACTGGTTCGCCGATCTCTTCGAAAAACAGGCAGTGGGCGACATCTGGGGCGCCTTCCGCCGTTCCCTGGCGCTGGGCCTGATGGTGATGGTGGTGACCGTGGTGCTGTCGGTCATGGGCGGCCTCGCGTTCCGCCGCCGCTTCATCGGCGCCGGCGCGGTGTTCTACCTGATCATCGCCAGCCTGATCATCCCCTCGATCCTCGTCTCGCTGGGCGTCGGCCTGATCTTCAACATCCTCGACTGGAACGTCCACTGGGCAAGTTCCGGCTTCGGCGCCCAGTTGACCTGGACGCTGCCCTTCGGCCTGCTGATCATGTTCGCGGTGTTCAACCGCTTCAACAAAGCCTATGAAGAGGCGGCGCGCGACCTCGGCGCCTCGCCGTGGCAGACCGTGCGCTTCGTGGTGCTGCCGATCATCGCGCCCAGCCTCATCGGCGTCGCCCTTTTCGGCTTCACACTGTCCTACGACGAGTTCGCCCGCACGCTCTTGACGGCAGGCTCCTACAACACCCTGCCGCTGGAGATCTTCGGCATGACCACCAACGTCACCTCGCCGGTCCTCTACGCGCTGGGCACCCTGACCACTTTGTTCTCCTTCCTCATCATCGCTACCTTCATCGGCCTGGCCGTGGTGCTGCGCCGGCGCCGCGCGCGCCTGGGATCGGACGCCGGCAAGGGCCTGGTCTGAGTCGGCCGTGCGCATCCTGGTCATCAATCCCAACAGTACCGCCAGCATGACGGCGGCGATCGGCGCCGCCGCCCAGCGCGCCGCCGCGCCGGGGACCACCATCGTCGCGCGGAACCCCGCAGACGGACCGCCGGCGATCCAGGGCGCCGAGGACGGCGCCGCCGCGCTGCCCGGCCTCTTCGCTCTCTTCGAGACCGAGGTGCTGAACAAAGGCGGCGCCAAGGAAAAATACGACGCGGTGGTGATCGCCTGTTTCGACGACACCGGCCTCCGCGAACTGAAGGCACGCTCTCCGGTACCGGTGCTGGGCATCGGCGAGGCCGGCTTCCTGGCTGCCATGCTGGTCGCCGAGCGCTTCTCGGTGGTGACCACCCTGGCCGTCTCCCTGCCGGTCATCGAGGCGAACCTCGCCGGCTACGGCTGGGCCGGGCGCTGCGCCAAAGTCCGCGCCTCGGGTATCCCCGTGCTTGATCTGGAGGCCGCAGCGGGTAGTGTGGTCGAAACCATCGCCGCCGAAATCGACGCCGCCCTCGCCGAGGACGGCTGCGGCGCGGTGGTCCTTGGCTGTGCGGGCATGGCGGATCTGGCGGAACAGAAGACGGAACGCTTTGGAATACAGGTGATCGACGGGGTGGCGGCGGCGGTCGCCTTCTGCGAGGCGCTGCAGCGCGCCGGAGTCGGCAACAGCCGGCCAGCGCCGGAACCCCTGCCGGTTTCATGACCAAGCTGGACATCCGCACCGCCAGCGCCGCCGACTTCGCGGTCGCGGTGGACTGGGCCGCCGCCGAGGGCTGGAACCCCGGCCTCGACGACCTGGCCGTGTTCCATGGCACCGACCCCAGCGGCTTCTTCATGGGCTATCTTGACGATCAGCCGGTGTCCTCGATTTCCGTGGTGCGTTACGGCGAGACTTACGGCTTCCTCGGCTTCTACATCGTCCGACCGGACCAGCGCGGCAGCGGCGCCGGCATCGCCACCTGGAATCACGGCATGGCCTATCTGGCGGGCCGCACCGTCGGCCTGGACGGGGTGGTGGCGCAGCAGGACAACTACCGCAAGAGCGGCTTCGTCTACGCCGGCGCCAACCTGCGCCACAGCGGCGTGCCGGAGATCCCTGCCGAAGAATCCTCCGCCGATATCCGCCCGGTGACGCCCGACGACCTGCCCGCCCTGATCGCCTACGACCGGCAATTCTTCGCCGCCCCGCGCGAGGTTTTCACCACGCCCTGGGTGCTGCCCGGGACGGGCGTTCAGCGCGCGGCCCGGATCGCGGTGAAGGACGGCGCCATCGCCGGCTACGGCGTCCTCCGCCGGTGCCTCAGCGGATATAAGATCGGCCCGCTGTTCGCCGAGGATGAAGCAACCGCCGAAGCCCTCTTCGCCGCCCTCTGCGCGACGGCGCCGGGTGAGGAAATCGCGCTCGACACCCCGGTGGACAACGAAGCGGCGGTGGCGCTCGCCACCCGCCACGGCCTCGCCCCGGTGTTCGAGACCGCGCGCATGTATCGCGGCGCGGCACCGGCCCTGCCCACCGGCCGCACCTTCGGCATCACTACCTTCGAGCTGGGCTGACGGCTTCCGGCTCTCATTGCCCCCACGGCTGTCGTCCCGGCACTCGTTGCCGGGACCCACTACCCCTATCCGCTTGATCGAATACTGGAAGACTGCGTACCTTGCCTGCCGCTGGCGAAGATGCAGACAAGACACACAATCACCGCCTGCTGACGCCAATGGGTCCCGGGGACAAGCCCCGGGACGACATCCGGTGTTGGGCAACGGATGACGCTGGCCGCAGCGGAAATAGTCCGCCCGCAACGACAGGACTCCCATGCTGGACCACATTTCGATCACCGTTTCCGACATCGAACGCGCCGCGCCCTTCTGGGACGCGGTGATGGCGGCGCTGGCGGTGCCCTGCGTCGCGCGCGCCGAACGCCAGCTCGGCTACGGCCTACGCAACCGGCCGGACGACGAAAGCCATAGTTATTTCTCGATTTTTAAGAGCCGCGGGCCGGGCGTGGTGCCGGACAACCGCCATTGGTGCTTCCGCGCGCCGAGCCGCGCGGCGGTCGACGCCTTCCACGCCGCCGGGCTGGAAAACGGCGGAACCTGCGACGGCCCGCCGGGGCTGCGCGCCGACTACCACCTCGGCTACTACGCTGCCTTCCTGCTGGACCCCGACGGCAACCGGGTGGAAGCGGTCTATCACCGGATCCCATAGGGAGAGCCCCCTCACCCTTCTGCTGCGCCGGCCCCTCCCTCTCCCGGGTCGGAGAGGGACCCGGCGTCAGCCGTGGTGCGCGGCCTTCTCGCCGGCGATGTAGGTGGCGCGCACGGCGCGGTCGTCGCCGAGGGTCATCAGCAGGAAGAGTTCTTCCTCCAGGGTTTCGATCCGTTCGGCGCGGTGGGCCATGGCCGGGGTGGCGCGGGCATCCAGCACCACTATATCGGCCTCGCGCCCCGCTTCCAGCGCGCCGATGCGGTCGTCGAGGCCGAGGGCGCGGGCGTTGCCCAGCGTCAGCCAGTAGAAGCCCAGCAGCCCCGGCAGGTTCTGGTGCTGCAATTGCAGCACCTTGTAGCCCTCCCCCAGGGTCCGCAGCATGGAATAGCTGGTGCCGCCGCCGACGTCGGTGGCGATGGCCGCGCGTAGCGGATGGGCCGGATCGTGCACCTTGGCGAGGTCGAACAGGCCGGAGCCGATGAAGAGGTTCGACGTCGGGCAGAACACGGCGACCGAGCCGCTGTCGCTGAGCAGCCGGCGTTCGCTGTCGTCCAGATGGATGCAGTGGCCGAACAGCGACTTCGGCCCCAGCAGGCCGAAGCGGGCATAGACGTCGGTATAGCTCTGCGCCCAGGCAAACAGCTTGCGGACCGTCTCGATCTCCTGGCGGTTCTCGCTGAGGTGGGTCTGCAGGTAGCCGTCCGGGTGCTCTTTCAGCAACGCGCCGGCCGCCTCGAGCTGCGCCTCGGTCGAGGTGATGGCAAAGCGCGGCGTCACCGCGTAAAGCTGCCGGCCCTTGCGGTGCCATTTTTCGATCAGCGCCTTGGACTCGTCATAGCCGCGCTGGGCGGTGTCCAGCAGATCGTCCGGCGCATTGCGGTCCATCAGCACCTTGCCGGCGATCATCCGGGTATTGCGGCGATGGGATTCGGCAAAGAAGGCTTCCGCCGCGCCGGGATGGACGGTGCCGTAGACCGCCGCCGTGGTGGTGCCGTTGCGCGCCAGCTCGTCGAGGAAGAAGGATGCGACCCGCGCCGCGTGATCCGCCTCGGCGAAGCGCCGTTCCTCGGCAAAGGCATAGCGGTCCAGCCAGTCCATGAGCTGCGTGCCGTAGGAGGCGATCACCTGGGTCTGCGGGAAGTGGATATGGGCGTCGATGAAGCCCGGCAGGATGAGGTCTTCGGGATAGCCCTCGATCAGCACCTGCGCGGTGACGCGCGGCAGGATCTCCCGCGCCTCGCCCACCGCCAGGATCTTGCCGCCGCCGATCAGGACCAGCCCGTCCTCGATGTAGCGGTAGGATTTCTCCGCCGTCGCCGGGTCGCCGGTGAAGGTGAGCAGACGCCCGCGCAGCGCGCGTGTGGGTTCGGTCATGAAAAAGTCCCCGCCGAGACACGGCTGTCGTCCCGGCACTTGTGGCCGGGACCCATTGCCGGCGCCGCAAAGTGCTTGCGGATCCCATACGCCATCGCGCGCCGCGGAGGCCGATGGGTCACGGGGTCAAGCCACGGGACGACAGAGGAGCGGGTGGTAAGGACTGAGGCTACCATAGCCGCCACCCTACCAAGCCGGGGCGCCGGCGGCGAGCCAGGCGGCCAGCACCTGGCGTTCCGCCGGTTCGATGAAGCTGAGGTTGCCCGGCGGCATGGCGTGGGTCTGCACCGCCTGCATCCCGATGGCGCGGGCATGGGCGCGGATCTGGTCCGGGGTTTCCAGCATGACGCCTTTGGGCGGCACGGTGAGGCCTTCCCACAGCGGCTCGGCGGCGTGGCACATGGAACAGCGCGAGAGAACGACGTTCTCGACTTCCGCGAAGTCGACTTCTGCCGACGCCGCCTCCACGTCCGTCGCCGGCTGCGCGCTGAGCCAGACGATCGCGGCAAGCCCCAGCGCCGCAGCGCCCCAGGTCCACAGCGGTCCCTTGCCCGTCTTGTGCCTGGTGTTGAAGTAGTGGCGGATCACCGCACCCATCACCAGCACCACGGCGAGGATCAGCCAGTTCCAGCGGCTGGCAAAGGCCAGCGGGTAGTGGTTGGCGATCATCACGAAGATCACCGGCAGGGGCAGGTAGTTGTTGTGCAGGGAACGCTGCTTGGCCTGGGCGCCCAGCTTGGGGTCCGGCGTCCGGCCGGCGATGAGGGCGGCCACCACCTTCTTCTGATTGGGGATGATGAGCATGAAGACGTTGGCCACCATCATGGTGCCGATCAGCGCGCCCATCTGCATGATCATGCCGCGCCCGCTGAACACCAGCGTGAAGAGGTAAGAGAGCGCGACCAGGAAGACGAAGCCGGCCAGCGCCAGCGCCGTGTCGTTCTTGCCCAGCGGCGAGCGGCAGGCGAGGTCGTAGACGGTCCAGCCCAGCGCCAGCCCGCCCAGGCTGATCGCCACCGCCTGCCACGGCGTGAGGTCCATCACCGCGGCGTCGATCACGAACAGCTCGGCCTGCAGGTAGTAGACCAGCACCAGCAGGCCCATGCCGGACAGCCAGGTGGTGTAAGCCTCCCACTTGAACCAGGTCAGCTCGTCGGGCAGGCGCGCCGGGGCGACCAGGTACTTCACCATGTTGTAGAAGCCGCCGCCGTGGACCTGCCAGGCCTCGCCGCCGGCGCCCACGGGCAGTCCCGGGCGCTGCTTCAGGCTGAGATCAAGGGCGATGAAGTAGAACGAGCTGCCGATCCAGGCGATGCCGGCGACGACGTGCAGCCAGCGCACCGCCATCTCGGCCCACTCCCAGAGTATCCCAATCATCGCGGCCCCCCTTGTTCCTGTCTCCGGCCATGCTAGCGCGTCGCCGCGCCCGGTGAAACGCCGTCCCGGAGCTACGACTTTCGGACCAAGCCAAATCGGGGCGGAGGGGGCTGGGGCCCGCCAGCGTAGGGCAACGCCAGCGTAGGGCAACGCCAGCAAGCACGCCAAAAAAGAAACGGCGGCCCCGAAGGACCGCCGCTTCCCGAACGCGTCTTCCCTAAAGAGGAGTCAGGCGGCCTTTCTGCGCCGCAGCCGGCCGCGGCCCGCCAGGCCCAGCCCGAAGAGCGCCAGTGTGCCCGGCTCGGGCACCGCGGTGACCGCGGCATTTTCGACGAGGTAACCGGCATCGCCCGAGACGTAGTTGGCCAGGGTATCGCCGAACACCCAGTTCACGCCGTAGGCGACGTTGGTCCCCAATTCGCGCGGCGCGCCGGTGCCCAGGCCGGCCCAGCCGATGTTCAGTTCCGCGACGCTGGGCGCCTGGATGACGAAGCCGGCCAGGTCGGCGAAGGTGAGGCCGACGCCGTTGTTGGGCAGCCAGGACTTGTCGTCGTTCTCGAAGATCTTGGCGACCTTGTTGGCCAGATCGGCGAAGCTCAGGTCGTAACCGTTGTTGTAGAGCGACTGGAACGCCGGGTTCGACGGCGCGTTGGCCACCACGGCGTAGTTGCCGAGGCCGTCGGTGATCCAGAAGTTCAGGTAAGGCGCGGTGGCGGGGCCGCTGCCGGCCGGGAAGCGCGTCCGGTCGTCGAGCCGGTCGATCTTCACGCTGGAAATGCTGCCCAGCGTGCTGCCGTTGATGTCGTTCGACCCGAGCGCGGCCTTGTCGCCGGCATCGTCGATGACGAACTCGGTCGGCGGCCCGGCATTGATGATCGGCGTGCCGCGGATCGTGTAGTCCATGAAGCCGGCCTCGGCCGGTTGCGCGGCGAAGACCGTGGCGGCGGCCAGCGCAAGCCCGGCCGCGATCATCGCGATCCCACTTTTTGTCCGTTTCATTGTAACCCCCAATACTCAGACTGACTCTCGGGACCGACAGGGCCCCACTCTCCCAGCAGCTATAGAATTGCAAGGATCACGCCAGTCCCGCGAAGTTCCTTTCGTCTGAATGACTTGGAAAGCCGCACAACCCACGGCTGCCGCGCAGATGTAAAATCCGCCGACATTTAGGGGTAGTTCAGGCGCAATAGTGTAAAGCCGGTGAACAGCTTGGGCGAGACATGGCGCTGATAGCTACGGCGACAGCCGACCAGAAGGAGACTGCGTTACCGGAGCGATGCATAGACGACAATCTTCCGGCTGAACTCTCGCGACGGCGGCTCTCCCTTTTTAAGCAGACTGGTTCTAAAGCAGACTGGGCAAAGAAAAACGGCGGAGCCTACTGGCCCCGCCGTTTCGCGTTTGTGACTGATGCCGATGTAGTAAGGCGTTACGCCGACACGCCCTCCACATACCAGTCCATGCCGAGCAGGTCGCCGTCGGGGATAGTCTCGCCCGCAGGGACCATCGCCATGCCCTTCTGGTCGTTGATGGGGCCGGCGAAGGGGTGGAGGTCGCCGGCGACGATGGCCTTGCGCACGCTCTCGGCCGCCTCGACCACCTCGGCCGGGAGCTTGGCGTTGTAGGGCGCCATTTCGACCATGCCCTGCTTGAAGCCGTCCCAGGTCGCCCCGGATGTCCAGGTGCCGTCCATCACCGCCTGGGTGCGCGCGGTGTAGTAGGGGCCCCAGACGTCCAGGATGGAGGGGGCGTGCCAGGCCGGCGCGAAGTTGGTCATGTCGGAGGCCTGGCCGAAGCACCACACGCCGCGGCTGGCGGCGGTCTGCACCGGTGCCGGGCTGTCGGTATGCTGGGTGATGATGTCGCAGCCCTGGTCGATCAGCGCCTTGGTGGCGTCGGCTTCCTTGCCCGGGTCGTACCAGGAGTTCACCCAGACCACCTTGATCTCGGCGTCGGGGCGCACCTTGCGGGCGGCCAGGATGAAGGCGTTGATGCCGCGCACCACCTCGGGGATCGGGAAGGAGGCGATGTAGCCGAACTTGCCGGTCTTGGTCAGGTGGCCGGCCATGGTGCCGATGACGGCGCGGCCCTCGTAGAAGCGGGCGCTGTAGATCGACAGGTTATCCAGGGTCTGGATGCCCGTCGCGTGCTCGAACATCACGTCGGGGAACTGCTTGGCCACCTTCACGGTCTGGTTCATGAAGCCGAAGGAGGTGGTGAAGATCAGCTTGTTGCCGGAGGTGACGAGCTGGCGGATGACGCGCTCGGCGTCCGGGCCCTCGGCGACGTTTTCGACGTAGGTGGTCTTCACGGCGTCGCCGAATTTCGCCTCGATGGCGCGGCGGCCCAGGTCGTGGCCGTGGGTCCAGCCGAAATCGCCGATGGGGCCGACGTAGACGAAGCCGATTTTCAGCGGATCGGCGGCAAAGGCAGCCCGCCCCCCCAGAGTGCCGGCCAGCGACCCGGTCAGCGAGAGGGCGCCCGCCGCGGCGGTGCTGCCCGCCAGGAAACGGCGGCGCGACAGGTTCTTGAACATGAATGCCTCCTTGTTTGAAATTCGTTGTCTAAGTTGATGGCCTAAACGGCTTGCCAAGGCAAGCCGGCGCGTTCAGCCGCCCCTTCCACGGCCCCGCCGCGATGATCGTCAGTACGACAATGGTCGCCAGATAGGGCAGCATCGACATGACCTGGGAGGGGATGCCGAGACCGCCGGCCCCTTGCGTGTAGAGCTGGGCGATGGTGACGCCGCCGAAAAGATAGGCGCCGGCCAGCAGGCGCCAGGGACGCCAGGACGCGAAGACCACCAGGGCCAGCGCGATCCAGCCGCGCCCCGCCGTCATGCCCTCGGTCCACAGCGGCGTGTAGGACAGCGACAGGAAGGCGCCGCCCAGGCCTGCCATGGCACCACCGAAGATCACCGCCTTGTAGCGCACGGCGATGACGGCGTAGCCGATGGAATGGGCCGAGATATCGGACTCGCCGACAGCACGCAGGATCATCCCGGCGCGCGATTTCTTCAGGAACCAGCCGACGGCGATCACGGCGGCGAGCGACAGGTAGACCAGCAGGTCGTGGCCGAAGATCAGCGGGCCGACCAGCGGCAGGTCGCTGACGCCGGGGATGTTCAGCCTGGGCAGCGGCGGCACCGGAATGCCGACGAAGCCGGCGCCAATGAGCGACGACAGCCCCAGGCCGAAGATGGTCAGCGCCAGGCCGGTGGCCACCTGGTTGGCCGCCAGAGTGAGCGTCAGCACGCCGAAGATGAAGGCCATGGCCATGCCGGCGGCGGCCCCGGCGAGGACGCCGAGGCTGCCGGCGCCGGTGGCGACGGTAACCGCGAAGGCGGCGACGGCGCCCAGGATCATCATGCCCTCGACGCCGAGGTTGAGGACGCCGGACTTTTCCACCACCAGTTCGCCCAGGGCGGCGAAGAGCAGCGGCGTGGCGGCGCTGATGACGGTGAGCAGGACGGGGGCGACGATCTCAAAGCTCATGACATTACTCCGCCGCCTGGGCCTGCGGCGCCGCGACACGCCAGCGCAGGCGGTAGCGCACCAGGAAGTCGGAGGCCAGCAGGAAGAACAGCAGCAGGCCCTGGAACACACCGGTGACCGCCTGGGGCAGCCCGACCTCCACCTGCGCCGTCTCGCCGCCGATGTAGCTGAGCGCCATCAGCAGGCCGGAGAGAACGATACCCAGGGGGTTCAGCCGCCCGAGGAAGGCGACGATGATGGCGGTGAAGCCGTAGCCCGGCGAGATCGAGGGGACGAGTTGGCCGATCGGCCCGGCGACCTCGAAGAGGCCGGCGAGGCCGGCGAGCCCGCCGCTGAGCAGCAGGCAGAACCACACGATGCGTTTGGCACTGAACCCGGCATAGCGCGCCGCCGCCGGGGCCTGGCCCAGCACCCGCACCTGGAAGCCGACGATGGTGAAGCTCATCAGCACCCAGCCGGCCACCGCCACGGCCAGGGCGACGAGGGTGCCGAGGTGGAGGCGCGTGCCCGACAGCAGGATCGGCAGCAAGGCGTCGTCGCCGAACATGCGCGACTGCGGGAAGTTGAAGCCGAGCGGGTCCTTCAAGGGCCCGTAAACCAGCGTCGACAGGAACAGCGTCGCCACGTAGGTCAGCATCAGCGAGGTGAGTATCTCGTTCACCCCGAAGCGGGTCTTCAGGAAGGCCGGGATCGCGGCGTAGGCCATGCCGCCGGCAATGCCGGCGCCGCACATCAGCGGCAGGGTGATCCAGTTTTCCTCGCCCCAGAAGGCCAGCGCCACCGCACCGCCGGCGATGGCCCCCATGGTGAGCTGCCCCTCGGCGCCGATGTTCCACACGTTGGCCCGGAAGCCCACCGCCAGGCCCACACCGATGAGGATCAGCGGCGCGCCCTTCACGAAGAGCTCGCTCCAGCCGTAAAAGCTGGTGAGCGGCGAGATGAAGATGTTATAGAGCGCCAGCAGCGGGTCGTAGCCCATGGCGAGGAAGATGAAGAAGCCGTCCTCGACGGTCAGGACCACGGCCAGGAGCGGCGTGGCATAGAGCAGACTGCGCGGACTCTCGCGGCGCGGTTCGATCTTCACCAAAGGGGGCTTAAGCGGCATTGACGTCCTCCTCCGGCGCGAGGCCATGCACGCCGCCCATCAGCAGGCCGATCTCCTCCACCGAGGCGTCCTTGGTCGTCATGGCGTCGGACAGCACGCCGACGTTGATGACGGCGAGCCGATCGGTGATCGCCAGCAGCTCGTCGAGGTCCTGGGAGACGACCACGACGGCGACGCCCTCGGCGGCCAGGTCGCTCAGCGCCTGGTGGATCGCCGCCGCCGCCCCGGCATCGACGCCCCAGGTCGGCTGCGAGACCACCAGCACCGTCGGCTTTTGCAGGATCTCCCGCCCGACGATGAACTTCTGCAGGTTGCCGCCGGAAAGGCTGCCCGCCGCGGCCGAAGTGCCCGGCGTGCGCACGTCGAAGGTCTCGACGATCCGGCCGGCAAAGCGCGCCGCCGCGACGGCCCGCACGAAAAGGGCGGACACCAGGCCCAGCCGGTGGTGGGCGCTGAGGACCGCGTTCTCCACCAGGGTCATGCCGGGCACCGCACCGTGGCCGTTGCGCTCCTCCGGCACCGCGCAGAGCCCCAGCTTGCGGCGCCGGCCGGCGTCCTGCCGCCCGGCGGCAACGCCGTCGATGCGCAGGGCCGAGGCATGGTCGGCCAGGCTTTCACCGGCCAGCGCCTGCAGCAGTTCGTTCTGGCCGTTGCCGGCGACCCCGGCGATGCCGAAGACCTCGCCCGCGCGGACCGAGAAGGAGACGTTCTTCAGGTCGGTGCCGTGCACCTCTTCCGATTCCAGGGAGAGGCCCTCGACCACCAGGCGCGGCTTGCCCCCCTGTTTCTCCAATGGGTCGCCACCGCGGCGCCGGGTCACGGTCTTCAGCTCGGCACCGATCATCAATTGGGCCATGGACTTGGCGGTCTCCGCCTTGGGATCGCAGGCCGCCACCACCTTGCCGCCGCGCAGGATGGTGGCGCGGTCGCACAGCGCCTTGATCTCCGCCAGCTTGTGGGAGATGTAGAGAATCGACACGCCTTCCGACGCGAGCTTGCGCAGCGTCTCAAAGAGCCGCTCGACCTCCTGCGGCGTCAGCACCGAGGTGGGCTCGTCCATGATGAGGAGTTTCGGGTTCTGCAGCAGGCAGCGCACGATCTCGATGCGTTGGCGCTCACCCACCGACAGGGTGTAAACGTCACGCTCCGGATCCAGTGGCAGGCCGTAGGCCTGGGAGACCTCGCGCACCCGCCGCGCCAGGGTACCGCGATCCTCGGACCTGTCCATGCCCAGCGCCACGTTCTCCAGCACCGTCATCGCCTCGAACAGGGAAAAGTGCTGGAACACCATGCCGATGCCCAGCGCCCGGGCGGCGTGCGGGTCGGCGATGGCGACCTGTTCGCCGTTCCAGTGCAACGTGCCCTCGTCCGGATGCAGCACGCCGTAGATCATCTTCACCAGGGGCGACTTGCCGGCGCCGTTTTCGCCCAGCAGAGCGTGGATCTCGCCCGGCGCCACGGCGAAGTCCACCTTGTCGTTGGCCAGCACGCCGGGAAAGCGCTTGCTGACGCCCCTTACGTCGAGGCGCGGTGCGGTCATGTCCCCTTCCCTTCCGCTTCCTCACGCAGGCGCTCGGCAGCTTCATCGCGCAAGCGCTCGGCAGCTCCATCGCGCAAGCGCTCAATGGTCATCAGCACCCGCTCCGGCGTCGCCGGCGCGTCGAGGCGCGGGCAAAGCCGATAGTCGGCCACGCTGGCAATGGCATCGGAAAGCGCGTGCAGCACCGAGATCGCCAGCATCAGCGGCGGCTCGCCGACCGCCTTGGAGCGGAAAATGGTTTCCTCGCGGTTCGGGCTGTCCTTCAGCAGCGCGACGTTGAAAATTCTGGGTCGGTCGCCGCAGGCCGGAATCTTGTAGGTCGAGGGCGCGTGGGTGCGCAGGCGGCCCTGGTCGTCCCACCACAGCTCTTCCGTGGTCAGCCAGCCGGCGCCCTGGACGAAGCCGCCCTCGATCTGGCCCAGGTCCAACGCCGGGTTCAGCGACGCGCCGACGTCGTGCAGGATGTCGACGCGCTCTATGCGGTATTCGCCGGTCAGGGTATCGACGATCACCTCCGTCGCGGCCGCGCCGTAGGAATAGTAGTAGAAGGGCCGTCCCTGGCCGGCATCGCGGTCCCAGTGAATCTTCGGCGTCTTGTAAAAGCCGGTGGACGACAGCGAGACCCGGCCCAAGTAGGCGGCCTCGATGAGTTCGGGGAACGGAATGACCTGATTGCCGGCGCGCACGCGGCCGGGCAGGAATTCGACCTGTTCCTTCGGCACTTCCCACTGCGCCGCCGCGAAGTCGACGAGCCGCGCCTTGATGGTATCGCAGGCGGCCAGCGCCGCCATGCCGTTGATGTCGGAGCCCGATGACGCGGCGGTGGCCGAGGTGTTCGGCACCTTGCCGGTGGAGGTGGCGGTGATCTTCACCTTGTCGATGTCGACCTGGAAGGCCTGGGCCACCACCTGGGCCACCTTGGTGTAGAGCCCCTGGCCCATCTCGGTGCCGCCGTGGTTCAGGTGCACCGACCCGTCGCGGTAGACATGTACCAGCGCGCCAGCCTGGTTGTAGGCGGTCAGCGTGAAGGAGATGCCGAACTTCACCGGTGTCAGGGCGATGCCGCGCTTCAGCACCGGCGACGTCTTGTTGAAGGCACGGATTTCATCGCGGCGACGGTGGTAGTCGCTGGTGGCCTCGAGCTGCGCGATAATCTCCGGCGCGATGTTGTCCTCGACCTGCTGGTGGTAAGGCGTGATGTCGCGGCCCGGGCCGTAGAGGTTCAGCTTGCGGATCTCCAGCGGGTCCTTGCCCAGGGCGAAGGCGACCTCCTCGATCACCCGCTCGCCGCCGATCATGCCCTGGGGCCCGCCGAAACCGCGAAAGGCGGTGTGGGAACAGGTATTGGTCTTCAGCGGCGCCGAGATCAGACGCACGTCGGGGAAGTAGTAGCAGTTGTCGGCATGGAACAGCGTGCGGTCGGTGACCGGGCCGGAGAGATCCGCCGACCAGCCGCAGCGCGCCGCGTAGGTCATATCCACGGCAAGAATGCGGCCGTCGTCGTCGAAGCCGACGGCGTAGTCGATGAGGAAGTCGTGGCGCTTTCCGGTGATGACCATGTCGTCGTCGCGGTCCGGGCGGATCTTGGCGGCGCGCCCGGTTTTCTTGGCGACGATGGCGGCGACCGCGGCAAAGAGATTGCCCTGGGTCTCCTTGCCGCCGAAGGCGCCGCCCATGCGCCGTACTTCCGTCGTCACCGCGTTGGCCGGCACGCCCAGCGCCGCGGCGACCATGGTCTGGATCTCCGTCGGGTGCTGGGTCGAGCAGATGACGCGCACCTCGTCGTCCTCGCCGGGGATGGCCAGGGCGATCTGACTTTCCAGGTAGAAATGCTCCTGGCCACCGACGGCCATCTGCCCGGTGAGGCGATGCGGCGCGCGCGACAGAGCCGCCGCCGCGTCGCCGCGCTTCAGGGTCATCGGCTCGGTGACCAGTTCGCCCGCCGCCTTGGCCTCGTCGAAGCTGAGCACCGCCGGCAGCGGATCGTAGTCGATCTCCGCCAGGCGGGCCGCGCAACGCGCCGCATCGCGGGTCGTCGCCGCCACCACGAAGATTGGCTGGCCGGCGTAGTGCACCACGTCCGCCGCCAGGATCGGTTCGTCGTGGCGGTGGGTCGGGCTGATATCGTTGACGCCGGGGATGTCGGCGGCGGTCAGCACCAGGACGCCCCCCTCGACGGCGCGCACCGCCGCCAGATCGACTTGACGCAGCCGCGCGTGGGCGACGGTGGACAGGCCGAGACAGAGATGCAGCAGCCCCTGCGGTTCGGGCAGATCGTCCACATAGGCCGCCGCGCCCGCCACATGCTTGTGGCCGCTGTCGTGCCGCTGGGCACTGTGCACCCCGCCCTTGCTCGCCATCTGTCCGCTCATCACCGCAATCCCACCAGCCGGGTCGCCGTCGCCGGCGCCGTCGTCTCGATGAAGCA
The DNA here is from genome assembly GCA_050043265.1 of Kiloniellaceae bacterium. GTDB lineage: Bacteria > Pseudomonadota > Alphaproteobacteria > Kiloniellales > Kiloniellaceae > Pelagibius. The sequence goes on from JBHJIR010000098.1 coordinate 15,515, forward strand.
GCGGCGCAGCAGGTTCTGCGCCGCCTTCAGGCGGTAGGCCGCGCTGGCGCGCCAATCGGACAGCGGCTGGAAGTCCTCCGCCAGCGCCGCCATGGCGCGCGCAACGGTTTGCTCCGTCCAGGCCTGGCCGGTCAGCGCCGCTTCGGCCTGTGACGCGCGCTTCGGAATCCCGGCGAGGCCGCCATAGGCGAGCCGCGCGGAGGCCACCACACCCGCCTCGATCTGCAGGCTGAAGGCGCCGAGCACCGCCGAGATGTCCTGGTCGAAACGCTTGGAGACCTTGTAGGCGCGGAACACGTTGCCCGCCGCCGGCAACGGCAGGGTGATGCGCTCGACCAGTTCGCCGGCCGCGCGGTCCTGCTTGCCGTAGTCGAGGAAGAAGTCCTCCAGCGGCAGGCTGCGTTGCGTCGTGCCGTGACGCAGATGCAGGGTGGCCCCGGCGGCGATGAGCAGCGGCGGGCTGTCACCGATGGGCGAGCCGTTGGCGATGTTGCCACCCAGGGTGCCGGTATTGCGGATCTGCACCGAGCCGATGCGGCGAATGACCTCGCCCATGTCGGGATAGTGTTGCGCCAGCCGGTCCATGGCATCCGAATAGGTGACGCCGGCGCCGATCTCGATGGCGTCGGCGGTTTCCTCGATCTGCTGGAGCTCGCCGACGCGCCCGCTGTAGATGACCGTCTGCGGCCGCTTCAATTGCTTGGTGATCCAGAGGCCGACGTCGGTCGCCCCGGCGGTCAGCGTCGCCTCGGGATGATCGGCATAGAGCACGGCCAGCTGGTCGAGCGTGGCGGGGGCGAAGAACCGCCGCCCGCCTTCGTCATCCTCGACGGCCACGGTTTCGGCATCCTGCATCTCATCGAGACGCCCCAGTGTCGCCGCCGCCTGGTCCGCGAAAGCATCGTCACGCGGATGTTTTTCGTAAGCCTGCCCATCGTACATTTTCCGGGCGGCGCGCACGATGGGCGCGTAGCCGGTGCAGCGGCAGAGGTTGCCCGCCAGCACGTCGTCGATGGTGGCTTCGTCCGGCACCTCGGCATGGTCCCGGGTCATGGCGAAGAGCGACATGACGAAGCCCGGCGTGCAGAAGCCGCATTGCGAACCGTGGCAGTCGACCATCGCCTGCTGCACCGGGTGCAGCGCGCCATCCTTTGCGAGATGTTCAACGGTGATGAGCTGGCAGCCGTCCAGCGAACCGAGAAACTGGATGCAGGCGTTGACCGCGCGGTAGTGCAGCGCGCCATCGCGCGGTTTCGCCACCACCACGGTGCAGGCGCCGCAGTCGCCCTCGTTACAGCCTTCCTTGGTGCCGGTCAGGTGCTCGACCTGGCGCAGGTAGTCCAGCACGGTCATGGTCGGGTCGATCCGCGTCAGGTGGCGCGGCGCGTCATCCAGCAGGAATCGGATCTCGCCGCGCATGGCCCTCAGCTACCCCGGTAGGTGGAATAGCCGTAGGGCGAGATCAGCAGCGGCACATGGTAGTGCTGGCCGGCCGCGGCGACGCCGAAGCGAATCGGCACCACATCCAGGAAGGGCGGTTCCGGCAGGTTCACCCCGGCCCGGCGGAAGTAGTCGGCGGCGTGGAACACCAGCTCGTAGGCCCCGGGGGCGAAGGCCGCGCCCTGCAGCAGGGGGCCTTCGCAGCGGCCGTCGGCGTTGGTTTCGTGGCTGGACAGATGCTCCCGGCCCTCGCCAAGCACGCGGAAAAGCTGGATTTTGATGCCGGCGGCGGGGCAGCCGCGCGCCGTGTCCAGCACGTGGGTGGTAAGCCGCCCGCCCGCCTCTTTGCCGCTATCCGCCATCTCGATCCCCCTCGCTATCAGCCCTGCTCCGGAATTCCCCGGGATACTTGCCCTTTACGGGCCGAACCTGTTTGACTACAGGTTCCTTGGTTCTTGTCGCCGACCTTTTGAGCCGTCTCATTCTCGCGGGTTGCGACGGGAATCGGAAGACTACTCCCTCCGGAAGCAGTTTCAAAAAAAACATGCCAATTCCGCCGCCTTCGTCTGCATTAGTATGATTTGGGAGCGTGAATTGGGCGATTGCAGGCGGCAGCAGCCCAGCAGCAGCAAGGGGACTTCGACAAGACCATGACGGGTAAGCGACCATGACGGGCGACTATCCCCGCGATCTCGTTGGCTACGGCGAGACACCGCCCGATCCGAAGTGGCCCGGCGGCGCCCGCCTTGCCGTGCAGTTCGTCATCAACTACGAGGAGGGCGGCGAGAACAACATCCTGCACGGCGACGCCGCCTCGGAAGCCTTCCTGTCGGAGATCGTCGGCGCCCAGCCCTGGCCGGGCCAGCGCCACATGAACATGGAATCGATCTACGAATACGGCAGCCGCGCCGGCTTCTGGCGCCTGCACCGGCTGTTCACCGCCGTGGGCATCCCGGTCACCGTCTACGGTGTCGCCACCGCCCTGCAGCGCAATCCCCAGGCCGTCGCCGCCATGCAGCGCGCCGGCTGGGAGATCGCCTCCCACGGGCTGAAGTGGATCGAGTACAAGGACTTCACCAAGGACGACGAGCGCCAGCACCTCGACGAGGCGATCCGCCTCCACACCGAGGTCACCGGCGAACGCCCGCTCGGCTGGTACACCGGCAGAAGCTCGATCCACAGCCTGGACCTGGTGATGGAGGACGGCGGCTTCCTCTATTCCGCCGACGCCTACGCCGACGACCTGCCCTACTGGGTCACGGGGCCGAAGGGACCGCACCTCATCGTCCCCTATACCCTCGATACCAACGACATGCGCTTCGCCACGCCCCAGGGCTTCAACTCGGGCGACCAGTTCTTCGCCTACCTGAAGGATTCCTTCGACCTGCTGTATGCCGAGGGCCAGGCCGGCCAGCCCAAGATGCTGTCCGTCGGCCTGCACTGCCGCCTGGCCGGGCGGCCGGGCCGCGCCGCCGCATTGGCGCGCTTCCTCGACTACGTGATGTCCCACGACGCGGTGTGGCCAGCGCGGCGCATCGATATCGCCCACCACTGGCACGCGGTTCACAAGCCGTGAACATCACCGCGACAGAAGACCGCGCGAGCTTCGTCGCCCGCTTTGGCGGCGTCTTCGAGCATTCGCCCTGGGTCGCCGAGGCGGCCTTCGATGCCGGGCTGCCGGAACTGCCGTGGACGCCCGAGGGGCTGCACGCGGCGCTGGTCCTGGCAATGCGCGCCGGCAGCGACGAGCAAAAACGCGCCCTGATCGCCGCCCACCCGGATCTCGCCGGGCGCCTCGCCCAGGCCGGCCGGCTGACGGCGGACTCGACCCGGGAGCAGGCCTCCGCCGGGCTCGACCTGTTGAGCGATGCCGAACGCGCCCGCTTCACCGACCTGAACGAAGCCTATAAGGCGAAGTTCG
>JBHJIR010000099.1:0-27137 GCA_050043265.1 Kiloniellaceae bacterium
TGGCGCCATGGGCCAGGGCGGCAGCGTTGGCCCCGATGACGCGGCGGATGCCTTTCGCTTCCAGGCGGGCGCTGTAGTGCCTGTTGTGCAGCACGGCGTCGATCTCGCCCTGCTCGGCCGTTTTGGCCAGCAGCGGCGGGGCCCCGAAGACCGGCTCGTTCTCGCTGGCCAGGTCGAAACCGTATTCGCGCTGGGCGAGGCCGCGCAGCAGCAGCCAGCTCTTGTCGAGCGGTCCGCCGGCGACACCGATTTTCTTGCCCTTCAGGTCGGCCAGCGAGTGGATGCCGGATTCCGGGGGTACCATGAGGGCGCCCAGCGAAGAGGAGAAGGGAACGAAGGTGTAGGGCTTGCCCTGGGTGCGCTGGCGCGACACCCACAGCCAGTCGGAGACGATCATGTCGACTTCGCCGGCCTGGAGAGCGACCTTGGTCGCCTGGTCGCCGGCCAGGGCGAGCACGTCCAGCGTAAAGCCGTGCTGCTTGTCCAGCCCGTTGCGCTGGATGGTGCTCAGCTCCCAGTTGACGGTGCCGAACTTCAGGACGCCGCTGCGCAGGGTGTCGGCTGCCCGGGCCGGCAGACTCCCCAGCTGACTCCCCAACAGCAACACCGCGGCCCCGGCGATCAGGACCCGTTGCAGCAACTGCATTTGTTCCTCCCGCTTTTCCAAGGTGTTGGCAGGTCACCTTAGACTTGTTCTATTTGCGGCAAGCCTAACAATCGCGCGGGCCGACTGGATATAGTGCCAAAGGCCAATGCCGGCCTCTACGCTGCCGCCGGGCGGCCGCACCGTTTTCGGCACCGAGGCCGTTTCGGACTAAAGGCCAATTGGCTGCACGGCCGGCGGCATGGTTCTCTTGATCCGCCGTTTGGATTGGACTGCGATCCTTGTCGGGCGCCTAGGGGATACAAGCGACGGCTACGGAATCGGTTGGTGTCGGACGAAGGCTGACCTGCATTCTTGCCGCCGGCGTCGTCGGCTGAAGACGTGTCACGAGCACGGCTTGTGGGTACGCAGAAGGCGGCTTGCCATTCACCATTCCTGGCGCGTTCGACCTGACGCACGTGGGTGAGCACGTCCGATTCCCGGTGGTTTTGACTGAACCTAAGCGGTCGGTACGGTGCAATAACGATGTAAGGAGGAAAGCATGGCCCACAAGCATTCCGGAGGCTGCGAGCATATACATACTCATGCGGACAGCGAGCCGATCGACAACCACACTTGCCACTGCTCTGTCTGCAAGGGCGTTACCGGCCAGGATACGACCCATGTCGTATTCTTCCGGTACGGCGATGTCGACGTGGACAATCCCGACGGCTTGAACCGTCAGCCCTTCAATGCGAAGAACCCCGACGGCCCCTTGGAGCTGTGCACCTGCGCAACCTGTGGCACGCCGATCATGCTGGACGACAAGCAGCACCGTATCCGCGTGATCGTGCCGAATCTGATGGGCTACGATGGGGACAGCCTGCCGGCGACCTATCACGCCTTCTATGATCCGGCGACGGGGGAGCCGAAGCCGAATGATGGCCGGCCCGTCTACGAGTGGCTGCGCCCCGACTTTGTCTGGCCGGAGCCGGCCTAAAAGAGACCAGCTTTTGCGGTAGGCGAAGCGCCCCATACCGGCTTGCCGGTGTGGGGCGTTCCACGTTGCGGGGCAGGGCGGCGGGCAGAGCGTGTGGGATTACGTCCCGAAGCGGGCATCCGGCGCGTCGGGAACCGTCCGCGGCTTGATCTCGTCGAAGCGGTGCATGACATGCTGCGCCCAGTGCGCGATGTCGTAGTGACGCACGCTGTCGCGCAGGCGGCGCATGCGGGCACGCTGCTCTTCGGGATCCATGTCGAGGGCCTGGTCGATGGCGGCATCCATCGAGCGGTGCGAGTAGGGATTGGTCAGCACCGCGTTGGGCAGTTCCACGGCGGCGCCGGCGAATTCCGACAGCACCAGGGCCCCCTGCTCGTCGGCGCGGGCCGCGCAGAATTCCTTGGCCACCAGATTGAGGCCGTCGCGCAGCGGCGCGATCCAGCAGACGTCGGCGGCCCGGTAGTAGCTGATCAGTTTTTCAAACGGCAGGGCGGTGGTGAAGAGGATGATCGGCTGCCAGCCGAGATTCCCGTAGCGCCCGTTGATGCGGCCGACCAGCGCCTCGATCTCGCGTTGCGCCTTGCGGTAGACCGCCATGTGCGGGTTGGCCGAGACGGAGGTCACCATCAGAGTCAGCTTGTCGCGCAGCTCGGGCCGGCGTTCCAGCAGGCGCTCGTAGGTCTCCAGCATCTCGCGCGTGCCCTTGGTGTAGTCGGTACGGCCGACCGACACGATCAGGCGCCGCCCGTTCAGCACCTGGCTGATTTCGGCCACTTCGCGATCGGTCTCCGGGCGTTGGACGACCTCCTCGATGTAGTCGGCATTGGTGCCGACCGGAAAGGCGTCGATGTTGACGATGCGGCCGTCGTGGCTGATGCGTGTCGGAACGCTGGGCTCCGACAGCGCCATGCCGGTCGGCGACATGCCGGCCTCCGTCTCGGTCTCTTCTTCGATTTTGACACCGAACAGCGAGCGCGCGGCGGCGACGAAGTTCACCGCGTAGCGGGGGATGTGGAAGCCGACCAGATCGCACTGCAGCAGGCTTTCCATGATTTCGGAGCGCCACGGCAGCACGTTGAAGATATCGGCCGAGGGGAAGGGGGTGTGGTGGAAAAAGGCGATGCGCGCGTTTGGCTTGATCTTGCGGATGTAGGTCGGCACCAGCCACAGATTGTAGTCGTGGACCCAGATCAGGGCGTCGTCGGCCGCCTGGGCCGCCGCGGCCTCGGCGAAGCGCCAGTTGACCTCGCGGTAGGTCGGCCAGTCGACCGGCTCGTAGTCGTAGGTTTCCGGGAAGCTATGCAGGATCGGCCACAGCGCTTCCTTGGAGGTCACGCTGTAGAAGCTCTTGACCTCCTGGGGGGTCAACGGCAGGCGCGAGACATTGTACTCGCCGACGGAATCCTTGACCGTGACGACCTGCCGGAAGTTCGCCTGTTCCTTCGCCTTGACCTGGGTCCACGCGACCCAGGCGCCGCGGTCGATCTCGCCGAAGAAGGACTTCAGCGTCGGTACGATGCCGTTGGGGCTGCTGTGCGGCCGATAAACGGTCTTGCCGTCCACGACGGCTTCTTCCATGGGTTGGCGATGGTAGACGATGACCAGATCGGATTTCACGGGGTAAACTCCGGCAGCAGTTGCAGGTGATGGATGGCTTCCAGGATGCCGGCGGCGCCGTCGCCCTGGCTGTGGTAGACGGTTTCGCGCGTGCCGAGGCGCTGCTTCAGCGCCGGCTCGCTGTTGCCGACGGCGACGCCGGCCAGCCCCGTCTCGAAAAGCGAAAGATCGTTCAGCGTGTCGCCGGCGACCAGAACGCGCGCACGGTCCAGCGCCAGATGGTCGAGCAGCCGCAGCAGGGGCGGACCCTTGGCGATGCCCGGCGGCAGCACGTCGAGGAAACGGTCGGCGGAGATCAGCACGTCGAATCCCCTGGCCTCGACCTGGGGCACCAGCGCGGGGTCGAAGGCCGCCGGGTCGTAGTCGTAGCTGACGCGGTAGCGAAACGGCGTCGGCTGCAGGCTGAGGCCCGGCGCGCCGTCCAGCAGGGCGCGCACTGCGGCGCCGCGGGCGCTCCAGGCGGCTGCGATGGGGGCTTCCAGCTCTTCCAGCGGCGCGATGTCCGGGCCGCCGGCGATGGTGGTGCCGACGTCGCCGATCACATAGTCGGGCCACGGCACCATGGTGTCGCTGCACAGGGTGCGGATGAAGGGCAGGTCGCGCCCGGTGACGAAGACCAGCAGCAACTCGTCGCGGCGGCTCTCGACCAAGTCGTAGAGACGCCGGCGCTCGTCTTCGGTGCCGCCCAGGAAAGTGCCGTCCAGGTCGGTTGCCAGAATGAAAGCAGGACTCATTGCGGGAGCGCCTCGGCGGTCAGTGCTTCCACATGGCTGTCGATGTCGGCGGCGCCGGGATGCGGCAGGGCGATGTCGAGCGCCTTGGGTTCGGCCTTAAACGGCCGCCCGAGCAGCGTGCTGAGCGCCTCGTTGATGTCGGTGCCGTTCTCGACCACAGCATGGACCGCCTCGCAGATCGGCATTTCGACGCCGACACGGCGGGCGAGCGCGGTGACCGAAGCGCTGTTGACGACGCCTTCGACGACCTGGGCCTTGCCGCGGAGGATGGCCTCGCGGCTCTCGCCGCGGCCGAGCGCCAGCCCGAAGGACATGTTGCGCGACTGTTCGCTGGAACAGGTCAGCATCAGGTCGCCGATGCCGGCAAGGCCGGTGACGGTCTCACGCCGCCCACCGAGGGTTTCGGCCAGGCTCTTCATCTCGTCGAGGCCGCGGGTGATCAGCGCGGCGCGGGTGTTGGAGCGGAAGCCGAGCCCGGTGGCGATGCCGCAGGCGATCGCCAGGACGTTCTTCACCGCACCGCCAACCTCGACGCCGATGACATCGTCGGAGATGTAGGGGCGGAAGGTCGGCGTGCCGAGCGCCAGCGCGACCTGGGCAGCCAGCGAGCGGTCGCCGTGTCCATTGCCGGCGCAGGCCGAGGCCACGGTGATCGCGCTGGGCAGTCCGGCGGCGACCTCCTCGGCGAAGGTCGGGCCGGAGAGCACCGCCAAACGGCGGCCGGGCATCTCCTCCTCGATGAGGGTCGACATCAGCTTGCCACTGTCGCGCTCGATCCCTTTGGCGCAGATCACCACGGGCACGTCGGTTGCGCCCGTCGCGGCCTCGGCGGCCAGCAGCGCGGCTTCGACCGCGGCGGCCGTGCCGCGCAGGAATTGCGAAGGGACCACCAGCAGCACCAGGTCGGCGCCGTCGACGGCTTTGGCCAGGTCGCCGGTCGCGGCAACGGCTGCGGGTATCGGGTGGCCGGGAAGGAATGGGGTGTTCTCGCTATCGCGGTCGATGGCGGCCACCACTTCCGGTTCGCGCGCCCACAGGCGGACGGTACGCCCGGCGCGGGCAGCGGTGATCGCCAGGGCGGTGCCCCAGGCACCGGCGCCGATCACCGCGATGTCGGTGAAGTCGTTATGTTGCTGCATCCAAACCTATCTGCGGCGCTTTAAAGCGCGCTCGACGTTAAACGGTTTGGCATTTCCCCCTTCGGGCGCCGCGGCGGTGAGAGATGGGTGCCGCGATCATTGTTGAGATCGCGCGTCGCTGGGGTTTGCAGCGGTGCTGCAAAATGCCGGCCTGTCGAAGATCTCGCGCCGGCAAAGCGAAGCGAATCTCGTTTGTTCTGTAATAATAGCTGCTTCTTCGTTGAATTTCCACCCCGCTGGCCGATATATTCCCACGGGGCGGGGAAAAATCCCAGATATTCGCGGGTTACAGTGCAGGAATAGTGCGCCGCATCGGAGTGGTTTGATGTCAAATGATTGGTGGCGTGGCGCGGTATTCTATCAAATCTATCCGCGGAGCTTTCAGGATACCAACCACGACGGGATTGGTGATTTGCCGGGCATTGCGCAGCGCATGTCGTATGTTGCGCGGCTCGGTGTCGATGCGATCTGGATCTCTCCCTTTTTCAAGTCGCCGATGCGCGACTATGGCTACGACGTGGAGGACTACCGCGCCGTCGATCCGCTGTTCGGCACCTTGGCCGATTTCGACGAACTGGTGCGGGCCGCCCACCGCCAGGGTCTGCGGGTGCTGGTGGACATGGTCCTGAGCCATACCTCCGACCACCATGCCTGGTTCGAGGAGAGCCGGCGCGGCCGCGACAACGATCATGCCGACTGGTACGTCTGGGCCGACGCGCGGCCCGACGGCACGCCGCCCAACAACTGGCTGTCGATGTTCGGCGGCATGGCCTGGACCTGGGACCCGCGCCGCGAGCAGTATTACCTGCACAACTTCCTGCCGTGCCAGCCGGACCTCAACCTGCACAATCGCGCGGTGCAGGATGCGATGCTTGCCGAGTGCCAGTTCTGGCTGGATCGCGGTGTTGACGGCTTCCGGCTCGACGCCTGCAACTTCCTCACCCATGACCGCCAGCTGCGCGACAACCCGCCACGCCCGAAGGGCCACCCGCCGACCGACGCGGTGAAGCCGGGCAATCCCTATAACTTCCAGATGCACCAGTACGACAAGTCACAGCCGGAAACGGTGGACTTCCTGCGGCGCCTGCGCGAGCTGACCGACAAATACAACGACGTCGTGCTGGTGGCCGAGGTCGCCGACGATGACTCGATCGCCCGGATCGGCGAGTACGCCGGGCCGGATGCGCCGCTGCACACCGGATATTCCTTCGCGCTGCTGGGTGACGAACTGGACCTCCATGTGCTGCGCGAGAGCCTGGAAGCCGTCATGGACGACGAACGCCAGTGCTGGCCGGCCTGGGCCTTTTCCAACCACGACGTGGTGCGGGTGGTGACGCGCTGGGGAGGACCGCAGGCGCCGGAGGCTTTCGCCCGGGCGCTGCTGTTCCTGCTGCTCAGCCTGCGCGGCACGGTGTTTCTCTACCAGGGTGAGGAACTGGGCCTCGGCGAGGTCGACGTGCCCTACGGCAGCATCGTCGATCCCTACGGCCTGGCCTTCTATCCCGAGTTCAAGGGCCGCGACGGCTGCCGCACGCCAATGCCTTGGAGCGACACCGATCCCCTGGCTCATTTCTCCGATACCGACCCCTGGCTGCCGATCCCCAACGATCACATCGCCCGCTGCGTCGCGGCGCAGGAATCCAACGGCGGGTCGATGCTGCATTTCGCCCGGCGGATGATTGCCCTGCGCAAGGCGCGCCCGGCCCTGCGGCGCGGCAGGATCGAGTTCCAGCAGGTCGAGGAGCGCCAGGTGAGCTTCCTGCGGCGCAGCGACGACGAGACCTTGCTGGTGGCGGTCAATCTGGCCGGCGAGGAGGCCAGGCTGCCGTGGCAGGGCGGCGCGCTGAGGCCGCTGGCCGACGTCACGGTCGGCGCCGAAGTCGTAGGCCCGGTGGGAGACGGCGAGATCGTGCTGGCCCCCTACGGCCTGCTCGCCGCCGAGGTTGCGGCTTAGATCAACCCAGTTCAGCCCGGATCGGCGGTGTAGCCGGCGGCCTCGATACCGGCGACGGCGCAGGTTTCATCGTTGTCCGAGCTATCGCCGGTGACGCCCACCGCGCCGACGATGCTGCCGTCGCCGTCACGCACCAGCACGCCGCCGGGCACGGGGACCAGCGATCCGCCGGCCAGGCCGTTGATCGCCTGGATGAAGAACGGCTGCTCCTGCGCGCGCCGGAAGATGGCACGGGAGCCGATACCCAGAGAGATGGCACCGCGCGCCTTGCCCTGGGCCACTTCGGGCCTGAGCGTGGAGGTGTTGTCCTGGCGGGCCAGGGCCTTCAGGTGGCCGCCGGCATCGAGCACGGCGACGGTCAGCGGCTTCAGCTTCATCTCGGCGGCGACGGTCAAGGTTACTTCGATGATCTGGTTGGCTTCGGCGAGGGTGATGACACGCATGATAGGGCTCTCAGGAAAGGGCGGGGGCTTCGGCGGCGATGGCGACGCCGTCTGCGACCATGCGTTCGATATCCGTCTCGGTATAGCCGAGTTCGGCGAGGATCGCGCGGCTGTGCTGGCCCAGCAGCGGGGCCGGGCGAACCACGCCGCCGGGCGTCGCCGAGAACTTGACCGGCAGGCCGAGGCTCTTCACCGGGCCGGCGAGCGGGTGGTCGGTCTCGACGATCATCGCGCGGGCCAGGGCCTGTGGGTCCTGGTGCATCTCGCCGACGGAGAGCACCGGGCCGGCGGGAAAACCGCCCTGTTCCAGGATCGCCAGCCAGTCGTCGGTGGTCCTGGTCTCGAACACCGTGTTCAGTTCGGCCTCCAGGGCCGCGCGGTTGGCCATGCGTTTGTCGTTGGTGAGGAAGCGCGGATCGTTGCGCAGTTCCGCGTGGTCGAGGATGTCCAGCAGGCGCTCCCAGTTCTTCTGGTTGGCAGCCCCGATGTTCACCCAGCCGTCCGCCGTCTTGAACGCCTGGTAGGGCGCGTTCAGCGGATGCGCCGAGCCCATCGCGCCGGGCGAGACGCCGGTGGCAAAGGCGATGGCCGACTGCCAGTAGGTGTGCACGATGCCGGCCTCGAAGAGGGAGGTGTCGACCTTCTGGCCCTCACCGGTCTGCAGCTTGCGGGCATAGGCGGCGGAAACCCCCATGGCCGCCAGGATGCCGGCGGTGATGTCGGTGACCGGCGCGCCGACCTTCACCGGCGGCCGCCCGGGGCCTTCGCCGGTGATCGACATCAGGCCCGACATGCCCTGGGCGATGAGGTCGAAGCCGCCGCGCTCGGCATAGGGGCCGCTCCGCCCGAAGCCGGAGATCTCGCAGTAGATGAGGCCGGGGTTGCGCGCCTTCAGCGCCGCATAGCCGAGGCCGAGCTTCTCCATGGTGCCCTGGCGGTAGTTCTCGATCACCACGTCGGCTTTGTCGAGCAGGCGCAGCAGCGCGGCCTTGCCGTCCGGATGTTTCAGGTCCAGGGCGATGCCGCGCTTGTTGCGGTTCATCATCATGAAGGCGGCGGACTCGCCGGCGATGTCCGGCGGCAGCATGCGGCGGGTGTCGTCGCCGGTCAGCTTCTCCACCTTGACGACCTCGGCGCCCATGTCGGCCAGCATCAGGCCGCAGACCGGCCCCGCCATGATGTGGGCCAGTTCGACGACGCGGCAGCCTTGCAGCGGGCCCTTGGGCGTCTCGGTCATGCTAGCGGCCTTTCCAGTCCGGCTTGCGCTTGCCGAGGAAGGCCTCCAGACCTTCGCGGAAGTCGTCGCTGGTGTAGCACTTCACGATCAGGTCTTCGTCCTCGACCGCGGCGGCCGCGGCAGCGAGGCGGCGCAGCGCCTCCTTGGTGGCCTGCAGGGTGAGCGGCGCCTGGCCGGCCAGCAGGGCGGCCAGGTCCAGGGCGCGCGCCGCGACGGCGGCGCGGTCGCCCAGCAGTTCGGTGACCAGGCCGGCGGCCAGTGCCTCCTCAGCGCCGACCAGCCGGCTGGTGAAGATCACTTCCCGGGTGCGCCCGGCACCGATCAGCGCCGACAGGCGGGCGAGGTTGTTGGCCGAGAGGCAGTTGCCCAGGGTGCGCGCGATGGGAAAGCCGAACTTCAGGTCGCGCGCGGCGATGCGGATGTCGCAGCAGGCGGCGATGCCGGCGCCGCCGCCGGTACAGGCACCGGCCAGGGCGGCCACTGTCGGCAGCGGGCAGCGCTCCACCGCGCTCAGCACCTTGTCGATTTTCTGCTCGTAGTCGATGGCGTCCTGCGGCGTCTTGAAGGCGCGGAACTGGGCGATGTCGGTGCCGGCCGCAAAGGCCTTGTCGCCGGCGCCGATGATCACCAGAGCCTTGGCGTCGCCCTTGCCGGCGGCGGTCTCGCAGATCTCCGCCAGGCCCTCGTACATGGCGAAGGTCAGCGCGTTGCGCTGCTGCGGCCGGTTGAAGGTGATCACGCCGATACTGTCGCGCACGTCGTAGAGCAGTTCGTCGCTCATCGCCTCATCCTACCTGTAGAAATAGTCGACCAGGAACATCGGGATCGCCGGAATATAGGTGCACATCAACAGCACCAGCAGCAACACCAGAACGAAGTAGACGTTCACCTTCGACACCGCCCAGATGTTGGCGCGGGCGACGGCACACGCGGTGATCAGCACACTGGCGACCGGCGGCGTCTGCTGTCCGATCGCCAGGTTCAGGGTCACCACCAGGCCGAAGTGCACCGGGTCGATCCCCGCCGCGGCGATCAGCGGCACCACGATCGGCACCACCAGGATGATCGCGGCCGCCGAGTGCAGGAAGAAGCCGATCACCAGGAAGAAGACATTGAGGATCAGCAGGATGACGTACTTGTTGTCGGTGAAGTCGAGGATCTGCTGCGCCAGTTCCTGGGGCACCTGGGCGCGGGTCAGGAAACCGCCCATCAGCACCGAGGCGGCGACCAGCAGCATGACCACGGCGGTCTGCATGCCGCCGTCCAGCATGGCGCGCTTGAGGTGGCGCAGGTCCAGCTCCCGGTACCACAGGCCGACGACGAAGGCAGCGATGACCGCCAGGCCGGCCGCCTCGGTCGCCGTCACGATGCTGCCGAAGATGCCGCCCAGGATGATCACCGGCAGCGAAAAGGCGGGCAGCGCGTCGATGAAGGTGTGGCGCAGCCGCGCCAGATTGAAGGCCTCCTCGACCGGCAGGTTGTAGCGCCGGGCGAAGATGTAGGAGACCAGCATCAGGCCCGCCGCGCCCATCAGGCCGGGTACCACCCCGGCGACGAAAAGCTGCTCGACCGACGTATTGGCCGAGGTGGCGTAGAGGATCATCGGAATCGACGGTGGAATGATGATGGCCAGCGACGCGGAGGACGAGGTTACCGCCGCGGCTAGCGGTGCGCTGTAGCCGCGCTTTTTCATCTGCGGGATCAGGATGGAGCCCAGCGCCGCGACATCGGCCACGGCCGAGCCGGAGATTTCCGCGAAGAACAGCGAAACGCCGATGTTGATCATCGCCAGGCCGCCGCGCACGAAGCCGATCAGGGCGGAGACGAAGTTGATCAGGCGGTCGGTCACGCCGCCGGCGTTCATGATCGCCCCGGCCAGCACGAACATAGGAATGGCAATCAGCGAGAACTTGGTGGAGCCGTCGTACATGTCCAGTGCCACGGTGACCAGGGCGTTGGGCCCCTCGGTCATCAGCAGGCCCAGCACGGCGGAGACGGCCAGCGCCACGGCGATCGGCATGTTCAGGCAGATCATCGCCACCAGGGCGACGAAGATGGCAAGCATCAGCATGGCTCAGCGTCCCCCGGCGTGCATCAGTTCCTGTTCGACTTCTTCCTCGATCTCGGCGTGTTCGAGGGACTTGCCGGCGGCGGTCATCTGCCAGTAGTGCGGCAGGCTGACCAGTTCGCAGATGATGAAGAGCAGGGCGCCGATGGGGATCACCGACTGGGTGAGCTGGATCGGTACCCAGGTGAGGGAGACGAGGCTCATGCCTTCCAGCACCGACAGCACCTCCAGGCCGGCCCAGGCCATGAGGACGAAGAAGCCGAGAACGATTACCTCGGCGATGATGAGGCCGGCCAGCCGCAGATCACGGGGCAGGCTCAGCAGCACGCTGTCGAAGCCGATGTGCCGGCGCTTCAGGGCCGCCAGGGCGGCGCCGTAGTAGGTGATCCAGGAGAGCGCGACGGCGGCGATCTCGTCGTACCAGGATAGCGAGCTGCCGGCCAGGCGGAAGAGCACCGCGACGATGACCACCAGGGTCAGCGCGATCATCAGGAAAATGGTGGCCCATTCCAGCAGCCACTCCAGGGTCTTGTTGACGGACCTCAGCATTGCGAGGCGAACTCCTCAGCACGCCGTCCGGGCTTGGCCGGACGGGTGGAACCTTGAAGACCGGCGCTTGCGGCCGGAATACAGCGGACAAGAAGAAGCCTGGGACCCCCTTTGACGTCGGGAAGGTCCCGGGCTGAGGCACAGGGCAGTTATGAGCCTTCGCCGAGCTTCAGGACGGTATCGATCAGTTCCTGCCCGCCGTCGATCGAGCCCGCGAATTCCGTGTAGATCGGCTTGGAGGCGGCGATGAAGGCATCCTTGTCTGCCTGGTTCACCGCGATGCCGCCGGCCTTCAGCTTATCCAGCAGATCGGTCTCCATGTCGGCCGCCGTCTGGTAGGTGAAGTCCTGGGGCGAGGCGGCGCAGGCGTCGAGCGCTGCCTGCACGGCGGCGGGCAGGGCCGAGAAGTGCTTCTCGGAGACCAGGGCATAGGCCGGGGTGTAGACGTGACCGGTGACCGAGAGGAACTTCTGCACCTCCTGGAACTTGGCCGACCAGATCTGTGCGTAGGGGTTCTCCTGGCCGTCGATCACGCCGGTCTGCAGCGCGGTGAAGACCTCGGAGAAAGCCATCGGCGTCGGGTTGGCGCCGTACAGCTGGAACATCTTCAGGCGCCAGGCGCCCTTGGGGGTGCGCAGCTTGATGCCCTGCAGGTCTTCCGGTTGGGTGATCGGCCGGGTGTTGTTGGTGATGTTGCGGAAGCCGTTCTCCCACAGGCCGATGATGCGGTAGCCCTTGGCCTGCACCGCCGGCTGCAGCTTGCTGTCCATGATGGCGGCCTGGACCTTACGCATGTGGTCGCGGCTCTTGATGATGTAGGGCATCTCGAAGACGCCGAAGACCTCGGCGACCGAGGACATCACCGACGAGGGCAGGGCGAAGGTGACCTGGCCCAGCTTCAGCTTCTGCAGCAGTTCGGTATCGTTGCCGAGCTGCGAGGAGCCGAAGACCTGCACCTCCGCCTTGTCGCCGAGGGCGGCGTTGGAGCAGCGGGCGAATTCGTTGGCGCTCGCCTCGAACAGCGAGCCGGGCGCGCCGACGTGGCCGAATTTCAGGGTGAGCTTTTCCGCCGCTGCCGGGCTGGCAAGCAGCGTCGTGACCGCAAGGGCACTGACGAGACCGAGAACTTTCATTATTTCCTCCCCAGGATTTGTGTTTTTCGTTGTCGTGGTTCTGCAGGGGTGCAGGGTCTTCTTTTGTTAGTCGGCAGCACCCTCCGCCAAGGTTTGGTCCTGGCCGCTGAGATAGCCGAGGGCCGCTTGCACCCCACCGCGCCGGTAGGGCATGCCGGACAGCTCCAGCCCCATCTCCACGCCGGAGAGGGTGCCCATGAGCATGAGATCGTTGAAGTCGCCCAGATGGCCGATGCGGAACACCTTGTCGGCGATCTTGGACAGGCCGTTGCCGAGCGACATGTCGAAATGTTCCAGGGTCACCTTGCGGAAGGCATCGGCGCTCTCGCCCTCCGGCACCATGACGGCGGTCAGGGAGCTGGAATAGTGGCGCGGGTTCTTGCACAGCACCTCCAGGCCCCAGGCGCGCACCGCGCGGCGTGTCGCCTCGGCGTGGCGGTCGTGGCGCGCGAAGACCTTGTCCAGGCCTTCCTCGTGCAGCATGTCCACCGCCTCGGCCAGGCCGTACAGCAGGTTGGTCGCCGGGGTGTAGGGGAAGAAGCCCTTTTCGTTGGGCCCTTCCATTTCGTCCCACGACCAGTAAGAGCGGGGCAGCTTCGCCGTCTTGGAGGCCTCGAAAGCCTTTTCGCTGATCGCGTTGAACGACAGGCCCGGCGGCAGCATCAGGCCTTTCTGGGAGCCGGCGACGGTCACGTCGACGCCCCATTCGTCATGGCGGTAGTCGATGGAGGCCAGCGAGGAAATGGTGTCGACCATCAGCAGGGCCGGGTGGCCGGCGTCGTCGATCGCCTTGCGCACCTCGGCGATGCGGCTGGTGCAGCCGGTCGAGGTCTCGTTGTGGACGACGCAGACCGCCTTGATCGCGTGGCTTTTGTCCTCGGCCAGGCGGGCGCCGATGGCGGCCGGGTCGGCGCCGCTGCGCCAGTCGCCGGCGATGAATTCCGGCACGATGCCCAGGCGCTCGGCAAGGCCCTTCCACAGGGTCGCGAAGTGCCCGGTCTCGTACATCAGAACATGGTCGCCGGGGGAGAGGGTGTTGACCAGGGCCGCTTCCCAGGCGCCGGTGCCGGAGGCGGGATAGATCACCACCCGGCCGGCGGTCTTGAAGATCGAGCGCATGCCGTCCAGCACGCGCGCCCCGAGTTCCCCGAACTTGGGGCCGCGGTGGTCCATGGTCGGCAGGTCCATCGCCCTGAGCACGCGGTCAGGAACGTTGGTGGGACCCGGAATCTGTAGAAAATGACGCCCTGGCATGCTTCCCCTATCGTCTTTGTTCCCTCCCGCAGGCCCCGGCCCGGTCCCGATCCGGGACCATCAGGCGCTTGCGCTGGGGAGGGCTTTGTCGTTATGAATTATGAATACAAAATACAAGATTGAGGCGGATGTCAACAATGCGCGATGGCGGCGAACTGGCCAGGAGTTTGCAGAAGCACGTCGAGGGGGAAGTTCTCTTCGACCTCTTCAGCCGTGGCCGCTACGCGACCGACGCCTCGATCTACCAGGTCGTCCCGCTGGGCGTGGTGGTGCCGAAGACCTGGGCCGATGTCGAGGCGACGCTGGGCGTTGCGCGCGACGCCGGGGTGCCGGTGCTGCCGCGCGGCGGCGGCACCTCCCAGTGCGGCCAGACGGTGAACCGCGCCGTCGTTCTGGACCTGTCCAAGCATCTCAACGAAGTGGTCTCGGTCGATGCCGAGAACCGCAGCTGCGTGGTCGCGCCGGGCCTGGTGCTCGACCAGCTCAATGCCGCGTTGAAGCCGACCGGCCTGTGGTTCCCGGTCGACGTCTCCACCGCTTCGCGCGCGACGATCGGCGGCATGGCGGCCAATAACTCCTGCGGCTCGCGCTCGATCCGCTACGGCCTGATGCGCGACAACGTGCAGTCCATCGAGGCGCTGCTGGCCGACGGCAGCAAGGCTGTGTTCGGCGAGACGTCGCGGGCCGCGATGCCGGAGAACAATGCGACAGCGGCGCTGTTCCAGGATCTGCTGGACCTCGGTGACCGCGAGGCCGACGAGATTCGCGCGCGCTTCCCCGAGGTGCTGCGCCGGGTCGGCGGCTACAACATCGATGCGCTGGTGCCCAACGGCGGTACCAACAACCTGGCGCACCTGCTGGTCGGCTCCGAAGGGACGCTGGCGCTCAGCGAGCGGCTGACCCTGAAGCTCAGCCCGATCCTCGCCAACAAGGCGCTCGGCGTCTGTCACTTCCCGACGCTCTACGATGCCATGGATGCGGCCCAGCACCTGGTGACCCTGGGGCCGACGGCGGTGGAACTGGTCGACCACACCATGATCGGCCTCAGCCGCGACATTGCCATGTTCCGCCCGGTGGTCGACCGCTTCGTGCGCGGCGAGCCCGGCGCCATCCTGCTGGTCGAGTTCGCCGAGGAGGACCAGGGCGAGAACCTGCGCCGCCTCGCGGCCCTGGGCGACATGATGGCCCAGCTCGGCTTCCGCTGGGGCGATCCCGGCAAGAAGGAGGGCGGCGTCGTCGAAGCTGTCGACGCCGACTTCCAGAAGCAGATCTGGGAGGTCCGCAAGCAGGGCCTCAACATCATGATGTCCATGAAGGCGGAGCGGAAACCGGTGTCCTTCGTCGAGGACTGCGCGGTACAGCTGCCCGACCTTGCCGAATACACCCGCCGCCTGACCGAGATCTTCCACAAGCACGGCACCGACGGCACCTGGTACGCCCATGCCTCGGTCGGCACCCTGCACGTGCGCCCGGTGCTGAACCTGAAGCTGGACCAGGACGTGAAGGCGATGCGCGCCATCGCCGAGGAAGCCTTCGAGATGGTGCGCGAGTACAAGGGTTCGCACTCGGGCGAGCACGGCGACGGCATCGTGCGCTCCGAGTTCCACCGCGACATGTTCGGTGCCCGCATGGTGGAGAGCTTCGAGTGGGTGAAGGACCGCATGGACCCGGCGGGGGTGCTGAACCCCGGCCGCGTGGTGCGCCCGCCGAAGATGGACGACCGCAGCCTGTTCCGCTTCGCGCCGGAGTACAGCGTGCCGGACTTCGAGACGGTGTTCGACTGGTCGGCCTACAAGGGCAGCGGCGGCGGTTTCCAGGGCGCGGTGGAGATGTGCAACAACAACGGCGCCTGCCGCAAGGCCGAGGGCGTCATGTGTCCCTCCTACCGGGTGACGCGCAACGAGCGCGATCTGACGAGGGGACGCGCGAACACGCTGCGCCTCGCCATCTCCGGGCAGCTCGGCGCGGAGGCCTTCACTTCCGAGGCGATGGCCGAGACGCTGTCGCTCTGTGTCTCCTGCAAGGGCTGCAAGCGCGAATGCCCGACCGGCGTCGACATGGCGAAGATGAAGATCGAGGTGCTGGCCGCCCGCGCGCAGAAGCAGGGCGTGGCGCTGCGCGAGATGCTGGTCGCCTACCTGCCGCGCTACGCGCCCTATGCGTCCAGGCTGCCCGGACTGATGAACCTGCGTGACCGAGTGCCAGGCCTGGCCAAGCTGTCGGAGCGTCTCGTCGGCCTGGCGGCCGGGCGCAAGCTGCCGCGCTGGCGCCGCGACGTCTACCGCCAGAAGGGCCTGCCGATGCAGGGCGAGGAGGTCATCCTCTTCGCCGATACCTTTAACCGCTACTTCGAGCCGCAGAACCTGCGCGACGCCGAGACGGTGCTGCAGCGTGCCGGCTTCGCGCCGGTGGAGGCGCGCCCGCCGGTCGGCGAGGCGGTGCGCCATGGGCTTGGGGGCAGCCGAAGGCCGCTGTGCTGCGGGCGCACCTTCCTGGCCGCCGGCCTGGTTGAAGAGGCCAAGGCAGAGATGCGCCGCACCCTCTCGGTGATCGGTCCGGCGGTGGCCCGCGGCGTCCCTGTGGTCGGGCTGGAGCCGTCCTGCCTGCTGACCTTCCGCGACGAGATGCCGGCGCTGCTGGGTGGCGAATGGACGGCGGAGCAGGCCAAGCAGGTGATGCTGTTCGAGGAGTTCATTGCCGCGCGGCTCGACCCCGAAGGGGGCGGGTTCGAACTGCCCCTGGCGCCCCTGAAGGCGTCCTCGGCGCTGCTGCACGGCCACTGCCACCAGAAGGCCTTTAACGCGGTGGCGCCGATCCAGGAGGTTCTCGGCCTGATCCCGGAGCTGGAAGTGGAACTGGTGAATGCCTCTTGCTGCGGCATGGCCGGCAGCTTCGGCTACCAGGCGGAAACGGCGGAAATCTCTCGTCAGATGGGCGAACTCAGTCTGTTGCCGCGGGTCCGCTCGGCCGGTGTCGATGCGCTGATCATCGCCGACGGCACCTCCTGCCGCCACCAGATCGACGAGGGTGCCGGGCGCCAGGCGGTACACGTGGCACGCCTGCTTCGCGAATCCTCCGACCTTGCGCTAAACTAGGGAGCCCACGAGGATCCGCGCATGAGCATCGAGATCGCCGCCCCCATCCAACGCCGCCCGCTCCACAACGAGCTGGCCGATCGCCTGCGCCATATGATCGTCGAGGGCGAGCTGGCCCCCGGCGAGAAGCTGGCGGAGAAGGAGCTTTGCGAGCAGTTCGGGGTGTCGCGCACGCCGCTGCGCGAGGCGATGAAGGTGCTGGCGACCGAGGGGCTGGTGCTGCTGACCCCCAACCGCGGCGGCGCGGTGGCCAAACTGACACTGGCTGACCTGAACGAAGCCTTCCCCATCATGGGGGCGCTGGAGGCGCTGTCCGGCGAGCTGGCCTGTCGGCACATTACCGACGCCGAGATCGCACGGATCACGGACCTGCACGAGCGTATGGTGAAGAAGTACGAGAGCGGCGCGCTGCGCGACTACTTCAAGCTGAACGAGCAGATCCACCAGATGATTCTGAACGCCGCGCGCAACCCGACACTGGCGCAGATGCAGCTCAGCCTTTCCGGCCGGGTGCGCCGTGCCCGCTACATGGCCAACATGTCGCCGGCGCGCTGGGCGGAGGCGGTGGCTGAGCACGGGAAGATCCTGGAAGCCCTCCGCGCGCGCGACGGCACGCGCCTGGCGGTGCTGCTGAAGGACCACCTCGCCAACAAGCTGCAGACCGTGAAGGACGCCCTGACGGAGTAGCGGCGTACCCCGGGCCCTCTCCAGAATGCAATAGCCGTCGAGGCAGAAATAGCCGGGGGGTTTCTCGACGATCTGGTCGATGGCCTGCAGCGTGCCGGAGAGGTGCTTCCGCACTGCTTTGCGGACGGCCTCCTCCTTGCCGCTGTCGATGGCGGAGAGGATCTCGCGGTGGTCGGCCATGATCGCCTGGCCCTTGCCGGGCGAGGGCAGGTGCAGCTGGCGCAGACGGTCGAGATGGCCGCTGCGCATGCGCACGAGATCCCACAGCCCGGCGTGGCCGGCGGCCCGGGCGAGGCTGGCGTGGAACTGACGGTCGAGCTGGATGAAGGCGGTAAGGTCGCAGCGCCCCAGGGCGTCGCGCTGCTGGTCCAGCAGGCGCCGCGCCGTCGCAACCTTCATCTTGTCGCTGTCCAGGGTCAGGGCGCGGGCGATTTCCAGTTCGATGGCGGTGCGCAGGAACTGGGTTTCCTTGGCATCGGCGACGTCGATGCGGGCGACCAGGGTCTTGGACTGCGGATAGATATCGACCAGTCCTTCCTGCTCCAGCTTCAGGATGGCGTCGCGGATCGGCGTCTGGCTGACCCGGTAAAACTCGGTGAGGGCCGGGCGCGACAGGCCGGTGCCGGGCTTCAGGTCCAGCGACAGGATGCGATCGCGCAGGTCGTCGTAGATCTGCTGCGCCGCCAGCCGTTTGCGGTCGATCGCAAAGGGCGTAACGTTCATGGCCTGAAGGAGGGGATCGGTGGCGGAGCGTTCGGACATCGCAAGTTCCTGATTTCTATCCTTTTAGCATAGTGTGGCGCCGGAGCAAAGATACTAATATATTAGTGAAGGCGGTATGAATGCCGATACTGCCGGGGAGGAGTCAGCGATGAGCCTGGAAGTCTTGCGCGAGGATCAGGTCGGCTTTTACCGGGACAACGGCTATGTTCTCCTGGAGGAACGGGTGCCCGCCGACGTCCTGCAGCCGGTGCGCGACGAGATCGCGCGTTTCGTCGAGGAGGCGCGGGGCATGACCGTCTCCAACGAGCGCCTCGACCTGGAAGACAGCCACCGGCCGGAGGCGCCGCGCGTGCGGCGGATCAAGCAGCCGCACAGGCTCTCGCCGGTGTTCGACGGCCTGCTGCGCTCCGAGTGGATTCTGGCGCCGGTGCGCGACCTCATCGGGCCGGACCTGCGCCTGCATTCGTCCAAGCTGAACATGAAGTCGGCCGGCTATGGCGCCGCCGTCGAGTGGCACCAGGACTGGGCCTTCTATCCCCACACCAACGACGACATCCTGGCTGTCGGCGTCATCATCGACGACATGGGCGAGGAGAACGGGCCGCTGATGGTGTTTCCCGGCAGCCACAAGGGGCCGGTCTACGATCACCACGCCGGCGGCGTCTTCGCCGGTGCCATGAGTCTGACCGCCAACGGCCTGGACGTGGCGGACGCGGTCAAGCTGACCGGGCCGGCGGGTTCGATCTCGCTGCATCACGTGCGCGCAGTGCACGGTTCGGCGCCCAACCGCTCGCCGCGCGACCGACGCATGATGTTCGTCGAAATCACCGCGGCGGATGCCTTTCCGCTGCGCGGCTCGATGTCGTCCTTCGAGAGCCTGGAGGAATACGACAGCCGGCTGCTGTGCGGCACGGCGACCATAACGCCGCGGCTTGCCGACGTACCGGTGCGCATCCCGCAGCCGCAGCCGGCGACCCAGGGTTCGATCTACGAAATCCAGAAGGCGCTGACGGCGCGCAGCTTTTAGCCCGCTCGGGCGGGTGCTAGTTGCTCGCGGCGCCGCAGGGCGGCAGATCGTCCTCTGCCGCCGTGTTGTCCTGCAGGCTTTCCCGCGCGCCCGGCGCAGTGTCTGCAGGGGAGGCTTTGTCATCCGGTTCGACGCCGGGGAGGTCGACGGGGGACATGCCGCCGGTCCGCAGGGGAATCCGGCCGCCGATACCCAGCAGTTCGCGGGCGGTGTCGAGGGAAGGCACGCTGGCGTCCGGCTGCGGCGGCATCGCGGCTGGGATCTGGGCGTCGGCGTCATCGTCGTTGAACAGATGGCGCAGCTCGCTGCCCAGGCGCTCGGCGCGCAGCCAGTCGTTGGAGATGTTCGCCAGCAGGCGCTGCGCGCCGTCGTCGTGCAGCTTGATCCCCTCGAAATAGGGCGCTTCGAAGTTGCGGTACATGATGGCGACGTGCTGGCCGCCGTCCAGATAGCCCGGCAGCAGGCCGCTGCAGGCATAGCCCCAGCCGCGCAGCAGTTCCACCGCCGCGGCGCCTTCGGCGCTGCCGAGATTGATCAGGACTTGGAAGCTGCGTCGGCCGGCGGTTTCAGCGGCGGCTTCCTGGTCGCCGACCAGGCTCCAGAAGTCGAAGCCGGCGCGGCGCACCAGCAGGCGCGCCATGTCGAAGCGCGGCATATCCATCATCTCGCTGACGGTGGCCCGGCGGTCGAGGCCGGTTGCCAGGGTGCTCTGGCGCTGGCCGTCGATGGCGGCGCCTTCCAGCAGGCGGGTGAACCACACCGCATAGGACGGCGGCAAGTGGCAGGGCAGGTATTCGTGCTGACCGTAGTCGAGATACTGCACCAGGGTGGCCGCCGGGCCGCCATGGCCCTCGCGCTTCAGCATGCGCTGCGGCACGTAGTCGATTTCCATGCCGACATCGCGGAAGCCGCGCCGGGCGACGACCTTCTGCGAGACGATGTGGTTGGTCAGCGAGATGCCGTAGACCGCCAGCGCCCCCAACTCGTCGCGCGCGAAGTCCAGCGCGCGGTCGATCATGCGCACGAAGATGCCGGACTTGCGGTGGTCCGGGGTGACGATGCCCTGGCACAGCTCGACCAGGCCGCGATTGGGCGCCGAGAAGGCGAGGGCGATGTGGCCGGCGATATCGCCTTCGCCGTCGCGGGCGATGAAGGAGATCTGCTCGCCCGAGGCGATCAGGGTGGTGAAGGCATCGGGGTCGTAAACCACCGAGCTCAGATAGTCGCGGCCGTAGACCGAGGAGAAGGCGCGGGGAATGTCCACCGCGTCCTCGGCGGTGAAGCCGGAGATCACATAGCCATCCGCTTCCTGCGAGGCCGCTGGCCGCAGAAGATTTGAATTCGCCAATGACGGATGAAACATGTGCCCCAGGCCCCTGACCTTCGTTGCTTCCGGGCGCCAAGGCGCAGGATTTCAGCAACTACAGGGGCTAGGTTACTTGCGTAAGAATAAAATAAAATTGAATCTATTTAGTAAACAATATGTTTACTTAACTTGATCGAAGCGGCCTATATTAATTTATTATTAAGTGAAAATTTTCTTACCATCACTATCGAAGAATTGAGCAAAGCCCAAGATGCGTTCCGTCCGTTGCGGCGCGCCGAAGGGCAGCAGAATTCTCTCGAAGCAGACTTCCGACCCGCGCTCGCGCCAGGTCATCTTGTCGACGTCGTAGACAGGCGTCTGCTCGCGCAGGCAGCGGTCGTAGCCGCCGAGCAGATCGTTGCGGTTCTCGAAAGGGATCAGTTCGCCGACCCGCATCCCGGTGACTTCGAAGCCATAGAGCTCGCGGTACACGGTGCCGGCCAGACGCACCCGCAGGTCGTCGACGCTGTGCCCTTCCAGAATGAAGACACGGGAAAGATAGGTAAAGAAATCAAGGGGATCGAGCACCTCGCAGGTCGGCAAGGGCAGGTCCTTCTTGAGGCCAAGCCAATAGTCGCAGAAGAAGCGGACTTCTGCGCAGGCCGTGTCGGGAATGCCTTCCAGTGCGAACTTTACCAAGCCGCCCCGCTTTCGCTGGCGCAGGCGAGATTGTGGCATAGCGTTGCACTTCGCCGCCTTGAAACCAGCACTGATATCACCCTACACCTGATCCGCAGAACAAGGAAACTGCTGAAAAGCAAAGAAATTCATGCCTAAAAATGGTTAATACTCTGCCAAGGCCGCGGCGCACCGCCAACTATTTCCTGCGCTCGGACCACCTTAGGCCTACTTTCTGAGGGGGATGATGTTGGGCTGCGATGTGCCGGCACTGCCGAAAATGGCTATCCGCTGCCGGGGTGGCGTGGCAGGTCGTCTTTCACGTCGAACCAGCTGAGCCGTTCGGCAACATGCACATGGCCTTCGGGCGCATAGTTTTCCGGATCTTCCAGAGTTGCGGCATAGAGATGGATCTCGTCGGGGTAACGGTCGGAATCGTAGGCCATCGGCGTGCCGCAATCGGCGCAGAACAGCCGCCGCACCCCGGGCGATGACCGGTAGACCGCCGGCGCCTTGCCGCTAAAGCGAAAGGCGCTGCGCGGGACGGCGAAGAAGGCGGTCACCGGCGAGGCGGTGTTGCGACGGCAGCTCTCGCAATGGCAATACGCCTGCCAGTTCTCCGGCCCGCTGTATTCATAGCTCACGGCGCCACAGAGGCAGTGTCCACGGGTGCCGGCCATGCCGGTGCCTTTCCGGTCCGCTGCCTCAGCGCCCCATGTAGTCGGGATCGAGCTCCTGATAGACCTCGTCGACCATCCAGTCGCGGATGACCTCCGGGATGTCCTTCTCGCTGAAACGGCCCTGGACCTGAGGGTCGGCTGCGAAGGCGGCGAGGTTGGCGAGGTCTTCGCCGCTGAGGTCGATCTGGTAGCCCAGTTCCATTTCCTGCAGCATGATCATGGTCGGCGCCCCGCGCCACATGCGGGCGGCGAAGTCGAAGACGTCGAAGTAGGGTTCGTCACTGGCGGCGTCGAGCGCCGGCGCGGCCTTGCCGCCGACGCCGTTGACCTGATGGCAGACCACGCAGCCCTTGCCGACGAACAGCTTCATGCCTTCTTCGGCGCTGGCCAGCGGCACCACCAGCTTGTGCGTCTGCGTCATGGCCGAATTTTGGGCCGCGGCCGGTTCTGCGACCAAGAGCTCTGCGAACAAGACGACGGCGGCAGTGGAAAGCAACGCGGCGAGCGCGAGACCGGCGGTGGTACGGCAGGCAGTGGCGGCAAGCATGGGAACAATCCTTTCTGGCGAGAAATACCCGAGACCCAGCGGAGACAGTGGTAGCATTGCCAAGCGAGTCGGGGATAGCCTGATTGCCCCCCGCGACAAGGCGCGAAAAAAAGGGCGATGAAGGAAGGAAATGCAGACTTGATCCGGATTGTGAGGACTTTATCCGGCGTTGCGGTGATGGCGCTGGGGCTGGCGGCTTGTGCTCTGGCCGAAGAGGACACCGACGAGCAGGCGGCCCGGGTTTACGGGCATACCTGGATCGCCGAGGAAGTCGCCGGACTGCCGGTCGCTGCCGGCGTCGAACCCAGCCTGACGGTGGAGCCCGACGGCAAGGTCAGCGGCAACGGCGGCTGCAATGGCTACTTTGGATCGGTGATCATCGACGGTGAGGCGATGTCTTTCGGCAACATCGGGGCGACCCGGATGGCCTGCCCGGAGCCGGCGATGAGCCAGGAGGACCGCCTGCTGCGGGCCCTCGACAGCACCCGCGGCTATCGCCTGCAGGACGGCAATCTGGTGCTGCTCGACGGGGCCGGCGCGGCCCTCGTGCGCTTCCGCGGCGATACCGGTGCCTGACCGGGGCTCCTGACCGGGGCGCCTGATCGAAAGGCCGGCTAGTCTGAAGCGGGCTTGGCAGAGAAGGCGTCGCAAGGATCGTCGTCGTCCACCCGCGGGGTGAACCAGACGTAGTCGAAGCGACGCGGATCGAATGCCGGATAGTCAGTCGCGGTGTCCCATCCGTCGACCACCTCCACCATCTCCACCGTCACGCTGCCGCCGGCCGCGCCATCGGGCAGATGCCGGGGCACCGCGCGGTCCGCGCGGACGTGGCCGCCGCCGGCAATCAGCACGGCGCCGTCGGCGCTGAGCGGCGGTGCCGTCGCGGCGCGCATGCTGTCGGCCATCCAGGCATCCCACAGCCGCTGCACCCGGGCCATCGGGGCGAGGGCGGTCGGCGGCAGGGCGCCGCAGTGGCTCTCGGCCAGTTCCGCCAACAGGGCGGCCTCGACCCCGGCGGGGTAGGGGGGCGCGGTGTCGAGCCGTGCCGCCAGTTCGGCCGGCAGCGCCTCGCCGCGCGAGACGCTGCGCACCAACGCGCGCGACGGCTTGCCGGGCAGCATCGGCATATCGTGGCGCAGCGCCGCCTCGGCGATCGGCTGGTAGTCGGCCCAGGCCGGCCAGCCGCGGCCTTCCCAGTCGAGCGCCTTTCCGAGATCCCCCACGGTGTCCAGCCGGGCGTTCTTGAGGGCATCGGCCTGCTCCGGCTCGGCCATTTCCCACACCACCGCCATGCGGCGGCCGGCGCGGCCCAGGGCGTCGACGACGCGGGCCTGCAGCCGGTGGTGTTCGGCGTTGTCGTGCTTCTCGCCGAGCAGCACCCAGCGGGCCGCGGCGGCCTCTGCAAAGAGGGCGGTTTCGTCGGCCGGCTGTCCGCTGCGGGTATCCCACAGGGTGCCGTTGCGCGGATGGTCGCTGTGCAGCGTGGCCGGTGCCGCCGCGAGGCTGGTGGCGCCGAAGAAGCAGAGCAGCCCGGCGAGGGCGCCAACGTGGGCGAGGAAGCTTCGCAAGACGGGCTATCGCCTCCTGGGACCGTGGCAGGGAACGTCGAACGCCCCCCTTATCTGGCGGGGCGGGCACCAGGGTCAAGGAGAATGGCCCCGGCGTGTTCCGAGGGTTGCTTAAAGGGAGAGAGGAGGCCGTTCAGGCCGCGGCTTTGCGGCGCTCCGCTTCGCTGCCGACCGAGCCTGCGGCCTGACGGTGCCGGTTCACCACCATGCGGTCGTGCAGTTGGGTGATCGCCTGGCTGCCGGTCCTGACGAACAGGAAGGGCAGCAGGGCATGCACCAGACAGGCCAGGGAGGCCACCATCATGCGCCAGGAAAAGCCCCAGGCGGCACCCAGGTGCTGCCAGTAGCTCTCGCCGACACTGGCGGGATGATCGGTGAAAAGATTGCGCAACGACACCTTCGGCTCTCCTTGCTCAAGCGGCAGGCCAGGATAGGCGCTCCGCTGGGAAAACGGGTTGCAAATATGTCTCTTGTTCCGCTAGATGAGGGTAATTTTGACCATGATGGCTTAATTATTGGAAAATTATTCCATGGATGATATCGACCGGAGAATCCTGACGGTGCTCCAGGAGGCCGCCGACCTGCCGGTGGCGGAGATCGCCGACAAGGTCGGCCTGTCGGCCTCGCCCTGCTGGCGGCGCATTCAGAAGCTGGAGGCGGAAGGGGTGATCGAGCGCCGGGTGGCGCTGCTGAATCCGGAGAAGATGAATGTCGGCGTGACCGTCTTCGTCGCCATCCGCACCAGCCAGCACGACGAGAAATGGCTGCACGATTTCGCCACGCAGGTGACGCGTATTCCCGAGGTGGTGGAGCTTTACCGCATGAGCGGGGAGATCGACTACATGATGCGCGTGGTGGTGCCCGACATCAAAGCCTACGATGCCGTTTACAAGCGTCTGATCGCCGCCGTACCGCTGTTCGACGTGAGTTCGAGCTTCGCCATGGAGGCGATCAAGTACACCACCGCCTTACCGGTCGACTACGCGCGCTAGCGTCAACGGCGCGCGACAGAGAGCGTTACTCGGGCAGGGCGAAACCGGTGTCGACCTTGCGCACCTGATAGCGGTTGCCGTTCACGTAGTGCTCGTACTCGAACACGCTCGTGTCCAGCTTCAGGATCTTGTAGGCGTCGTAGAGTTCGCCGTTGCGGGTGTCGGCCTTCAGGAACATGCCGTCGTCGACCCAGCCCTTGGTCGACAGGAAGTAGACCGGCCCGGAGATGCCCCACTCGCCGACTTCGATCTGTTCGCGGTAGCCGCCGTCTTCCTCGTAGTAGCGGAAGGTGATGCGAAACACGCCGTCGGGGAAGGCATCGACGACCCAGCGCTTCGTCGTGCCGTCGGTCTGCGCCGTCTCGCCGTACCAGCGCCCGACGAAGATCTCGCGCGGCGCCTTTGCCATGGCGAGGCTCTCGTCGACCTGGCCGTTGGCGATTTCGGCACCGCCGACCGCGGCGCGGGCGTGGGGCGACAGCATAAACAGCAGCATCGCCAGCAGAATGGTGATGACGACGCCGAGCAGTACCGACTGACGGCGGGTGGAGGCCGCGGCAACGCGTGCCTGGGCCCGTTTCCTGTTCCTCGTATCCCTGTGCATCTTCGCCTCTTGCATTGGTGCGCCAGCTTGCCTGGCTGTTAACCATTCCCTTGAAATTACAAGATAATTTTAACGGTTTTTTTACCGCTTGGCGACGATTTCCGCGAGCAGGCAGAGAATCTCATACATAAGCGTTGCACCGACCAGCGCCGTGGTACCGGAGGGGTCGAAAGGCGGCGAAACTTCGACGACATCGGCGCCCACAAGGTTAACGCCGGCCAGGCCGCGGATCATGCGCTGGGCCTCGTGGGTGCTGTAGCCGCCGATTTCCGGTGTGCCGGTGCCCGGCGCGTAGACCGGGTCCAGGCCGTCGACGTCGAAGGACAGATAGGTCGGGCCGTCGCCGACCACCCGCCGCGCCTCGGCGATCACCGCGTCGACACCGAGGGCGAAGTACTCCTCGATGGTGATGACGCGGATGCCCTGTTCGCGGCCCCAGTCCATGTCTTTGGCGGTGTAGAGCGAGCCGCGGATGCCGATCTGCACCGTGCGCTTCGGGTCGAGCAGGCCTTCCTCGATGGCGCGGCGGAACGGGGTGCCGTGGGTCAGCGTGTGGCCGCCGAAGTAGCGGTCGTTGGTGTCGGTGTGGGCATCGAAGTGCACCATGCCGACCGGACGGTCCTTGGCGATGGCACGCATGATCGGCAGGGTGATCAGGTGGTCGCCGCCGGCAGACAGCGGAAGGACGCCGGCCTTGTGCACCGCGGCGTAGAACTTCTCGATCAGGTCGATCGATTCATGCAGGTCGATGGGGTTCGACGGCGTGTCGCCGATGTCCGCGCAGTTGGCCAGCTCGAAGGGGGCCGTGCCGCTGACGTGATGCACGTTGCGCAGCAGGGTGGAGAGGTCGCGGATCTGCCGCGGGCCGTGGCGCGCACCGGCGCGGTTGGTGGTGCCGCCGTCCCAGGGCACGCCGATCAGGCCGATGTCGACGTCGCCGACCTCGGCCAGGTCCTCCAGCGGCACGTGCGGCAGACGCATGAAGGTGGCGATGCCGGCGAAACGCGGCAGTACGAAGCCGGAGACCGGCTTATAGGAACGCGGCTTGTTGGCCATGGTGGTGTTCTTGTCCTGATCGATGACGCTGACCCTGTCCCGGCAGGGTGCCGCGCGGCGTCGCCGGCGACAATAGCCTTGGCGGCCCTTGGGACTGCCCTTGAAGCCATTTCTATAGAAATATTTGAATGCACGCATATGTTGCCGCATGATGGCCTTTGCCGGGGGCTGAGCGTCCGGCCGCCGGGGACCCGGCGCTTCACAAAAGAAAAAGAGTGGGAGGAAAACCAATGCCCAAACTCCGTTGGTCCGCGCTGGTTGCCGGGCTTGTCCTTGGTCTTGCCACGAGCGGCTGGCTGCTGGCCGGGCAGGTCGCCCAGAGCACGACCGCCTTCGCCGGCGCGCCGGCACATAGGATTGCGGTCCATGTCGACGAGAACGATCCTCAGCGGATGAACATGGTCCTCAACAACGTGCAGAACCTGAAAGCCTTTTATGACTCCGCCGGGCAGGCGGTGGAGAT
>JBHJIR010000100.1:0-19811 GCA_050043265.1 Kiloniellaceae bacterium
GAGGGAGGGGCCCGCGAAGCGGGAGGGTGAGGGTGAGGGGGCTAGGTTCGATCAATCCACGAACATCGGGCCGGGGTTGGTGTAGAGGTCCTCGTAGTGCACCAGGCTGTGTTTGCCGTCGAGCGGGCAGGGTTCGCCGTCTTGGAAGGCCCATTCGCCCCGGTCGCAGTTCGCCGCGCTCACGTAGCCGTTGATGTAAAAACGGCGGTCGAGGGTCGAGGTGTTGGGGCCCGAGCCGTGCAGGGTGTGGACGTGCCACAGCGCCACGTCGCCGGGGTCCAGTTCCAAGGTCACGGCGCTTGCCGGGTCGATGCCGAGGCGCGCCAGGTCGGCGCTGTCCATCGCCTGGTTCATCGACGGGTGCTCCGGGTCGAACGGCAGTTCGCCCAGGCGATGGCTGCCGGGCACCACCACCACGGCGCCGTTCTCGGCCCGCTGGGGGTCGATCGCAATGCCGGTCTGCACGTAAGACGTGGCGAGGTCGCGGTAGGCCTCGCGCGGGCGGCGCGAGCGCGAGTCCTGGTGGAAGCCGAATTCGGCGCGGGCGCCCGGCGGTTTCCAATGGAGCTGGTTGATGATCTGCTTCAGGTCGCGGCCGATCAGCGGCTCCAGGAGACGTAACAGCCGCGGGTCGCGGCGCACCACTTCCAGGTCCGGCTCCAGCCAGGCGATCCACTGGGCATAGCGCAGCAGGGTACCGGCATCGGATTCCTCGGCCAGACAGAAGTAGACGTTGCGGTCGCGCCAGCTCCTGCCGCCGGCCATGGCCCGCGCATGGATGCGGTCGAAGGCGGCCGCCATGGCGGCCACCTCTCCGGCTGAGAACACGCTGCGCACCACGGCATAGCCCTCGGCCTGGAACTGCGCCCGGTGATCTTCCGAGATCGTTGACCCGCTCATGAAGGCTCGTTGCCTGCCTTTCGCTGCGCCGCTGCTCCCTGATTACCACGATTCGTGCAAGGCCGCGCGATCCTCCTGAGAGGGGCTCAGACCGGGCGACGCCGCGGTTTTGCGCCACCCCACCGCACGATGAACCTTTCCGGCCGGCAATCGACTAATGAGAGAACCCGCCGTTCACCCGGCGGCAGCTTAGTCGTGTTCGTTTGATAGGACCCTTTCTCATGACCCCCGAGCAAAAGCAGTTGCTCCGCGACACCTGGTCGGCGGTGGGCGCGATGGGCGATACCGCCGCGGCGCTGTTCTATGACCGCCTTTTCGAGATCGACCCGACCGTCCGGCCGCTCTTTGCCGGGGCGGACATGACGGCCCAGCGCGGCAAGCTGCTGCAGGCCCTGGCGCTGGTCGTGGCCGCCCTGGACCGCCTCGACAGCATGGTGCCGGCGCTGGAAGAACTGGGCCGCCGCCACCTGACCTACGGCGTGCGCAAGCGCCACTACCGTTCCGTCGGCGCCGCGCTGTTATGGACCTTCGAACGCGGCCTGGGCGACGCCTGGACCCAGGAGGCCGAGGAAGCCTGGGCGCAGGCCTATGCCATCGTGTCCGCCATCATGGCCGCCGCCGCCGAAGAGGCGGCAACGCAGGATCGCCCCGCCACTGGTTGAAGCAACGCCGGGGGGCGGATAAGGTCTTGGCCGCTTTCATTGGAACCGGCCGCGACATGATCACCGTCTTCGGATCGCTGAATGCCGATCTTGTCTGCCAGGTGCGGCAATTGCCCGGACCGGGTGAGACCGTCACCGGTTCCGGCTACACCGTGGTGCCCGGCGGCAAGGGGGCCAACCAGGCCCTGGCCGCCGCGCGCGCCGGCGCCCCGGTGCGCATGGTCGGCGCGGTCGGCCAGGACGCCTTCGCCGAGGTCGCCCTGCAGAGCCTGCACAGGGGCGGAGTCGAGCTGTCCGAGGTTGCCGAGACCACGGGGCGTACCGGCTGCGCCTTCATCGCCGTCGACGGGGCGGGGGAGAATCTGATCGTCGTCGCCAGCGGCGCCAACCTGGAGGCCCGGGCGGAGCTGCTGCAGCCCATCGGCCTGCGCCGCGGCGACCTGCTGCTGCTGCAGATGGAGGTCCCGCATGCCGAGAACTGGAAGGCGGTCGACCTGGCCGAGGCGGCCGGCACGGCGGTGATGCTGAACCTGGCCCCGGTCGGGCCGGTGCCGCCCGAGGTGCTGCGCCGCATCGACTACCTGATCGTCAACGAGACCGAGGGTCGGCAACTGGCCGCGCAACTCGGCCTCGTGGAGACGGCGCTGGATCAGATCGCCGCCCGTCTGGCGGCTGACTACGTGAAGCACTGCATCGTCACCCTGGGCGGACAAGGCGTCGCCGCCTTCGGCCCGGCCGGTTGTCACCGGCTGCCGGCCCTGCCGGTCGAGGTGGTCGATACCACTGCCGCCGGGGACGCTTTCGTCGGCGGTTTTGCCGCCGCGTTGGATGCCGGGGAAGCCTTGGAAGATGCTTTGGCGCTGGGTGTCATTGCCGGCGGCCTGGCCTGCCGGACCTTGGGTGCCCAGCCCAGCCTGCCGACCCGCGATGAGATCGCCGAAGCGCTGGGACGTTATCGCGCCTAGCGCGCCGTGGTGCGGCGCTGCGGTTTTGCCGGCGCGCCGCCGTCCAGTTCCCGCACCACATCGGCGTAGAGTACCAGGGCCTCGCGGCCCTTGGGTGAGAGGTCGTAGATGCCGCGCTCGACGCGCTGGAACCAGCCATAGACATCGCGCTGCAGCAGGGCGGCTGCCGTCGTCACGCCGTAACCGCCGGCGATCAGTGCCGCCTTGGTCGGGCCCTGGCCCTGCAGCAGCGCGGCGCAGCGCAGGGCGTTCTGGCGGTAGGCGGTGACGATGGGCCGGCGCGTCTGGCCGCCGGTGTTGGGATCGCCGACACGCTGAGCGAATTCCTTCAGCAACAGCGTCTGGCGCTTGCGGTTGGGCCGCGGCTGGTAGGGCAGGGGGTCGAGCAGCGGCTCGACCAGATCCTTGTCCGCGTGGACCATCAGCAGGCCGAGGCCGAGGCGGCGGCAGAGCTTCAGCACGCTCTTGCGGTCGCGTCGCCAGGTCGCCGCCCTGGCCGGGGCGCCGAAGGCGAGGTAGACCTGCTCGCTCATGGTCAGGCGGTCGACGCCCTGCAGCAGCAGGGCCAGGTTGAAGGCCTTCTTCAGCTCGACGATCACAGGGGCTTCGTCGCCGCGGCGCGCGACCAGGTCGCAGCCGCGCACCTCCGCCTTCACGGCGTAGCCCTGGCCTTCCAGGAAGGCCTTCACCGGGGCATAGAGGTCTTCTTCGCGGGCGACGGTCACGCGCGCGAGTCTAACCGCATCGACGGAGTCGGAACTAGGATATCGGGGCCAGAGCCCGGCGGTTCCACGGCATGACGGCCAGCAGGCTCGCCATGGCGCACGTGCCGGACACGCCCGCGAAGGTCCGGCCGGCGCCGACGAAGCCGGACATCAGGAAGAATCCCGCCGCGACGGTGAATCCCAGGACGCCGCCGACCAGCACCACTCGGCCGG
Organism: Kiloniellaceae bacterium; assembly: GCA_050043265.1. Classification (GTDB taxonomy): domain Bacteria; phylum Pseudomonadota; class Alphaproteobacteria; order Kiloniellales; family Kiloniellaceae; genus Pelagibius. The sequence continues at coordinate 3,466 of JBHJIR010000100.1, forward strand.
CGGCGATCCGCACCTGGCCCCGAATGGGGATCGGCATCTTGCGGTTCACTACGGTCTGCAGCCCGGCCTTCTTCCAGCCCGCGATGCCCTGGTCGAGCTGGTAGATCTCGGCGAAGCCGCTGCTCAGGATCTGCCGGGCGGCGCCGGCGGTGCGTGCGCCGCTGGCGCAGTGGAAGATCGCGACCTTGTCGCGGTCGTTGGGGAAGTCCTTCGGGCTGAAGCCGGACAGCGGTACGTGGTGTGCGCCGGTCACGTGCTCGCGCGCGAATTCGTCGCTCTCGCGGATGTCGATCAGCACGGCCTGGCCGCCGTCGAGCAGTGTCTTGGCTTTCACGGCATCGATCTTGTTCAGCGTGTGCATGGTCGTTCAGGCTCCTGAGGGGCAGGGGGCTGCCGTTTGCTTTGCGGGCGCGCAGTACAGTTCATAGAGCAGCTTGATGATGGCCCGCGCCTCCTGCCCGGTGAGGCAGTAGTGCATCTGCCGGCCATCGCGGCGGGCGGAAACCAAGCCGTCCTTGCGCAGCAGAGCAAGCTGCTGCGACACGGCGGCCTGACGCAGCCTCAGACTGCCGGCCAGTTCGCCCACGGTCTTTTCCCCGTCGACCAGCTGGCACAACAGCATCAGGCGGTTCTCGCTCGACAGCGCCTTCATCAGGTCGGCGGCAGCCTGGGCCGATCTCTGCATGTCTTCCGCATTCATATATTCATAAATATGAATATATTTTGGCGCCGTCAAGAGGGGCCGGCAAAAATAAGCTAACCATTTGGCAGAAAGATGAATTTTCCGCCTGGAAGGCGGTCAGCGCGGCACCGGCAGGGCGAGTTCCGCCACCACCGGCAGGTGGTCGGAGGCGTCCCGCGCGGCGTCGGCGGTCCAGGTCCGCGCCAGCAGGTCGTCGGGCCGGCAAAGGATGCGGTCGAGCGGAAACAGCGGGAAGCGGGCCGGAAAGCTGGCGTGGTGCGACCAGCTGGGGAACAGGGCGAAGAGGTCGCGCTGGCTATGGAGCGGCCAGAACCACTCGTTGAAGTCGCCCAGCAGCAGGACCGGGTCCGTGCTGTCGCTGCCGACAATCTCCCGAAGCCCGGCAAGTTGGCGCCGGCGTTCCCGCCGCCCGAGACCGAGATGGGTGGCGATCACCCGCAGGCGCGCCGTCGGCAGGCTGACCCGGGCCGCCATCACCTTGCGCGGCTCGCGGCCGGGTTGGGAGATGTCATGAACCTGCTTGTCCTCCAGCGGAAAGCGGCTGGCGAGGATCTGCCCGTAGCGGCCGTCGGCGCCGGAGATCGCCCAGGCATCATGGCCGTGCTCGCCGACTTCGGCGCGCAGCAGGTCGTAGACCTCGGCCCGGCTGTCCGCCCCTGCGGCGCGGCCCCGGCGCGAGTCGACTTCCTGGAAGGCGGCGATGTCGGGCGCCAGGGCCCGCACGGCGGCACCGACCCGGGCAACGTCGTGGCGGCCGTCGGCGCCGACGCAGGCATGAATGTTCCAGGTCAGCACGCGCAGGTGGGGCTTGAGATCAGGCATCGTTGCTGCGCAGCCGCGTTGCCAGGGTCTGCAGGCCCAGCGAGACCGCCAGCCAGGCGGCGACGAAGAGGCCGAAGAACACCAGCTCCATCGGCTCCGGCTCGGTCAGCACGCGGCCCAGCTGGTTGCCCAGCAGAGTGATGACCAGAATCCCCGGTGCCATGCCGAGGGAGGTGCCGATGAGGAAGTCGGTGAACTTCACGTGGCTCGCCCCTGCGGCGAGATTGATGACGCTGAAAGGCGCGATGGGCAGCATGCGCAGCGCCATCACCGACAGCACGCCGCGACGGGCCAGCGCGCGGCTGATGCGGTTGACCCGGGTGCCGAGCAGGCTGCGCAGCGGCTGGGCGCCGATCGACCGGCCGATGGCATAGGTCAGGCTGGCGCTCGCCAGCGACCCGCCGAGCGCGTAGCCGAAGGCGGGCAGCGGCTGGTACATCAAGCCGGTCATGACGATCAGCACGGTAACGGGGAATACCACCAGGCTGCCCAGCAGGTAGGCGGCGAGGATCACCAGCGGCATCCACCAGCCGCTACCGAGCGACTGCAGGATTGCTTTCAGGGCGTCGGGGTCGCTGAATTCCGACAGCGGCGTATAGCGCCACAGGGCGACCAGCGCCAGCACCCCGATGGCGACGGCGGCCAGCTTGGCGAAGCGGGAGAGGGGCTGCTTGTCATTCTTGGCACCGAACATGTCGCCGACGAACTCCGGCGTTTCGATGGGGCGCTCGGGATCGGCGAACTCGCCGACGGTGCGGCTCAGGTCGTCGGTCGGGACATCGCTGAGGTCGATGGGCCGCAGGCTGCGCGCGCCCGCGGAAAAGCGCTCGACCACCGCGAAGAGCGACTCTTCTTCGGCCTCCGCCTCGGCGATTTCCGAGGTCTCGCGACCCAGGTGTTCGGCCAGCAGGCGATGACGCAGGCCGGCGACGCCCCGGCGCTCCACGTCGTTGCCCGCTTCCAGCGCCAGATCGCATTCGCTGTCGGCGCCCATGGAGCGGTTGTTCAGGTTGGCCGAGCCGATGCGCAGCAGGCGGTCGTCGACGATCATCACCTTGGCGTGGACCATGACGCCCTCGCCGGTGTCGTCTTCGGGCACGGCGGGGAAAAGCAGCTTCACGCGCGCGCCGACACCGCCGTCCTTCAGCCGCTCCATGAAGCGGCGGCGGCCGGTGTTCATGGCGCGCTCCTCCAGCCAGCTCTGGTGCACGTTGGGGGCGACGATCAGAACCTCCAGTTCGGGATTATCCTGGAGGCGCTGGATAAGCGCGGTACAGATGCTCTCGGTGGTGAGGAACTGGTTCTCGATATAGATCCTGCGGTCCGCGGCCTCGATGGATTTGAGGAACAGCTGCTCGACCTCGCGCACTTCCTCTTGGCCGTCGTAGGCCGGAAACGTACGGGCGATGCCGATGGTACAGTCGGTGAAATCGGGCTCGAAGCCGTCGGGCCAGGGATCGCCCTGGGTGGTGGTCTTCCGCGGCGTCTCGCAGGCGGCGCGCTGCCAGCGGTAGCGCACCCGCTCGCCGAGGGCGGCGGCCGCATCGCCGTCGACCATCATCTGAATGTCGTGGAAGGGGCGGTAGCTTTCGCCCTTTGGATCGCTGCGTTCGGGATCCCGGAGTGCGTGTCCGGGGGTGTCCCAGCGCCGGATGGTAAGGTCGAGTCCGCCGGAAAAGGCCAGCGCATTGTCAATCACCACGACCTTCTGGTGATGGCACGCACCGATCGGCAGGACGTCGTCCAGACAGACGGAGATCTCCGACGGCGTCGACCAGTCGAGCTTCACCTCCGGCAGCGGTTCGCGCTCCAGGGCATAGAGGACCGAGTAGTCCCACAGCAGCAGGTGGATCTTCAGCCCGGCGCGCCGCTTCACCAGGGCGGTGAGGAAGTCGCCGAAGGTAACCGGCAGGTCGTCGTCCTTGTCCTTCTTCCCACCGGGACCGACCAGGGGGGTGCGGCTGTCGATGTCCCAGCCGATGATGAACACGGTGTCCTCGGCCTTCAGCAGCGCGCGGCGCAGGGCCAGGAAGTAGTCGGCGCCGTCGATCAGCACGCGGGCACGGCTGCAGGGCGCCAGGCGCCAGCAGGTCTTGTCTTCCTGGAGGATCGGGGAAGGTCTTTCGGCGGTTTCGGCGGCCATTTCCGGCGATGAATCCTGCGGTGTCGTTTCTGGGAGGGGGCCCAATCGTCCGGCCGGCCGGGTCCGACTACTTAACGTCGCACAAGATAACTGGTTCCAAAAGTCGCTGAAATCCCTGGGATTCTGCGCTGTACCGGAATGTAATCCGCTCTGCCCCTGCCAGAAAGCTTATGCGCCATGGCACGCAAAGGTGTGGCGTTACAACAGCAACACAAATGGGTGTCCTTGAAATGGCCGGGTAGCTTTTGCGCCCCAATTTGGGCAACGCCCTAGTCCATCGAGATAAAGAAACCTGGCTAGCACCCTGACAGGACAGGCAATGAAATGGCCACGCATCGGGACGCCCTGGATCCAGCTTACGCAAAATACAGCAGGGAAATGACGTTATGTCACTCGACGGAAGTTACGACCACAGCAATGTGTTCGCCCGGATATTGAGGGGTGAGTTGCAGTGCATCAAGGTTTACGAAGATTTGCGCACTTTGGCGTTTATGGATAAGCGGCCGCGCTCGGAAGGCCATGTCGTGGTTGTCTCCAAGAGCAGCGTGGCCCGTAACATTCTGGAGATTGAGCCGGCGGAGCTTACGGATCTGATTGTTGTCGTACAAATGGTGGCCCGCGCGGCCTCCACGGCGCTGCATCCTGATGGCATCATTGTGGGTCAGCTCAACGGCCGGGCTGCGGGCCAAACCATTCAGCACCTGCACTTTCACATGATTCCGACTTGGAAGGGGCAGCTCTTGAAAGGCCTTGGTTCGGGCGACGAAGTTGAACCTGGGCGCCTGCGCGAACTGGCCGGCCGAATCGGCCGGGCAATGCAGACCGCGGTGCGCACCCCCTATTTTTAGGTCGCCAGGTTGTACGTGGGGCTAGGCCTTTATTCTTTATGCCCCTTGTTTTTATGCTCGTTATTATTACGCCGCCTATTTTTGCCCTTATTTTCACAAAGTATTTTTTCAAGGCTAGGCACGCGCTGAGAGCTACACATTTTTTTGATCTCCAGCCGTTGCCTCGTCTGTTGCCGATCAAAGCTGCAAAAGCCCGATGCGCCTGTTGATTTATGCCGGGGCTGACGCCATATGCAGCCGCGCGATTCGGCCCGTCAGCGGAAGCAGAATTCACCTTGGATAAAAACGCCATGAAGTCGTACCAGGACGGCTCTGACGGAGAGGGGCCGGCCGGCTCCTCCTCGAGCGGTTTTCCCCCTGTCGCCGACTCTTTTCGAGCCGGTATGCCGGTTCTCTCCGGCCACGCGGTAATTGTTGACGACGATCCGGCCATGCGGCGAATGGTCTCCGGCTATCTTGAAGAGCATGCCCTTCCCTCGGTCACGGTTTCGACGAGGGGCGAGTTGAAGCGCCATTTGGCGAACAACTCCCCGGGGATCATCATCCTGGATCTGCATCTGGGGCAGGAGAACGGCCTGGATGTCCTGCGGGAGATCCGGGCTGCGTCGGATGTCCCTGTCATCATCATGACAGGCCACCGCCGCGAGGAGATTGATCGGGTCGTCGGTCTGGAACTCGGCGCCGACGACTACATCACTAAGCCTTTCGGCCTGCGCGAACTGCTGGCGCGCATCCGCGCTGTTCTGCGCCGCCAGGAGATCGGCCGCCTCAACCGCAGCCGCGAGCCGGACCGCGGCGGCTATCGTTTCTCCGGCTGGCAACTCGATCGTCGCTGCCGGCGGCTGACCGACCCCGCTGGCAACGTCGTCTCGTTGACGAAAGGGGAATATGCGCTGCTTCTGGCATTTCTCGGTGCTCCGCAGCGGCCGCTGTCGCGCGAGTACCTGTTGCAGGCCACCCGTGTGCACGAGGACGTCTTCGACCGCAGTATCGACGTCCAGGTCCTGCGTCTGCGGCGCAAGCTGGAGACGGATGCCAGCGCACCACGCGTGATCACCACCGAGCGTGGAGTCGGCTACATCTTCGCCTTGGCCGTCGAGCCTTTTTGAACCATCCCCGACAGCCCCAAACAGGTCACGAGAACGCTACGTGTGTAACGGCAAAGGGCGCCCTTGTGATGAAGCCGTAGCGCGTGCGGGAGAGACTCCCTTCATCCGAATGAAGGAGATTTAAGATGCAGAACGTTATTTTTAATCCTATCGCCCGAAAAGACAACACGCCCAAGCCCGCCTTCCATTTCGTGGGCCGGCCAATGTGCGCGCAGGCGGCCGCTAACGGCAATTCCAACGGAGCCAGATTATTGCAGGTGAAGCCGGGTGGCCGGCCGCTTCCCGGCACGGCGCCGGCTGGTGACGCGAGCCGGAGACGTCCCGCCTGGGGGTGGCTACGGCGCCTGGGCGCGCCGGTGACCTGGCTGTGGGCACGGTGCCGATATCAAATCGATTGTGCGCGGGCCATCGATGAACTCATGCAGTTCGACGACAAGGTTCTGCGGGATATCGGCATCGAGAATCGCGGCGAAATCGAACATCTGGTGAGATATGGGCGCAGGCGCCGGTGACACTGTTCGCCACGGCTAAGGTTTTCCTGGAGTGGGGTGTCGCCGGGGTCTGCCGAGCGGTTGCTCGGCGGGCCTGGGCGCTTGCCGTGGTGGCACCCCTCGTGGCCGTGCCGGTCACGATGCAGCGCCAGCTTGCGCTGCCGGCGCATGAGGCGCCGGCACCCGCTTCCGGGGCGGTCGAAGAACCCATTACGCCGCTGCCGCCGCCGCCGTCGGCCGATGCGCTGGTTGTATCGCTCGGCGAACTGCTGTTTCGGGATACCCGGCTTTCGCGCGACAACACCCTGAGCTGCGCGTCTTGCCACGATCTTGCGACCAATGGCGCCGGCGGCAAGAGTCGTGATATCGGCCTGGACGGCCAGGTCCTGGTGCTCAACACGCCGACCGTGTTCAACGCAGCGCTGGTTTTTCGTTTCAATTGGGAGGGGCAGTTCCGCAGTCTGGAGGATCAGATCGTCGCGTCCCTGGAGAATCCGCAGATTATGGGGACCACTCTCGAAGCGGCCGCCGGCAGGCTCAACACGGATCCGGCAATGATCAACCGCTTCAAGGCCGCATTCGGACAGCGGCCGGACCGTGCGTCGATTGTGCAGGCCCTGGCGACCTTTCAGCGGTCCCTGACGACACCGGGAAGCCGCTTCGACCGCTGGCTGCGCGGCGATTCCGATGCGCTCACCGCGCAGGAACTGCGGGGTTACGCGCTGTTCAAGTCGCTGGGCTGCATTTCCTGCCATCATGGCATCAATGTCGGCGCCAATCTTTTCGCGCGCCACGGCATCTTCCACCCTCTGGCGTCGCCGATGCCGGAAAGGCTTCGCGTCCCCGGCCTGCGAAACGTCGAGGCGACGGCACCGTACTTCCACGACGGCAGTGCGCCGACTCTGCAGGATGCGGTGCGCAGGATGGCGCGCTCCCAGTTGAATTCGACGCTAACCGACGAACAGGTCGAAGGGATCGTCGCTTTCTTGCGTACGCTTACGGGCGAGTTTGAAGGCCAGCCGGTCAGAGGGCCTCTGTGAAGGTCGTCCAGGTTGTCACCGGCTCGGCCGTTCTGCTGTTCGTGCTGACATGGTTGGCCGTGCGCGGCATGACCGGTGCCGTTCAGCCGTCGGAGCAATGGTTGCGCGCTCTTGACGATTTTGCCGCCGCGGAGAGCGCCTTGCATCGCGACGTCCTTGCCGCACGGGCGGGCATCCTTCGGAACTACGATCCGCTGGTAGCCGAAATCAATTCAATGCAGGCGGCGACGGGCCGGCTCTCTGCCCAGCTGCCGCCGGAAATCGGGAACGCCGGGCCGCTCCAGGCCTTGCGGCGCATGGTGGACCACAAGGAAGCCTGGACCGAGCGTTTCAAGAGCCGCAATGCCCTGCTGCAGAACTCGCTTGCCCAGTTCAACCTGTCCAGCCACCGGCTCAGCGGCCCGGGCCATGCACCGGCCCTGGGCCAGGAAGTCAGCGGCCTGGCGACCGTCATGCTCCACCTCACGCTGGATACATCGCCCCCCTCGGCGGAGGCCGTCGACGTCAAGCTGGGGCGGCTGCGCGGGTTCCGCCCGGCGGCAGACGATGCCGCTCTTGTCCAGGCCCTGCTTTCCCACGCGGAACTGTTGAAAGACGTTCTGCCGGAGACTGACCGCATCGTGAGGTCCATCGTCATGACGAACTCGGACCCTCAGCGGGAGGCGCTCCGCGCGCTCATACGCCTTCACGACGCCGAGGCGGAGGAGGCCGTCGGTGTGTTTCGGATCATCCTCTACGCCGCCTCACTGGTGCTTGCCGGCTTCCTGGTCGCTTTCGGCGTTCAGTTGCGCTCGCATGCCCGCTCGCTCCGGCAGCGCGCGAATGTCGAGCATGTCATTGCCGATTTTTCGACGCGGGTGATCAACTCCTACCGGACCGACATCGCCTGGGATGTCGAGGCCGTGCTCGGCGCATTGGCGAAGTGCCTGTCGGCGGAGCGGGCCTACTTCGTGGCGCCGGGCGATCCTCCGCAGATTTTCCGCTGGTCCCGTCATGGCGCGGATTTCCCGCGCGGCTGGCCGCTGCGGGCTATGGAACTGACCACGGTCGTCAAGCCACGCACCGACGGTATCCTCTATGCTTCGGTGGGAAAGCGGGAATGCGCCGGCAGGATCTCCGCGGTCCTGGCCGCCGCTGGCACGAAGTCCTGGCTGTGCATCGCCGGCCCCCAGGGGGGGGCGCCGTTGCTGGGTTTCGACTGCACGCGGGCGTCCTTTACCGGGTGGCATCATCACTGCGGTCTTTTCCGCATGGCCTATGACGCTATTGCCAGCGCGCTGGACCGCGATAATCTCGAACGCGAGAAGGAACGCCTGCAGGTCGGCCTGCAGCGGGCCCGCCGCATGGAAACCATTGGATCCCTCGCCAGCGGCATCGCGCACAACTTCAACAACATCATCGGCGCCATCCTCGGGCGCACCGAAATGGCTTTCGGCTATGCCGAGGCGGGGAGCCGGCTGGCCGACAATCTCGCCGAGATCCGCCGGGCCGGCGAGCGGGCGCGGGATATCGTGGACCAGATTCTGGCCTTCGGCCGGCGCGACGATGTCAGCCGGGAAACCCTGTCCATGCGCGACGTTGTTCTGGAAGCACAGGCGCTGCTCGCGGTCTCCTTGCCGCCGGAAGTGCGGCTCTGCGTGGAGGCGGAAGCAGACGATGTCACGGTGTATGGCGAGCCGGCCCAACTCCAGCAGGTTCTTCTGAACGTTTGCACGAACTCGGCCCAGGCAATGGACGAAGCCGGGAAGATCAGGGTTTCGATCGAAACGAGGGAATTGAAGAGGACTTTGCGCCTGGCATGGGAAGAACTCAGCCCTGGCCGCTATATCGTCGTTTCGGTCGCCGACAACGGCCGGGGCATGACACAGGCGACGCGCGACCGCATCTTCGACCCCTTCTTCACCACCCGACAGGACGGCAACGGCCTGGGCCTTGCCACTGTCAGGGAAATCGTCCGGCAGCATGAGGGCGCCATCGGCGTGCAGAGCGAACCGGGCGTCGGCACTCGGTTCGAGATCTGGTTGCCGTCTGCCGGCAGCGGCATTGGCGACGCGAAGCCGCGCCCGCCGAGCGTTGCCGAGCGGGGTGCCGGCGAGACGATCCTGGTCGGCGGCAGCGTCGGCGAGGATCTTCTGTGGCAGGAAGAAATGCTGGCGGCGCTAGGCTACGAACCGATCGGTTTTGCCCATCCGGAAGACGCCATAGCCGCCTGCCGTCAGGCCGCCGGCCGCTTCGATCTGATCCTGATCAGCAATCCTGCCGGCACCGCCGCGGTGCTGGATCTGGCGCGCCGCCTGTCTCGGGTCGCGCCGTGGCTTCCCATCATCCTGGCGACGGCCTCAGCGAAGGAATTCAGCGCGCCCCGCTTGGCCGGGGCGGGGGTGCGCGAACTGATCCACCTGCCTTTGGAGTCCGCAGAGCTGGCCTGCTTGTTGCGCCGCCAACTGGCCCATGACCGGCCCGGCGCGGGATCGGAGAGCAGGGGATAACGGGCGCCCGGCACGATGGCACCCGGAAAGAAAAGGAGCCGAAAAGAAAAGGGGCCGGTCGAAACCGGCCCCTTGGCAGTCGTGAAGCGAAGGCTGGACCTTAGAAGTCCATGTCGCCCATGCCGCCCATACCACCGCCGCCGGGCATGCCCGGGGCTTTCTTCTCGGGCTTGTCGGCGATCATGGCCTCGGTGGTGATCAGCAGGCCGGCGACCGAACCCGCGTGCTGCAGAGCGGCGCGCACGACCTTGGTCGGGTCGATGACGCCGTCCTTCACGAGGTCGGTGTACTTGCCGGTCTGGGCGTTGTAGCCCCACTGCGGATCCTTGTTCTCGAGGACCTTGCCGATCACGATTGAGCCGTCGGTGCCGGCGTTCTCGGCGAGCTGGCGCAGCGGTGCGTCCAGGGCGCGGCGCACGATGCGGATGCCGACCATCTGGTCGGCGTTTTCCACTTCGAGCTTGGCGAGCTTGGCCACCGAACGCAGCAGCGCGGTGCCGCCGCCCGGCACGATGCCTTCCTCGACCGCCGCGCGGGTCGCGTGGAGGGCGTCGTCGACGCGGTCCTTGCGCTCCTTCACTTCGGTTTCGGTAACACCGCCGACGCGGATCACCGCGACGCCGCCGGCCAGCTTGGCCAGACGCTCCTGCAGCTTCTCGCGGTCGTAGTCCGAGGTGGTCTCCTCGATCTGCGCCTTGAGCTGGCTGCAGCGGGCCTGGATGTCCGCCTTCTTGCCGGAACCACTGACCACGGTCGTCTCATCCTTGGTGATGATGACCCGCTTGGCGCGGCCCAGCATATCGAGGGTGACGTTCTCCAGCTTGATGCCAACGTCTTCAGAGACGGCCGTGCCGCCGGTCAGGACCGCGATGTCCTGCAGCATGGCCTTGCGGCGGTCGCCGAAGCCCGGCGCCTTCACGGCGGCGACCTTCAGGCCGCCGCGCAGGCGGTTCACCACCAGGGTCGCCAGGGCTTCGCCCTCAACGTCTTCGGCGATGATCAGCAGCGGCTTGCCCGACTGCACCACGGCTTCCAGCAGCGGCAGCATGGTCTGCAGGCCGGAGAGCTTCTTCTCGTGGATCAGGACATAGGGATCGTCCAGCACCGCCTGCATCTTCTCGGCGTCGGTGATGAAGTACGGCGACAGGTAGCCGCGGTCGAACTGCATGCCCTCGACGACTTCCAGTTCGGTGTCGAACGACTTGGCTTCTTCGATGGTGATCACACCTTCGTTGCCGACTCGCTGCATGGCTTCGGCCAGCATGCCGCCGATTTCGGCGTCGCCGTTGGCGGAGATGGTGCCGACCTGGGCGATTTCGGCGTTGGAGCTGATCTTGCGCGAGCGCTTCTTCAGGTCCTCGACCACCGTCTGGACGGCGAGGTCGATGCCGCGCTTGAGGTCCATCGGGTTCATGCCGGCAGCCACCGACTTCACGCCCTCGCGCACGATGGCCTGGGCCAGCACGGTCGCGGTGGTCGTGCCGTCGCCGGCGATGTCGCTGGTCCTGGAGGCGACTTCACGCACCATCTGGGCGCCCATGTTCTCGAACTTGTCCTTCAGTTCGATATCCTTGGCCACGGTCACGCCGTCCTTGGTCACGCGCGGCGCGCCATAGGACTTGTCGAGCACGACGTTGCGGCCCTTTGGACCCAGGGTCACCTTGACCGCGTTCGCCAGGATGTCGACGCCCCGGAGCATGCGCTCGCGGGCATCGGTAGAAAATTTGACGTCTTTTGCAGTCATTTTGGTTCTCTCCTAAGGGGCTCCGAAACGGATCAGGCGGCCTTCTTCTTGGCTGCCTTGGTGCCCTCGAGCACGCCCATGATGTCGGATTCCTTCATGATCAACAGGTCCTGCCCGTCGATCTTCACTTCGGTGCCCGACCATTTGCCGAACAGCACCAGGTCGCCGACCTTCAGGTCGGGGGCGATCAGCTCGCCTTTTTCGTTGCGGGCGCCGGGGCCGACGGCCAGCACTTCGCCCTGGCTCGGCTTTTCCTTGGCGGTGTCGGGGATGATGATGCCGCCGGCGGTCTTCTGCTCTTCTTCGATCCGCCGGATGGCGACGCGGTCATGCAAGGGTCGGAATTTCATGGCTTTTTTCCCCTGGTTTGGTCTTGTACATCGGATGTTGGCACTCTCTGGTCAGGAGTGCTAACGCCAGCCCGATTTAGGCTCTTACCGAAGCGCATTCAAGCGATTTCGGCGGGATTTCCGGCGGCACTCGTAAAGCGGCCGCTTCCGTGCCGAAAAGGACGGAAACCGCGGCGTCCCGCGGACCGGAGATGGGTCAGCGGGGCTGACTGTTTATGGTGATGGCGATGGTGCTGCCACCGGCTGCCGCGCAGCCGTCGGTCAGGACGATGGCCGCCGTGCTGTCGTGCCAGGTGGAGATGCCGTCGGCGGTGCTGTCCGGAGCGCCATAGGACCGGGTGAAGTCCCGGGCCGCGGTCCCCAACTGGCGCCGGCAGGAGGCCTCGCCCTGGGCCATCAGCATGGACAGGGCGATGCTGTGCAGGCTGTCGTCGGCGCCGAACACGGCAAGCACCTGATAGCCGGTGCTGAGGAAACGGCGGTCGAAGTAGCCCAGGCAGGTGCCGTCGGGGCAGTTGCCGTCGGGTTGGGCGCGGGGTTCGGCGGCCTCGGCCTCGGCCAGGGTCATACCCAGACGCAGGTTCTGGTGCCCCTCGATCGGCCGGCCCTCTGCACTGGCGGCGGCAACGGTGATCGGAAGGCTCAGCAGGCAAAGCCAAAAGGCTGCCACGAGCAGCTTCTGCATCCACGTTACTCCCATGATTTCCCGGGATGGCCCCGGGCGCCAGGGCGGCAGTCTACGCTATTTGGCGCCTGGGCACAAAGCGCGCCTTCGGACAGGAATGGCTGTTTTCCGCGGATCTTGCGGCCGGCCGCCGGATATAAAGGCCTACCCGGCACCCCCGGCGGTGGCTTCGAAGAGGATGTTGATCACCCCACCCTCGCCGGCCGTGCAGTCGTTCAGCAGGGTGAGGGAGGCCTCCGGGGAGCTCCACACCCAGCTCTCCGGGCTGACCGGCAGGGTGTCGCCATGGGCGGCGGTATAAAACGCCGCGAGCTGGACGTAGAGCCGCTTGCAACGGTTGTCGCCGGGCTTCACCGCCATGCTCACGATGATAACGTCGAGGGCATCGGCGTCGTTGAACCTGGAGGAAACCCCGATCTGCGCACTCGGGAAGCGCTCATCGGCGTAGTGCAGGCAGATCGCCTCGGCGCAGTCGCTCCGTTTGGCCCGGGGCTCGGCGGCCTCGGCCGCGGCCAGCGGCATGCCCAGCTTCCAGTTCTCGTGTCCCTCGATCGGCCGGGTCTGGGTCCCCGGCTGGGTCCCCGGCTGGGCTGCGGCCCCGGCCAGCGGCAGCCCGATCAGGCAAAACACCAGGGCAGCCGCCCTCATGGCGTGGCTCCGGATCATCGTTCCTCCCCATTATTATCGTTCTTCGGTGGCAGTCTAACCGGGTCCACCGCCGGGGCCAATTGGGCGAAAACGACCCGCGTCGGGTTCGGAGGACTCAGGCCGGGATGATGGCGCCCTTGATGGCGATCACCCGGGCGGCCAGCCGGTGGCCCGCGGCGGCCGCGGCTTGCGGCTCCGCCCCGGCCAGCCGCGCGGCCAGGTAGGCCCCGTTGAAGGAATCGCCGGCCGCGGTGGTGTCGAGCGGCCGGGCGACGGCCTCTCCGGCGACCCGGGCCTGGTGGTTTCCGGCGCTGGTCAGGCAGGGCGCGGCGCCGCATTTCACCACGACCTCCGCAACGCCCATGGCGTGCAAACGGCTGGCGGTGGCCTCGGGGCTGTCGTCGCCGAACAGTGCCGCCTCGTCGTCGAAGGTCGGCAGCGCGAGATCGGCCAGCGCCAGCACCCGGGCGACGGCTTCCTGCGCCTCGGCGCGGTCCTGCCACAGGCGCGGACGGTAGTTGGTGTCGAAGGCGATACGGCAGCCGCCGGAGCGCAGCGCTGCCAGCAGGGCGACCAGCCGCGTGCGGCTGTCGGCGTCGAGGATGCCCAGGGTGATGCCGGAGAGGTAGACGAGGTCGAAGCCGGCGAGGGCGCCGGCCAGGCGGGCGGCCTGTTCCGGCTGGAACACTTCGCGCGCCGCCGCGGCACTGCGCCAGTAGTGGAAGCTGCGCTCGCCGGCGGCGTCGGTGCGGATGATGTAGAGCCCCGGCAACCGGCCGGGCAACTGGAACACGGTATCGGTTTTCAGGCCCTCGGCCTGCCAGGCGGCCAGCATCTCGGCGCTGAAAGGATCGTCGCCCAGCGCGGTTACGTAGTGTACCTCGCCCGTGCCGGATCCGAGGCTGCGCGCCAGGTAGACCGCCGTGTTCAGAGTGTCGCCGCCGAAGGTGCGCCGCATCCGCCCGTTGCCCCCGGCGTCGCCAGGGTCGGCTGATTCCGACAGCTCGATCATGCATTCGCCGATGCTCGCGATGCGCAGCATGGTCCGTCCCGTCCCCCCGGTCACTTTCTTGTTCCCGCCTCAGGCAATAACGGTTGCCCCCAAAAGGCGCAAGGGCGGCGGGGCAAGGAAGGGACGAGGACGAGGCAAATCGCCTGCCGCGCTCAGGCGGCGTCGCTTGTGGTGAGGGTCGGGGCGGGCAGGTCCGGAGTGGTTAGGGCGGGAGTGGGCAGGGCCGGGGTCGGCAAGGCGGGCGCCAGGCGGCTGCGTCCCTGCGCGATGGCCTGCAGCAGGTCCTTGTGGCCCAGGCCGTCGCGGCGGAGCACCGCATGGATGACGGGATCGCCCAGCAGTTCCTGCACGCTGGGTTCGCCGACAATCCAATTGGCCGTTTCTGTGATGGGGTGCTCGCTCAGCAGTTTCAGGACGTTGCCCTGCTTGCTCATGGAACCTGCCTTTCCAGTTTCGGTGTCCCTAGGGGACGTTTTCATCGACCGAATGTTCCCCGTCACCTGCAGCCTTATTTTCCCCAGTTTTGTTTTGCTGCATATTGGCCCGTTAGCATGAGAATGATCTGACTTATTTGTGACATTCTGTATAAATTTCAAAATGCTATGCAGTATTCGGCAGCCCGGCCCCGGCGTGTGCCGCTCCCTGGCCACCCCGCGGCCACTCCTGTGACAGGATTGTCATCGTGCGGACAAATCTCTCTAACAATCGCTCTCTAACGTAACGCCCGTCGCAGCCGTCAGCAGGTTCTTCCGGTCCTCACGGGCCGATGGCTTCCCAGCCACTGTGCGGTGGCCGCGATATTGAGGGTTTCACAGCTCCGGTTTTAGCCCCCTAGCGCCGGAACGTGGCCGGGCCGCCCCGCCCGGGATGGCGGATCCCAGTTTCGGCTGTGGTCCCCCCCTGCTTCGCAGCAGGGCCTCACAGTGGTTTAAGATCCCTAGCCGACTCACCGGGCCCGTTTGGGCCCGGTCTTCTTTTGTCGGGCCACCGGCGTGCAGAGGGCTATGGCGAGCTTCTTTTGCGCGTCGTAACGCCTGTCTTGCGCGGGCACTTTCAACTGGCGCTTCCGCCCGATCATGCTAGCGTAGATCCTTGCGCGCGGCGGTTTCCGCCCCGCCGGGGGCGGCATGCGCGCAACGCGAAATGAAGCGAACAACAAGAACTCAGGTGAGGCATCTTCATGTTACGCAACGTCATGGCCGCTGCCGCGGCCCTGCTGGTTTCCACTTCCTTGGCCACGGCGGCTGCTGCCGCCGACATCAACCCGGCTGTCGTCTTCGACATGGGCGGCAAGTTCGACAAGTCCTTCAACGAAGGCGTCTACAACGGGGTCGAGCAGTTCAAGAAGGAAACCGGCATCGAATACCGTGAATTCGAGGTCACCAACGAAACCCAGCGCGAGCAGGCCCTGCGCCGCATGGCCCAGCGCGGCGCCGACCCGGTCATCGGGGTCGGCTACGCCCAGGCCGACGCGCTGGCGAAGGTGGCCAAGGAATTCCCCGATACCCGGTTCGCCATCATCGACTCGGTGGTCGACCTGCCCAACGTGCGCTCCATCGTGTTCAAGGAGCATGAGGGCTCCTTCCTGGTCGGCATGATCGCCGCGATGAAGTCCGAGACAGGCAAGGTCGGTTTCATCGGCGGCATGGACATCCCGCTGATCAGCAAGTTTGCCTGCGGTTACGAACAGGGCGCCAAGCATGTCGGTGCCGATATCGAGGTGCTGCAGAACATGACCGGCAGCACGCCGTCGGCCTGGAACGCCCCGACCCGCGGCTCGGAGCTTGCCCAAAGCCAGTTCGACCGCGGCGTCGACGTCATCTATGCGGCGGCCGGCGGCACCGGCGTCGGCGTCTACCAGAGCGCCGTCGACAGCGAAAAGTTCGCCATCGGCGTCGACTCCAACCAGAACTACCTGCATCCCGGGACCATGCTGACCTCGATGCTGAAGCGTGTCGATGTTGCTGCCTATAAGGCCTTCAAGGACGCCGCCGACGGCAACTGGACCTCTGGAATCCAGAACCTGGGGCTGTCCGAGAATGGTGTCGGATGGGCGCTCGACGAGTACAACAAGGACCTCGTCACCGACGAGATGAAGGCCAAGGTCGAGCAGGCCGCCGCCGACATCGTCGCCGGTAAGCTGAAGGTCCACGATTACACCGCCGACAACAGCTGCACCTACTAGGTGGCGGGTCCCGGTCCCCGCACCCAGCGGACCCGGGCGGCTGCAGGAATTTCCGTGGCAGAAATGGCAGACCCCCC
>JBHJIR010000101.1:0-20326 GCA_050043265.1 Kiloniellaceae bacterium
GCGCCTGCCCCGTCTTAACGGCTTTATCTACTTGGGGGCGGCGGCTTCCTAATTGCCGCCGTCTCTCCGGCCGGTTTGGGCGCGGTCCTCTAACCGGCCGCGCCCGCCCGGTCGCCCGCCCCCTCATATTGCAACGCAATATCGAAGCCGCTCATGGCCTCCAGGGATGGCGTCCATCCGACCCCCCCCGCCTACAGGCTTCTGAAAAAATCATTTTATATCAATAAAATATGATCGCTGCCTGCCCATCGTCACCGCGACAGGCGGGCTCCAAGGACGCCGTTCTTAACTTTGTGCAATGCAGCATTTCTTATTGACAGCCGAAGAGGCCGGACCTAATTAGGCAGCCAAGAGGCTGCGCCTTTGCGCGCCGAAAAGAACCGCAATGGGGTTGGAAAAGTCCGTTCCGACGGAGTTTGACAATGAACCCGACATCATCCTTTTCGGCCGTCCCCCCGGCATCCTGGTTCCCCCGCTTTCTGGCCCCGGTTCTCGGCCCGGTTCTGGGCCCCGTGTTAGACAGCCTGCGCCGCTTCAGCGAGCGCCGGGCCCTGCAGGACATGCTGACCCTGCGCAGCGACCGCCTGCTGGCCGACATCGGCTTCAGCCGCGAAGACCTCCAGGACCAGATCGAGGCCGCCGTCGGCGCCAGCCAGAGCCTTCGCGAGACCGAGCGCCGGATCCAGCGCGAACTGGCCGGCTACAGCGACGGCGAGCTTCAGACCATCGGCCTCAGCCGCCCCGACATCCGGCGCGTCGCCCGCGAGCGGGCGCAGCAGGCCGCAGGGTCGGGCCAAGCGGGTCAAGCGGGCCACAGGGGCCGGCCCAGGACCGACGCCGCCGCCTGACGGCTGCCGTCCGGATTTTGCAGAGCAGCGTCCCGGCTTTGGCCCCTGGCGCCGGCTGCGCGCTTCGCGTTAGAGTTCCCGCCAAAAATCATCCGCGGGCCCGCAATCGGGCCGGTGTCGAGATGGCGTGGAAGGAAACGTGATGCCGGAAGGCCCGAGCCAACCCAAGAAGAGTCCGTCGCAGGACGCCCCCAAGGGCACAACCGCCCGCGGCAGCAGCTGGCCGACCGCCGAAGCCGATATCGCGGCCTGGACCGACGTCTACTTCAAGCGCACCCGCAAAGCCGTCGAGCGGTTCGGCGACATGCAGGCGACCTATGCCGTGTTCATGCGCCGCCCGGTGATCTGCGCGCCGCGTCTGGCCCTGGACTGGCTGCAGGAAATCGCCCGGCTCCGCGGCGTCCGCTTCGAGGTCGACCTGCGCTTCGCGGAAGGTAAGTGGGTCGGCGCCGGCGAGCCGATGTTCTACGTGACCGGCCCGCTATCGCAGCTGGCCGACCTGGAAACCCTGCTGCTGCAGAAGCTGGGCCCCGCCTGCGTCGCCGCCTACAACGCCTACACCATGTGTGCCGACCTGCCGACCGTCGCCTTCCTGGCGATGGACGCGCGCCACTGCGCCGGCACCGAGATGGCCGAGCTGATGGCCTATGCCGCCTCGGTCGGCTCCGGGCGGGCGCGGCGCAAGGTCGGCGCCGTCGGCTTCATCGGCAACGCCACCGACGCGACGGCCCACTACTTCGATGTCGATGCCGGGCGCGGCACCATGCCCCACGCCTTCATCGGCTATGCCGGCAGCACCCTGCGCGCGGCGGAGATGTACGACGAGACCTTCCCCGACGAACCGATGACCGTGCTGGTCGACTACTTCGCGCGCGAGGTGACCGATGCCCTCACCTGCTGCCGGCGCTTTCCCAAGCGCGCCGCCGAGGGCAGCCTGGCCGTGCGCATCGACACCCCCGGCGGCCGTTTCATCGAGGGGCTCGATCCGCCTGAGTCCTATGCGGTGCTGGAGCGCAACGCGCCGGGCGCCCTGCGCGGCTACCGTTCCGACGACGAACTGCGCTACATGGTCGGCCCCGGTGTCTCCGCCGCCGCCCTGTGGCGCATGCGCGAGTGCCTGAACCGCGAGGGCTTCAACAAGGTGAAGATCATCGCCTCCTCCGGCTTCGGCCCGGCCAAGTGCCGCCTGATGGCCGAGGCCAAGGCGCCGGTCGACGTCATCGGCACCGGCTCCTACCTGCCCGGCAAATGGTCCGAGACCTATGCCACTGCCGATGTGGTGGAATACGACGGCGTGCCGCGGGTGAAGGTCGGCCGCGAGTTCCTGTTGCGCCGCTAGGGCCCATGCCCGATAACCGGGGCATGAGTGACGCCCCTGCAGACGACGCCCGCGTACAAGAGCTGATCGACAACTTCTCGTTCCTGGACGACTGGGAAGACCGCTTCCGCTATCTCATCGACCTGGGCCGCAAGCTGCCGCCCATGGATGAGGCGCTGAAGAACGAGGAGACCAAGGTCCGCGGCTGCACCAGCCAGGTGTGGATCGTCGGCACCACCCAGCCCGGCGCCGGTTCCCCTGAATCCGGGGCCGCAACCCTGCACTTCGTCGCCGACAGCGATGCCCACATCGTCAAGGGCCTCATCGCCGTGCTGCTGGAGATCTACAACGGGCGCACGGCCGAGGAGATCCTGGCGGTCGACATCAAGCAGGCGATCACCGAGCTGGGCTTCGAACAGCACCTCAGCCCCAACCGCGCCAACGGCCTCTACTCCATGGTCGAGCGCATCCGCGCCCTGGCTGCCCAGGAAGCCGGGGAAGCCCGGGCCTGAGCGTCGGCCGAAAGCTCACCCTGAAATCGTCTCGAGATTATCTTGAATTTCTTGGGGGGCAGACCTGCGGCCGGCCTCCCTTGCCGCCCCCGGGGGACCGGGGTAAGTATCTCTCATGGCTGACACCCTGAAGATCGCCCTGGCCCAGTTGAACCCCACCATGGGGGACATCGCCGGCAACCTCGCCCTGCTGCGCAAGGCGCGCGCCGCGGCAGCCGCCCTCGGCGCCGACCTGGTCATCGCCACGGAGATGGTGATCACCGGCTATCCCACCGAGGACCTGGTGCTGAAGCCGATGTTCCTCGAAGCCGCCGAGACGGCCGTCCGTGCCCTGGCGGAAGACACCGCCGACGGCGGACCGGGCATGATCATCGGCGGGCCCTGGCGGCCGGACCCCAGCGCCAGGCCGCCACTGTTCGGCAAGGTCTTCAATACCGCCTACGTCCTGGATGGCGGCAAGATCGCCCCCACCGCGCCAAGTACGACCTGCCCAACTACGGCGTGTTCGACGAAAAGCGCGTGTTCGGTGCCGGCCCCCTGCCCGGCCCGGTGAACTTCCGCGGCGTGCGGCTGGGCGTCATGGTCTGCGAGGATATGTGGAAGCCCGAGGTCAGCGAGTGCCTGGAAGAGTCCGGCGCCGAGATCCTGGTCGTCCTCAACGGCTCTCCCTATGAGATGGACAAGACCGAAGAGCGTATCCAGCTCGCGGTCCAGCGCATCACCGAGACCGGCCTGCCGCTGATCTACGTGAACCAGGTCGGCGGCCAGGACGAACTGGTGTTCGACGGCGCCTCCTTCGCCCTGAACCCCGACTACGGCCTGGCCGCGCAGCTGCCCGCCTTCGAAGAAGCCGTCGAGCTGACCGCGTGGCACCGCGGCGCGGACGGCTGGACTTGCGCAACCGCACGCCGCGAAGCGCCCGGCGGGGCTCATGACGGCAGTCATGGCGGGGGCATGGAGCCGATCTACGGTGCCCTTGTCCTGGGGCTGCGCGACTACGTGAATAAGAACCGCTTCCCCGGCGTCATCCTGGGCCTGTCCGGCGGCGTCGATTCCGCGCTCACCGCCGCCGTTGCGGTCGACGCCCTGGGGCCCGACCGCGTGCACACGGTGATGATGCCGTCGCCCTATACCAGCCAGGAGAGCCTCGACGACGCCGCCGAAGCGGCGCGGCTGATGGGCGTGGACATCGATACCGTCTCCATCGAGCCGGCCATGCAGGCCTTCGACACCATGCTGAAGCCGATCCTCAACGGCACCCCCGCCGCGCCCGGCGGTGCCGACACGACGGAAGAGAACATCCAGGCGCGCTCGCGCGGGCTGACGCTGATGGCGATCTCCAACAAGCTGGGCTACATGGTGCTGTCGACCGGCAACAAGTCGGAGGTGTCGGTGGGCTACGCCACGCTGTACGGCGACATGGTCGGCGGCTTCAACCCGATGAAGGACCTCTACAAGACCATGGTCTTCGACCTGGCGCGCTGGCGTAACCAGGTGCTGCCCAAGGGCGCGCTGGGGCCCGCCGGGCGCGTCATCCCGGAGCGCATCATCACCAAGCCGCCCTCGGCCGAGCTGAAGCCCGACCAGAAGGACGAGGACAGCCTGCCGCCCTACCCGGTGCTGGACGATATCCTGAAGGGCCTCATCGAGGGCGAAGAGAACGTCGATGCCATCGTGGCGCGCGGCCACGACCGCGCCCTGGTGAACCGCGTCTGGCACATGCTGGAACTGGCCGAATATAAGCGCCGCCAGGCCTGCCCCGGCGTGAAGGTCACGCGCCGCGCCTTCGGCAAGGAACGCCGCTATCCGATCACCAACGCGTTTCGCGGGCCCGCGTAACCCTCGCGTAACGCCGGCGGGCGAGGCGCCGCTCGGGTGCCTCAGGCGGCCGCGCGGGCCTTGGCCGGCTTGCCGCCGCCCTCGCGTTGCTCGGCGCGCAGCTTCTCCACCAGGCCGGCGGCGAGCTGAGGCTCGAACTTCAAGGAAATCCGGTTGACGGTGGTCCCGACGACCGTGCCTTCCAGGCGCTCTTGATAGCCGTCGACCGTCAGCACGGCCTTGGCGCCTTGCTTGAACTTGGACCCATCCGCACGAACCGCCGCGCCAGATGGTGAGATGTCCACCATGCGAGACTTCAGCGTCGTCCCGTCGATGGTCAACACACAGGGATCGTCCAGGTGCTCACGCAACTCCTTGCGGCGGTCCGCGTTGCGGATGCGGTCGATGAAGATGCGCGACTGGTCGTCCAGCTCGTCGGCCTTCGAGCGGACGTCGTTCGAGGCGGTCGTCACGGAACCGGCACTTTCCTGGGTCTGCGCCGCCGCATTGGACACTGACTGCATGGCTTCCAGCACCGCGCCGACGCCGGTCGAGGTTTCGCTGACGCTGCGCGAGATTTCCTGCGTCACCGAGGTCTGCTCCTCGATCGCCGAGGCGATGGCGTTGGAGGTATGTCCCATCTGTCCGATGGCCTGCGAAATCTCTTCGATCTGCTGGGCAACACCGGAACTGGCGTCCTGCATGGCGCGGACGTGCCCGGCAATCTCACCGGTCGCATTGGCGGTCTGTTGGGCCAGGTGCTTCACCTCGCCGGCCACCACGGCGAAGCCCTTGCCGGCCTCGCCGGCGCGCGCCGCCTCGATGGTCGCGTTCAGCGCCAGCAGGTTGGTCTGTTCGGCGATCTCCTCGATCAGCCGGATGATGCCGCCGACCTTTTCGGCCGCATCGTTGAGGCCGCCGACGCTGTCGGTCATGTTGGACGCCTTGCTGACGGCCGTATCGGTGACCCGGGCCGCATCGCTCACCTGGCTGGATATTTCCGCAATCGACGCGGTCAGTTCCTCGACCGCCGCAGCGACCGCCTGGGCATTGGCATTGGCCTCCTCGGCACCCTGGCGGGCGGTGTTCGCCTGGTCGGCGGAGGATTGCGCTGTGCGTTGCATCCCCTCGGCTTCGGTCGACATGCCGCCGGCGGCATTGGACAGCGCGCCGGAGATGCGGGCGATCACCTCGCCGAACTGGTCGGCCAGATCGTTGAGGCGGCGTTTGAAGTCGGCATCCTTCTCGGCGAGATAGACCGAAATGGCGAGATCCATGTCGAGCGAGATCGCCTTGTCGATGGCCTGGATCAGGATGCTCGCCTGGCGGACCTTGCTCTTGCCGCCGAAGCCCGTGCCCTTCATGGCCTCGCTCAGCACGGCCTCGATCAGGGCCTGCTTCACCAGTCCGTAGCCGCCGATGTACCAGCCCGGCTGCAGACCGAGCTGGCAGTGCGCCTTGCCGATGCGGTGGACCGAGGCGAAGTAGTCGTCGTCGAACTTGCCGGAGAACATGCGCATCCAGTGCTTGGCCTGGGCGCTGCGGGCGTGCTCGACGTGCGCGTCATTGACGAACATCGCCTTCAGCGACTCTTCCTGGGTGATGTGCGCATAGAAGTTGTCGAGAACCGTCGGGATCAGTTTCTCGACCACAGGCTGGAATGCGCTCAGCGCCGTCCGCGCCTCGTCGTCGATGCGCAGGAAAGCCAGCTTTTTGGCACGCTCTAGGGACTCCGACATTTCATTCTCCTGGCGAAGGATGCTATCGGCAGCATCCTCTTCGCCGAGCAACATGCCCGGAGCCGGGGCCGGCGAAGGGAAACCGCCACTCAATCAAACCTCTCGATTTCGTCCGCCCCGGCTCTACTTTCGATTGATTTGCGTGTAGAGAACCAAGGAAATACAATCTATGGGATTTCTCTAAAAAACTTATTAATTATAATGTTTATATTTTCGGCCCTTTTAACTAATCACCCAGCCAGAAGACTCGTTCAAGGGGCCCGCCCCGTGGCCCGTCACGCCGGCTGGGCCTTTACGCTTTCGCCCCGGCAGTGATACCTAAGGCGCATCCTGGCAGTCGCCCGGCCCACCCCTTCCGCGCCCTGCGATGCGGCGCCGCCGATCTTGTCCCCCGAGGCCCCGCTTGACATTGAAAGTCCGTTTCGCCCCCAGCCCGACCGGCCTGCTGCACGTCGGCAACGCCCGCCAGGCGCTGGTCAACTGGCTGTTCGCCCGGGCCCAGGGCGGGCGCTACCTGCTGCGCATCGACGACACCGATACGGAGCGCTCGACGGCCGCCTTCGCCGCGGCCATCGAGGCGGACCTGCGCTGGCTCGGGCTCGACTGGGACGAGAAGGCGGTGCAGTCGGAACGGCTCGACCGCTACGCCGCCGCCGCCGAGC
Organism: Kiloniellaceae bacterium; assembly: GCA_050043265.1. GTDB lineage: Bacteria > Pseudomonadota > Alphaproteobacteria > Kiloniellales > Kiloniellaceae > Pelagibius. Next base: position 6,898 of record JBHJIR010000101.1, read on the forward strand.
GCCTGAAGGCGGCGGGACGGCTCTATGCCTGCTACGAGACGCCGGAGGAACTGGGCCTGAAACGCAAGGTCGCGCTGTCGGCTGGGCGGCCGCCGATCTACGACCGCGCCGCCCTGGCCCTGAGCGACACCGACAAGGCGAAGCTGGAAGCCGAAGGCCGCCGGCCGCACTGGCGCTTCAAACTGGCGCCCGGAGAGATCGCCTGGGACGATCTGGTCCGCGGGGCGGTTTCCTTCCAGGGCGAGAACCTCAGCGACCCGGTGCTGATCCGCGAGGACGAACGGCCGCTCTATACTCTGACCTCGGTGGTCGACGACATCGAACTGGCGGTCACCCACATCCTGCGCGGCGAGGACCATGTCGCCAATACCGCGGTGCAGGCGCAGCTCTTCGAAGCCCTGGGAGGGCGGGTCCCCATCTTCGGCCATCTGTCGCTGATCGCCGGGGCCGGCGGCGAGGCGCTGTCCAAGCGCCTGGGCTCGCTGTCCCTCGCCTCGCTGCGCGACAGCGGGTTGGAGGCCATGACGCTCAACAGCTATCTGGCGCGCCTGGGCACGCCGGACCCCATCGAACCCTTCGCCGACCTGCAAGCCCTGGCCGAGGGCTTCGACATCGCCCGCTTCGGCCGCGCGACGCCCAAGTTCGCCCCCGCCGAGCTGGAACACCTGAACGCCCGCCTGTAGCATGTCACCCCCTTCGAAAAGGTGGCGGACCGCCTGCCGGCGGGCTTCGACGCCGAGCTGTGGCTAGCGGTGCGGCCCAACCTCACCCGCCTGGCCGAGGCCGAGGCCTGGCTGGCGATCTGCCGCGGCCCAGTCGTCCCCCAGATCGAGGACGCCGCCTTTGCGCGCGAGGCCGCCGAGCTGCTGCCGCTGGAGCCCTGGGACGAGACCACCTGGGGCGCCTGGACCGGCGCGGTGAAACAGGCGACGGGGCGCAAGGGCAAGGCCCTCTTCCTGCCGCTGCGCCTGGCCCTGACCGGCCTGGACCACGGCCCCGAGTTGAAGGCCCTGCTGCCGCTGATCGGGCACGACCGGGCCGCCGCCCGCCTGGCCGGCAAAGCGGCCTGATCCTTTACGTTCTTGACCCTCCTCCTGAGGGCGCTAAAGTCCGACCCATGACGATCCGGATCGAGTTCTGCCCCGCGCGATGTCTGCCCTGCCGGCCTTGAAGCCGCGACGGACCTAGCCGCACGGCCGGACACACCCGGCCGCCCCCATCAGACGATCCGGATTTCTTCGCTCCATGACCCATGCCGACCTGCAGTTTCACAACACGCTGACGCGCCGCAAGGAGCGGTTCGAGCCGATCGACCCCGCCAACGTGCGCCTCTACGTCTGCGGCCCGACGGTCTACGACTTCGCCCACATCGGCAACGCGCGCCCGGTGGTTGCCTTCGACGTGCTGTTCCGCCTGCTGCGCCACGTCTACGGTGACGACCACGTCACCTACGCGCGCAACATCACCGATGTCGACGACAAGATCATCCAGGCCGCCAAGGAGACCGGCGAGCCGATCGAGTCCATCACCGCGCGCACGGCCCAGGCCTATCACGACGACATGGACGCGCTGGGCGCCCTCAGGCCCAGCATCGAGCCGCGCGCCACGCAGCACATCGGCCGGATGATCGCCATGACCGAGGCCCTCATCGAAAAGGGTCACGCCTACGCCGCCGAGGGCCACGTACTGTTCTCCGTGACCTCGAAGGCCGACTACGGCGAACTGTCGCGCCTGGACCGCGACGCACTGCTCGCCGGCGCCCGTGTCGCCGTCGCACCCTACAAGAAGGACCCCGCCGACTTCGTGCTGTGGAAGCCCTCCACGACCGAGCAGCCGGGCTGGGACAGCCCCTGGGGCCGCGGCCGCCCGGGCTGGCACATCGAGTGCTCGGCGATGGCGGAGGAACACCTCGGCGACGTCTTCGACATTCACGGCGGCGGCCTGGACCTGGTGTTCCCGCACCACGAAAACGAGATCGCCCAGAGCCGCTGCGCCCATGGCACCCAGCAGATGGCGCGCGTCTGGATGCACAACGGCTATGTGGTGGTGAACGGCGAGAAGATGTCGAAGTCGCTCGGCAACTTCTTCACCGTGCGCCAGCTGCTGGAAGAGGGCCTGCGCGGCGAGGCGATCCGCCTGGCGCTGCTGTCCGGCCACTACCGCGCGCCGCTGGACATCACCCGCGAGAAGATCGCCGAGAGCAAGGGCCAGCTCGACCGCCTGTACGGCGCGCTGCGCGGCCTCGCGGTGGACGAGAATGCCGAACCGCCGGCGGCGGTGCTCGCCGCTCTCGCCGACGACCTCAACACGCCGCTCGCCATTGCGGAACTGCACGAGCTGGCCACCGAGATGAACAAGGCGAAGGACGAGGACCAGCGCGAGACCCTGGCCGGCGAGCTGCTGGCCGGCGCAACGCTGCTCGGCCTGCTGCAGGACGATCCCGATGCCTGGTTCAAGGGGGAGGCCGCCGAAGGCGGTCTTTCAGCCGAGGATATCGAGGCGATGATCGCGGCGCGCATCGAGGCGCGCAAAGCCAAGGACTTCGCCGAGGCCGCCCGCCTGCGCGACGCCCTGCTGGCCCGGGGCATCACCCTGGAAGACGGCCCGGGCGGCACCACCTGGCGACGGGCGGACTAAACCGAGCGCGCGGCGCATCCTTCGAGCCGCTTGCTACGCAAGCTCCTCAGGATGAGGACCGGGACTGAACCTCGTCCTGAGGAGGCGCATCAGCGCCATCTCGAAGGGCGAGCCGTCTTCCTCACCCTCCCACGAAGGGGAGAGGGCACAAGAAACAACCCCTCTCCTCTCGCGGGAGAGAATAGAGCAGCCTTGGTGAGGTCGAGAACCGAACCTAGGCGAAGCTGGGAGAGGGGACGGCCCCTACTCCGCCGCCTTGGCCTGGTCGCCGGGGATCGGCTCGCGCATGGTGACGAATTCCTCGGCGGCGGTGGGGTGGATGCCGACGGTGGCGTCGAACATCTGCTTGGTAGCGCCGGCCTTGACGGCGATGGCCATGCCCTGGACGATTTCCGGTGCGTCCATGCCGACCATGTGGACGCCGACCACGCGCTGCGAATCCTTGGCGACGATCAGCTTCATCATCGACTTCTCGTCCCGGCCGGAGAGCGTGTGCTTCATCGGTCGGAAGGTCGAGCGGTAGATGTCCAACGCGCCGTGGCGTTCGCGCGCCTGCAGCTCGGTCAGGCCCACGGTGCCCACCGGCGGATGGCTGAACACGGCCGAGGGCACGTCGGCATGGTCCATCGCGCGCGGCGTGCCGCGGAAGACGGTGTCGACGAAGGCCATGGCCTCCTGGATCGCGACCGGCGTCAGGTTGATGCGGTCGGTCACGTCGCCGACGGCATAGATGTTGTCGACCGAAGTCTTGGAGTATTCGTCGACCTTCACAGCACCGTTCTTGGCCAGCGCGACGCCGACCCCTTCCAGGCCGATGTTCTTCACGTTGGGGCTGCGCCCGGTCGCGGCCATGACCAGGTCGGTCTCGAGGGTCGAGCCGTCGGACAGATGGACCAGCAGATCCTTTTCCCGCTTTTCGATACGGTCGATGGTGGTCTCGACGACCAGGTCGATGCCCTTCTTGACGATCTCGCCGGCCAGGGTGTTGCGGATGTCGTCGTCGAAGCCGCGCAGGATCTGCGGCCCGCGGTAGACCTGGGTCACCGCGCTGCCCAGGCCGTTGAAGATGCCGGCGAACTCCACCGCGATGAAGCCGCCGCCATAGATCACCGCCCGCTTGGGCAGTTCTTCCAGGTGGAAGGCCTCGTTGGAGGAAATGCCATGCTCCCAGCCCGGCTCCGTCGGGAAGGTCGGCGTACCGCCGGTGGCGATGAGGATGGTCTCGGCGGTAAAGGTCTTGTCGCCGACTTCCACCGTATGGGCGTCGAGCAGGCGGGCATGGCCGTGGAAGGCCTCTACCCCCGCGTTCCCCAGCAGCTTGCCGTAGATTCCCTCCAGGCGGTCGATCTCCCGATCCTTGTTGGCGATCAGGGTCGCCCAGTCGAAAGTCGCCGGCTGCACCGTCCAGCCGAAGCCGGCGGCGTCCTCGAATTCCTCATGGAAGTGGCTGGCATAGGACAGCAGCTTTTTGGGGACGCAGCCGCGGATCACACAGGTGCCGCCATAGCGGTAGGCCTCGGCAATGGCCACACGGGCTCCGGTCGCCGCCGCCATGCGGGCGCCGCGGACACCGCCGGAACCACCGCCGATAACAAAGAGATCGTAGTCGTAGCCGGCCATGTCCTACCCTTCCAAATGCCCGCCCCCTGTTGCCAGGTGACGGGCCTGATGTCTGACGGCAATCTAGGCAGCCTATCCCCCCATCGCAACCTCCCGGGACCGCGGTCGGGGTCAGCGCGAGGGTGTTAACCATGGCCCAACCCCCGGGAGAATAAGGCAAAGTGCCAAAATGTTGCACGATTCAAAAGATCGCGCCAAGATACTGATAGGGATACAATAATTAGAACGATAACAAATCTGAAAACCCAGGGGACGAGGGGACTGACATCCGGAGTTGAACCATGTTGTTCCAGAAGCTTTTGCAGAAGGTCGTCCAAGACGGCAACCTCCGTCTGATCGATGCCAAAGGTAAGATCACCGATTGCGGCGACGGCACCGGGCCGCGCTGCACCATGCGTATCCACAAGCGCGTCCTTGACTACAAGCTGGTACTGAACCCTCCACTGTATCTGGCCGAAGCCTTCATGGACGGTGACGTCACGCTGGACGAAGGAACCCTGCGCGACTTCCTCGACATGCTGGCGCGCAACTATCACCACTTGGAGAACAATCGGCTGGTGAAGTTCGGCTTTGCCCTGAGCGGCCACGTCCGCCGGCTGAAGCAGTACAACCCGGTCGGCACCGCCCGGAAAAACGTCGCACACCACTACGACCTCTCGGGCCAGCTCTACGACCTGTTCCTGGACACCGACCGCCAGTACTCCTGCGCCTACTTCCGCACGGGCGACGAAAGCCTGGAGCAGGCTCAGGCGGACAAGAAGCGGCACCTGGCGGCCAAGCTGCTGTTCGACCGCCCGGACATGAAGCTGCTGGACATCGGCTCCGGCTGGGGCGGCCTCGGGCTCTACCTGGCCCAGGCGGGCAACTGCGAGGTGACCGGCGTCACCCTGTCGACCGAGCAGCACAAGGTGAGCCAGGCGCGCGCCAAGAAAGCCGGCATGGAAGACCGCGTGCAGTTCCACCTGCGCGACTACCGCGAGGACACCAACAAGTACGACCGCATCGTCTCGGTCGGCATGTTCGAGCACGTCGGCAAGAAGAACTACCGCGAGTATTTCGACAAGGTGAAGGACCTGCTGACCGATGACGGCATCTTCGTGCTGCACTCGGTCGGCCGGGTGAACGCGCCGGGACCGGTCAATCCCTTCATCCGCAAGTACATCTTCCCGGGCACCGACGTACCGACCCTGGGCGAAGTGCTGCCGGTGATCGAGGACGCCATGATGATCGTCACCGATGTGGAGGTGCTGCGGCTGCACTACGCCGAGACCCTGCGCATCTGGGAGGAACGCTTCCAGGCCAATCGCGCCAAGATCGCGGAACTCTACGACGAACGCTTCTGCCGCATGTGGGAAGCCTATCTGATCGGCTGCGAGATGGGTTTCCGCCATCAGGGCCTGATGGTGTTCCAGATTCAGATCGCCAAGAAGATCGACGCCGTGCCGCTGACCCGCGACTACATCTACGAGTGGGAGCACAAGCGCGGCGAAGATGCCAGCCAGGCGGCGGAATAGCTGCAAACGCGACGCAGACAGGACGCGACGCCGTCGAAATGAAGGAGGCCGGCCCTGCCCAAGCGCACGGGGGACCGGCCCTTTTTCATTTCTCGCCGCACATCCTTCGAGACGGGCCCCCAAGGGACTGGTCGGCCCTCCTCAGGATGAAGTCTGAGAGAGGGCCTCTTTCCGGCCGCCACATCCACATCTGTCGTCCCGGCACTTGTTGCCGGGACCCAATGCCCTCGCCGATCCACTGGCGGTCGTAGACAGTGTCTGGATGGGAAAGCTGTACCACTGCGTCAACGCCATGGAGTCCCGGGGGCATGCCCCGGGACGACAGTGGTGTTATTGACGGTGACCGGTGAGCGGATCAAACGCCGCCCATGCAGAGGTATTTCACCTCGAGGAACTCGTCGATGCCGTACTTGGAGCCCTCGCGGCCGATGCCGGATTCCTTGACCCCGCCGAAGGGGGCGACCTCGGTGGAGATCAGGCCGGTGTTGATGCCGACCATGCCGCTCTCCAACGCCTCGCCGACGCGCCAGACGCGGCCGATGTCACGAGCATAGAAGTAGGCCGCGAGACCGAACTCGGTGTCATTGGCCATGGCGATGCCTTCCTCTTCGGTCTTGAAGCGGAACAGCGGCGCCACCGGACCGAAGGTCTCCTCGTAGGTGATCTTCATCTCGGTGGTCACGCCGGTCAGCACCGTCGGCTGGTAGAAAGTGCCGCCCCGCTCGTGGCGGGCCCCACCGAGGGCAACCTTGGCGCCCTTGGCGGTGGCGTCGGCAACATGCTCCTCGACCTTTTCCAAGGCCGCCACGTCGATCAGCGGACCCTGGCCGACACCGTCTTCCAGGCCGGGGCCGACCTTCAGCTTCTTCACGGCCACCGCAAGCTTCTCGGCGAAGGCTTCATACACGCCGTCCTGCACCAGGATGCGGTTGGCGCAGACGCAGGTCTGGCCGGTGTTGCGGAACTTGGAGATCATGGCGCCCTCAACGGCGGCGTCCAGATCCGCGTCGTCGAACACCAGGAAGGGCGCATTGCCACCCAGTTCCATGGAGACCTTCTTCACCGTGGAAGCGCACTGCTGCATCAGCAGCTTGCCGACGCCGGTGGAACCGGTGAAGGACAGCTTGCGCACGATCGGGCTGGAGGTCATCTCGCCGCCGATCTCCTTGGCGGAACCGGTGACGATGTTGATGATGCCCGCCGGGATGCCGGCGCGCTCGGCCAGTTCGGCGAGGGCGAAGGCCGAATAGGGCGTCTGGGTCGCCGGCTTGATCACCACGGGGCAGCCGGCGGCCAGGGCCGGTGCACATTTGCGGGTGATCATGGCGTTGGGGAAGTTCCACGGCGTGATCGCCGCAACCACGCCGACCGGCTGCTTCACCACCACGATGCGCTTGTCGGCCTGGTGCTGGGGAATGGTGTCGCCGTAGACCCGCTTGGCCTCCTCGGCGAACCATTCGATGAAGCTGGCGCCGTAGACCACTTCGCCACGCGCCTCGGCCAGCGGCTTGCCCTGCTCCAGAGTCATCAGGCGGGCGAGGTCTTCCTGGTTCTCCATGATCAGGTTGAACCACTTGCGCAGGATGGTGGCGCGTTCCTTGGCCAGCAAGTTGCGCCACGCCGGCCAGGCCTTCTCGGCGGCGGCGATGGCGCGCTTGGTCTCCGCGGCGCCCATGTTGGGGATGGTGCCGAGCACCTCGCCGGTCGCCGGGTTGGTCACCTCGATCACCGCGCCACTGTCGGCATCCGCCCAGCGGCCATCGACATAGCACTGCTCGCGGAACAGCCGGGGGTCGGCGAGCTGCGGGGTCGCGGCGGCAATCTTCTGGGCTTGTGCAGTCATTTGGAGTCCTCCACTGTGGCCGGGCGGACGGCCCGGCATTGTCCTAATTCTGGCGCGAGTATAGACATGTCCGCCAAACGGGTGAAAGGCCAGCCGGTTCCGATCGATAGGCCCAGACGGGCCGGCGGGAACCGGGGGTGCCGGCGGCCCGGCGGCGCGGAATAGCCCCGGATCGCCCCCGGAAAGCCCCCGGCGTACCAAGGTTCGCCAAGATGGCGCCGGGCCGCCAAGACATCAACCTGGAGCTTTGCCCATGCCCCTGCGTTTGCCCATGCCTCTGCGTTTGTCCCTCCGAGTGCCCTCGGCCCGCCCGGCGTTGTCTGCCCCGGCTCTTCTCACCCGAGCGCTCTTCGCCGGCGCCCTGTTGGGCGCCGCCCTGCTGCCGGCCGGGCTACAGGCCGCCGATACCCAGCGCTGCGCCGACAAGGTCGATGCCCACTTGGCCAGCCTGCCGCTGAAACCCGGCGAGGTGAAAAGCATCCGCATCATCGAGCAGGTGAATATCGCCGACGACTTCGGCCCGGCTATCCTGGGCGTCGATGCCTGGGTGCGGCTGAATTCCTGTACCGGCTGGCTGGTCGTCAACATGACCGCCAAATGTTACATCCGGCAAAGCTATACACGTGGCGACTGCCGAATAGAGGGCTTGCCAAGCTACTGACTTGGCGCCATTTTCCCCGCGCCGCCGCTCTTTCCCGGGAATTTTTCGATGCGCAGCCTGCGGCTGACCGCCGTAACCCTGGCCTTGCTGGCCGAGCTTGCCCTGACCGCCGCCCCCGCCGTTGCCCTCGACTGCCGCGTGGCGGCGGGGCAGGAAATCTCGCGCCTGGGGCTGACAGAGATGGCCCTCGCCGAGGCCCGCTACGTCCAGAAGCACAACCCGGCTGAAAAAGGCCCCGACATTCTGGGCGTGCGCGCCTGGCTCCGCCTGAAGGCCTGTCCCAGCGGCTATCTGGTGATCGACATGACGCGCAGCTGCTTCGTGCGCCAGAGCTACACCCGGGGCGACTGCCGCCTGGAGGACGTTACCGCCTATTGAACCGGGCTACCGACCCGGGCGACTGAACCGGGCCTGCCGTCCCGTCATGTCCTGACTGCATCCCTGGGTCCCGGCGGCTAGGCCGCCGGCTGAGGCATCCCCATCTTGAGGAAATGACGACCTCAGGAGGACTCAAAGCCATGCCGATCCGATCCCTGACGCTGGCGGCAACCCTCGCCGCCGCTTTCACCCTTTCGCTCGCCGTCAGCACGGGCAGCGCGTTAGCTTTCCAATGTGAACAGCAGGTCAACGAGGTGCTGCAGAAGCACAGCATCAGTCAGAGCGATGTCAAATCCGTGAAGGTTGTGCGACGCACCGGCGGCGCCAAGTCGGCGGGCATCTACGGCCTGGACGCCTGGGTCCGACTCAACTCCTGCAGCAACGGCGCCCTGGTCGTCGGCATGACGAAATATTGCATGCCACAGAACGTCTACACGACGGGAGACTGCAGCGTCACCAACATGCCGAAATACTAGGCTATCCTGCCGGCGCTTTCGCGCCGCCTACTCGACGGTGACCGCCTTGGCGAGGTTGCGCGGCTGGTCCACGTCGGTGCCTTTCAGCACCGCCGTGTGGTAGGCCAGCAGCTGCACCGGCAGGCAGTAGAGGATCGGCGAGACGAAGGGGTCGACGGCGGGCAGTTCGACCACGTGGGCGGCCTGGTCGCCGACGCGGCTGATGCCTTCGGCATCCGACAGCAGGATCACCTTGCCGCCGCGGGCAATCACCTCCTGGACGTTGGCCGCGACTTTTTCGAACAGCGGGCCGGCAGGGGCGCAGACCACGATGGGAACGTCCTCGTCGATCAGCGCGATGGGGCCGTGCTTCATCTCGCCGGCGGCATAGCCCTCGGCATGGATGTAGCTGATCTCTTTCAGCTTCAGGGCGCCTTCCAGGGCGATGGGATAGAGCACGCCGCGGCCGAGGTAGAGCACGTCGCGCGCCTCCACCATGTCGGCGGCGATGACGCGGATCGAGGCGTCGTGATTCAGCACCTCCGAAACGTGCGCCGGCAGTTCCAGCAGCGCCTGCGACAACTCCGCCTCCCGCTTGGCGTCGATGGCGCCGCGCGCCCGCGCGGTGGCCAGCGCCAGGCAGGCCAGCACGGTCAGCTGGGTGGTGAAGGCCTTGGTCGAGGCCACACCGATTTCCGGCCCCGCCAGGGTCTGCAGGATGGCATCCGACTCGCGCGCGATGGCGCTCTCGGCGACGTTCACCAGGGACAATATCTTCTGGCCGCAGCGCTTGGCGTAGCGCAGCGCCTCCAGCGTGTCGATGGTCTCGCCGGACTGCGAGATGAACAGGCTGACGCCGTTGTCCGGCATCGGCGCCTCGCGGTAGCGGAACTCCGAAGCGATGTCGACCTCGACCGGTTGGCGGGCGATCTGCTCGAACCAGTACTTCGCCACCATCCCGGCGTAGTAGGCGGTGCCGCAGGCGGAGATCGTCAGCCGTGAGATACCGGCCAGGTCGATGCCGAGGTCAGGCAGCTCGACGTTGCGGTTCAGCGGGTTCAGGAAGGTCTGCAGGGTATCGCCAATGACCGCCGGCTGCTCGAAGATCTCCTTCTGCATGAAGTGACGGTACTCGCCCTTGCCGATCATCGCGCCGGACAGGGCGGTCTGCTTCACGACGCGCTCAACCGGGCGGTCGTCGGAGTCATGCACCTGGGCGCCGGTCTTGGTGAGCTCGCCCCAATCGCCCTCTTCCAGATAGCAGATGCGATCGGTCAGCGGCGCCAACGCCAGAGCGTCGGAGCCCAGGAACATCGCACCCTCGCCGTAGCCCACGGCCAGCGGCGAGCCGCGGCGCGCGCCGATCATCAGGTCGTGGCGGCCGGCGAAGATGATGGCCAGCGCGAAGGCGCCTTCCAGGCGCTTCAAGGTCGCCGCCACCGCCTGCTGCGGCGTCATCTGCTGGTCGAGGTAGTCGGAGATCAGATGGACGACGGTCTCGGTGTCGGTCTCGGTCTCGAAGCGGTGGCCGTTGGCCTCCAGCTCGCCGCGCAGCTGCTTGAAATTCTCGATGATGCCGTTGTGCACCAGGGCGACGCGGGCATTGGCGTGGGGGTGCGCGTTGGTCTCGGTCGGCCGGCCATGGGTGGCCCAGCGGGTGTGTCCGCTGCCGAGGGTGCCGTCGACCGGACGCTGCCCGACAACGCCGACGAGATTGGCCAGCTTGCCCTCGGCACGACGGCGCTCGATCGAGCCGTTCTTCAGCGTCGCGATGCCGGCGGAGTCATAGCCGCGATACTCCAGCCGCTTCAATCCGTCGAGAAGCAGGGGCGCGACCGGTGCCTCGCCGATGATGCCGATGATGCCGCACATGGAGCCGCAGTCCTTTCCTCAGAGATCGACGCTCAGGGTTTCTTGTTCTTCGCCGCAATACGCTCGGCACGGAACCGGGCGGCCACGCCGTCGCGGTTCTGCTGCGCGCTGCGCTCTACCGCCAGCGCATCGGCGGGGACGTCCTCGGTGATCGTACTGCCGGCGGCGACGAGCGCGCCGTCACCGACGCTGACCGGCGCCACCAGCGCGCTGTTGCTGCCGATGAAGGCCTTGGCGCCGATGGTCGTGCGGTGCTTCAGGAAGCCATCATAGTTGCAGGTGATGGTCCCGGCACCGATGTTGGCGCCGGCGCCCACGGTGGCATCGCCCAGGTAGCTCAGGTGATTGGCCTTGGCGCCCTCGCCCAAGTCGGCATTCTTGATCTCGACGAAGTTGCCGACATGGGCCGCCTTGCCGAGTTTTGCACCCGGGCGCAGCCGCGCGAAGGGCCCCAGCACCACATCGTCGCCGACCTCGGCGCCTTCCAGATGGCAGAAGCTGCGGATCTCGACCCGGTCGCCGACGGTGACGCCAGGGCCGAAGAAGACCGACGGCTGAACCGTCACGTCGCGCCCCAGCCGCGTATCGGCACAAAGCCACACGGTCTGCGGGTCGACCAGGGTCGCCCCCTGGGCCATCGCGCGGCGGCGCAGCCGCTGCTGCATGATCGATTCCACCAGCGCCAGATCGGCGCGGGAATTCACCCCCAGGGTCTCCTCCGGCGGGCATTCGACGACACCGGCCGGGCGGCCCTCGGCATGGGCCAGGCCGAAAATATCGGTCAGATAATACTCGCCTTGGGCATTGTGGCTGCCGAGGCGCTCGATCAGCGCGAACAGGCGGGCGGCATCGCCGACGACCAGGCCGGCATTGCACAGGCGGATCTGCCGCTGCGCGGAGTCCGCGTCGGCATACTCGACGATCTTCTCGATCCGGTCTCCGCCTTCATGACCGGGGTCGACCAGGATGATCCGCCCATAAGACGCCGGGTCCTCCGGCTGGAAGGCCAGCCCGACGATGTCCGGCGCTGCAGGGGCCCGGCGCGCCTCCAACATGCGCTGCAGGGTCGTGGCCGTCATCAGGGGGCAGTCGCCGAAGACCACCAGCAGGTCGGTGTTGCCCTCCGCCACCAGGGGCGCCAGGGCGTCGCGCGCCGCGGCGACGGCGTGGCCGGTGCCCAGCGGCGTCTGCTGCACGGCGCAGCGCCCGGGCGCCGCCACGGCCTCCACATCGGCCATGCCCGGGGCCACCACCACGATGGTTTCCGCCGGCGCCAGCGCCGAAACCGACGCCAGCACATGCCAGAGCATCGGCTTGCCGGCGACCGGATGCAGCACCTTCGGCAGGTCGGATTTCATGCGGCTGCCCTTCCCGGCAGCCAGAATAACGACGGCAAGCTTACGATCGGACATTGTCAGGCCGGAACACCCCCGTGAAAGAAAGCCAGTGGATCACAGTGATCCAAGTCATGAAAAGAACCGGTTGCCGTCAGATAAGGCGCGAAAACTGGCACGGGCCGAATTCTCTCATCAAATCAACATTTGTTGCCGGTTATTACAGCGTGCCGGTGCAGGTTACAACCAGCGCCGGATGCGGCGACCGGCAGACCTGACAGCAAAAAAGGCGGGGACCACTCGGGTGCCCGCCGAAATCCTGAAACAGCAAGGGGCGTGACCCGCTCGGATGCCCACCCCAAGACCCAAAAGAGCAAGAGGCGGGTAACCGCCGGGTGCCCGCCCCAAGGCCTAAAAGAGCAAGAGGCGGGTACCGCTGGGTACCCGCCTCCGACTGCTTTGCACCAGTAAAGCCGAAATCGCGTCGTCAGTTCTTAGCGGTGTGCCAGGCCGTTCCGGTAGGAACCGCCGTGGCGGGTCGCACTGGCGACAGCGGCAAGCCGACTCGCCGTCGACGGACGCGAAGATGCAAGGCGAGCCGCAATCATACGACGCGTCGCAACGGCCTTACGGGAAGGCGCCTTGCGAGCGGTCGAACGACGAGCGGCGGTCTTGCGAGCGGTGCTCTTGCGAGCAGCCGTCTTGCGAGCCGAAGTCTTGCGAGCCGGGCTCTTACGAGCCGCGGTCTTTTTCACGACGCGCTTCTTGGCATCCGGCTTACGGGCAGCCGTCTTGCGGGCCGTGGTCTTACGCGCAGCCGACTTACGATCAACGCGCTTCTTGGCGGCCGCCTTGCGGACCGGGCTCTTGCGAGCGGCGGTCTTGCGGGCGGTCGTCTTACGCGCAGCCGATTTACGAACAACGCGCTTCTTGGCGGCCGTCTTGCGAGCCGGGCTCTTGCGAGCGGCGGTCTTACGGGCGGTCGTCTTACGCGCAGACGACTTACGAACAACGCGCATAATGGCGGCCGTCATGCGAGCCGGGCTCATTCGAGCGGCAGTCTAGCGGGCGGTCGTCTTACGCGCGGTCGTCGATCGGACGGGGAGCAGGATGGC
>JBHJIR010000102.1:0-9267 GCA_050043265.1 Kiloniellaceae bacterium
GCCGCTCGCTCGATTCGCGCTTAGAGCGTCGCCCTTGGTGACGCGTTCGCGCCGCATCGCCCTCTCGCAGAACTTGCCGTCTCGCTCGAGCAGGGCCGGGTCAGACCTGACCTCCGCGGCGAACGACACGGATCGAACCGAGATGTAGGCGACCAGGAACTGGGCCAGGATGAGCACCGCCAGGGCCACCGCCCCTTCTGCCAGAGCAACGGACTTTTGAAGGATAATGGCGGCAAGCGTTGACCCCAACGCCACCGTCACGACCAGGTCAAAGGCGTTCAATTTGGCGAGCGTACGCTTTCCCGATATCCTCAAAAACGCGACCAGGGTCACGTAGCCGAGAATGCCGACGATGACGGTGCGAAGGATTCCCTCCCAGCCCTGAAAAAACATTCCGCTCCAGTCCATCCGAACTCCTTTGCGTTCTATGGAGTTCAACGGCCCGACAGGACGCAGGTTCCGGTGTTCCCAGGATTTGTCATCGGGCATCCCTCCGCAGGCAAGGCCGCGACCGGACCGGCAGTCCCGTCAGCGGCCCTCAGGTGGACGGAGTCATCCCTCGCAAACGTAATGCAGGCTATCGAAGCCCGCGCGCAGGGCCGCAACGTCCGGCGCCACGGACTCCGGCGCGTCGGTGGACAGTGCCCGTTTGACGAGGCGCGCCAACTCCGGCACGTGCTCCTCGGTGACGCCCCAGCGCACCAGCTCCGGCGTGCCGATGCGCAGGCCGTTCATGTCGCCCTCGACCGGATCGAGGGGCAGGCCGATGCCGCAGGCGAGGAAGCCGGCGCGGCGCAGCTTCTTCGACGCCGCCTGTCCACCGCCCCACGACGCCGCGGCGACGGCGAACTGGTGCGACTGAGTGAACCCCTTGTCGGCGGCAAAGACCGGCAGCCCCTCGGCGGCGAGCGCAGCGGCGAAAGCCTGCGCCACCGCGATCATCTTGGCGGCATAGGCTTTGCCCTGCTCGCGCCAGTCGATGAGGGTCAGCGCCAGGGCTGCCGATTTCGCCGCGTCGAAGTTGGCGGTCAGGCCGGGAAAGGCGATGGCGTCGAGCTTCTCCGCCAAGGCCGCGTCATTGCTGACGATCAGGCCGCCGGCGGGGCCGCCCAGGCTCTTGTAGGTGCTCATGGTCATCAGGTGGGCGCCCTCGGCCAGGGGATTGGCCCAGGCACCGCCGGCGATGATGCCGCACTGGTGGGCGGCGTCGAACAGCAGCTTCGCACCCACCGAATCGGCAATGGCGCGCACCGCCTTCACCGGATGGGGAAACAGGTTCAGGCTGCCGCCGAGAGTAATGAGCTTCGGGCGCACCTCTTCGGCCAACCGCGCCAGCGCGTCGAGGTCGACCGTATAGCCGTCGGCATCGACCGGCGCCGGGTGTGTCGTCAGGCCGTAGAGCCCGGCGCAGCCGGCGGCGTGGTGGGTCACATGGCCGCCGATGGCCGGCGGCGGCGCGATGATGCTGTCGCCGGGCCGGCAGGTCGCCATGAAGGCGTAGAGATTGGCCAGCGCCCCCGAGCCGACGCGGATTTCGGCATAGCGCGCCTGGAACACCTCGGCGGCCAGCTCGGCGGCGATCACCTCGATCTCCTCGATGGCCTCCAGGCCCATCTCGTACTTGTCGCCGGGATAGCCCAGGGAGGGGCGCGAACCCAGACCCGCCGCCAGCACCGCCTCGGCGCGCGGGTTCATCACGTTGGTGGCCGGATTGAGGTTGAAACACTCGCGCTCGTGGATGGTCCAGTTGCGCTCGACCAGCGCGTCGCTGCGCCCGGCGATATCCTCGGACGCCAAGGCGGCGGTGCGCGCCGCAAGATCCTGCACATAGGTCTCGCAGTGTTCCGGCACCCAGGACCGATAGGCCAGATTGGTCATGAAAAAGCTCCCCTGCTGAACCGCAAGGAGAGCATCAATGAGACCACGTCGGCAAAGGAAAAGCCCCCTCGCCCGACTCCGGTCGTCACCCGCCCTGTCATTCTCGGGACAAGCCCGAGCATGACAGTTGGACGGAGACCCTACTCCGCGGCCTTCTGCCGGTAGGCCTCCATCGGCGGGCAGGTGCAGACCAAGTGGCGGTCGCCGGCGACGTTGTCGACGCGGCCGACCGGCGGCCAGTACTTGTCGGCCTGGCTGCCGTTCAGCGGGAAGAACGCCTGCTCCTTGCCGTAGGGCCTGTCCCACTCGGCCAGCAGCAGGTGGTGGGTGTGCGGCGCGTGGCGCAGCACGCTGTCCTCGGCCTTCACCTTGCCGGCCTCGACCGCGGCGATCTCGGCGCGGATTTCGATGAGGGCATCGCAGAAACGGTCCAGCTCGCGCTTGGCCTCGCTCTCGGTCGGCTCGATCATCAGGGTATCGGCGACCGGGAAGGACATGGTCGGTGCGTGGAAGCCGTAGTCGACCAGCCGCTTGGCGACATCTTCCACGGTGACGCCACAGTCGTGCTTCAGGTTACGCAGGTCGATGATGCACTCGTGCGCCACCATGCCGTTCTGGCCGGTGTAGAGCACCGGGAAGTGCGGCGCGAGACGTTTGGCCATGTAGTTGGCGTTGAGGATGGCCATCTGGGTCGCCCGCGTCAGCCCGTCGGCGCCCATCATCGCGATGTAAGCCCAGGAGATCGGCAGGATCGAGGCCGAGCCCCAAGGCGCCGCCGAAACCGCGCCCATGGTCTCGCCTTCGCCCGCCGCCGGGTTCACGCCGCTGACCACCGGATGGTCCGGCAGGAAGGGCGCCAGGTGGGCACGCACGCCGATCGGGCCCATGCCGGGGCCGCCGCCGCCATGCGGGATGCAGAAGGTCTTGTGCAGGTTCATGTGCGAGACATCGGCGCCGATCTCGCCCGGCTTGCAGATGCCGAGCAGCGCGTTCAGGTTCGCGCCGTCCATGTAGACCTGCCCGCCGTTGGCGTGGATGACCTCGCAGATCTGGCGGATCGCCGTCTCGAAGACGCCGTGGGTCGAGGGATAGGTGACCATCAGGGCGGCCAGCCGGTCCTTGTGCTGTTCGGCCTTGGCCGTCAGGTCGGCAACGTCGACGTTGCCCTTGGCGTCGCAGTCGACGACCACGACCTGCAGACCTGCCAGCACCGCCGAGGCCGGGTTGGTGCCGTGTGCCGAGGAGGGGATCAGGCAGATGTCGCGGTGGGTCTCGCCGCGACTCTCGTGGTACTTGCGGATGGTCATCAGGCCGGCGTACTCGCCCTGGGAGCCGGCGTTGGGCTGCAGGGAGACGGCATCGAAGCCAGTCGCCGCGCAGAGCATGCCCTCCAGTTCCTCGAACAACTGATGATAGCCCTGCACCTGGTCGAGCGGCGCGAAGGGATGGATCTCGGCGAACTCCGGCCAGGTGATCGCCTGCATCTCCGTCGTCGCGTTCAGCTTCATGGTGCAGGACCCGAGCGGGATCATCGAGCGGTCGAGCGCGCTGTCCTTGGCCTGCAGGCGCCTGAGGTAGCGCAGCATCTCGGTTTCCGCGTGGTAGAGGTGGAACACCGGATGGGTGAGGAAATCGCTGGTGCGGGTCAGCGCCTTGGGGATGCCGGCCTTGGCCGCGCCGTCCAGCGCGGCAACGTCGGGCATGTCGGCCCCGAAGCCGGTGAAGATCTCGAACAGCTTCTGCACGTCCTCGCGCGCCGTCGTCTCGTCCAGCGAGATGCCGAGGCGGTTGGGGTCGACCAGGCGCAGGTTGATGCCGGCCTCGCGGGCCTTGGCCAGATAGACCTCGGCGCGGCCCGGCAGGCTCAACGTCAGGGTGTCGAAGAAGCTGTCGTTCTCGATCGCGACGCCGAGCTGCTGCAGCCCGGTCGCCAGGATGCCGGCCAGGCGCTGCACCCGGCGGGCGATGCGCTGCAGCCCGTCTGGGCCGTGGTAGACGGCGTAGAGCGCGGCGATCACCGCGAGGAGGACCTGGGCGGTGCAGATGTTGCTGGTCGCCTTCTCGCGGCGGATGTGCTGCTCGCGGGTCTGCAGCGCCATGCGCAACGCGGTGTTGCCGGCGGAATCGACCGAGACGCCGATGATGCGCCCGGGCATGGTGCGCTTGTAGGCATCCTTGGTGGCGAAGAAGGCGGCATGCGGCCCGCCGTAGCCCATCGGCACGCCGAAGCGCTGGGCCGAGCCGACGACGATGTCGGCACCCATCTCACCCGGCGGCGCCACCACGGTGAGCGCCAGCAGGTCGGTGGCGACCACCGCCAGCGCATCCTGGCCATGCAGCGCCTCGATGATCGGCCGGATGTCGTGCAGATGACCGTAGGTGCCGGGATACTGCAGCAGCGCGCCGAAAACTTCGCGGCCGGCCAGATCGGTTGCCGGGTCGCCGACGACGATCTCGATGCCCAGCGGTCGGGCGCGGGTCTGCACCACGGCAATGGTCTGCGGGTGGCAGTCGTGGGCAACGAAGAAGCTGTCCGATTTCGACTTGGCGACCCGGTGGGCCATCGCCATGCCCTCGGCCGCGGCCGTCGCCTCGTCCAGCAGCGAAGCGTTGGCGATCTCCAGGCCGGTCAGATCCATGACCATCTGCTGGAAGTTCAGCAGCACCTCCAGGCGGCCCTGGCTGACTTCGGCCTGGTAGGGTGTGTAGGCGGTGTACCAGCCGGGATTCTCCAGCACCCGGCGCTGGATGACGCCGGGCAGGAAGGTGCCGTAGTAGCCCATGCCGATCATCGAATTCATGATCTGGTTGCGGTCGGCCATCTTGCGCAGGGAAGCCAGGGTATCGCGCTCGTTGCGCACCCGCGGCAGGGCCATCGGCGTAGCGCTGCGGATCGACGCCGGCACCGCCTTGTTGATCAGGTCGTCCAGCGAGGTCAGGCCGAGCGTATCCAGCATCGCCGCGATCTGCGGCTCGCCGGGGCCGATGTGGCGCCGCACGAAGTCGTCGCGCTTCTCCAGCTCGGCCAAGGACGGCTGGCCCGACGACGGATTGGACGACTGCACTTTACTCATGGGTTTCTCCCGTTCGGCACCCGGCGTTTTGGAAAGCCGCGGCGCTCAGCCTTCGATAAAGCTCTTGTAGGCGGCTTCGTCCATCAGGTCGGCGACCTGCGAGGGGTCGCTGAGCTTCATCTTGAAGAACCAGCCGTCGCCCTCGGCGGCGCTGTTCACCTTGCCCGGCTCATCGTTCAGCGCCTCGTTCACTTCCAGCACCTCGCCGTCGGCCGGGGCGTAGATCTCGCTCGCCGCCTTCACCGACTCGACCACGGCAGCCTCCTTGCCCTTCACCAGGGCCTTGCCGACGTCCGGCAGTTCGACGAAGACGATGTCGCCCAGTTGCTCCTGGGCATGGACGCTGATGCCGACCACGGCCTCGCTGCCGGAAACCATGACCCACTCGTGATCTTCGGTGTAACGCTTGTCGCTCATGCTGATGGATCCCCCAAAAGTCAGCCTCTGAAATAATTGTGCGGCACGAAGGGCAGCGCCGCCACCCGGCAGGGCATCGCCTTGCCGCGTACCACGGCCTGCAGCGCGGTTCCTTCCGCCGCCAGATCCGCCGTCACGTAGCCCATGGCGACCGGCGCACCCAGCGTCGGCCCGAAGCCGCCGGAGGTCACCACGCCGACGTCCTCGCCCTGGGCGTTCTGCAACACCGTGCCCTCGCGCATCGGCGCGCGGCCTTCCGGCTGCAGCCCGACACGGCGGCGTCCTGCCCCCTCGGCCGGTTGCTTCTGAACCACGGCCGCGCCGGGAAAGCCGCCTTCCTGCCGGCGGCGCGTCTGCATCGCCCAGACGAGGTCTGCCTCGACAGGAGTCGTGGTGGTATCGATGTCGTGGCCGTAGAGGCAGCGCCCGGCTTCCAGGCGCAGCGAGTCGCGCGCGCCGAGGCCGGCCGGGGCCACTTCGTCCTCGTCCAACAGGCGGCGTACCAGGGCCTCGGCCTTGTCGGCGGGCACGGAGATCTCGTAGCCGTCCTCGCCGGTATAGCCGGAGCGGCTGACCAGACAGGCGGCACCGGCAACCTCGACCGGCTTGCAGTCCATGAACTTCAGCGTCTGCACGCCCGGCGCCAGGCGCGCCAGCACGGCGGCGGCCTTGGGCCCCTGCACCGCAACCAACGCGCGGTCGGTCAGCTCGCTCAGCGTGACGTCGCCCTTCAGACCCGCCTTCAGGTGGGCGATGTCGGCCTCCTTGCAGGCGGCGTTGACCACCAGGAACAGCCACTCGCCCTGATTGGAGATCATCAGATCGTCGAGGATGCCGCCGGCATCGTTGGTGAAGAAGGAATAGCGCTGGCGACCTACGGCGAGGCCGGCGAGATCCGCCGGCACCAGCGCCTCCAGGGCGGCGACGCGGTCGGCGCCGGTCAGCTTCACCTGGCCCATATGGGAGACGTCGAACAGCGCCGCGGCCTCGCGCGCCTGCTTGTGCTCGGCCATAATGCCGGCAGGATACTGGACCGGCAGGGCGTAGCCCGCAAAGGGCACGATCTTGCCGCCCAATTCCTGATGCAGGGCGTAGAGAACAGTCGGCTTCGCCCCACTTGCGCTGGTGTCGTCCACACGCGGCTCCTTCGACAATCGTCATGGAATCCGTCCCACCCTACTCCAATGGATGGTCCGGCCCCTTCTGTCGTGGAGACCTGAGAGATTCATCGGCTGCCGGCGAACCGGACAGGCGATTTACTCCTTCGGTGTGACACGTCCGGCTGTATCGAGTGCCGGCCGCGGCCGCTTTCCAGAAGCGCCTCTCCCCTGCGGTCCTTGTTGCCTGAGAGTTTCCGGGGCGGTTGCTCCTTCGGCGCCGGTCTCTTAAGGAGACCAGTCTCTCCCGCAAGGGATCAAAGGCAAAAGACGACCGACTCGCGATCGACCGTCTCGCTGCAGGCAAGAAGCTAGCCCGCCGCAGTCCATAATTCAACCGGCCCGTTTCGGCCGCCAGCGCGGCGGCATCGGCGGGCGCCGGCTCAGTAGTTGGCCCGGTTGTAATCCAGTTCGTCGTGGGTCAGTTCCAGGCCGACGTAGATGCGGTAGTCGCCGCCGTCCTGGCCCGCGGGCAGCGTGATGACCTGGCCGATCCCCTCCTGCCCGGCGACCCGCGTGCGGTTGCCGGGGAAAGGAATCGTGATGTCGAAGCTCTCACGCGCCAGCACGGTCTCGTTGGTCTGGGCGATGGCGACGAAGTAGCGGATGTTGGCCAGGCGATCGCTGTTGGCGGGGCCGCGCGAGGCGGTGACGGTCACCGGCAGATCGATGTCGAGCACGTTCTCGTCGTATTCGCATGACAGCGCGCCGGTTTGGATCTGCGCCTCGAAGAGCACGTCGGTGAGATCGCGCCCGGCGCCGTTGAATTTCACCTGGCGGGAGGCATCTTTCAGCACCACCGCGCGCGGGCAAGGCCGCGTTTCCGGTTCGCTGGCACAGCCGGCCAGCAGCGCCAGCCCGGCAACCCCGAGCAACAGGCGTACGGGACCGCCGAGGCGGCGGGTCTGGTGACGATTCGGGCTGTGAGTCTGGCTGCCGACGGGGCGACGGGTTACCAACCGGGAGAAATAGGCAGTCATGAGGGCTCGCTTGTTCCCAAAGATAAAATCACACGGCAAGGGCCACCCGGGGCCACCCGCCTTTATAGACGCCTACCGCCAGAGACGCCCACCCCTAGAGACGAGAGTGGCTGCCGTCGCACAGCGGCGCCTTGCCGGTCGCCTTGCAGCCGCAGAAAAACACGTCCTTGCCGGCGCTGGCTTCGTAAACCATCGGGGCAAGCCCGGTACCGGCATGCGAACCGTCGCAGAAAGGCTGCTTCCTGCTGCGTCCGCAGGCACACCAGAAGTACTTCTTTCCGGCCTCGACGGAAACCTTATAGGGCTCTTTTTGGGCGGGAATCGGGTCGGTCATGAAGCCTTCCTTCTGCCGGCGGGCTGTACTAGTGTCCCCCCAGGGTGCCCAGGGGCGGACTTGGTGCACGGGGCGCCCCCCCGGGGGAGCCCGGGAGGATGCCCGCGGGGAGCCGCGGGATTCGACTGCTCCCGCCGGACTTTAGGGAACCCGTGGCGGCACGACAAGAGGCGCCGGGCCCCAAAAAAGAGCGTCGGAGGCGAGCGAAACAGGCCTTGCGGAGCCGGCCCCGGGCCCGCACCTTAGAGGTCTGGGCAGCGGGGCGATCGGGAGCAACCCGCCCGCAAATCGACCGAAACTGACGTTCCAAGGCCAGGGCTAGAGACTGGCTTGGAACAGGGCCAAGGACAGGGATCCCTTAGAATGCCTAAACAGCCGCTTACCGTCTTCCTGGCCAACCCGCGCGGCTTCTGCGCCGGCGTGGAACGGGCCATCGCGATCGTCGAGCGCGCCCTGGAGCAGTACGGCGCCCCGGTCTACGTGCGCCACGAGATCGTCCACAACCGCTTCGTCGTCGAATCTCTCGAAGCCAAGGGCGCCGTCTTCGTCGAGGAACTGACCGAGGTTCCCGAAGACGTGCCGGTGATCTTCTCCGCCCACGGCGTGCCCAAGGAAGTGCCCGACGAGGCCGAGCGGCGCCATCTGTTCTATCTCGACGCGACCTGCCCGCTGGTCAGCAAGGTGCACCGCGCGGCCGAACGCCACGAGCGCGTCGGCCGCCAGATCCTGCTGATCGGCCACGCCGGCCATCCCGAGGTGATCGGCACCATGGGCCAGGTGCCCGATGGTGCGATCCTGCTGGTCGAAGGCGTCGAGGAAGCGGAGAGCATCCAGGTCGCCGATCCGAAAAACCTCGCCTACATCACCCAGACCACGCTGTCGGTGGACGACACCAGCGAGATCATCGCCGTGCTGAAGCGGCGCTTCCCGGCGATTCACGGGCCGAAGAAGGAAGACATCTGCTACGCCACCACCAACCGCCAGGACGCGGTGAAGGAGATCGCCCGGCGCTGCGACGCCTTACTGGTGGTCGGCGCCCCGAACTCCTCCAACTCTCAGCGGCTGGTCGAAGTGGCCCGCCGCGAGGGCTGCCCGCGCGCCATCCTGGTGCAGCGCGCGGCGGACATCGACTGGGCGACCCTGGACGGTATCGAGCGGCTGGGCATCACCGCCGGCGCCTCGGCACCGGAAATCCTGGTGGAGGAGGTCGTCACCGCCTGCCGGGCCCATTTCGACGTGACGGTGCAGAACGTCAGCGGCGTGATCGAGGATGTCATCTTCAAGCTCCCCAAGGAGCTGACCACGAATGCCGCCTCCGCCTGATCCGGCCGCGTTAGCCCGCCCCCGCCGCAAGCCCGCTCCGCAACCGTCCCCGCTCATCCCTCATGGCCGTCTACTCGGAAGTCTCCGCCGAAGACATCGATGGC
>JBHJIR010000103.1:0-4518 GCA_050043265.1 Kiloniellaceae bacterium
GCTGGCGACCTACGACGACGTTACCGGCAGCTACAGCGCGGAGCGCCAGCTGCGCCTGGCCAAGGAAGAGGCCGAACTGGCCAGCCGCGCCAAGTCGGATTTCCTGGCCAACGTCAGTCACGAGTTGCGTACGCCGCTGAACGCCATCATCGGCTTCTCCGAGATCATCAAGGACCAGCTGTTCGGCCCGATGGGCAACCAGCGCTACAGCGAGTACGCCATCGACATTCACGACAGCGGCACGCACCTGCTGAGCCTGATCAACGATATCCTCGACCTGTCGAAGATCGAGGCGGGCAAGTTCGAACTGCATGAAGAGGCAATAGACCTGGAGGCGGTGACCAAGTCCTGCTTCCGCATCATGCGCGACCGTGCGGAGGAAGCCGGCGTCGTGCTGCAGCATCGCTTCCCCGCGCAACTGCCGCACCTGAAGGCCGACCCTCGCGCGGTGAAGCAGATCCTGCTCAACCTGCTGTCCAACTCGGTGAAGTTCACCGATCCCGGCGGGCGGGTGCTGGTCTACGGCAACACCAACCAGGAAGGCGCCCTGGTGCTGCATGTCGAGGATACCGGCATCGGCATCGCCGAGGTCGACATCGCCAAGGCCATGGCGCCCTTCGGCCAGGTCGACTCTTCGCTCAGCCGCAAGTACGAGGGCACCGGTCTCGGCCTGCCCCTGACCCGCCACCTTGTCGACCTGCACGAGGGCGAACTGACGCTCAGCAGCATCATGGGGCAGGGCACCCAGGTCGACATCGTGTTCCCGCGCCGGCGCATCCTGGCGAAAGCGGTTTCCTTCCAGCCCCGGCAGATCGCCGGCACCTCGGCCTGACCGCTCGCCGGCCTGGCCCGGCTGACGGACGCTCTGGTGCCGGCCTGAACCGCGCCGGCGGGTGGCTCGGTTGAAAAACGCCTCGCAGCAAGCACTATATATGGTATGCTCCAAACGAATTGGGGGTATATCAGGGGACGGGCGGTGGATCAGGCCTTCACGCTGGCCGACTTGCCGGACAACAAATTGCGGCGCTTGTACGACTACTGGCGGTCGCGTTGCCGGGAGGGAGCAAATCCCTCGCGCCGGGACATCGATCCGCTGGATATTCCCGACCTGCTGCCCAATGTTTTTCTGCTGGATGTCGTTGGCGATGCCGAGGACTTCGTCTTCCGCCTCGCCGGGACCCTGGTGGAGGACGCTTTCAGCATGCCGTTGCGCGGAAAATCGATCACCGAGATCCAGAAGGCGGCCGGTACACCGATCCCCGTGGCCCAGCATGTCGAGGTGGCCCGTGGCGGCGGCCCGCGCTATCGCGAAGGTACTGTGCTGGTCGCCGGGCGCGAGCACTGGAAGACCCACCGGCTGTTGCTGCCGCTGTCGAGCGACGGCGAAACCATCGACGTGCTGATGGGCGGCGCGATCTTCCTGCTCGGCGATCGTATCAACGAGTTCACGGCCGAGCCGTGGACCTACGGCAGGCCGGCTGACGATCCGCCGCTCGGTTTCTAGACGGCGTTCTCCCGACGCTCGCTGGCCGCCGCGGGCCCGCTGAATTTCCCCGGACTCCCCTGCAGAATTCCGCCGAAACGCCTCAATTTTGCCTCACAACCGTGGTCCCTTCGTCCGCTAGCTTCGGCTGCACGGCGCAGCGGGGCCGGCCGGAAACGCCCGGCTGAAAATAAGGCGGTTCGACTGTCCGACAAGAGGGAGAACAAGACGGCCATGAACATGAACAATCCATCGCGCCGGGCGGGCGCGGCAACCGATGCCACAGCGGGTGCTGCCATGGGCGTGCGCCCCGGAGCGGGTGTCCTCGGCCTGACGAGGTCGGAGGCCGCTGCGGCGGAAGAACCCTCCTCGCAAGGGACCCTGATCGTCGGCGAGGGAATCCATGTGAAGGGCGAGATCCAGTCCTGCACCACCCTGGTCGTCGAGGGCCGGGTCGAGGCGTCGCTGGAGGCGACCGAACTGGCGGTGCACGAGGGCGGCTTCTACGACGGCAAGGCGGTGGTGGAAACCGCCACCATCGGCGGCAGTGTCACCGGGGAACTGACCGTCCGCGGCCTGCTGACTGTGGCCGCGGGTGGCAGCGTCAGCGGTGTCCTGCGCTACGGTGAATTGCGGATCGAACAAGGGGGCCGCCTCAGTGGCGACGTCGACGAACTGTCGGAGGATTCCGCGCGCAAAGTGGACCCGCGCGATGCCGCCAAGGCCGTCAGCAAAGCCCAGGCCCAAGGTCAGGCCCTGAGCCAAACGGCCGCCGAACGTCCGAGAGAAGAACGCCCGAGAGAAGGTGCCGTCGCGCGCTAGGCGGACAGGCCTTTCCAGATTTCCCGCTGCACGCCGACATAGCTGCGGCTGCGTACGGCGATCCGTGCTTCCAGCAGGCGGTCGGCCGCCGGCAGGGCGTGGAACGGCACGGCGGGATAGGCGTGATGCGCGGAATGGCGGTTCATGTTCCAGCACAGCCGGCGCAACACCGGATTGCTGATCGTGGTGCGGCTGTTGGCCAGCATGTCCGGGACCTGCGGGCAACCGCTGTGCTCGGCCAACAGGTAGAGCCGCAGGAAGGGCTGTCCGAGCAGCGCCGGGATCACCCACAACCACAATAGAAGACTGCTTGCGCTGGCCAGGCTGGCGGCGGCGAGCAGGGCATAGCCGGCGAGGTGCGCGCGGGCCTCCCACACGATCTGCGGGCGCAGCCGGGCCGGCAGGAAGTCCTGCGTTACCTGGCCCCGGGCATGACGCCAGGTGGTGGCGAAGCGTTCGCGCCAGTAGGGCAGGCCGGAGACATGGCGCAGATAGGCGGCGCGGCTGACGAGCGGCGGCCTCGCCAGTTCCGGGTCGCGCGCCGGGTCTTGCGTGAAGCGGTGGTGCTGCAGGTGGAAGGCGCGGAAGTAGTCGGCCGGCAGCACCAGCAGGAAGCCGGCGGCGCGGGCGACGGCATCGTTCAGCCGGCGCGTGCGGAAGGCCGTCCGGTGGACCGTCTCGTGCAGTGGGGCGAAGAGGAAGACCAGGACGATGCCCTGGATGAAGAGAGCGGGAAGCATCCCCCAGCTTCCCCGGCTCCAGAGCACCAGGGTGCCGGTGGCGGCGAGCAGGCCCAGGTGACCGGCCAGTTGCACGAGGCCTTTGCGGTCGCTGCGTGCGGCGAGACTCCGCAAGGCCGCCTGTTGGGCCGTTCGTTCGGCCCGGTTGGGGCGGTCCAAAGCGTTGTGGCCGGGCGTGTTGTGGCCGGGGGGATTGCGGTCGGGGGTTTTGTCGGGGCTGTCCATGGCCCTCCCATCAGGGGCAGAGGATCTTGGCGTGGTGGCGCAGGTGGTCCTCGATGAAGCTCTGGATAAAGTAGTAGCTGTGATCGTAGTCGGCCTGCATCCGCAGCTCGAAACGCTGGCCGGCTTCTTCACAGGCCTCGACGAGCAGGTCCGGCAGCAGTTGCTCGCTGAGGAAGGGATCCTCGGCGCCCTGGTCGATGAACAGCAGCGCATCGGACGGCTGCTTTCTGATGAGGGCGCAGGCATCGTAGTCCTGCCACTGCGTCTCGTCCTTGCCCAGGTAGCCGAGGAAAGCCTTCTGGCCCCAGGGGCATTGGCTGGGTGCGACGATCGGCGCGAAGGCCGAGACCGATTTGTAGACGCCTGGATTTTTCAGGTGGATGGTGAGGGCGCCGTGGCCGCCCATCGAATGGCCCATGCTGCCCTGGTGGCTCATGTCGGCGGGAAAATGCTCGGCAATCAGCGCCGGCAGTTCCTGGGTGATATAGCTGTACATACGATAACGCTTGCTCCACGGCTCCTGCGTGGCGTCGAGATAGAATCCCGCGCCGCTGCCGAAGTCGTAGGCGTCATCCTCGCCGGGATAGCCGGCGCCGCGCGGCGAGGTGTCGGGGGCCACCAGCATGACGCCCAGTTCGGCGGCGATCCGTTGTGCCCCGGCTTTCTCGGTGAAGTTCGCCTCGGTGCAGGTCAGCCCCGAGAGATAGTTCACCAGCGGCACCTTCTTGCCGCCCTTGGCCTGCGGCGGCTGGAACACGGCGAAGTTCATGGTTCCGCCGCAGACTTCGGACTCGTGGCTGTAGAAGCCCTGCGTCCCCTCGAAGCAGCGCTGCTGGCTGTTGACTGTCAGATCCATAACCGCCCCTAGTTTGCTGAGCGCGCAAGAATTCGGGGACACGCCCATACCCCCCGGGCGCGCCCCGACTCGGGCCATGATACCCTTTTTGGCCGCCGTGCCTATGAGGGCCCTTTATGCAGGGCCCTCCGTCCGGCACGGGCGCCGCTTCAGTACACCACCACGGATCGGATGGACTTGCCCTCGTGCATGAGGTCGAAGCCCTTGTTGATGTCTTCCAGGGGCAGGGTGTGGGTAATCAGATCGTCGATGTTGATCTTGCCGTCCATGTACCAGTC
Source organism: Kiloniellaceae bacterium (assembly GCA_050043265.1). Classification (GTDB taxonomy): domain Bacteria; phylum Pseudomonadota; class Alphaproteobacteria; order Kiloniellales; family Kiloniellaceae; genus Pelagibius. The sequence goes on from JBHJIR010000103.1 coordinate 4,405, forward strand.
GACGATCTGCGGCACGTCGGTGCGCCCGCGCGCGCCGCCGAAGGCGGTGCCCTTCCAGACCCGGCCGGTGACCAGCTGGAACGGCCGGGTGGCGATCTCCTGGCCGGCGCCGGC
>JBHJIR010000104.1:0-35629 GCA_050043265.1 Kiloniellaceae bacterium
AGGCGGAAGCCCTGGTGGTGCGGACGCTGACCGCGTGCGGCACCGGGGAAGGCAACGCGCGCAGCGTCGCCGCCGCCCTGCTCGCCGCCGAAGCCGATGGCCAGCGCGGTCATGGCCTGTCGCGCGTGGCGGCCTATGCCCGCCAGGCGAGGAGCGGCAAGGTGGACGGCAAGGCGATGCCGCAGGTCGACCGCCTGTCGGACAGTGCCATCCGCGTCAATGCCGGTGCCGGCTTTGCCTTTCCGGCGCTGGATTGTGCCCGCGATGAATTGGCCGGGATGGTGCGCAGCAGTTGTATCGCCGTCGCCGGCATCCATCACTCGCATCACTTCGGCCAGGCCGGCTATCACGTGGAGCGGCTGGCGGAAAAGGGGCTGGTCGGCCTGATGGTCGGCAACTCGCCGCAGGCCATGGCGCCCTGGGGCGGCAGCAAGGGCACTTTCGGCACCAATCCCATCGCCTTCGCCGCACCGCGCAAGGAACACCCGCCGCTGGTGATCGACCTGTCGCTGTCCAAGGTCGCGCGCGGCAAGGTGATGGCCGCGGCCAAGACCGGCGAGACGATTCCGGAAGGCGGGGCGCTCGATCCCGACGGCAATCCGACCACCGACCCGGAAGCCGCGCTGGCGGGCACCATGATCCCGATGGGCGATGCCAAGGGCGCCGCCCTGGCGATGATGGTGGAGATTCTCTCGGCCAGCCTGATCGGTGCCAACCACGCTTTCGAGGCCAGTTCCTTCTTCACCGCCGAGGGACCGCCGCCGGGCGTCGGCCAGTTCCTGCTGGCGAGCGACCCGCAGCCGCTGTCCGGCGGCAGCTTCGCCGCCCGCCTGGAAGTGCTGATCGCGGCCATGGAAGAGCAGGAGGGTGTGCGCCTGCCGGGTACCCGCCGGCTGGCCAGCCGGGCGGCGGCGGCACGCGACGGAATTCATGTCCCCGCGGTCCTGCTGGCTGAAATCCGTGCCCTGACCGCAGACTGAGGGCCCGCTTGCATCGCATTGAATTACCTAAAAATTGCGCGTAATTCGTCTAATCAAGTTGTTGAGCTTTCGGGGCAATACCATGCTATCCTGGGTCGTGCAGGGCGGCACCGCTTAGGGCTGTCCGATCCCGGTGGGGGGCCGTAAGAGACGCGGCAGGGATCGGATTTCTGAGCGGCGGTGGGAAGATCGTCTCGGTTCGAGAAGCAGACCGCTTTCCCGGTCGCCGTCGCTAGCCTTGGGTAGCGAACGGAGATGCCTGTCCATGAAGCCGTTGAGGCTGTCGGCAGTTGCGGCCGGATGGCTCTGGAAAGGGCTCGTTTGGCTCGTTCTCTGTGCGGTGATCGCCGTACGGTTTGCCGATCCCGAGCCGTTGCCCACTTTCCGCAACGCCTTCTTCGATTTCGCCCAGGGGCTGCTGCCGCCGGCCGAGAGGCCTGCCGCGGCGGCGGATCTGCCGATCACCATTGTCGACATCGACGAGGCCAGCCTGGCCAGCCTTGGCCAATGGCCCTGGCCGCGCGATCTGCTGGCGGATCTGGTGGGCGAGATCGCCAAGCATCGCCCGCGCGCCGTCGGCATCAGCATCATCTTTCCCGAGCCTGACCGCCTGTCGCCGGAGAGCGTGCTGAACCGCTTTCCGATCGACGCGCCACTGCGCGAGAGCCTCGCGCAGTTGCCGTCCAACGATACACTGTTCGCCTTCAGCCTGCGCCAGGTGCCGGCGGTGCTCGGCGCCGCCGTGACCAGCGGTGCGCCGGCGGCAACGGACCTGTCCGTCCTGAGGGCGCCGATCCTGCTGCGGCTCGGCCACCAGGGCGCCGCCGAAATCCGCCGCTATCCGGCGCTGCTGCGCAATCTGCCGGTGCTGGAGGAGGCGAGCAGCGGCGTCGGCGTGGTGAGCCTGGAGTACGGCGGCGACGGCGTGGTGCGGCGCATGCCGATCGTCATGCTGGTCGGCGACGCGGTGCTGCCGTCTTTTGCCGTGGAGGTGGTACGCGTCGCCAGGCAGGTGCCGGCCATCGAGGTGGAGATCGACGGACCCGGGATCGCCAGCGTCAGCCTGGGCGACCTGAAGATCGACACGGCGTTTTCCGGCGATGTCTGGCTGCGCGAGGTGCCGCTGGACCGTATGGTGCGGATTCCGGCGGTCGAGGTGCTGAACGGCAGCGTGCCGGATGCGTTGCTGCAGGGGCGTATCGTGCTGCTGGGGGCCACGGGCAGTGGCCTGTCGCGCACCTTCGTGACGCCGGGCGGGCAGGCGCTCTCGGCCGTGGACATTCAGGCCCTGTTTGTCGAAAACCTGCTGACGCAGCATCATCTGCTGCGGCCCGCCTTCGCGGTGTTCTGGGAATTGCTGGCCACCGGGGCGCTGTTTCTCGGTTTCCTCGCCTTGGGCCGGCAACTGCCGGGGCAGGCCAGCCAGGTGGTTCTGCTGATGGCGCTGGCTGTACTGTTCGGGGGCGCCCTCTATGCCTTCGACCGGCACGACCTGCTGCTCGACCCGACCTACCCGGCCCTGGTGTTCATCGTCACCTATCTGGTGGTCATCGGCCTGGGCATCGTCGAGGCGCAGCGTGAGCGCAAGAGCAGCGAGCGGGACCGCGCGATGGCGCTGGTGCTGGCCGAGGCGGCCAATCGCTCCAAGACCAGCTTCCTGGCCAACTTGAGCCACGAGCTGCGTACGCCGCTAAACGCCATCCTCGGATTCTCCGAGATGATGAAGCGCGAAATCCTCGGTCCGGTATCGCCGCCGAAGTACCGCGACTATATCGAGGATATCCACCACATGGGCAATCACCTGCTGTCCCTGGTCAACGATATCCTGGAAATGGCCAAGGTCGAGGCTGGCGAAAGCCAGTTGAGCGAGAGCGAGTTCTCGGTCGCCCCGCTGCTGCGGGACAGCATCCGCACGGTTACTACCGCCTACCGGGAGCGCAGCACCACCGTCGTGCTGGACAGCGATTCGACCCTGCCCAACCTGTGGGGCGACGCGCGCATGTTCACCCAGATGGTGATGACCCTGCTGTCCAACGCCATCAAGTACACACCCGACAGCGGCCGAATCCGCATCACCGGCGTGCTGGCCGACAACGGCAGTTTTCGCCTGTCGGTTTCGGATACCGGGATTGGAATGTCGGATCAGGAAATTCTCGAGGCTTTCGAGCCGTTCCGGCGCATTGACCACGCTTTGACATCGAACTTCGAGGGAATCGGTCTAGGATTGCCGTTGACCAAAGCGATGGTGGAGATGCACGGCGGCAAACTGGAGGTCGCCAGTATCAGCAACCACGGCACCACGGCGACGTTGGTGTTTCCGGCCGAGCGGGTTCGTGGCCCGGGCGAGCGACAGAGGGAGAGAGCTTAGGATCATGACAACGCAGCAGAGGAATACGCCGAAGGCCGGCGCGTCGGGCCTCGCCCGGGCCGCCTTCCTGATCTGCGCCCTGGTCGGTGCGCTCACGGCGGCTGTGACCCTGGGTGGGGGAGCGGCCGTGGCGCAGCAGAACCAGGTGGCCCTGGTGAAAGTGGTCGACGGCCAGGCTTATGCCCTCAGGGCCGACGAGCGCAGCGCCCTGGATGTGGGCACGCCGATCTTCATCCAGGACGTGGTGGAGACCGAGGCCGGCACCGTGGGCCTCACCTTCACCGACGGCTCGCGCATTTCCCTCGGGCCGAATTCACGGGTCCAGTTCACCGAGTTCGAATTCGCCCCGGCCGAGGGGCGGCTGGCCTTCGTCATCGATTTCTTCCGGGGGACGCTGCTCTACGTCTCCGGCGTCATCGCCAAGCTGTCGCCCGATTCCGTAAAGGTCCGCACGCCGGTGGCGACGGTCGCGGTGCGCGGGACACGCTTCCTGGCCGAAGTGGAAGGAGAGTAGCCCGATGCTGCGTGTTTTTCTGACCCTTGCCCTGCTGCTGTCGGTCGCGGCCTGTGCCGGCAACAACCGTTTCGTCCTGCTGGAGGAGGAGGACGGCAGCGTCGGCGCCATCGTCGTGGAGAACGAGGCGGGCAGCCCGACCGTTGCCGAGGCGGGCACCGCCACCCGGGTCGACAGCGCGACCGCGGCGCCCAGCGAACCGCAGGCACTGAGCGATGAAGAGATCCAGCAGCCCTGGGGCGCGACGCTCCAGGCCAGCCCGTTGAAGCCGCGCAGCTTCCTGCTGTACTTCATCACCGGCACCGACATCCTGACCGAGGAATCCCGCCGCCAACTGCCGGACATCATCGCCAGCCTCAAGGAATACCCGGCGCCGGAGGTGGCCATCATCGGCCATACGGACCGGGTCGGTACCGACAGGTCCAACGCGCGCCTGGCGCTCGACCGGGCCGAGGCGATCCGCGTCCAGCTGGTGCAGGACGGGCTCGATCCCGCCCTCATCACGGTCGACTCCCACGGCGAGAGCAATCCGGTCGTCCCGACGCCGGACAACGTGGCCGAGCCGCGCAACCGCCGCGTCGAGGTGACGGTGAGGTAGGCCGGCGGGGCCAATTTCCGAGGCGCTTCTTCCGCTGGGGACCTGCGGCCGGCGGGGCATGGCCCTCCGGCACGATTTTGACTAGAATACCGGCAAGGACAGAAAGAACCGGCATTGCCGGGGGTGTTTTCGCCCCCGGCCGGCGCCGCAATCTTTCGCCGCCGCTGCCCAGGATGGGGCAGATCAGGGGAGGAATCGCGAGGAATTGGTGCCGGTCACCTATGATCCCGCAATCATTGCCCTTTCGGTAGTCATTGCCGTTCAGGGCGGCTACGTCAGCCTGATGCTGGCGCGGCGGCTGTCGAGCCTTGGCCCGGGGGGCCTGGGGCGGCAGAGCGCCGGAGGATTCGGCGGCCGGCGCAAGGCGTTGCTGGCGGCTTCGGCCCTGGCGCTGGGCACCGGCATCTGGGCCATGCACTTCATCGGCATGCTGGCGGTGAAACTGCCGATCGCCGTCACTTATGACCTGCTGTGGACGCTGGTGTCGGCGCTGGTGTGCGTTCTGGTGGTCGGCCTGGGCGTCTTCGTCGCCAGCTTCGGCCGCCTGACGCCGAAGCGCCTGGCGGCGGCCGGGCTGCTGATGGGCGCCGGCATCGCCATCATGCACTACGTCGGCATGTCGGCGATGCGGGCCAACTGCATCGTCAGCTACTCGCCGGCGCTGGTGGCGGCCAGCTTCGCGGTTGCCGTGGCGGCGGCCGGCTTTGCCCTGTGGCTGGCGTTTTCGCCGACCCACCGGCCGCACCTCATGGCCGGCGCCGTCTGCCTGGGCCTGGCGATCTCCGGCATGCACTACACCGGCATGGCGGCGGCCACCTTCCTGCCCGCCGAGGACCTGGTGGCGATCTCCGCCCCGGTGCTGAGCGTGGATCTGCTGGCCATCGTGGTGGCGGTGACGGCCTTTGTGATCTGCGGCCTGTTCCTGCTGGTGCTGCTGCCCGACCGGCTCGATGAAAAGGCCCTGGCCGAAGAGCCGAAAACAAATGAACCCCAAGAGGTTACAGACGGTACTTCAGGCGATGTCGGAGACCCCGGGGCGGCGCCTGCGGTGTGTGTCCTGCGCATTCCGGTGAACCGCAACGGTGCCACCCGCCTGCTGGCGCCGGAGGAGATCTATGCGGTGCATGCCGACGCCCACTACACCTACGTGTTCGACGGCGAGCAGACCCATTTCTGCAACCTGTCGATCTCGGAGATCGAGGCGCGGCTCGATTCCGCCAGCTTCCTGCGGGTCCACCGCAGCCACATCGTGAACGTGGCCCATGCCTCCGCCCTGAAGCGGGTGCGCGACCAGGGCCTGCTGGAACTGGACTGCGCCGAGCGTCATACGGTGCCGGTCAGCCGCAGCCGGCTGCCCAAGCTGCGTGCGGCGCTGGGGATTTAGCGGAGGCCGGTGGAGGCGCGGATCAGAGGAAGTGGGTCACCACGTAGCCGATCAGCAGGATGGCGATCCACAACGCGGTGGCGCCGATCGCCCAGTCGCGCACCAGCAGGCCGGCCCGCCGGGGCTCCCGGCCGGCAGCTTGCCGGGTGGTGCCGGAGGCCAGCAGCCAGTCCACCGGCGTCTGCAGCAGGGCGCGCAGCCCCCGCAGTCGGGCCTGCAGCCAGTCCCTGAGGGCGCCGAGAGCCGCGTAGCCCGCCGCGCCGGCCCCTGCCAGGACCACCCGCCAGATCCAGTCGGTATCCAGGCTGATGGTAAGCGTCCGCTTCATCAGCGGCAGCAGCAGGAAGAAGGCGAGGCCGGAGAACAAGAGAAGCTGCAGGTAGTAGACCACCTTGGCCGCCTTGTAGGGCACGTAGTCCACCGGGTAGGGCAGGAACTGGTAGAGCACCTGTGGGAACACGCCGATCAGGATGCAGAGCGCGGCGAAGAAGACCATGGCGACGCTCATGTTCCACGGCGCGTCCTTGGGGCGCAGGCCGGAATCCTTCTGGAAGAAGACGAACCACGGGAACTTGATGCCGGCGTGGAGGAAGACGCCCGCCGAGGCGGCGGCCAGGGCCATGTAGACATAGGTCAGGTGCTGGTTCGCCGCGGCCTCGGAGATCATCGTCTTGGTGACGAAGCCAGAGGTCAGCGGGAAGCCGGAGATCGCCAGGGCGCCGATGATGCCGCAGACGGCCGTCAGCGGCATGGTGCGGAACAGGCCGCCGAGGTCGGTGCAGAGGTGCTTGCCGGTACGGACGATCACGGTGCCGGCGCTCATCAGCAGCAGCGCCTTGTAGATGATGTGCGCGAAGGCGTGGGCGGCGGCGCCGTTCAGCGCCATCTCCGTGCCGATGCCGACGGCGCAGACCATGAAGCCGACCTGGTTGACGATGGAATAGGCCAGGATGCGCCGCACGTCGTTTTCCAGCAGGGCGTAGAGGATGCCGTACATCACCATCCACAGGCCGACGCCGATCAGCACCGGCTCGCCGGGGAACAGCAGGATCAGCGCCAGCACCGCGGTCTTGGTGGTGAAGGCCGAGAGGAACACCGTGCCGGTCGGGCTGGCCTCCGGGTAGGCGTCGGCCAGCCAGGCCGAGACCGGCGGCGCGGCGGCGTTGACCAGCAGGCCGATCAGCAGCATCCAGGTGGCGAAATCGGTCGCGCGCAGCGGCTGTACCGCCAGGCTGCCGGTCTGCTGCACCACGCCGACGATGCCGACCATCAAGAACACGCCGCCCAGCAGGTGCATCACCGCATAGCGGAAGCCGGCGCGCCGCGCCGCCGCCGTGCCGCCGCAGCAGACCACCAGGGTGGAAAACAGCGCCATGATTTCCCAGTACACGAAGAGCGTGACCAGATCACCGGCGAAGCTGCAGCCTATGGCGCCGGCGCCATAGGCGTAGGCCGCGGCCAGCTCGTAGCGGCCGCTGTGGCGGAAGGCGAAGAGGCCGCCGGTGACGGCCATCAGGGCGAAGATCGTGGCGAACAGCCGGCGCACGGCGCTGCCGGCGACCGGCGTCAGCTCGTAGCTGAGGAAGGGCAGCGTCGCGACGGCACCGTCGGGGACCTGCCAGCTCGCCCAGAGGGTCAGCAAGGGCGCCGCGAAAATGACCGCGGTGCGCAGCGGGCCGCGGAGCAGGGCGCTCAGCAGCGCACCGGCGAAGAGAATCAGGGCGGGCGGCAATCCTTCAATCATCCTGCGCGCCCTCCCTCTCGCCTTGGTGGCCCCTGGCGTAGTAGTCCTCCGGCCGCTTCTGGACATAGCCGAGGCCCTTGGCGACCAGCACCATGATGAGGCAGGAGAGAAAACCGAACACGGCGCCGAAACCGACCCAGCCGTCGACGACGAAGTGGCCGTCGGTGCCGGAGAGGAACTGCACGCCGATGGTGGCCGCCAGGATCGCGATGAAGATCTTCCACAGCAGCCGGATCGAGGAAGGCCGCACCAGCCAGTGGTTGTCCCCGGAGGCCTGGGGGGGCATCTCGGGAGAATGCTCGGGGCGGTTATCGGTCATGGCATGCCCATGGGAATCTCGACGGCGAGCCTGAGCGCCGGCTGGTGGAACAGGAAGAAGGCGACGGTGAGCCCCGCGGTGATCGTCAGGGCCAGGACCGCCGCGAAAGGCGCCTCGCCGTGATCCTGCTTGCCGGGAACGGCGGTCGAGGGGTCTTCCTTGGCAAACCACGCGAACACGACGATGGGCAGGAAGTAGGCGGCGTTCAGCGCCGTGCTGATGACGATGGTCGCCATGGCGACGTAGCTTTCGGCCTGGTAGGCGCCGGCCAGCATGTACCACTTGGAAACGAAGCCGCCGGTGGGCGGCACGCCGATCATGCTGAGCGCACCGATGGTGAAGGCGGCCATGGTCCAGGGCATGCGCCGGCCGATGCCGCGCAACTGGCTGACCTCGGTCTTCTTCGAGGCCGTGTAGATTGCGCCGGCGGCGAAGAACAGCGTGATCTTGGCAAAGGCGTGGGCGGCGATATGGAGCACCGCGCCGACCTCGGCCATCGGCTTAAAGAGCGCGGCGGCCAGCACCACGTAGGAAAGCTGCGAGCAGGTCGAGTAGGCCAGCAGGCGCTTCAGGTTGTTCTGGCGCAGCGCCACCAGGCTGGCGGCGATGATGGTGAAGGCGGCGGCGTAGAGCAGCCAGTCGGCGCTGGGCGTCGCGGCCAGGAAGTCGACGCCGAAGATGTAGAAGACGACCTTCAGGATGGTGAAGACGCCGGCCTTCACCACCGCGACGGCGTGCAGCAGGGCGCTGACCGGGGTCGGCGCGACCATCGCCGCGGGCAGCCAGCGGTGCACCGGCATGAGTGCCGCCTTGCCGATGCCGAAGGCGAAGAGGGCGAGCAGCAGGCCGACCGCCGGTCCCGAGATCTTCCCGGCCAGGATGCCGCCGTCGGTGAAGGTCCCGGTGCCGGCGACGATGTAGGTCCAGATGATCGCCGGCAGGAACAGGCCGATGGAGGTCGCCAGCAGGATGCCCAGGTAGACCCGGGCCGAGCGCATCGAGTTCTCGTCGCCCTTGTGGGTCACCAGGGGATAGGTCGACAGGGTCAGCACTTCGTAGAAGAGGTAGAGGGTAAAGAGGTAGGCCGAGAAGGCGACCCCCATGGCGGCGAGGATGGCGATGGCGAAGAAGGCATAGAAGCGGGTCTGGTGCTTCTCGTTGTTGCCGCGCATGTAGCCGATGGAATAGAGCGAGTTCACGATCCACAGCCCCGAGGCGATGGTCGCAAAGAGCATGCCCAGCGGCTCGGCCTGGAAAGCGATGTCGATGCCGGGCACCACCGTGGCGAGGTGTACGGCGGGGCGCCCACCGGCCAGCACGTCGGGCAGCAGGTTCACCACGTTGACGGCCAGCAGGGCGGCGGTCGACAGGGTCACGGCCTCGCGCAGATTCGCACTGAAGCGCCCGGCCAGCAGGATGCCGAGGGTTCCGGCCGCGGGCAGCAGGAGCGCGGCAATGATGGAGGCTTCGGGGCTCATGCGACGGGACTCATGCGACGGGGCTCATGCGACAGCTCATGGGGGGCAGGCCTCATGGCAGGTGCTGCAGCAGGGAAGCCGCCGCTGCCTGTGAGAGTTCGATCGGCAGGCCGGGTGCCAGGCCGAAGTAGACGTTGGCGAGCGCGGCGGCCCAGGTGGCGGCCAGCAGCATCGGCGGCGCCTCCTGCAGGCCCTCCGGCCCACCCGCGCGCGGGCTATGGAAGTAGGCGGCCTCGACCACGCGCCAGACGTAGACCACCGCCATCAGCGAGCCGATCAGCACCACGGCCACAATGGCGATGCCGAGGTTGCCCTCGGCCAGGGCGGCGGAGATCAGCTGCCATTTGCTGATGAAGCCGGCGGTGCCGGGGATGCCCATGAGGCTGAGGCCGGCAATGACGAAGGCTCCCATGGTCCAGGGCATCCGCTTGGCGGCGCCTGCCAGGTCGGTGAGCGTGAGACTCTGGAAGTGCATGCCCAGGCCGGCGACGGCCAGGAACAGCGCACCCTTGGCGAGCGCGTGATTGAAGATATGGATGATGCCGGCGGAGAGCCCGGCGGCGCTGAGCAGGCTGACGCCCAGCATGATGTAGCCGATCTGAGCGACCGAGGAATAGGCGAGCAGGCGCTTCAGGTTGCGCTCGCGCATGGCGACGCTGGAGGCCAGCAGGATGGCGAGCAGGGCGAGCGGCATGAGGAAGTGGGAGAACTGCAGCGCGTGGCCGGGCAGGTTGCCCTGGAAGACCAGAAAGTCGAAGCGCAGCAGCACGTAGACCTGAACCTTGGTCGCGCAGGCGGCGAGAAACACGGTGACGGCGTGCGGCGCATAGGCATAAGCGTTGGGCAGCCAGGCGTGCAGCGGGAAGACGGCGGCCTTCAGGGCCAGGCCGACGAAAATGAAGGCGGCCGCGGCCAGGACCGGCCGCTGATCGGCGACTTCGGGGATGCGCTGCGCCATGTCGGCGAGGTTCAGCGTGCCGGTCATCATATAGATCAGGCCGACGCCGATCAGGTAGAAGGTCGCCCCGACGGTGCCCATCACCAGGTACTTGAACGTCGCCGGCAGCGCGCGCCGATTGGGCCCGGCGCCAATCAGGATGTAGCTGGCCAGCGAGGAGATTTCCATGAACACGAAGACGTTGAAGGCGTCGGCCGTGACCACGATGCCGGCCAAGCCGGCCAGCGCCATCAGCCAGGCGGCATAGAACAGCGGCTGGCGGGCTTCGTCGATATCGGCATCGAGGCTGCGCCGTCCGGCGAACAGGGCCAGCAGCGACGCGCCGGTGACCACCAGCAGGAGGATGCAGGTGAGGGCATCGACCCTGATTTCGATGCCGTAGGGCGCGGCCCAGCCGCCCACGGCGTAGCGGAACTCGAGGCCGGACAGCACGCCTGCGGTCAGCGAGACGGCAATGGCGAAGGCCATGGCGCTGGCGGTGGTCGCCGCGGCCCAGGCCAGGCCGCGCGGGCGCAGCAGGGTGACCAACGGTGCCGAGAGCAGCGGCACCACAACCTGCAGAACCGCGAGGTGATAGGTTTCTACGTTCACTGCCGGTCGAGCTCCCGGATCTCATTTTCCTCGACCGAGCCATAGGCCTCTTTGATGCGCACGATGATGGCGAGGCCGAGGGCCAGGGTCGAGATGCCGACCACGATCGCCGTCAGGATCAGCACCGACGGCAGCGGGTTGGAGATCGCCCGGCCGGCGACGCTCTCGTGAAAGATCGGCGCCGTGCCGTTTTCGATCGGCCCGATGGTGATGTAGAGCAGGAACACCGCGGACTGAAAGATCGACAGCCCGATCAGCTTCTTGATCAGGTTCGGTTTGGCGATGACGGCGTAGAAGCCGATCATCAGCAGGATCGCGAAGACCCAGTAGTTGTACAGTCCAAGCAGCTCCATCACTTCGACCCGCGTGCGGCGAAGGAATGGAAGATGCTGATGAGCACGCCGGTGACCGTGATGCCGACGCCGGCCTCGATCACCAGGATACCGAGGTGCTGGCCGTGGACCGGGTCGGACGAAAGCACCGAGTAGTCGAGGAAGTTACCGCCCAGCAGCAGGCAGGCCACGCCGGTGAAGCCGTACACCAGGGGGCCGGCGGCGGCGAGCACCTTCAGCATGCCGGACGACAGGATCCGCCGGGCCTGCTGCTCGCCTTCGAGCAGCGCGTAGAGCACGATGCTGGCGGCGACAATGACGCCGGCCTGGAATCCGCCGCCCGGTCCGTAGTCGCCATGGAACTGCACATAGAGCGCAAACAGCAGGATGAAGGGGATCAGCAGGCGGCCGACCACCCGCGGGATCTGGTAGTGCCGCAGCCCCGCCTTGCCGGCAAAGGTCATGGCCGGCGATATCTTCGGCTGGCCGACCGGGGCCTGGCCGAGCAGGAAGAGCACGCCGATCCCGGCGGTGAAGACCACGAAGGTCTCGCCCAGGGTGTCGTAACCGCGGAAGCTGGCCAGCACGGCGGTGACCACGTTGGGCACGTGGATGTATTCCGGGGTCTTTTCGATATACCAAGGCGCCACATGGAGGTGCGCCGGGGCGGCCGGATCGCCGAGGCGGGGCATATCGAAGCTGGTGTAGAACAGCCCCGCGGCGATCGTCACCACCACGGCGAGGGCGGCCAGGCGGCCGGCGGTGGCGGCCCGCTCGTGCTCGGCGGTGAGCGCCAGCGCGCCGAGGAACAGCACGGTGGAGATGCCGGCGCCGACGGCGGCCTCCGTCAGGGCGACGTCGGGGGCGTCGAGCAGGAAGAAGATCATCGCGCTGGTCAGGCTGAAGATGCCCGCCAGCATGGCGGCGGCGAAGAGGTTCGTCGTCTGCACGATCGCCAGGGCGATGATCACCAGCATGGTGAGCAGGAAGATGACAATGAAAAGGGTCATGAACGCGGCTCTTGTCGCGAGGGTGTCGCCAGTCCGGGGTTGATGCCCGCCAGCAGCGCGGCGCTGGCCAGCGCGTTGGCGGCGGTCGGGCAGGTGAACAGCAGGAAGATCAGGGTGGCCGCCAGCTTCACCGCGGCCAGCGTGAAGCCGGCCTGCAGGATGAGAGCGACGAGGATCAGCATCGCGCCAAGGGAATCGGTGACGCTGGCGGCGTGCATGCGGGTGTAGAGATCGGGCATGCGCAGGGCGCCGATGCCGCCGACCAGAACGAAGAAGCCCCCGACAGTGAGCAGGACCCAGCTTAGAACATCGACAATCATGGCCATCGCGCTAGCTCCCCTTTTTCTGCTCGGCCTGGCGGCGCTGGGCGCGCACGCGGAAGAACTCGAGCACCGCCAGCACGCCGATGAAGTTGATCAGGGCGTAGGTGAGCGCCAGATCGAGGAAGTCCGGGCGCTCCATGAAGAAGGCGACCACTGCGATCAGCAGCACGGTCTTGGTGCCGAGCATGTTCACCGCCAGCACGCGGTCGTAGACGGTGGGCCCGAGGAGCGCGCGCGCGAGCGCGAGGACCATGGTGGCGAGGATGGCAATGATCACGGCGTAGTACATCATCAACCCTCGCCGAGGCTCGCGACACGGCGGTCCATCTCGCCCGACATCAGATCGTCGGCGGTGTCCTGGGTCAGGGCGTGGACCTTCAATTCGCCCTGGTGCAGGTCGAGGGTCAGGGTGCCCGGGGTCAGGGTGATGGAGTTCGCGAAGATGACCTGGCCGATGGCGCCGCGCGCGCTGGCCTTGAGTTCGATGTAACGGCAGTTGATCGGCAGGCGGGGATTGAGGACGACACGGGTGACCGTCAGGCTGGACATGACGATCTCCTTGAGGAGCCAGCCCCAGTAGGCGAGCAGCCGCAGGCTGAAGGTCAGGGCGAAGATGTCCTTCTCGAAGTAGCCCATGCGCCAGACGATGCCGAAGGTGAGCAGGCAGGAAAACACGCCGAGGCCGAGCAGCAGCGGCTCGAAGTGGCCCGACCACAAGATCCAGGCCGCGGCGAGGGCGGCGAGTAGCGCCAGCTTGCGGCGCGCTTTCGTTGCAGGGTCGCTCATAGGCCCGACAGCGTCCGGGTTAGGGTCAAAGGAAGGGTGATTTCAGTTGTCCATGGTCTGCGCAGTGGTCCAGGTGGTTCGCCGCATCGTCGCCCCCTCCATTATCGTCGGCTCTGGCATGAAGCAGAGACCATTTCACTGTCCAAATGCTTGCATTTACTGGCCAAACAGGACCGAGACGCCAGCGAATTCACACAATCACCGCGGCGATAATCCGGAAACCTCCCCCCGATGTCAAAGCGGAACTGTCAGCAAACGGCGATTTCATGTGCAGCAGCTATTGTAAATAGGTGTGGACCTGATTCGCCCGCCACCGATGCCTGTGGCGTGGCGTAAACAGCGGGTTCTCCGCTGTTTTGTCTTGCGGCCTGCGTGCATGGCAGCGCGCCGCGATTGCGCATCGCGCGGCGGCCGGGCCGGCGCGCGGGCGCCCGTCTCCCGCGCGAATCGCCGTTCGTGCAATCTGGACCGCCATTCGTGCGGACGGCCTCGCTTTCGTGCAGGTGCCGTTGACCGCGTTTCGGCGGCTGTGGCCCGATCTTCTCCAATGAACGAAACCGGCGACGCCCCGGATACCGACGGGAAACGCTGCCGACTGGGAAAGGGAGGAGACCAGCCGTGATTCCGGGAAACTTTGCCTATCATGCACCGACGACGGTGGATGAGGCGATCGGATTGCTCGCCGAACTGGGCGACGACGCGCGCCCCCTGGCCGGTGGCCACAGCCTGATCCCGATGATGAAGCTGCGCCTGGCGCCAGTGGAACACTTAATAGACCTGCGCCGCATCGCGGGCCTGAAGGGCATCAAGGCGGAGGGCGGGACGCTGGTCATCGGTGCCATGACCACCCAGGCGGAGCTTCTGGCCTCCGACACCATAGCCGGGCACTGCCCGATCCTGCAGGAGGCGGCGGCCCTGATCGCCGATCCCCAGGTGCGCTACCTCGGCACCCTGGGCGGCAACGTCGCCAACGGCGATCCGGCCAACGACATGCCGGCCCTGATGCAGTGCCTGGACGCCAGCTACCGGCTGACCGGTCCGGGCGGCGCCCGCGAGGTGAAGGCGCGCGATTTCTACGAAGGCGCCTTCTTCACCAAGCTGGTGGACGGCGAGATCCTGACCGCCGTGACGCTGCCGGTGCCGCCGGCCGGCCACGGCTACGCCTACGAAAAGCTGAAGCGCAAGATCGGCGACTACGCCACCGCCGCCGCCGCGGTGGTGCTGACCATGGCGGGCGGCCGATGCAAGACGGCCGCGACCGCGCTGACCAACGTCGGCGAGACGCCGCTGTACGCCGAAGCGGCCGCCCAGGCACTGATCGGGACGGCTGTCGACAAGGCGGCGGTCGACACGGCCGTGGCCCTGGCCGAGGGCATCACCGCCCCGGCCTCCGACGGGCGCGGCCCCGCCGACTACCGAACCAAGATGGCTGGCGTGATGGTGCGCCGGGCCGTGCACCGCGCGCTCGACCGCGCCGCCGGCTGACGGCCGCCCGTTAGAAGCCCGTTAGAAGCCCGTTAGAAGAGGGAGAGCAAGCACCATGGCGAAAACCCAGATTGCCCTGACGATCAATGGCCGGCCGGTGGAGGCGCTGGTAGAACCGCGCACCCTGCTGATCCACTTCCTGCGCGAACAGCAGATGCTGACCGGCGCGCACATCGGCTGCGAGACCAGCCACTGCGGCGCCTGCACCGTCGACATGGACGGCAGGTCGGTGACGTCCTGCACGGTCTTTGCCGTGCAGGCCGACGAGGCGCAGATCACCACGGTGGAGGGCATGGCCGGCGCCGACGGCACCCTGCATGCCCTGCAGGAAGGCTTTGCCGAGATGCACGGCCTGCAGTGCGGTTTCTGCACACCGGGCATGATCATGCGGGCGCACCGCCTGCTGCAGGAGAACCCGGACCCGAGCGACAGCGAGATCCGCATGGGCATCTCCGGCAACATCTGCCGCTGCACCGGGTATCAGAACATCGTCAAGGCGATCCGCTACGCCGCCGACAAAATGACTGCCGCCCAGAAGGAGGCCGCCGAATGAGTGACGCCGCCATCAAAGCCGAAGACCGCAAAGCCGGCCTGGAGGGCATCGGCTGTTCGCGCCGGCGCACCGAAGACGCCCGCTTCATCCAGGGCAAGGGCAACTATGTCGACGACGTGAAAATGCCGGGCATGCTGTTCGGCGATTTCGTGCGCTCGCCCTACGGCCACGCGCGCATCAAGTCGATCGACATCTCCGCAGCCCTGGCCGTGCCGGGCGTCAAGGCGGTGCTGACCGCCGCCGACCTGAAGCCCTTGAACCTGCACTACATGCCCACCCTGGCGGGCGATGTGCAGGCGGTGCTGGCCGAAGAAAAGGTGTTGTTCCAAAACCAGGAAGTGGCCTTCGTCATCGCCGAGGACCGCTACATCGCCGCCGACGCGGCCGAACTGGTCGAGGTCGATTACGAGGACCTGCCGGTGCTGGTCGATCCCTTCAAGTCGATGGACGCCGACGCCCCGGTGCTGCGCGAGGATCTGGCCGGCAAGACCGAAGGCGCCCACGGCGCGCGCCGGCACCACAACCACATCTTCACCTGGGAGATCGGCGACAAGGACGGCACCGACGCCGTCTTCGACAAGGCCGAGGTGACCGTGAAGGAGCTGATCAGCTATCAACGGGTGCATCCGTCGCCGCTGGAGACCTGCGCCTGCGTCGCCTCGATGGACAAGATCAAGGGCGAGCTGACGGTCTACGGCACCTTCCAGGCGCCGCACGTGGTGCGCACCGTGGCGTCGCTGCTGTCGACCATCCCGGAACACAAGATCCACGTCATCGCGCCGGATATCGGCGGCGGCTTCGGCAACAAGGTCGGCGTCTATCCCGGCTATGTCTGCGCCATCGTCGCCTCCATCGTGCTGGGCGTGCCGGTGAAGTGGGTCGAGGACCGCATGGAGAATCTCTCCGCCACGGCGTATGCCCGCGACTACCACATGACGGCCGAACTGGCCGCCACCAGGGACGGCAAGATCACCGGCCTACGGGCCCACGTGCTGGCCGACCACGGCGCCTTCGACGCCTGCGCCGATCCCTCCAAGTGGCCGGCGGGTTTCTTCAACATCTGCACCGGCTCCTACGATATCCCGACGGCCCACGTGGCGGTCGATGGCGTCTACACAAACAAGGCGCCGGGCGGCGTCGCCTACCGCTGCTCGTTCCGGGTGACCGAGGCCGCCTACATGATCGAACGCGCGATGGACATCCTGGCCAAGAAGCTTGGCATGGACCCGGCGGAGCTGCGGCTGAAGAACTTCATCCAGCCGCAGCAGTTTCCCTACCAGTCGGCGCTGGGCTGGGAGTACGACAGCGGCGACTATCCGACGGCCATGAAAAAGGCGTTGGAGAAAACCCACTATGCCGCGCTGCGCGACGAGCAGAAGGAGCGCCGCGCCGCCTTCGCCCGCGGCGAAACCCGCGAACTGATGGGCATCGGCGTGGCCTTCTTCACCGAGATCGTCGGGGCGGGGCCGACGCGCAACTGCGACATCCTGGGGGTCGGCATGTTCGATTCCTGCGAGATCCGCATCCATCCGACCGGCGCGGCCATCGCCCGGCTGGGCACCAAGAGCCAGGGGCAGGGGCACGAGACGACCTATGCCCAGATTCTGGCCACCGAGATCGGCATCCCGGCGAACGACATCATGATCGAGGAGGGCAACACCGACACGGCGCCCTACGGCCTGGGCACCTACGGCTCGCGCTCGACGCCGGTGGCCGGCGCCGCCGCCGCGCGCGTGGGCCGCAAGATCCGCGACAAGGCCAAGAAGATCGCCGCCCACCTGCTGGAAGTCGGCGAGGACGACCTGGAGTTCGAGGTCGACCGCTTCAAGGTGAAGGGCCTGCCGGAGAAGGCGAAGACCATGAAGGAGATCGCCTGGGCGGCCTACAACAACCTGCCGCAAGGCATGGAGCCGGGCCTGGAGGCGGTCGACTACTACGACCCGCCGAACATGACCTATCCCTTCGGCGCCTATATCTGCGTGGTCGACATCGACGCCGATACCGGGGTCAGCAAGATCCGCAAGTTCTATGCGCTGGACGACTGCGGCACCCGGATCAATCCGATGATCATCGAGGGCCAGGTGCACGGCGGCCTGACGGAAGCCTTCGCCATCGCCATGGGCCAGGAGATCGTCTACGACGCGGCCGGCAACGTGATGGGCGCCAGCCTGATGGACTTCTTCGTGCCGACGGCGGTGGAAACGCCGGTGTGGGAAACCGACTTCACGGTGACGCCCTCGCCGCACCATCCGATCGGCGCCAAGGGCGTCGGCGAGAGCCCCAACGTGGGCGGCGTCCCGGCCTTCTCCAACGCCGTGAACGATGCCTTCGCGCACCTGGACATCACGCACATCCAGATGCCGCACGACCACTGGCGCACCTGGAAGGTCTGCGAGCGCCTCGGCCTGACGGGCTGAGGAGGCGGTGAAATGCCGGAGCGCGCCATCTCTTCGCTGTCACCCGCGGACTTGATCCGCGGGTCCATTCCTCCGTTCGCAAGGACCTGTGGGGGCGGCACAATGGATTGCCGGGTCAAGCCCGGCAATGACAGTAGGGGAAAGGCAAGAGCGCCGAGCATAGATACGGCATGGTGAGGAGCTGTAGACATGCAGCGTAAGGACATCGCCGACCGCCTTGCCGGGGTGGGCTACGTCGCCGACACCCAGTTGGCGATGGCGCTGTGGCTGATGGAAAGCCTTCAGCGTCCGCTGTTGCTGGAAGGCGCCGCCGGTGTCGGCAAGACCGAGGTCGCCAAGGCCCTGGCGCAGATTCACGACACCCGGCTGCTCCGCCTGCAGTGTTACGAGGGCCTGGACGCCAACGCGGCGATCTATGAATGGAACTACCAGCGCCAATTGCTCGCCATCAAGGCGCGCGAGGGGCGCGGCGAAAGCGCCGACGCGGTCGAGAAGCACATCTTCTCCGAGGAGTTCCTGCTGGAGCGGCCGCTGCTGGCGGCGATCCGCGAGGACAGGCCCGCGGTGCTGCTGATCGACGAGATCGACCGTGCCGACGAGGAGTTCGAGGCCTTCCTGCTGGAGGTGCTGTCCGACTACCAGATCTCGATCCCCGAACTGGGCACCGTGAAGGCGGTATCGGTTCCGCTGGTGGTGCTGACCTCCAACGGCACGCGCGAGCTGTCCGATGCGCTGCGGCGGCGCTGCCTCTACCACTTCGTCGACTACCCCGGCGAGGACAAGGAGGCACGCATCCTGCAGACGCGCCTGCCGGGCATCGACGTGGCTTTGGCCCAGCAGATCGCCGCCTTCGTCGCCCGGCAGCGCAAGGAGGACCTGCGCAAGGTGCCGGGCGTCGCCGAGAGCCTGGACTGGGCGGCGGCGCTGGTCGGCCTGGACGTGCGCGACCTCGCCCGGGAGCCCGAGGTGGTGCAGGACACGCTGCTGTGCCTGCTGAAGACCCAGGAAGACCGGCTGGCGCTGGCGCCGGAAGTCACCCAGCGGTTGCTCGGCAAGGTGGCGTGATGATCGCGCAGCCGTCCGTGCCGGAACAGGTGCCGGGGCCGGAAACCGTTTCGCCGCTGGCCGGTGCGCAGCTGCGCGGGCGGGTGGCGGCCTTCCTGGCGCTGCTGCGCGACAACGGGTTCCTGGTCGGCCTGGAGGAAACCCGCGACAGCCTGCGTCTGGCGACGCTGATGGCGTTGGACCGCCCGGCGGCCCTGCGCGACGGCCTGCGCAGCCTCGGCTGCTCGCGGCCGGAGGAATGGCGCCGTTTCGACGAATTGTTCGATGCCTTCTGGCTGGGTGCGGGTATGAAACGGGTCACGCAAGTCAGCGGCGCGCCGCCACCGTCCGGCGCCACGCGGCGCCTGTCCGAAGCCGGCGCGCCCGGCGGATCGCTCGGCCAGCCCGACCAGGTTTCCCGCGCCGACGACGCCGGGGCCGGCAACCCGGCCGACCGCCAGGGCCGGCGGGAAGGGGCGACGGCGTCCGAATCGCTGGCCGAAACCGACCTGCGCCACGTCGCTTCGCCGGAGGAACTGGCGCGGGTGCACGAACTGGCCGACCGCCTGGCGCGGCGCATGCGCCATCGCCTCAGCCGCCGCGAAAGATTGCGCCGGCGGGGGCGGCGGCTGGACCTCCGGCGCACCATTCACCGCTCCATCGCGCGCGGCGGGCTGCCCATCGACCTCGCCTGGCGCAAGCGCCGCGACAAGCCGCTGCGCCTCGTCGTCGTGCTCGACGCCTCCGGCTCGATGAGCCAGTACAGCGCCTTCTTCGTGCGCTTCATCCACGGTGTGCTGGACCGCTTCCGCGAGGCCGAGGCCTTCGTGTTCCACACGCGGCTCATCCACGTCTCGCCGGCGCTGAAGGAACGCAATGCCGCAAAAGCCGTCGAGCGCCTGTCGCTGATCGCCCAGGGCTGGTCCGGCGGCACCAAAATCGGCGAGAGCCTTGCCGCCTTCAACCGGAACTATGCGGCCCGCGCGGTGCACGGCCGCAGCGTGGTGATGATCGTCAGCGACGGCTACGACACCGGCGCGCCGGAACTGCTCGGCCGCGAGATGGCGGCGCTCCGGCGGCGCACGCGGCGCATCGTCTGGCTGAATCCGATGATCGGCTGGCAGGGCTATGAGCCGACCGCCGGCGGCATGCAGGCCGCCATGCCCTACGTCGATCTCTTCGCGCCGGCGCATAACCTGAAGAGCCTGGAAGCGCTGGCGCCCTATCTGGAGCGGGTGTGATGGGCGGCGATTTCAAGGGCGGCGACCTGCTCGATCTCATGGCACGGCTGCGCGGCGACGCACGGCCCTATGCGCTGGCCACCGTGGTGCGCACCGTGGCGGCGACCTCCGCCAAAGCCGGGGCCAAGGCGGTGGTGACCGCCGACGGGGAGATCCACGGCTGGATCGGCGGCGGCTGCGCCCGCGGCGCGGTGAAGCGGGCGGCGCTGGCGGCGCTGCAGGACGGCCAGGCGCATCTCATCTCCGTGCAGCCGCAGTCGGAGCTGGATGCCGGCGGCGTGGCGCCCGGCGAGTCCAAGGGCGGCGTCGAGTTCCATCGCAGCGCCTGTCCCAGCGGCGGCACCCTGGACATTTTCGTCGAGCCGATGCTGCCGCGTCCGCAGCTTCTGGTCTGCGGCGCCTCGCCGGTGGCCCGCGCCATCGCCGACCTGGCCGGGCGCAGCGGCTTTGCGGTCGCCGTGGCGGCACTGGCGGAGGACCAGGACTCGGTGCCGCAGGCGGACAGCCGCATCGACGGCTTCGCGCTGGCACCGGCCAGTGCCGGCGAGCGCTTCATCGTCGTCGCGACGCAAGGCCGGCGCGACGCCGAGGCGTTGCGGGCGGCGCTGGAAACCGAGACGCCCTACGTCGCCTTCGTCGGCAGCCGCCGCAAGGCGGCGAGCCTGACCGCGCGGCTGAAGGCGGAGGGACTGGCGGCGGACAAGGTCGCCCGGCTGCGCTCGCCCGCCGGCCTGGACATCGGCGCCATCACGCCGGAGGAGATCGCCCTGTCGATCATCGCCGAGGTGGTGGAACTGCGTCGCCGGGGCCGCCGGGGCCGCCGCGACCAGACGGGGCAGCAGGACAGCGGCCATGATGCGGCGTAAGCCGCAGCACGAGGCGTGAGGCGGGGCAATGTGCGTTTGCCTCTGCCTGCCGCCGTACCCTATCGTTGAGCCCAGAACCTTAGATCCCCGTTACCTTGGAGTTGATCCGACCATGGACATGACCGGCAGCGAACGTATCGCCGCACCGCGCGAGAAGGTCTACGCGGCCCTGAACGATCCGGAGGTGCTGAAGGCCGCGATCCCCGGCTGCCAGTCGATTGACAAGACGTCCGACACCGAGATGACGGCGACGGTGGTGACCAAGGGCGGCCCGGTGAAGGCGAAGTTCCAGGGCGCGGTCACCCTGTCGGAGCTCGACCCGCCCAACGGCTACACCATCAGTGGCGAGGGCAAGGGCGGCCCGGCCGGCTTTGCCAAGGGCGGCGCCAAGGTGCGGCTGGAGCCGGACGGCCCCGACGGCGCGGCCACCATTCTGCACTACGAGGTGAAGGCCGACGTCGGCGGCAAGCTGGCGCAGCTCGGCTCGCGCCTGATCGACGGCACGGCGAAGAAGCTGGCCGGCGAGTTCTTCACGAACTTCGCCGCGCTGGTCGTGGCACCGGGAGGCGAGGCCGCCCCGGCGGCGGCAACCGCAGCCGCAACTCCGCCCGCGGCCGAGCCCCCGGCGCCGGCACCGCAGCCGGCCCCCGCGCAAGCCGGCGCCGCGTCCGGCACAGCCCCTGCCGCTGGCCGTCGGCTGTGGATCTGGGCCCTGGCGGTCGTCGTGGTGGCCCTGGGCGCCTATATGGTCTTTGTCGGATAGACTTATAAAATCAGCATCTTAATCCAGAGTTGAACCTTTCCCCAGGTGGCGCCGACTTACGGTCAGCAATTCGCCAGTCCAGGGGAGGAGCCAGCGATGGCTGAAGGATTTCTGGCGCGCCTCTTTGCGTTGCGCGCGCTCGCCGTGGTCGTCTGTGTGGCGCTGCTGGTGGCCAGTCTGTCCAGCGGTGTCTGGGCTGCCGATGTCCCGGCAGAGGACCCTGAAGGGACCGGCGCCGACGTGCAGCCCGCCGCGGCGAAGCCCGGCGGGCTGACGCTGCACCAGGAAAAGATCAACAAAGCGCTCGATGGCTGGCTGCATGTCCGTGTCGACGATGACGGGCGGGTCACCGGCACGCTGTCGGAAGCACTGGCATGGCGCCTGGAGATCGGCAGCCGGGAACGGCCCGAACCGGGAGGCGCCATCTTCTCCATCCGTCCGGCCGAGGTGCCGCTGTCCGAACAGCCCTGCGCCGTCGGCGAGTTTTGCCCGAGCGGGTATTCGGTCGCCGCGACCAGCCGCTCCGTGATCCTGGACCGGCTGCGCGAGACCAAGGATGCGATGGGCCAAACGCACTATCGCCAAACGGTTCAGGTCGCGCTGCCGTTCGATCTGACCTGGGTGGAATTCTTCGCCGGTTTCAATGCGGCGGTGGCCGAGTCCTGCCGGGCGGCCTTCGCGGCCGAGCTGGCGGCGGGACGCACCCTCGCCGAGCTGCGCAACGACCATGTGGACCCGGAATTGACTTTCCCGCTGAAGGCGGCTGTCTTTAGCGGCGGACGCACCGCCGAGGCCGACCTGGCGGTTCATCTGCGGTGCTGGGGCGGCGGTTCCAGAGGCTAAACGGAAATCGCCGGCGCCTACCCGCGCCGGCAATTGCAGAGGGGCGGCGGTGGTGCCGCCGGGACAACGAAGGAACGGCCGCATGGTACCCGCCTGGACTGTTACGGTTTCCTACCTCGCCTATGCCGCCATGCTGGCGATCGGCGCGGCCTGCTGGCTGGCGTCGCTGTTCGACACCATCGTCTACAACCGCGTCGAAATGGGCCGGCTCGACCAACGCTGGCTCGATTTGTCGACCATGCTGATGCGCCGGGCCGACCTCGCGGTCTGGGCCAGCCTTGCCTGTGCCGTCGTCGCCTTCGGGCTGGCGGTGCTGCCGGCCGGTGACGCGGCCTCCGTTGCCAGGGCCCATAAGGCCTATCTGCTGCGCTATGGTGCGGTCGCGATCTGCTTCGTGGCCGTGATGAGCCTGGCCCGGGTGCGCATGGGCGGCTTCGACGCCGACATCGGCTCGGTCATCCTGTTCGCGTGGTCGCTGTGGATCGTCGTGGCCGGATGGCGGGCCTACGCGGGCGAGGCGGCCATCGCCGGCCCGGCCGGCTGGTGGCTGGCGGCGATTGTCGACCTGCTGCTGGTCGCGCTCTTCGGCTTCTTCTGGATCATGATCAAGATCGAAGGCTTCCGGATGTTCTGACCCGAGGCCCCACCTAAACCCCGCCAGCTTAAACGTCGAACCGAAAGAACCTGCGCGATGACAGCCCCTTGGACTCAGACGTTTTCCTACCTCGCCTACGCGGTGGCCATCGCGCTTGCCCTGGTGAACTGGGTGGGGGAGGTCGTGAAGGATCAGCTCTACAGCCGGGCGGCGGACGGGCAGCTCGACGAGCGCTGGCTGGAGCTAGCGCACTGGCTGGCCCAGTACCTGCGGACCTTCGTCTTCACCGGCGGCGTTCTCGCTCTCGTCGGGCTGCTGCTTGCCGCCGTGCCCGCCGGCGCGCCCGCGGAGGTGGTCTCCTCGCACCGGGCCTACCTGTTGCGCCTCGCGGCGCTTGCCGTTGCCGCGCTCTGTCTCAGCTACGTCGGCCATGGGGACCTGAGCAAGCTCTACATCCACTATGTCGCGCTGATCGTCTGTGTCTGGGCGTTGTGGAAGACGCTTGCCGGCTGGAACGCCCTGTCGATCGGTGTGGCGGTGGCCGGGCCGGCCCTGTGGTGGCTGGGCCTGGTGCTGGTGTCGCTGGTCATCCTGCGCCTGATCCTGCTGCTGTTCTTCATCAGCCCCGACAGCCCTTACCAGTTCTGACCTGACCCTTGCCTTCCGGTCCTTGTCTGCCGCAACAGCCGCCCGATCGGAAGTCAGGGCTTTCGAAGTCAGGGCTTCCGAAGTGACGGCCGGTATTCGCCGTCGCCAAATCCATTTGTATTCGAATAAACGCCCGCGACGCCCGGTAAATCACCCTGGCGCCTGATCTTTTACATGATCATAGGTAAACGACTGTTTGCCGGCGCCGCGATTTACTCGGTGAGTATTTGTGCGGCGCAGCAATTATTCTTGACAGGAAACGTCGTTTCATCTTATGAAAAATTCTATCGTGCGAAGAATTTCCATCTTTACCGACTGGGAGCTTGTGAGGGGGCATGGAACAGGAATTGGCAGAATTGGCAGCCAAGGTTGCTGCACTGGAGGAGGGGAGCGCCTGGAGCACCACCATCAACATGGAGGTGTTCTATTGGTGGTGTACGGCGTTGATGTTCATCATTCACGCCGGCTTCCTGGCCTACGAAATGGGCGCATCGCGCAAGAAGAACGTGCTCGCTTCGGGCATCAAGAACATCCTCGCGTTTGCGTTCATGATCCCGACGTTCTTCTTTTTCGGCTGGTGGATCTATCTCGCCTTTCCGGGCGGGCTCATTCTTGATTTCGAAGCCGGTGCCGGGGGCATTCCCTGGTCCGACGCCATGGGGCCGAACCTGACGGACAATGCCACGGGCATTTTCTGGGCGGCTTTCACGCTGTTCGCGGCGACCACCGCCTCGATCTTTTCCGGCGCGGTCATCGAGCGCATCAAGTTGTCGGGCTTCATCATCCTGGCGATCCTCCTGGGGTCGGTGGTCTGGATCCTGGCGGCGGCCTGGGCCTGGCATGGCGACGGGTGGCTGTTGACCGAATACGGCTGGCATGGCTTCGGCGCCGCCGGCTGCGTCCACATGGTCGCCGGGTTCTTCGCCCTCGGTGTGCTGCTGAACCTGGGCCCGCGCATCGGCAAGTACAATGCGGACGGCACGTCCAACGACATCCTGCCGCACAACGTCCCGATGTCGGTCTTCGGCCTGATGATCCTGATCGTCGGCTTCTTCGGCTTCCTCGGCGGCTGCATCATCTACAACGGCACCGGGCAGTGGACGACGATCTTCGGCAATCCGACGACGCTTTCGGCCGTGGCCTTCAATACCTTGATGTGCTTTGGCGGCGGTATCATCGGCGCCTGGGTGGTCACCCGCGATCCCTTCTGGATGATGTCGGGTGCCCTGGCCGGTATCTTCGCCGCGGCTTCCGGCCTCGACGTCTACTGGCCGCCACTGGCCTTCCTGCTGGGCATCGGCGGCGGTGTGATCGCACCGCTTGTCTTCAGGTGGCTCGACAAGCTGGGTATCGACGACGCCGTCGGTGCGGTCTCGGTGCATGGCTTTGCCGGTCTGTTCGGTGTGCTGGCGTTCGGTGTCCTGGGCGCCGGCTATCCCAACGGCGACTATCCGGATACCAACTTCCTGGCCCAGTTGATCGGTGCCGTGGTCATGGTGGTGACGGGTTTCGTGCCGGGCTATGTCGGCTCGCTGATCCTCAAGACGGTCGGCCTGCTGCGCATCCCGCCGGAAGTCGAGATCCGCGGTATGGACCCGGTCAAGGTGCCGATCTCTGCCTATCCCGAGGGCATGGACTCGAACGGCCTCGGCGTGCCGGCACCGGCGGAATGACCTGAGCCGGACGACACAACGCAGAAACGTTTTTTAGGAGAATCAGAAATGGGTTCACCAATCGAAACCTGGGAAGGGGCCGCCGCGATCTTCAACGGCGCGGGGGGCGCTGCTCCCGTGATCTGGCTGGTGCTTGCGGGGGTCGCGTGCTTCGGTGCCATCGTGCTGGCGGCAATCCACGAGGAGCACGTCTACGCGAAGTACCTCAAAAAATAGGACGGAGGGCTAAAGCCTTCCGGAACTGCGTAGCGGCAAAAGACGTTGCAGGGCCGCCTTCGGGCGGCCCTTTTTTTTCGCACGTCCGGCGCTCTAGGCGGATCTTATCGTATGTGGTCTTGCGAAGCGCCGGGCCGCTGCCCTAGGGTGGCGCGCGTGACTGGGCGATCGAGGAAACGGATTTTGGCCAAGAGCATTTCAGCAGGAAAGACCAGGGCGAAGACCGCGAAAGACGCGAAGCTGCCGGACGATACGGTGAGCCGGATGAGGGCCGGCGCGCAGGATATCGCCGCGCGCCTGGCCACCGGCTCCTCCGCGCCGGGCACCGCCGACAGTCAGTCCATCGAGGAAGCCATCGGCGCCCAGGTGCGCGCGCTGCGCAAGCGCCAGGACATGACGGTGGCCGAACTGGCCGGGCAGGCGGGGCTTTCGGCGGGCATGCTGTCGAAGGTGGAGAACGGCGCGATCTCGCCGTCGCTGGCCACCCTGCAGAGCCTCGCGCTGGCGCTCAACGTGCCGATGACCAGTTTCTTTTCGCACTTCGAGCAGCGCCAGGACGTCACCCACGTGAAGGCCGGCGAGGGCCTGACCATCGAGCGGCGCGGCACCAAGTCCGGCCACCAGTACCAGCTGCTGGGCCATCCTTTTCCCGGCGACTTCGCCTATGAGCCCTACCTGATCACCCTGACCAAGCAGGCCGAGTCCTATCCCAACTTCCGCCACGAGGGCATGGAGTTCATCTACATCCTGGAAGGCGAGGTCGGCTATCGCCACGGCAACCAGATCTACCGCCTGAAGCCCGGCGATTCCCTGTTCTTCAGCGCCAATGCGGCCCATGGGCCGGAAGAGCTGAGCAAGCTGCCGCTGAAGTTCCTCTCGATCATCGTGTTCAAGCGCGAAGACTGAGCCGGGCGGGACGGCCGCATCAGGCGGCATTTCGCAAGAGTTTATTTTAAAGAAAAATAGTTTCTTGCAGATTGACAGCCGGCGACGGCCTGCTACTCTCGTGAAAGCCTCCGCTTCAGGGGGCGGTAGATACACTCACGAGGGTTCGATATGTGCGGGATTGCCGGTCTCTTCCTGAAAGACGAGACGCATTCCACCGCGCTCGGCGGGATGCTCGCCGAGATGCTGGCGGTACTGTCCGACCGCGGTCCCGACAGCGCCGGCTTTGCCGTCTATGGCCAGCCGACAGCGGGGCAGGTGAAGCTGACCCTGCGGGCGGCGGCGGAGGGATACGATTTCGCGGCGCTGGCCGGGCGTCTGGCGGGACACCTGCAGGGTGAGGTCGCGCTGCTGCCCCGCTCGACCCATGCCATCGTGACCCTGGCCGAGGCCGAGCGCGGCGCAGCGGAGGCCTGGCTGCGCGCCAACGCGCCGGAGGTCAGCCTGTTTGCCGCCGGGCGCGCCATGGAAGTCTACAAGGAGGTCGGCCTGCCGGCGTCGGTCAGTGCCCGCTTCGGCCTGTCGGCCATGGCCGGCAGCCACGCGGTCGGGCACACCCGCATGGCCACGGAATCGGCCGTCACCACCGCCGGGGCGCACCCTTTCTCGACCGGGCCGGATCAGTGCCTGGTGCACAACGGCTCGCTGTCCAACCACTGCGGCCTGCGCCGTTCCCTGGCCCACGAGGGCGTCACGGTGGAGACCGAGAACGACAGCGAAGTCGCCGCCGCCTACCTGACCTGGCAGATGAGCCGCGGCCTGAACCTGGGCGAGGCGCTGGAGGCCTCGCTGAAGGACCTCGACGGCTTCTATACTTTCGTCGTCGGCACCGAGCGCGGTTTCGGCGTGCTGCGCGATCCCATCGCCTGCAAGCCGGCCGTGCTGGCGGAAACCGACGACTACGTCGCCTTCGGGTCCGAATACCGCGCGCTGGCCGGCCTGCCGGGCATCGAAGCGGCGAAGGTGTGGGAGCCGGAGCCGGCGACGGTCTACTTCTGGGAGCGGCCGTGATGAGCGTCGTCGAGCCATGAGCATCGAGCCATGAGCATCGTAGACTTGGCGGCGACCTCGCTGCGGGAATTGAACGCCGCGCTGCACGCCCTGCCGCCCGATACCAACGACACCCAGTGGACGGTCCGCAATCCGCGCGGCCAGCATGCCATTGCGGTCGGGATCGACGCGCCCATCGCCGTCGAGATCGACGGCCACGTCGGCTACTACTGTGCCGGCATGAACCAGCAGGCCAGCGTCCGGATCAACGGCAATGCCGGCGTCGGGCTGGCCGAGAACATGATGTCCGGCGAGGTGCGGGTCACCGGCGACGCCAGCCAGGCGGCGGGGGCGACGGCCCACGGCGGCACCCTGGTCATCGGCGGCAACGCGAGCGCCCGCTGCGGCATCTCGCTGAAGGGCGCCGACATCATCGTGCAGGGCAACGTCGGCCACATGAGCGCTTTCATGGCCCAGGCCGGCAATCTGGTGGTGCTGGGCGATGCCGGCGAGGCGCTGGGGGATTCGATCTACGAAGCGCATCTTTACGTGCGCGGCAAGGTCGCCAGCCTGGGCGCCGACTGCATCGAAAAAGAGATGACCGCCGCCCACAAGGCCGCGCTGGCGGCACTGCTGGCCAAGGCGGGCGTGAATGCCAACGGCAAAGGCAGCCTCGATCCCGGCGACTTCCGCCGTTACGGCTCGGCGCGCCAGCTCTACCACTTCAAGATCGACAACGTGAGCGCCTATTGATGGACAAGCCCGGCCAGGCTCCCCATACCACGCCGCGCCCCTCGGCGACCTTCGACGCCTACAGCCTGTCGGAGATCCGCCGCGCGGCGGCAACGGGCCGCTACGACATCCGCGGCGGCGGCGCCAAGCGCAAGGTGCCGCACTTCGACGACCTGCTGTTCCTGGGCGCTTCGATCTCACGCTACCCGCTGGAGGGCTACCGCGAGAAGTGCGCGACCAACGTGACGCTGGGCACGCGCTTTGCGAAAAAGCCGATCGAACTGGCGATCCCCATCACCATCGCCGGCATGAGCTTCGGCTCGCTGTCGGCCCAGGCCAAGGAAGCGCTGGGACGCGGCGCCTCGGCCATGGGGACCTCGACCACCACCGGCGACGGCGGCATGACCCAGGAGGAGCGCGGCCACTCCGACCTGCTGGTCTACCAGCTTCTGCCGTCGCGCTATGGCATGAACCCCGACGACCTGCGCAAGGCCGACGCCATCGAGGTGGTGGTGGGCCAGGGCGCCAAGCCGGGCGGCGGCGGCATGCTGCTGGGCCAGAAGATCTCGGCCCGCGTGGCCGAGATGCGCACCCTGCCGGAAGGCATCGACCAGCGCTCGGCCTGCCGCCATCCCGACTGGACCGGCCCCGACGACCTGGAGATCAAAATCCAGGAGCTGCGTGAGATCACCGACTGGGAAAAACCGGTCTACATCAAGGTCGGCGCCAGCCGGCCCTACTACGACACCGCGCTGGCGGTGAAGGCCGGTGCCGACGTGGTGGTGCTGGACGGTATGCAAGGCGGCACCGCGGCGACCCAGGAAGTCTTCATCGAGAATGTCGGCCTTCCGATCCTGGCGGCGATCCGCCCGGCGGTGCAGGCGCTGCAGGACCTCGGCATGCACCGGCAGGTGCAACTGGTGGTCTCCGGCGGCATCCGCAACGGCGCCGACGTGGCGAAGGCCCTGGCGATGGGGGCGGACTGCGTCTCCATCGGTTCGGCGGCGCTGCACGCCCTGGGCGGCAACGATCCGGCCTTGGAGGCCGAGTACCAGAAGCTCGGCACCACGGCGGGGGCTTACGACGACTGGCACGAGGGGCGCGATCCGGCCGGCATCACCACCCAGGACCCGGCGCTGGCGGCGCGGCTGGACCCCGTCGCGGCGGGCCGGCGTCTGGCCAACTATCTCGCCGTGCTGACGCTGGAGGCGCAGACCATCGCGCGCGCCTGCGGCAAGTCGCACGTGCACAATCTGGAGCCGGAGGATCTCGTCGCGCTGACGGTGGAGGCCGCCGCCATGGCGCAGGTACCGCTGGCCGGCACGAACTGGGTGCCGGGCAAGGGCGGGTTTTAGGGGGTGGGCAGTGTGGGTGCATCTGTCTGTGAAGCGGCTGCGTCTTTTGCCACCACACGTCTGTCGTCCCGGGGCTTGACCCCGGGACCCATTGCCCTAGCCGTTGATGCGGTCGTAGAGGTCTTCCCATTCAGGGTTCTCGCGCTCGATCAACTGAATCTTCCAGGCGCGCTGCCATTCCTTCAAGGTTTTCTCGCGTTGAATCGCAGTTTCGATTTGTTCGTGCGTCTCGGCGTAGACAAGACGCGTGACGCGGTACCTGTCGACGAAGCGTGAACCGCGGCCCTGTCGGTGTTCCCAGACGCGACGGGCAACGTCGTTGGTGACGCCGGTGTAAAGCGTTCCATGCTTGCGGCTGGCAAGGATGTAAACGGTGTAGGGCATTGTCGCGCTTCGAGGCCAATGGGTCCCGGGGTCAAGCCCCGGGACGACAGGGTTGTTTAGGGTATAGGTTAGCGAAAAAAGGCGGCAGTCGCTGCCGTAGCGAACGGGGACAGGGGAAGATGGCAGTCAATCTTGCGAAGGTCGCCAAGGACCGGGGCATCCAATATTTTCTGATTTCCTTCGTCGATCTGTTCGGCGCGATGCGGGCGAAGCTGGTGCCCGCCGCGGCGATCGACGGCATGGCGAAGACCGGCGCGGGCTTTGCCGGCTTTGCCACCTGGCTCGATATGTCGCCGGCGGATTCCGACATGTTCGCGGTGCCCGATGCGGACAGCCTGATTCAACTGCCGTGGAAGCCGGAGGTCGGCTGGCTGGCCGCCGATCCCTGGATGGACGGCAAGCCGGTGGCGCACGCGCCGCGCAACGTGCTGAAGGCCGTGGCCAAGCAGGCGGCGGCCAAGGGCTACGAGATGAAGACCGGCGTCGAGTGCGAGTACTTCATCATCCGGCCCGATGCCAGTGCCATCGCCGATCCGGCGGACACCCAGGCCAAGCCGTGCTACGACCAGCAGGCGCTGATGCGCCGCTACGACCTGATCTCCGAGATCTGCGACAGCATGCTGGCGCTCGGCTGGGGGCCGTACCAGAACGACCATGAAGACGCCAACGGCCAGTTCGAGATGAACTGGGATTACGACAACGCGCTGAAGACCGCCGACCGCCAGGCCTTCTTCAAGTACATGGTCAAAGCCCTGGCGGAGAAGCACGGCCTGCGCGCCACCTTCATGCCCAAGCCCTTCGCCGAGCTGACCGGCAACGGCTGTCACATGCACGTGTCGCTGTGGTCGACCAAGAGCGGCGAGAACCTCTTCGAAAGCAAGAAGGACTCCCACGGCGTCTCGAAGCTCGGCTACCAGTTCATCGCCGGGGTCATGAACGCGGCAGAGGGGCTCTGCGCGATCACAAATCCGACGGTGAATTCCTACAAGCGCATCAACGCGCCGGTCACCACCTCCGGGGCGACCTGGTCGCCCAACACGGTGACCTATACCGGCAACAACCGCACCCACATGATCCGCATTCCCGATGCCGGGCGTTTCGAGTTCCGCCTCGCCGACGGGGCGGCCAATCCCTACCTGATGCCGGCCGCGGTGCTGGGCGCCGGGCTGGAGGGCATTGCCGTGGGCCGCGATCCGGGCAAGCGTCTCGACATCAACATGTACACCGACGGCCACAAGGTGAAGGGCGCCAAGCGGCTGCCGCTGAACCTGCTGGATGCCCTGCGTGCCCTCGAAAAATCCAAGGTACTGAAGGACGCGCTGGGCGGCGAACTGGTCGATGCCTTCGTGAAGCTGAAGATGAACGAGTGGCGTGACTACAGTCGTCACCTGACCGATTGGGAACGCCGCAACACGCTCGATTGCTGAGGCCGATTTCTGAGGCAATTTTCGGGCTTTTTCGGCGATCCCGATGGCGGGGATCGCAATAGCGATTTCGGGGTATTGACTTCGTCCTTCGATCGACCCGACCCTTCTCTCAATCGTAAGGTGAAGAGGGCAGGGCAGTGGCGATTATACCCAGGCGGGTCGAAGGCTCCTTTGACGAGGCATTGTTCGATTTCCTGGCGGAAAGCGAGGGCTTCGTGCCGCGGGTCTACAGTGGGCGCTTCGGCATGCCGATGCTCGCGCTCGGCTACGCCATGCTGGACAACACGCCGGGTTGGCCGCCCCGCGATTCACTCGACCGCGATCTGGCCGCCATCGGCGTTCGCTTGACGTCGCTGGACCGCTGCCGCCTGACGGCGGTGGGCGAGGCGTTGTCGTGCCACGATCTCGACGCGGCGCGCCGGTTGGTGGCCCCCTGGACACCGGGGGAGGACCCGCAAACCCGGAATGCCTTCAGCTTCGTGCTCACCCGGGGCCAGGCGCAGGCTCTGTTCGAGTTGTCGCGGCCGGACACCGAGACGCTGCTGCGGCGCAAGCTGGGACGCGCCTTGAGTGCGGTGCTCGCCGGTTCGCGCGAGCTGGTGGCGTTGTTCTCCCTGGCTTACAACAGCCCGGCGCTGATCGGCCCCAACCTGTCGCGGGCGCTGCACGCCGGGGCGCGGGAAAAGGTATGGTACGAGATCCGCTTCCGCAGCAACCGCCGCCGGTGCCCCCGATTGCAGGATCGCCGCGATCATGAAGCCGCGATGTTCGGGGTGACCAACGCCCACCCGAGCCCGTCCGACAGCCGGGCCGTCGCAACGCTGCTGACGGAAAAGCACACCCTCATCAAGCGCTACCTGCAGGAAGTCGGGCAGAGTATGCCGGATGTCAGGCTGTCGGTTGCCGCGATGTGGCAGGGCATCGGTTTGCCGCCGCCGCCCTGTGCGGTTCAGGCGGCCGCCCCGAAGAGCATCGGCAATCCCTGGCAGCAAGATGACCCACAGCCGGGTTTCGACTGCGTGCCGCACCCGGTACCGGGCAAGCCGGCACTGCTGGATCGCTGAAGCCGCAACGCGGCACCGTTCGGCGCAACCCGTCAACCGCGTCAGGTCTTTCTCCCGATCTTTCCCCGGGTCTTTCTGGGCCGTCTGCCGAATCACGCGCACTTGAACCGCGTTGCGCGACCTGTTATCACGTGAGTCACCGTTGGGGTGCTCGAAAGGGCTGAGAGACGCTTGAGGCGTCAACCCAAGGAACCTGATCCGGGTAATGCCGGCGAAGGGACCGGGTCAAGACTTCTCCAGCTATCAGCCTGATCCGCTTTTCTCTTCTCCGGCCCGAACGACGAGGGCGCGAGGGATGGCAGCGGCACGAGGACCCACAACTGGACCCATACGGGGACCGGCAGGCGGACCAGCACGTGTAGAGGGCACGCGGAGCGGGACGGCCATAGCCTTGACCGTGGCGGGCTCCGACAGCGGCGGCGGTGCCGGCATCCAGGCCGACCTCAAGGCGTTTTCGGCGCTGGGCGTTTACGGCGCCAGCGTGCTGACCGCGATCACCGCGCAGAACACCCGCACCGTCGCTGCCGTCCATCCGGTTCCGGTCGAGCTCGTCGCCGCGCAGCTCGATGCGATCTTCGATGACCTCGCCGTCGGTGCCGTGAAGATCGGTATGCTGGGCGAACCGGAAGTCATCGCGGCCGTGGCCCAAGCACTCACAAGCCGGGCGCTTGCCGGCCGGGGAGTCCCTGTCGTGCTGGACCCGGTGATGATTGCAAAATCGGGCGACGCGCTGCTGGCGGACTCCGCGGTGGCGGCCCTCCGCCACGATCTGCTGCCCCTGGCCGACCTGCTGACACCGAACCTGCCGGAGGCGGCGCGCCTGCTGGAGGTCGCGGAGGCGGCGTCGGAAGCGGAGATGGAAGCGCAGGGACGTGCCCTGCTGGCGCTGGGCCCCAAGGCGGTGCTGATGAAGGGCGGCCACGCCAAGGGATCGCGCTGCGTCGACCTGCTGGTCACCGGCGACGGCGCCGCGCTGCGCCTGGAGGCGCCGCGGCAGGCCACGCGCAACACCCACGGCACCGGCTGCACCCTGTCGGCGGCCATCGCTGCCGGCCTCGCCAAGGGTCAGGACCTGGAGACGGCGGTACGCGCCGCCCATGGCTACCTGCAGGGCGCCATCGCGGCGGCCGCCGGCCTGGCCATCGGGTCGGGGCGCGGGCCGGTGCATCACTTTCATGCCCTGTGGCGCTGAGGCCATGCGCGCGACAGTCATCGGCGCCGGCGTCGCCGGCCTGACCTGCGCCACCGAGCTGCAAAAACGCGGCGCCGCGGTGACCGTGGTGGACCGCGCCGTGGCCCTGGGCCCCGCGTCGTGTTCGTGGTGGGCTGGCGGCATGCTGGCGCCCTGGTGCGAGGGCGAGAGCGCCGAGGCCCCTGTCGTGCGGCTGGGCCAGCGCGCCGCCGACTGGTGGGAGACCCACGCGGGCGGTGTGGTGCGGCGTGGCACCCTGGTCTTGGCCCCGGCGCGCGACAGCGGTGAGGTGGCGCGCTTTGCCCGCCGCACCGAGAACTTCGAAACCCTGGATGACACCGCCATCGGCGCGCTGGAGCCCGAGCTTGCCGGGCGCTTTCGCCGGGGCCTGTTCTTCGGTGCCGAGGCGCATCTCGATCCGCGCGTGGCGACCGCCGCGCTGGCGGAACGCCTGGAGGCCGGCGGCGCGGTGCTGCGCTTCGGTACCGACGCGCGGCACGCCCCGCCGGGCGACATCACGGTGGACTGCCGTGGTCTGGCGGCGCGCGATCTGCTGCCCGACCTGCGCGGGGTGCGCGGCGAGATGCTGGTGCTGCGCAGCCGTGACCTGCAGCTCTCCCGCACCATTCGCCTGCTGCATCCGCGCATTCCGATCTACCTCGTGCCCCGTGGTGAGGGCGTCTACATGGTCGGCGCGACGATGATCGAAAGCGCGTCGCGCTCGCCGGTCTCGGCGCGCTCCCTGCTGGAACTGCTGAGCGCCGCCTATGCGCTGCACCCGGCCTTCGGCGAGGCGGAGGTGGTAGAGATCGGCGTCGACGCCCGGCCGGCCTTTCCCGACAACCTGCCGCGGGTCGCGCGCGTCGGGGACAGCATCTTCGTCAACGGCCTCTACCGCCACGGCTTCCTGCTCGCCCCCGCGATGGCGCAGCGCGCAGCCGCCCTGGCGTTCGGAGAAACAGAGGAGGGCGACAATGCAGATCGTCTTGAACGGCAAGCCCTGTGAGGTGGCGCAGGCCCGCCTCGACGGCGTGCTGCAGGAACTCGGCTATCACGAGGCCAAGGTGGCGACGGCGGTGAACGGCGATTTCGTCGCGCGGCCGGCGCGCGCGGCGACGGCGTTGAAGGAGGGCGATCAGGTCGAGGTGATCGCCCCGATGCAGGGAGGCTGAACCCATGACGGCGTTCTATGGAGTCGAGCTCGCCAACCGGCTGATGTTGGGCACGGCGCAGTATCCTTCGCCGGCGATTCTCGCCGAGGCGGTGCGCGCGGCCGGCGTCGAGGTGGTGACCGTCTCGCTGCGCAGCGAGGCGGCGGAGCGCCGCGACGGCCAGGCCTGCTGGGCGCTGATCCGCGAACTCGGTGTGCGCGTGCTGCCCAATACCGCCGGCTGCCACACGGTGAAGGAAGCGGTGACCACCGCGCAGATGGCGCGCGAGGTCTTCGAGACGCCCTGGGTGAAGCTGGAGGTGATCGGCGAGCACGACAGCCTGCAGCCCGATCTCTTCGGTCTGGTCGAGGCGGCGGCGATCCTCACGGAAGACGGCTTCCAGGTGTTTCCCTACTCCACCGAGGACCTGGTCGTCGCCGGGCGCCTGCTGGACGCCGGCTGCGAGGTGCTGATGCCCTGGGGCGCGCCCAGCGGGTCGGGTCTGGGCCTCAACAATCGCTACGGCCTGCGCAGCCTGCGTGCCCACTTTCCCGACGTGCCGCTGGTGGTCGATGCGGGCCTGGGCCTGCCGTCCCACGCGGCGGCGGCGATGGAGCTGGGCTACGACGCGGTGCTGTTGAACACCGCCGTCGCCAAGGC
>JBHJIR010000105.1:0-24980 GCA_050043265.1 Kiloniellaceae bacterium
GATGTTGCGTGGTCGTTCTTCTGCTTGTTGTTGAGCAGGTTGATGCGCCTGGGCGGGCTGTCCAGTTGGTCGCCCAGCAGGGTGTAGGTCGGACAGGTCGCCGTGCAGAAGCCGCAGTGCACGCAGTTGCGCAGGATGCGCTAGGCTTCCGCGACGCCGGGATCGGCCAGTTGGGCCAGGGTGAAGTTGGTTTGCATTCTACGCTCCGCCCTTACAGCCCGGCATACATGCGACCGGGATTCAGCACCCGCTTCGGATCGAAGCCGTCCTTCACCCGTTCGCTCAGCATCGCGGCGGCGGCGTCCTGCGGCTGGAACACCGCCTCGGCGGCACGCAGTTCCAGCGGCGCACGGACCAGCGTTGCGTGACCGCCGGCTTTTGCCACGGCATCGCCTACCTGCACCGCGCCGCCGTCGCCACCGAACGGCAGTGCCAGCCAGATGAGCCCACCGCCCCAGTCGTAGAACGCCGCACCGTGTCCGATGTCGGCCACCACACCAGGCCCGGCGGTCGGCGCCACCGAGCTCTTCCACACCGCGTGGTCGCCACGGGGGGCGTCGGGGGTGTCGACGAAAGGTTGCACGTCACGCAGTTCGCGCCAGAAGGTCAGCGAGTTCTGGCTGTGCAGTTCTTCGGTTTCACCCAGGTCGGCCAGCTCGCGGCGCAAGGCGGCGCAGCGGTATTCGACCGAGGGACCCGGCCCCTCCACGCGGATCGCGGTGACCGCGGCCCCCGCCTTGGCGACATAGGAGACGCCCGATCTGGCGGCCAGGCTCGCCGGCAGGTGCGCCGCACCGGAGACCTCGTGCGGCGAACCCAGCGCGCGAGACATCGCCCGCGCCGCCGAGGCGTCGTCCAGGCCGACGACCAGCACCGTGTAGGTCTTCTCCGGTCGCGGCAGCACCTTCACCGTCACGTCGGTCATCACGCCGAGGGTGCCGTAGGAGCCGCAAAGCAGCTTGCAGAGATCGTAGCCGGTGACGTTCTTCACCACCCGGCCGCCGGACTTGAAGACCTCGCCGCGGCCCGAGACGGCGCTGAAGCCGAGAAAGTGATCGCGCGCCGCGCCGGCCTTGATGCGCCGCGGGCCGGAGAGGTTGCAGGCCAGCATGCCGCCGATGGAGGCGGCACCGGGCGCGCCGCCCAGCAGCGGGCCGAGATCCATCGGCTCGAAGGCCAGCATCTGGCGGTGCTCGTCCAGCAGCGCTTCGATGGCGGCCAGCGGCGTGCCGGCGCGCGCGGAAAGCACCAGCTCTTCGGGCTCGTAAAGCGTAATGCCGTCCAGGCGCGAGAGGTCGAGGCTGTGCCCCGCCTGCAGCGGACGGCCGAGCGCACGTTTGCTGCCGCGTCCGATCACTTCCAGCGGTTCGCCTTCGGCCGCCGCCCAGGCGACGGCTTCCACCACCTGCCCGGCGTTATCCGGCGCGAAGACCGTTCCCTTTTCTATCGTCATCATCGTCGTCATCAAAACCGGGGGATATCGGGGAACGGCAGCTTGCCGCCGCTGATGTGCATGCGGCCCAACTCGGCGCAGCGGTGCAACTGCGGGAACACCTTGCCCGGATTCAGCAGCGATTCGGGATCGAAGGCGCACTTGACCCGCTGCTGCTGCTGCAGGTCGGCCTCGTTGAACATCGATCCCATGAGGTCGCGCTTCTCGACGCCAACGCCGTGCTCGCCGGTCAGGACGCCACCGACCTCGACGCAGAGCTTCAGAATATCGGAGCCGAAATCCTCCGCCTTCTCCAATTCGCCCGGCTTGTTGGCGTCATAGAGGATCAGCGGATGCAGGTTGCCATCGCCGGCATGAAAGACGTTGGCGACCCGCAGGCCGTAATGCTCACCGAACTCGCGCATACGCCGCAGCACCAGCGGCAACTGGGCGCGCGGGATGGTGCCGTCCATGCAGTAATAGTCCGGCGAGATGCGCCCGACCGCCGGAAACGCGGCCTTGCGCCCGGCCCAGAAGGTCGTGCGCTCTTCTTCGTTCTGGCTCACGCGGCAGGTGACGGCGCCCTTTTCGTCACAGATCCGGGAGACCTCACCGATCAGGTGGTCGACTTCCGCCTGCGGCCCGTCCAGTTCGACGATCAGCAGCGCTTCGACGTCGCGCGGATAGCCGGCGTGAACGAAGTCCTCCGCCGCGTGGATCGCCGGCTTGTCCATCATCTCCATGCCGCCGGGGATGATGCCGTGGGCGATGAT
Source organism: Kiloniellaceae bacterium (assembly GCA_050043265.1). Classification (GTDB taxonomy): domain Bacteria; phylum Pseudomonadota; class Alphaproteobacteria; order Kiloniellales; family Kiloniellaceae; genus Pelagibius. The sequence goes on from JBHJIR010000105.1 coordinate 2,206, forward strand.
CGCCGCCACCGCGTCGCCGGCCTGCTCGCTGGTCGGAAAGCCGACCAGCAGGGCGCGCACCGTCTCCGGCTTTTTAAGGAGGCGCACGGTCACCTCGGTGACCACGCCGAGCAGCCCTTCGGAGCCGGTCATGATGCCCAGCAGATCGTAGCCTTCGGCATCCAGGTGCTTGCCGCCGATGCGCAGGACGGTGCCGTCCATCAGCACCATTTCCAGGCCCAGCAGGTGGTTGGTCGTCAGCCCGTACTTCAGGCAGTGCACGCCGCCGGAGTTTTCCGCCACGTTGCCGCCGATGGTGCAGGCGATCTGGCTGGAGGGATCGGGCGCGTAGTAGAAGCCGTGGTCCTCCACCGCCTTGGTGATGGCCAGGTTGGTGACACCGGGCTGCACCACGGCGCAGCGGTTGTCGAAGTCGATCTCCAGCACCCGGTTGAACTTGCCCAGGCCCAGGATGATGCCGTCGGCCAGCGGCAGGGCACCGCCGGACAGCGAGGTACCGGCCCCGCGCGGCACCACTTTCACGCCGCGTTCCTGACAGCACTTGAGGACCCGGCTGACCTGGTCGGTGGTCTCCGGCAGTACGACGATCAGGGGAAGCTGGCGGTAAGCGGTGAGGCCGTCGGACTCGTAGGCCCTCAGTTCCTCGTCATCGACGATCACCCCCTCGCCGGGCACGATCGCGCGCAGCGCGGCGACGATATCGGCCTTGGCGTCGATGACCCGCCGGTTCGGCTCGGGCATGTGCATAGGAACGGCTCTCCCTCGGCCTCCCCCTGGGGGACACCCGGGAGAGATCAATTGGTAATACCAATTTTTGGGAGACTATGGCCCGCAGGACCTGCGGGGTCAATGCTTCGCGACGGCCGGGCGGGTCAAAAAGGGCCGAGCGGCGCCCGAATCCGGACAGATATCCCCAGCAAAGGCCCAGCACAAAAGCAGGGCCGCGCCCCTTTTGGGGGCGCGGCCTTTGCACTCAAACCCGGATATCCGTCAGCCGGCCCGAAAAAAGGGCTCCGGCGACAGGCAAGCTCAGCCCTGGCGGGCCTTGAAGCGGGGGTTCTTCTTGTTGATCACGTAGACGCGACCCTTGCGGCGCACGACGCGGCAGCCTTTTTCGCGCAGTTTCGCGGTCTTGAGAGAGTTAACGACCTTCATTTCTCTATCCTCGTATACCGGCCTCTTGCCGGCCATAGCAGCGGGCCAGAACCCTACCCGGCGCCGGAAAGCCGGGAAGATAGGCATCGGCGGGGGGGCTGTCAACCTTGTCGAAAGCCCCGAATCCGGCCTTTTCCGGCCACTCCGGGAACCCCGGGAAAGACCCTGAAAACCGCCCGGAAAACCGCCCGCAAAGCGGCAACAGCGGCCGGCCCGGACCCTACCAGTCGGAGAGCATCTTCTCCGCTTCTTTCTTCAGGGCATGGAAGCGGCAGATTTTGAGGGCACCGGCGTCGATCGCCTTGGTCCGGCGGGTCCACAGCTCGACCGCCTCGGTGATCGCCTCGGAGCTCTTCTTGTCGACGGCCTTACCCTTCAGGCTGGAGAGGAAGCGGGCCCAGCTGCCGGTGATGATTCCGTAGACCTCTTCGGTGATGTCTTCCTTGATGCGGATGTCCAGGCGCGCCTCGGTCAGCGCCACCTCGTAGTCGCGCATGGTCCAGGGGTTGGGTTTGTGCGGCTCCCCTTCCGCCCAGGCATAGACCGCCCGCTCGTCGGCGTCTTCCGCCAGCACATAGTCGGTGAACAGCAGCTGCCCGCGGGGCTTGATCATGCGGATGATCTCCTTCAGCAGGCGGTCCTTGTCCTCGACCAGGTAGAGGGCCTCCTTGGACAGCACGCAGTCGGTCGAGTTCTCGCGGAACTCGTAGTGGTCCATGTCGAAATAATGGATCGGCGCCCGCTTGGCGAGGCCGGCCATGGTGGAGAGTTCCATCCCCGCCTCCGCCACTTCGCGGTCGGACTCCAGGCCGGTGATCCAGACGTCGAACTTCTCGGAGATCAGCCGGGTGGCACCACCGAGGCCGGCGCCGACGTCGATAACGGTATGGGCGGGGTTCAGGCCCAGCGGTTTCACCAACCGCAGGATGTAAGACTCGTCGCCCGGCCCGGACATGCCCTTGCCCCAGATCTGCTGCATGATCTCCAGGCGCTGGGACTTGGGGTCCGGCTCCTCATAGCGTACGGCATCCTGCGAGAGATCGCCCATCTCCAGGGGAATTTTTTGCTTCTGCCGGATGGCCAGATCATAACCTTCCCACCACGCCTTCAGGCGCACCCAGAAAGGGATCTTCTTGCCGGCCGGCTTGGCGGCTGCTTTGGACGGCAGGGCCATCGGCACCTTTCATCAACTCGTTTATCGTCGTTGGCCAGCCGGCAGCGGCACGGTTCACAGGCTGGGGCAGGGAATATCGTTAACGTCAAATGACGAACAATCGCTTAATGCCAAAACGCGACATAAACTATCGGCTGATATCAACACCTTCCGAGCAGCTCCGGCGATCCGTCCGCCGCCCGCATCCGGGGCTGCCGGACGCCTGTCCGCGGACTTCGCTAAACCTTAGGTTTGGTTCAGAGCGGAGCATCGAGCAGAGGACGCAGGCGCGCCTGGCAGGCCCGCATGAGGGGCAGGTAGCGCTCGATCATCTCGGGCAGTGCGCCGCGGAGCACGTTGGCGCCGCCGTTCATGGCGGCGACGACCCTGCCGGAGCTGTCGAACAGCGGCACCGAGAGGGAGCAGAGGCCCAATTCCAGCTCCTGGTCGCTGCCGGCGTAGCCCTGTTCGGCCACCGCGGCGAGGATCTCCATCAGCGCGCCGGGGTCGGTCACGGTGTGGGGGGTGTGGGCCCGGCGGTCGGAGCGCTCCAGGATGTCCCTTGCCTGGGCGGGCGGCAGCGCGGCCAGCAGCACCCGCCCCATGGAGGAGCAGTAGGCCGGCAGCCGGCTGCCGGGGGGCAGGTTGATCGCCATTACCCGCTTCTGCGCGGCACGGGCCACGTAGATGATCTCGGTGTCGTCCAGCAGCGAGACCGAGGCGCTCTCCCCGGTGCCTTCGGACAGGTCCTCAAGGATGGGTTGCACCGACGCCGGCAGGGACGCCGAGCGGGTATAGGCGTGGCCCAGCCGCAGCGTCCGTGGCGCCAGACGGAAGTACTTGCCGTCGTAGTTGGCGTAGCCGAGGGCCTGGAGCGTCAGCAGGCAGCGCCGTGCCGTCGCCCGGTCGAGCCCGGTGCGCGCCGCCGCCTCGGAGACCGACAACCCGACCGAACGCTCCTGAAAAGCCTCGATGACGGCCAGGCCCTTGGCCAGACCCTGCATGACGTCGCTGGGCCGCCGCTCGGCCAGCCAGTCCTTATCCATACGCCGCATCCCTAAGCTGCGCCTTTCCCGGGCGCCCTCTGCATTTTAGTATGTTCGATATTTGAACAAATATCAATTATCGAACAATCTGGCTTGAGGCGAACACGGCAATCTGGGACCTATAGGAAAACCAAAGAGGATGTCCCCTTGCCCGCCGCTCAATCGTCCGCCGCCCGATCATCTGTCTTTATGCCGCTTTCCCAGGCGGTCCGTGAAAACCTCCACGCTGGCGACAGCGTGGCCTTCGAGGGCTTCACCCACCTGATCCCCCACGCCGCGGCCCACGAGGCGATCCGGCAGGGGATCGGCGACCTGACGCTGATCCGCATGACCCCCGATGTGGTCTACGACCAGATGATCGGCATGGGCCTGGTCCGCAAGCTGGTCTTTTCCTACGCCGGCAACCCGGGCGTCGGCCTGCTGCGGCGCCTGCGCGACGCGGTGGAGAACGGCTGGCCGCGGCCGCTGGAGATCGAGGAGCATTCCCACGCCGCCATGGCCAATGCCTACGAGGCCGGCGCTGCCGGCCTGCCGCTGGCGGTGTTCCGCGGCTACAAGGGCGCCGGGCTGGCAACGGTCAATCCGAACATCAAGTCTGTCACCTGCCCTTTCACCGGCGAAGTGCTGGCCGCCGTGCCGGCGCTGCGGCCCGACGTCACCGTCATCCATGCCCAGAAGGCCAACAAACGCGGCGATGTGCTGGTCGAGGGCATCGTCGGCGTGCAGAAGGAGGCGGTGCTGGCCGCCAGGCGCGCCGTCGTCACCGTCGAGGAAGTGGTCGACGACTTCGCGGCGGTGCACCCCAACGCCTGCGTCCTGCCCCACTGGACCCTCAAGGCCATCGCCGTGGTCCCCGGCGGCGCCCACCCGTCCTATGCCCACGGCTATTACGAGCGCGACAACCAGAACTACCTGGCCTGGGACGCCATCGCCGCCGACCGCGAGCGCTTCCGGCAGTGGATGCAGGACAACGTGCTGGCCGCCACGCCCGAGGATTTCGCCGAGCGCGTCGCCAAGCTGAGGAGCGTGAAATAATGGAGCAAAATTTCACCGCCCAAGATTTCACCGCCGACGAGATGATGACCATCGCGGCGGCGCGGGCACTGGGCAATGACGACGTCTGCTTCGTCGGCATCGGCGCGCCTTCGGCGGCCTGCAACGTGGCGCGCCTGACCCATGCACCGGACATCACCCTGATCTACGAGAGCGGCACCATCGGCACCGCGCCGGACGTCCTGCCGCTGTCCATCGGCGACGGCATCCTCTGCGAGACGGCGGTCACCACCGTTTCCGTGCCGGAGATGTTCCGCTATTGGCTGCAGGGCGGCCGGGTCACCATCGGTTTCCTGGGCGCGGCGCAATTGGACCGCTTCGGCAACATCAACACCACAGTGATCGGCGACTATGCTCATCCAAAGACCCGCCTGCCCGGCGGCGGCGGCGCGCCGGAGATCGCCTCGTCCTGCGGTCAGATCTTCATCACCATGAAGCAGACCAAGCGCGGCATGGTCGACAAGATCGACTTCGTCACCTCCTTCGGCCACGGCACCGGCGGCACGGCGCGGCGCGACCTGGGCCTCACCACCAAGGGCCCGACGCTGCTGATCACCGACCTGGCGGTGTGGAAGACCGATCCCGAAAGCGGCGAGTTCGTCGTCGCCTCGCTGCATCCCGGCGTAACTCGCCAGGAGGTGAGCGACACCTGCGGCTGGACCGTGCGCTTCGCCGACAGCGTCGAGGAGACGCCGCCACCGACGGCCTTGGAACTACAAACGCTGCGCGACCTGAAGGCGCGCACCGCCGCCGCCCATGGCAGCGCCGGAGGCGACGCGTGATGACCGAAGCTTTCCTCTGCGCCTACCTGCGCACGCCTATCGGCCGCTTCGGCGGCGCGCTGTCTTCGGTGCGGGCCGACGACCTGGGCGCGGTGCCCCTGAAGGCGCTGATGGAGCGCCTGCCCTCGGTCGACTGGAGCGCCGTCGACGACGTCATCTTCGGCTGCGCCAACCAGGCCGGCGAGGACAACCGCAACGTCGCCCGCATGGCGCTGCTGCTGGCCGGCCTGCCGGAGACCCTCACCGGCACCACCCTCAACCGACTCTGCGGAGCGGGCATGGATGCCGTGATCACCGCCGCGCGGGCGATCAAGGCCGGCGAGGCCGAGCTGGTCATCGCCGGCGGCGTCGAGTCGATGAGCCGCGCGCCCTTCGTGATGCCCAAGGCGACCCAGGCCTTCTCGCGCAATGCCGAGATCTACGACACCACCATCGGCTGGCGCTTCGTGAATCCCCTGATGCAGAAGGCCTATGGCGTCGACTCCATGCCGGAGACCGGCGAGAACGTGGCGGCCGACTACCACATTTCCCGCGCCGACCAGGACGCCTTCGCCCTGCGCTCGCAGCAGAAGGCGGCGGCGGCCATCGCGTCGGGGCGCCTGGCCAAGGAGATCGTTGCCGTCAGCATTCCCAACCGCAAGGGGCCGGCGACCCTCGTCGACACCGACGAACATCCGCGCGAGACCACCCTGGAGGCGCTGGCGAAACTGGGCACGCCGTTCCGCGAGAACGGCACCGTCACCGCCGGCAACGCCTCGGGCGTCAACGACGGCGCGGCGGCGCTGGTCATCGCGTCGGAGGCCGCGGCCAAGGCCCACGGCCTGACGCCCCTCGCCCGCATCCTGGGCGGCGCCACCGCCGGCGTGCCGCCGCGCATCATGGGCATGGGCCCCGCCCCGGCGACGCAGAAGCTGTGCGCCCGCCTCGGCCTCGCGCCGTCGGACTTCGACGTCATCGAACTGAACGACGCCTTCGCCAGCCAGGGTCTCGCCGTGCTGCGCGACCTCGGCATCGCCGACGACGCGCCGCAGGTGAACCCCAACGGCGGCGCCATCGCGCTGGGCCATCCCCTCGGCATGTCGGGGGCGCGCATCACCGGCACGGCGGCGCTGCAACTGGCCGAAACCGGCGGCCGGAAGGCGCTGGCCACCATGTGCATCGGCGTCGGCCAGGGCATCGCCATCGCGCTCGAACGCATCTGACCGAGGCAACGCGTCCGACCGGGAGAGCGCGTCCGAGCGGGCGGGCGTCCGCTGGGACTGCCCCGCCCGAAACCCGCGAGGCATGCAGTCCGGCGATGGCTCCCGGCCACCAACTGCATTTGACAAGCGGCGGAAAATCCAGAAATTAGAAGACCTTGCCTGCTCGCTCTGCGAGCACGTCTTCTTTATTCAAGCCGCTAGTCGGCTGCCCGCCGGGTGGCCGGGGAAACCGCAAAGGGTGCCAGAGACAACGACGTCGCCGAGAGAACGCGGACGACGCGCCCGAGACGCCGCCCCTGGGATCGCGGCGATACGGGAGCGCGGGTTTCTTCGCGCCGGTCCGGCGCGATGACCGCACGCCGCCTCAGCGAACTGGCCCTCTGCTACGGCGTCTCAGCCATCGCCGGCTATCTGTTCAGCACCCTGGGCCTGCCGCTGCCGTGGATGATCGGCCCGCTGATCGCCACCGCGCTACTCGGCCTGCTCGGCAAACCTATCCATATTCCAACCCGGACAAGGCCCGTCGGCCAGGTCACGGTCTCCGCGCACGTGGGGCTGTACTTCACCGCTGAAGCCCTGGGCGCGATCTACGATCATGGCCTGGTCATCCTCAGCGTGGCGATCGCGACGGGGGCAATCGGCTTCCTGCTGTCCGTCCTCTTGCGGCGCATGACCGGCACCGATCCGGCGACCGCCTTCCTGGCCAGCATGCCCGGCGGCCCGGTCGAGATGGGGAACCTGGCGCTGCAGTACGGCGGCGACCCGGGGCCCGTCGTCTTCGCCCAGACCCTCAGAATCTCGACCATCGTCATCCTGGTCCCGGCGGCGCTGTACTACCTGCTCCATGAATCGCGCGGCCAGTTGCCCGACGCGGACGTGGTGCTGGACTTCCCCGGCATGGCGCTGCTCGTCGCCGGCGCCGTGGCCAGTTCGCTGCTGTTCCGGGCCTGCCGGCTCAGCAACCCGTTTTTCCTGGGGCCGCTGGCGTTTTCCTGCATGGCCACGGCGCTGGACGTTCCCCTCGCCCCCCTGCCCCACGCCGCCGTCTCCATCGCGCAGATCCTGCTGGGCACCTGGCTCGGCTCGACCTTCCGGCGCGAATTGTTCCTCAATGCCGGGCGCCTGGTCATCGCGACCACGATCACGTCGATGCTGCTGGTCGTGCTGTGTACGGCTTTCGCCGCCAGCCTGGCGCTGGTCACCGATTTTCCCTGGGAGATCCTGGTGCTGGGCGCGGCGCCGGGCAGCATCACCGAGATGTCGCTGACCGCGCGCTTCCTGCACGAAGACGTGGCGCTGATCACCGCCTTTCACCTGGTGCGCATTTTCCTGATCATCCCGACCACGCCGTTCATGCTGGCGCTGGTACACAAGAGATCGACCGGCCAGCCCCCACCGAGGTAAGGGGCGGTTCGCGGCGGGAACGCTGGCAACCGAGACTAATAGCGAGCTCGCTTGCCTCCTGCCGGTCCGCTGCTGCTACGTCCCGTGACTTCTCAAGTAATCCATCTGCGACAACACCTCACGGGTGGTCGCGATGAAGGCCCGCACGTTCGGATTGTCGTTGCCGGCCGGAAACTTCGCATAGATCGGGGTGTCGGCGACGGGCGGCGATGTCTTCAGCAGGCGGACACGGCCGTCCGCCACATCCCGCTCGGCCATTTTGCTGGGATAGATGCCTATGGCCACGCCGGTGCTGACCAGATGCGCCAGCATCGCGACGCTGTTGCAGACGTCGAGGCGTGACGGCGTGATGCCTGCGCTCGCAAACCAGCCCTTGATCTGGCGGTAGTTTATGCTGCCCGGGGGATTTGAAATGATGGGATAGACCGCCAGGTCGTGAGGATTGACGATCGCCGGCAACTGCCACCGCGACGCGGCAATCCAACAGGTCTCCTGCGCGCCGAGCGGAACCATCGTGAAACCGTCGCTTTCCAGCGGATTGACGAGGAACGCCAGGTCCAGCTTGTGGTCGTGCAGATCGGGTTCCACCGCCGAGGTTGTGGCGACCACCAGTTCCGGCTGCAGCGTGGGGTGGAGCTCGTGCAGCCTCTCGAGAATGGGCGACAGGCAGATCAGCGCGAAGCCTTCGGCAAAGCCCACCCTGATCTTCCCGCCGACGCGCGGCGGGCCGCTATGACGGGCGATCTTTTCGACCGTTTCCAGCGTTCGTTGGGCATCGGCCAGCAATTCGTAGCCGTCCGGTGACGGCCTGACCCCGCGCCCGACGCGGTCGAACAGCTTACGGCCCGATACGCGCTCCAGGGCCTTCAGGCGCAGCGAGATCGTCGGCTGCGAGAGATTGAGCCGCCGTGCGGCGCTGTCGACGGACCCCAGAGTCGCCGTCCAGTAAAAGGCCTCCAGTTGGGCGATGGTGATCCGACTCATTGAAAAATCCAATGTAATAGGCGCTAAATTTCTAATTTGTCGCCTTAAAATTAATGTTGTACCGCTCGGGCAACAACAAAAAAACCACCGGGAGGAAGCCGCGAATGGCCTGTGCCGCCAGCGCGCTGACAAAGATCGAAGGCTACGAATTGCGCTGCCGGCTGCCTGGCCTGGCGGGCAATGCTCTGCGCGTGTTCGATCACCGCACGGCCTTCCTGGTGAAGGTCACCACGGCGGCCGGCGCGATCGGCTGGGGCGAGACCTGGGCCTATCCCGGCCCGGCCAACAGTTTCATCCGGTCTGTGCTGGCGCCCGCCATGCTCGGTGCCGACGTGACCAATCCCCGCGCCGCGCAGGCCAGGATGCTGGGCTTTGCCGTACCCGACCGCCGCGGCCAGGTTCACATGGCGCTGAGCGCGATCGACATCGCGATCTGGGATGCCTATGGACGCACGGTGGGGCAGCCCATTCATGCGCTGCTCGGCGGCAAATTGCGCGATCGGGTAACGGCCTATGCCAGCGGACCGCTGCTGCCGGCCGGGGCGGACCGCTACGCCGGCTTCGCCGAGGCGGTGGAAGCTTACGCGAAGGCGGGGTTCCGCGCGGTGAAGATCCGCATCGGCACCACGGTTGCCGAGGATGTGCGGGCCATCCGTCAGGCGCGCGCCATTCTCGGCGACGACGCGCTGCTGATGGTCGACATGAACGAAGGCTCGAGCGTCCGCGACGCGGTAGCGCTCGCCCACCAGGTGGCCGACGTCAACCTGGCCTGGATCGAAGAGCCGGTTTCCCACGACAACCTGCCTGCCTACATAAGGCTTGCCGAACGCCTACCCTTGCCGCTGGCCGGTGGCGAGTCGTTCTGCGGCGTCCAGGCCTTTCGCGAATCGCTCTGCGCGGGGGCGCTCGACATCGTGCAGCCCGACCTGACGCTGTGCGGCGGCCTGACCGAGGGTCTGCGCATCGCCGCGCTCGCCGACGCCTTCGAAACACCGGTGGCGCCCCACGTCTGGGGGACCGGCATCAACTTTCTCGCCTCACTCCAGTTCGCGGCGATCCTGACGCCGCGGCGTGGCTACATCCCCTTCCCGCTGTTCGAATACGACATGGGGTTCAATCCCCTGCGGGCGGAGATCTGCGACCCGAAGCCGGATGCAGAGGGCACCATCGCCGTCCCCGACGGCCCGGGGCTGGGCATGGACATCGAAATCGATCGACTGGCCGGATATGTCGTTGACCACTGGGCAATCGAAAGGTGATTCGCGACTTTTGAATTTCTGAAAAGGGAGGAAAAAAAAATGAAACAGCTTAGCATGATCGCCGCCTGCATGATGATGGCAGCGGCACCGGGACTGGCTTTAGCCGCCCCGGAAACGACCCTCAACCTCGGCTACGTCGGTGGCCCGCAGGCCCCCGAGGCCATTGCCATGGGCCAGTTCGCCGAAGAGGTCGCGGCCAAAACCGGCGGCCGTATCGCCATCCGCCTGCAGGGTGGCGGCGCGCTGGGCGGCGACCGTGAGGTGGTCGAAGGCGTGCAGATCGGCACGGTCGACATGACCGTCGTCAGCACGTCGATCGTCGCGAACTTCGACCCGGAACTGGCCATCTTCGACATTCCGTTCCTGTTCCGCGACTTCGATCATGCCGATGCCGTTCTGAACGGCCCGATCGGCCAAAAGATCCTGGACGCCTTGCCGGAGAAGGGTTTCGTGGGCCTGGCGTTCGGCGGCATGGGCTTCCGCCAGCTGACCAACAACGTGCGGCCCGTCAGCACGCCGGCCGACGTGACGGGACTGAAAATCCGCACCCAGCAGAACGAGATGCACATCGCCGTGTGGCGCGAATTGGGCGTGCTGCCCACGCCGATGGCGATTCCCGAAGTCTACACCGCGCTGCAGCAGGGCGTTGTCGACGGTCAGGAAAACCCGATCGGCGCCATCCTCAACAACCGCTTTGGCGAGGTGCAGAAGTATGTCAGCCTGACCAACCATGCCTTCACGCCATTGGTTGTGCTGATTTCGCCGTCCACCTATGCCTCGCTGTCCGATGCCGACAAGGCGGTCTTCGCCACCGCCGCGCAGAACGCCATGGCACGCAATCGCCAGGAAGCCGAAGCGGTGATCGGGACCGGACTCGAAACCTTGAAGAGCCAGGGAATGACGGTGGTGACCGATGTCGACAAGAAAGCCTTCCGGGCCAAGCTGGACGGACTCTTCGCCGCGTTTTCCGACAAGTTCGGCGCCGACAAGCTGAAGGCGATCCAGGAAGCCGAATGAAGCGGACGGCGTCCCCCTTGCGTTCGGCCTTCCTGGCGATAGAAGACCGGGTAACCCAGGCAGCCGTCATCTTCGGCTGCCTGGGGCTGCTTCTCGCCACGGCGGCCGGGTTCTACCAGGTTCTCGCGCGTTTCATTCTGTTTCAGCCCGCCGCCTGGTCGGAGCCGTTCATCCAGACCACGCTGATCTGGATGGCCTATGTCGCCCTTGCCGGCGCCATGCGAACGGGCACCCTGATTTCCGTCGACCTGCTGCTCACGCTGCGCCGCGGCCCCCTCAAGAAGGTCCTGCAGGCCGCCGGCGTGGTGGCCGTCCTGGGTCTGCTTCTGGTCTTGCTCTGGTTCGGCTCGATCCTCGTCTGGCGCGTGCGCTTTCAGACCATCGCCGGCCTCGGCATTTCGGCCTCCTGGGCCTATGCGGCGCTGCCGGCCGGTTCGCTGCTGTCCATTCTGGCGCTGATCGCACACAGCCTCGACCGTCCCGGCCGCGAGGCCCCCGCGCCCGAGCTGGAAGGCTTGGAGGCCGCGATGCTTCTGGCGATGATAGCCGCCATGATCGTTCTCATGGCACTCGCCGTTCCCGTGGCGGCGGCCATCGGGCTCGCCGGCATCCTGGGCACGATCGGCTTTTCCAACCTGCCGCTGATCGTCGTGCCCCAGCAGGCGTTCATCGCACTCGACAAGTTTCCGCTGGCGGCCATTCCCTTCTTCATCCTCGCCGGCAACATCATGGCCGCCGGCGGGATTTCAGCCCGGCTGGTCGACCTGGTGGAAAGCATTCTCGGGCGGACGCGCGGCGGCCTGCCGATCAGTTGCATCGTGGTGTGCATGATTTTTGCGGCGGTGTCCGGCTCCAGCGTCGCGACAACCAATGCCATCGGTGCCATCCTCATCCCGGCGATGGTGCGCCAGAACTATCCGGTCGGCTTTGCCGCCTCGCTGCAGGCCACCGCCGCCGAACTGGGTGTCATCATTCCCCCGTCGATTCCCATGATCCTGTACGGCGTGGCGGCCGGGGCGCCGGTCGGCGACCTGTTCATCGCCGGCCTGGGGCCGGGCCTGCTCATCGCCGCGGCGCTGTCCATCTATGTGCTGCTGTGGACGCTCAGGAAGAACCACTCCGTGCCCGACGCCGGCCAACGCAAGCCGTTCTTCGCCAGCCTCAGACGCTCGCTCCTGGCGCTGATGATGCCCGTCATCATCCTGGGCGGCATCTACGGGGGCATCTTCACGCCGACGGAAGCCTCCGTCATCGCGGTCTTCTACGCCCTGGTCGTGAGTCTGATCGTCTATCGCGAGCTGACGCTGCGCCAACTCGCCATCGTCGTGCGGAGCGCCACCCTGTCGTCCGCCATCATCATGTTCATCATTTCGATGGCCGGGCTGTTTTCCTTCGTCCTGACCCGGGCCGGTATTCCCGCCGCCATCGGCGAATGGATCGTGGCGACCTTCGACAGCGGGTTCACCTTCCTCCTCGCCGTGAACGTCTTCCTCTTCCTGATCGGCATGTTCGTCGAAACCTCGGCCTCGATCGTGGTCATCGCGCCGATCCTGGCCCCCGTGGCCATCCTGTTCGGAATCGACTCGGTGCACTTCGGCCTCATCATGATCACCAACCTGGCGATGGGCATGATCACGCCGCCCTTTGGGGTGAACCTCTTTGCCGCCTGCGCCGTGGCCAAAACCTCGCTGCACCGGATGGTACCGCACCTGGTGCCTCTGGTCGGCGTGATCGTGCTGTGCCTGGCGCTGATCACCTACGTCCCGGCGATCAGCAGCGCGTTCCTGTATCTGATGGGCGCGCGCTAGATCAGATCACGGTTGGATGGAATCGCCTACGGCGATCCATCAACCGTGTGAATCTGATCTATCTCTTTAAGGTAGAGCGGATTCACGCGATCGGACGAAACCGCAAAGCGGTTCCGTCTGATCACGATCCGCTCTACGGGGTAGACCCATAACCTAAGGCGTCAGCGCCACGGGTTGTCCAACAGCCTGCTACCTCGCGTCCTGCTCCAGCCAGGCGTTGAACATCAGCACGCCCCACAGTGAATATTGCCAGTTGCGCCTGCCGGACAGGTGCTCGCTCCAGCGGGCGCGGATCGGTGCCGGGTCGAGAAAACCCTGTCGCTTCAGGCGTGATTCACTGAGCAGGTCCTCCGCCCAGCCCCGCAAGGGGCCGCGCAGCCAGGAGTCGATGGGAACGCCAAATCCCATCTTCGGCCGTTCGATCAGCGCGCGGGGCACATGGCGGTCCAGCACCCGCCGCAGAATCCATTTGCTCTCACGGCCGCGGATTTTGAGATCCTGCGGCAGCGACCAGGCAAACTCCACCACCCGGTGATCGAGCAGCGGCACCCGCGCCTCCAGCGACACGGCCATGGACGCCCGATCGACCTTGGTCAGGATGTCGTCGGGCAGATAGGTCAGGGTGTCGGCGAATTGCATGCGCGCGGCAAACCCGGACAGATCACCGGCCACCGCGTTCCAGACGGGATCGACGGTCTCCCGCCCGCCGAGGACCAGCGCGTCGGGGTCAGGCCACTGGCTTACCAGAGCCCGAAAAGCCTCTTGCGGGCTCTTACCCAGAATGTCGGCGATCTTATGCAGTTTCTCGCCGAGCAAGGGAATGGCACCCAGTTTCGGCACAGGCCGGAGCATCTGCGACCAGCGGTCCGGCGCCACCGCCAAAATCAGCGCCGCGGCGGCACGCGCCAGCGGCCGGGGCAACTGCGCCGTGCGCGACAGGATGGCGGGGGCCTGGAAATAGCGGTTGTAGCCGCCGAACACCTCGTCGCCGCCGTCGCCGGACAGGGCCACGGTGACATGCTGCCGCGTCATGCGCGAGACGAGAAAGGTCGGGATCTGCGAGGCGTCGGCAAAAGGTTCGTCGTAGATTTCCGGCAGGTCCGGGATAACGCCGCGAACTTCCTGCGGCGTCATGCGGAGTTCGGTGTGCTCGGTGCCGAGATGGCGCGCCACCGCCTTGGCGTGAGCCGTCTCGTCGTAGCCGTCCGCGTCGAAGCCGATGGAAAAGGTCCGGATCGGGCGCGACGAGCGCGCCTGCATCAAAGCGGTGACGGTCGAAGAGTCCACGCCGCCGGACAGGAAGGCGCCAAGCGGCACATCGGCGACCATGCGCTTTTCGATCGCATCGCCGAGCAGGGCCTCGAGCGCCGAAACCGCCTCGTCGCCGGTGCCCGCGAAAGGCTCCGCGGCCCCGTTCTCCCGCGCCGCCGCAAGCGACCACCAGGCCTCGATGTGCGGCTCGCCGCCCTGGCGAACCGCGAGCAGGTGGCCGGGGCGCAGCTTGTGGACGTTGCGATAGATGCTCTGCGGCGCCGGCACGTAGTTGAAACGCAGGAAGCTGCTGAGCGCATCGCGGTCGATCTCCCCGGCAAAATCGGGATGGCGCTTCAATGCCGAAAGCTCGGAGGCAAAAGTCAGCGTCTTGCCGAGCCGTCCCCAATACAGCGGCTTGATGCCGAGACGGTCGCGCACAAGGGTCAGCTCGCACAACTCCCGGTCCCACAGGGCGAAGGCAAACATGCCGACGAGACGCCCGAGAGTCGGTTTCAGACCGTGGCGAGCGATGGACTCGACGAGCACCTCGGTATCGGAGGTTCCCCGGAAGGCGGCACCGCCCCTTTCCAACTCCCGACGCAACGCGGCGGCGTTGTAGATCTCGCCGTTGTAGCTCAGCACATAGCGGCCGTTTGCCGAGATCATCGGCTGATGCCCGGCTGCCGAGAGATCGACGATGGCAAGACGGCGATGCCCCAGAGCGATGCCGGCCTCTCCATCGGCCCAGCTGCCGCCGTCGTCTGGGCCCCGATGGCGCAGGCGGTCGGCCATGTCCCGCGCCAGTGCCTCGAAGTCCGGTCCCCGCCCGGCAGGCCCCAGGAAGCCGGTTATGCCGCACATGGGTGCCTCCCCGCCGTCACGTGGGCGTCGCCCCGGTCAGGATGTCGTACACGGCCCTGGCACGGTGGGCATAGGTGTGGCCGTCCATCACATGGGCAAGGGCGGCCTCCGTGATCGCCAGACGCCGTCGCTCGTCACGGAAAGTCTCCATCACCTCGGAAATATTCGAGAAGTCCGATGCCAACCGGATGTAATGGACGTCGGGCGTCAGAATATCGTTATAGCGCCCTTCCAGAAGAATCTGGCAGGTAGCGGTGCCGATGGCATCGAAATGGCGCGACGAAATGCACTTGCCGTGATGCGTCGGAATGGGCCGCCCCGCGAAAAACTTTTCGTGGATCTCGTCGAAGGCCAAGGCCTCGGTGATGGTGGATTCATGGCGGACCGGCCCGTGGCTCAGCACCTTGCGCAGCCAGCGCCGCCACCCGAAGGGCAGCTTGTGGCCGAGCAGACGCAGCGGGCTGTCGTTGGGGATCATGAAGCCCCGCCCGGCTTGGTTTTTCGCCGTCCAGGCGCGAATCGCCTCCATGGTGGCGTCGTCGCGCTCGATGAACCAGGAGCCGGCCTCGGTGGAAACCGTGCCCCGGCAATCGTTGAGAAAGGCGGCCCATCCGCTGCGATTGAAGCGCTCGGTTGAGATATCGACCGTCAGGTCCGGCGCGAAGGCGTGGCCGGCAAAGAAATCGTGGACGCGGTTACGGTCGTCATCGCCGAGGTGCGCCAGGTATCTGACCGCCCGCACGCCAATGTCGCGGCTGCGTTCGCTATGGGGAACCTGGGGGCGAAACACTTCCGGATTGAGGCCGTGAGGCAGTGCCACGACGCCGCGCGCCGCGAGGTCGCCAAACAAGTACTCACCGCTCTCCCGCAAGAGCTGGGTGGCGATATAGTCAGGCCGGATGACGGCGAAGACCGCACGTTTGGCGCCGATCGGCGAGCCCGGCAGATTGACCTCGTTTCCGACAAAGGTCAGCAGCGGGCATTTGCGCGCAGCGAGTACGGCTGCCACCGGCTCGAGATACCGGGTGGTGTCGCCATTGGTCGAATGCAGGAGAATGACTGCATCAACCTCCTTCAGCGCCGATTGCAGACGCCTGGCGGCATTGCCGCCGGCAATGTCGAAGAAAGTGGTCTCGAACAGCGGGGAGGCCAGAAATGCCCCCTTCCAATCGTCATAGTAGCTGAGGCGGTCGGCATAGTCGGCGCTCACCACCAAGGCGCGCAGGGCCGATAGCCTCGTGCTCATGCACCTGCCGTGAGGAGATTGGAAACGATGAGGTCGGCGGCATTGCCCTTGCCGTATTCATCGATGGTTTGGCGCGGCTGTTTATAATCGGGATCCATCCACAGCCGGTTCCAGCCCGCGTCCACCGTTTCCACCCATTCGGTCTCGCTGCGCAGCGTGACGCAGGGCTTGCCGTGGAAATAGGCCTCTTTCTGCACGCCGCCGGAATCGGTGTGCACATCGACGCAGCCGTCGAGCAGCGCATTCATGTCGAGATAACCCACCGGCTCAACGACCTTGAGAGCGTCCAGTTTTACGCCGAAGCGGGCGGCCGCCTGCGCGGTGCGAGGATGCAGCGGCAGGACGACAGTGCGCTCCGCCGCGACCTTTTCAAGGTGAGCGACCACCGCGTGCAGGCTGTCCGCGTCGTCGGTGTTTTCAGCGCGATGGACGGTTGCCAGAGCATAACGGCCGGGCTCGAGGCCGAGCCGGGCCAGAATACCGGAGGCGGACCGCGCCCGTTCACGTGCATCGAGCGCGGCGTCATACATGACGTCACCAACGTGAAAGACCCCGTCGCGGACCCCCTCGTCGGCAAGGTTCTTCACCGCCGCGCTGGTCGGGCAGTAGAGCCGCGCCCTGATGTGGTCGGTCAGGGCCCGGTTGATCTCCTCCGGCATGCGGCGATTGAAGGAGCGCAGCCCGGCTTCGACATGGGCGACCGGGATATGCAGCTTGGCTGCCGCCAAAGACCCGGCCAGCGTCGAGTTGGTGTCGCCATAGACCAGCACCCAGTCGGGTTTCTCCTCCATCAGGATCGTCTCGATGGCACCGAGCATGCGCCCCGTCATCTCGCCGTGATGGCCGCCGGCAATGCCAAGGTGATGATCCGGCGCCGGAATACCCAGCTCCTGAAAAAATATATCCGACATGTTGGCGTCGAAATGCTGCCCGGTATGCAGCATGACCTCGCAAACCCCGTCGTGACGCGCTACGGCCCGACTGACGGCCGCCGCCTTGATGAACTGCGGGCGGGCACCAATGACGGTGACAAGTTTGAGCATTGTGGCGGACGCCCCCTAGTGTGCGACCATGAAGCGGTCGTGCTGGCGGATGCAGCGCTCGATCAGATCGCGGTTCTCCCGGGTCCAGGCGACGGTACGGGCAATGCCCTCGCGCACCGGGACGTCGGCCACAAAGCCGATCCGGTCCCGTGACTTCTCGGTCGAGCCGAAGCGCTTTCCCGAGCGGTCCCAATCGCGCGCCGGACGCAGATCCACCGGCGTGGTATTGCCGGTTTCCGCATTGATGATTTCGGCAAGCTCGCGGATGGTCGTTTCGACCCCGGAGGCCAGATTGTAGACCTCGCCCGGCTCGCCCCGCATCGCCGCACACATCAGACCGCGCGCCATATCCTCGACGAAGATAAAGTCGCGGCTGGCATTGCCGGCATTGTCGAGCGGCAAGGCCTCGCCGTTGAGCGACTTCCAGATGAAGGTCGGCGTCACATTGCGCCAGACGGTGTGCGGCGTACCGCGCCAGCGCCCGGCGCCGAGCACCTCGCGCGGGCCGTAGACATTCTGGAAGCGCGCTTTGACCAGTGGCAGGCCGTGGTGCATCCAGTAGAAATTGCCATAAAGCTCGCCAATCAGCTTGGAGATCGAATAGGGGCTGTCGTGATAGAGCGAGACCGGCGCGTCCTCGTTGGTCGCCTGCGCGGTGTCGTAGGTTTTCTCGGCCACGGCACAGCCGGCGGCGGCATACACCACCTTCTTCAGGCTCTTGATGTCCTTGAGACGCTCGAACAGCTTCAGACTGGTCAGTGTGTTGTTTTCGTGATCGGCCAAGGGGTCGGCAATCGAGGACTGGTTGCCGTGATAGCAGGACAGATGGAAGACGAAAGCGAGATCCTCGGGCAGGGCGTGCAGGATACGGTCGTCGGTGATCGGTCCCAAGACGAAGCGGACGCGGGAGTCGTCGGGAACATTTGAGATGTCGGACGACAGCAGGTTGTCGATCACGATGACCTCGCGGGGGTCCTGCTCCAGCAGCTTGAGGACCAGGTTGCTGCCCACGAAGCCGGCGCCGCCGACGACCAGCACCCGCTGGCCCTTGAAGTTCATGTCCGTCATTGTCTTAGTTCCGTCCTTCCGGCTTGCGGGCGGTGATATAGAGGTTCCAGCCCAGGGTGCGGGCGAAGACCGTCCGGCTGCACGGCGGCAGCACGGGGGCCAGCGCCCGGGCCAGGAACGGGACCAGCAGAAGCTGCCGCCAGCTCAGCTGGCCCAACTCGAAACGGATGTCCCGGAAACCCTGCAACAGGTCGCGCACCTGCCGACGGTCGTAGACCTCTGCCAAGGGGCAATCGGGCCCGTCGTTCATGTTGAGCGCCTGCTGCAGGCTCTTGCCCCGGTAGGCCGGATCGAAGACCAGACGCAGGGGCAGGATGACCCGGTACTTCCAGCTGTTGCGGTAGTACAGCATGAGAATCGCCTGGCCGCCGGGTTTCAGGACCCGGCGGAGCTCGGCAATCATCGGACTCGGGTCTTTGATGTGGTGCAGCACGCCCATCGAACAGACATCGTCGAAGTGGGCGTCAGGAAAGGGAATGCTGTCGCCGTCGGTGCGGGTGAAGGTACCCGACAGACCATCCAGTTCGAAGCGGCGGCGGGACAGGTTCAGGGCCGCTTCGGTAAGGTCGATGCCATGGACCTCGGCGCCATGGCGGGCGTAGCGAGACAGCACGTAGCCATTGCCGCAGCCGATGTCGAGTACCCGCAGCCCCCGGGACCGGTCATAGCCGTGGATGCGGTTGGAGAGCACGTAGGGTTCGCAGTCGTCCGCCTCGCGGATGCGGTCAAAGGCTTCGTAGAAGGCACGGGTTCCGGGCTGAGCATCGATTCCGGCTGCGGCCACCGGGTTTTTCTCCCAGAAGCCGCGGACGTCTTCGTTGCTCACGCCGGTCATCGACGGTCCTTCACCGTGGGATTGGCGAGATGGCTGAAGATGTCGGTGACGCCGTGGGCGTCGTACCAGGCCAGCATGCGGCGGATCGTCTCCTCGAAGCCGTAGCGGGCCTTCCAGCCGAACGCGGTCTCGGTGGCCGCGGGATCCAGCACCACCGCCGGCACGTCGTCGTCCCCCGGCGGCACCACCGGCACCGGCTCGGTCAGGGTAACGCCCAGGTGATCGACCACCACGTCGAAAATGTCCTTGATGGTGTGGCCTTCGCCGGTCGAGACGTTGAAAACACCGGTCGGCGCGCCGTCTTCCATGGCCTTGTCCATCAGGGTGAAGAAGTCGTCCATATCCAGGAAGTCGCGCACGGTGTCCGAGCAGAAGCACTTCTGTCCGGCCTTCAGCCGCTTATAGAACGTGGGGATCGGGCCAATCGCGAGGCGCGGCCCGGTGACGTTGGCCAGCCGCAGGGACACCACCGGCAGGTCGCCGGCAGCCATCAGCAGGTATTGCTCGCCGGCTGTCTTAGAAATCCCGTAGCTGGTGAAGGGCCGCACCGGATGGTCAATGGGAATCGGCACCTGCGATGGCCGACCGTAACACAAGGCGGTCTGAAAATTGACGAAGCGGCGCGTCTCGTGCCGCTTTGCCGCCTCCACCATGTTGATGGTGCCGGTGACATTGGTCGCCGCATCTTCCCGCCAGTCGGCAGGATCCTTATAGGCGGCGGCGCTGTGAATCACGTGACTTGGTCGAAACCGGTCAAAGCAGTCATCCACCAGGGCCTTGTCGACAACACTGCCCTCGACCACCGTCAGGCCGGCAACGGGGGGCAGTACCTCGCGCTTGCCGGTGGCGAAGTTGTCCATTACCAGAACCTCATGGCCCTGGGGGATCAGCCGCTCGATCAGGTTCGAGCCCAGGCAGCCGGCGCCGCCGGAAATCAGGATGCGCACGGGCGGAGGTCCTTACTTCTTGTTTTCGTCGAGCTTGAGATGGGTGTAGCCGCCGACCACGCCGAAGGTGCGATAATAGTCTACGGCAGCCTTAACGGTGTCCTTGAGCGGGGTGAACTCCACATCGCCGAAATCGGCGAACGTGCGCGACGGGTCCAGCAGGATCGACGGCGCGTCGTCGGGCCCGAGTTCGCGGATCTCCGGCTCGGGATAGTCGTTGATCTGCATCGCCTCGACCACGGCGTCGTAGAGCTCCTTGATGGCGATATCGGAGCCGGAGGAGAAATGATAGGCGCCGTGGCCCATGCCGTCGGTCGCCTTGATCACCGTACGGGCCAGATCCTTGACGAAGACGAAGTCACGCCGGGCGGTCGTGACGAAGCACTTCTTTCACTCGGACAGACGCTGAAAGAAGATCGGCAGGGGTCCAGAGACGTTGCGCGGGCCGACCACATTGGCGAGGCGGAAGGTGACATAGTCGAGGCCTGAAATGGTCAGGTAGTCCTCGGCCGCCGACTTGGAAATGGCATAGCTGGAATTGGCCGGATCGCGCGGATGGTCCAGGCGGATCGGGTTCTGCAGAGGCTTCACGCCGTAACACAGCGCGGTCTGGAAATAGACGAAGCGGCCGACAGCGTGCTCCTTGGCGGCCCGGATCAGGTTGGCACCGCCGACCGTATTGGTCAGGGTGTCGTTGTACCAGTCGTCCGGGTCCTTGTAAGAGGCGGCCGTGTGGATCAGCACGGCGGGCGTGAAGTCGCCCACCAGCCGGTCGACCAGGTCCTTGTCGGCGATGGAGCCTTCGACGAAGGTCAGATTCTCGTGCTTCTCCAGATGCTCCGGACGGCCGGTGGCGAAATTGTCGATGGCGACCACCTGGTCGCCGCGGGCCAGTAGCATCTCCGCGACGTGGGAGCCGACCTGGCCGCAGCCGCCGGTGATGAAAGCTTTCACGGAAATATGCTCCTTTTACGAAGTTGATCGTCGGAAACAACGATATTGGGCAGAGCCAGTTTCAGAGTTCCGTGCTTGCCGGCATCACGGCGCCAACACCTGACTTGCACTCAACATCATGAGAGGAAAATGGCATTCTTGCTGCCGGCCGCGCCCAAAATCTACCACCCCCATCACCGAGGCCAATGCCGACCCGGTCGCAGCCGCCGGCGACGAAACACTTCAACGGGGAACGCCTGCGAGGACGCCTGTTCTGTTGGGACCAGTCGGTTACCATTTCTGCCCCCTGTGAGCAAGCGCCGAGAGCGCCTATTTGGTGAGCCGGCAATAGAGATCGAGACCGAAGAAGGGCCCGAACAACCGGCAGACCAGGGGCCGCAGCCCGGCTATGAAAAGGATCGTTCCGCCGATGTTTTCAAGGGTCACGTCGCACCGGGAGAAAGCCCGGCACAGATGGCCCAGTTCGGCGGCGGTAACGAATTCGGTCTGCGGTGCGGCCGAGCCGTCCCGGCCGGCATCGTAGGTGCCGCGCATGCGCTCGTCCGCGGCGACGATGCGTTGCGAATAGGTGGCGGGATCCTCGCGCAGGCGCCGCCGGGTCGCCAGCGGACCGCGCAGCCATTGCCGGTAGGAGGCTGCATTATAGACCATGACCATAGCCCGGCCACCCGGGGCCAGCAGGTCGTACACGCTGCCGATGGCGGCGGCCAGGTCGCCGGTATGGTGCAGGCAGCCGATCGCCACCACCCAGTCGAAGGAGCCGGCGGCAAAGGGCGGCGCGAGAATGCTACCCTGGCGTAGGTCGCCGGCGAGCCCCAGATGGCCGAGACGGTGCTCCATCATGGCGACCGGGCCGGCGGCGATGTCGAGGCCATGGTAGGCCGCGCCGCTCATGGCGATCCGCTGGCCGACGGTGCCGTAACCCAAACCGACCTCCAGCACTTTCCGGCCCGCCATCTCGGCGAAGGGGATGTGGTCGAACAGGTAGGGATAGAAGTCGAAATACCGTTTGTCGAACCGGGCCAGGCTTTCCGGTGAATCATCCGTCACCCCGGCGGATCTCGCCATATGGGAGCCGCACAACTCGTTCCAGAAGGCGCTGTTCTTTTCGTCGATATCGGCCTGGTTGACGGGGGCCATCAGATCATCCGCCTCCATTCGGCGGCGCGGTCGTGAAAGGTCTGGTGCCACATCTCCAGGCTCAGCAAGCCCCAGGTCTTGCGCGAGAACTTGCCGGACTGGTCGAAGTTTCTGAGGATGGCGTCGGCGTTGAAATAGGGCCGGTGCTTTTCCTTCAGGGTATGGAAGGTGTCCTCCACCAGATCGTGCAACTCGCCGGCGAACCACTCCTTCAACGGCACGGGGAAGCCCATCTTGTCGCGACGGTTGACGATCTCGGCCGGCAGGACGTCGCCGAAGGTGGTCTTCAGCAGATGCTTCATATGGCCATCCTTGAACTTCACGTCGGCGGGGATGGTGGCGGCGAACTCGACCAGCGGATGGTCCAGCAGAGGCACCCGGCTTTCCAGGCCATGGGCCATGCTCATGCGATCCTCCACGTGCAGCAGCGCCGGCAGCAGGCACTTGAAGTCGAAGTGCGTCATGCTGTCGAAGTAGGATTCATTGCGCACGTTGGCCCGGTTATAGAAAAACGCATTGAAGTCGGCGACCACCATTACGGGCGCCACATGCGCCCAGTCGACC
>JBHJIR010000106.1:0-11695 GCA_050043265.1 Kiloniellaceae bacterium
GTTAGTCGATTTGGACGATAACGTCGAATATGATTCTATTTCGAAGTCGAGTAATGTTTTAGTTTTTCTTAACCGACGTTATCAATTGACTAATTCTTTTATTGTGTTTTTTTCCCCAACTCGAAATCTCATCGGAAAGAAAATATCGTCCACGTACATATCCAGCCTGAGTGGGAGTGTGAATTATATTTACAGCACCGTCCCAAGCCGACCAACGTTGACCCAAAACCTCTTCCATCTCGTAGCTGTTGAATTCTGATACGACTTGAACCACTTGAGCCAATCCTACTAGATCCTCCTGCAAACGCTGCGCGTCAACCAAGTACTCCCCTTGGCGGGTTGGGCTTACAAGAACAACCGGAGAGTCTCGGTTTTTTCGTTCGATTTCGGTCAAAAGACTGCGATACGAATCCCGGTCACTTCCAACATTTTTAAATGACAGCCCAAGCGTATTCGGATCGAATGCGGCATCGTTGGCTTCCCGTATGTTTGCAACGAGATATGGAATTACCCTAGGTCGTGATGCCTTTACCGGATCATCAATAAGAGCGCTTCGCTCTTCTGTCTTTATGACACACGAGATTTCGTAAGTCTGTTCATAGGCTTTAAGACCCAATTCAGTGACCCACCGCCTCCCTTGGACAATACTGTCGAAAGTCGACAGATCCCATGCATAGAACCTTGGCTCTTCACTTTCTGTTGCACGGACCCGTAGCCACGACCGAGTGTCCCCCTTTGTGCCCTTGAACTGACCATCGCTTCTAAGTTGGTCTGGGCGCAATCCGAAACCAAGCTGCTCTTTGAACCATCCCCCAACAGCTCGGAAAATTGCTTCCTCGGCGCCCTTTCCACGGAATTGTAAGTGATTTGCATATACAAGCATCTCTCCCCCATACACGCTTATTAAGAATTTCCGAAGAAGCATACTCGCAAAAAGGAATAGCTCAAACTTCAGGTTGTGTGAACCACACCCTTACGCCGTTGCAGTCTGCAACTTCAAGCCGGGTGGTCCCGTTTGCGGGTGGCGACCAGCAGCGCCATGCGCTTCAGCCACCAGAACACGCCCCAGGGATGGGGGCGACGCAGCCAACGGCGCCACCCGGTGAAGGGCGGGTCGGCAGGGTCCAGGCGGACCAGCCGCAACGCCTTTACCGACGGGCGCTCCGGATCGCCGGGCTGCTCGACCGCCTGGATCCCATCGTCGGCCAGGGTGACGCGCAGGGTCGCCGCCGCGCCGCCGCGGCGTGGGTCGGAGAGCCAGAGGCGCACCCGCTCGACCCCGTCGCGGCCGAGGCTCAGTTCCTCCTCCAGGCGGTAGACCACCGCGAGATCGAGCGCCGGCGGCGGCGTCTCGGCATCGCGGATCAGTTCGACAATGCAGGCCTCGCGGCGCGCCAGACGCCGGCGCAACTCAGCCAACGCGCCCTTGCTCTGGATGGCGATCCAGCGCCCGCCACCGGCAACCGGCGGGTTCAGTTCCAGGGTCACCGCGACCTCGTCGAACAGACCGCTGGCGGTCAGTTCCTGGTGCAGGGCGCGGGTCAGCTGGGCGACCGGCACCCAGTCGTCGGCAATCCGCCCGAAGATGGCACGCCACAGCAGCGCGTCGGCGGCGTTGGCGCGCAGCAGTGCCGTGGCGCGGGCAACCAGATAGGGCCGCAGGGTTTTCCAGCGCGCGGCGTTGGCCCGATTGGTCAGGCCGCCGGGCGCGGCGCGCGGCAGGCCGAGGCGGACGCGGTAGTGATCGGCGGCGGCGAGCACCAGGGCCGCCCGCTGCAGGTCGGCCTCCGGCAGCGCCTCGGCCGCCAGGGCCTCGACCAGGGCCAGCGCGCCGAAGGTGTCCGCCTGGGCGCCATAGAGGTTGGTCAGGCGTTCCGCCGTATCGGCCGCGCCCGCGGCCAGCGCTGCGGCGAAGGCCGCGGCCTCCTCCGCATCGAGGTCCCAGGCGGGCCAGCCCTCGGGCTCATCAGGCCCCAGAGTGTCCAGCCAGGGACGGAAGCGGCTTTGGTAGATCGACAAAACGGGACGGACTGTTCCAACGGCGCAGGCTGCAGGGCGCGTTACGGGAGACGGCTAGCGGCGCGGCCGGCGCCGTCCGGAGCCTTCAGGCACGGTTGGCGACTTGGCCGAGGATGCTGCCGCAGCCGCCTCGCGCGCCGGTGCGGTCTCGTCGTACCAGCGCCCGAGGGCGGCCAGCGCCATCTTGGAGTCCTCGCGGTTGACCTGCAACTCCAGACCGCAGCCGCCGCAGACGATGGCCCGGCCGGCCAGCACCGCCTCAATGGGCAAGGCCAACGGCTGGCCGCAGTCGGGACAGGGAATGCGCCCGGGCGCCAGGGCGGTCATGGCCGCTTACTCGCCGCTGCGCTTGCCGTTGCGTCGGCCATTGGACTTGTTGGCCGGCTTGGCGTCGTTTTCGGGCCCGGCATCCGGCCCGGAATCCGGCGGGGGCGGCTCCAGCTTGCTCTGGCGGCTCGATTCCGTGGCCAGCGCCAGCAGCTGCGCCAGGCCGCCGGGCATATCGGCCTGTTCGATCCGCAGCTTCATCTTCACCAGCATGTCGACGGAGCGGCGGTCGCCGGGGCGCGATTCCCGGGCAAAGGCGGCCCGTAGGGTTGCCGGCGGTTCACGCAGGGGGCCGCTGTCCTGCGGCGCGATGAGCCGGTTGACCTCCGCCTGGCGCTGCGGCAGTGCCTCGGTCTGCACGATCTTTACGGTATAATCGAGTTGGGCGTCCTTGATCTGCAGGGCGGGGATGGGAAGCATGGAGAGCAGCGGGATCTGCACTTCCACGTCCTCCTCGCTGCCGTCGGTATTGCGCCGCTTGCGGGTGAAGCGCGCCATCTGCAACGCGCCCAGATCACCCATGCCCCCGCCGGCGTCCCCGGCACGCCCCGCCTGGGGGCCGGTGAAGCCGACCGCGCGGATGAAGCGCGCCGTCGCCATGGCCGACTGCGCCTCGGCATCGACCAGGGCGTGGATCGGCGCGCCGATCAGCTGCGCGAGGGACAGCACGCCGCTCTGCGGCTCCGGCAGGTCGCCCGGCGGCAGGGCGGCGGCCCCCGCATTACCCCCACCGGCATTACCCCCACCATTGCCGCCGCCGTTACCGCCGTCCTCAACGACGTCCGCCATGCCCGGGCTCCCTTGTTCTATTCACCCTTTGCCTACCCACTCTTGGACTACTCGGAGGTCAGCGCGTTGCGCGTGGTGCGCTCGCCGACCTTTACCTCGGTCCACACCATGTTGCGGACCACCGCCTTGATCTTCACGCTGGACAGCGCCGCCTCGCCGAGCTGCGCCAGCTGCCCGCCCTCGATCATGATCTCCAGGCGGGCATCGCTGTTGCCCTGCCAGATCGTCCTGATCGCCGGGCCCATGGCGGCGACCGCCTGTTTGATGTCCTTGTCGCTCATCAGCGGCAGCACCATCGTACGCAGATCGCGCTTCATCTCCTGCTCGGCGTCGCTGCCGGGGGCGTAGTCCTCCTTGGCAGAGGGCTCCATCGCCCAGCGGATCGGCCGTTCCAGTTCGCGCAGGGCCAGCTCGGTGTTGAAATTGCCCTCGTCGTCGATCAGGTGGGTGTAGGACTCGATGAAATAGCGCAGCACCTTCTGGCGCATCTCGATGCGCAGGGCGGTCGAGTTGAAGCCTTTGGTCAGGTACTTCCACCAGGTCTCGTTGAAGGTCTTGTCGCTTTCGTTGCGCTGGCGCGCGATGTCCAGAAAGGTGGCGACCAGGCGCTCCACGGAGCGTTCGAACAGCACCGCCGCGTTGGCTTCCTGGCTTTCGTGGTTCACCTCGCTGTCGGGCACGCCGGCGATGGAGAACTTGAGGTCCAGTTCGACCTCCTCCACATCGGCGCGCGGCACCGGAAAGCGGCGCAGCAGGTAATCGTTCTCGTAGTAGCGCGCGATAGAGCGCGAATAGAGATCGGCGCTGAAGCGCGCCTTGGCGAGATCGCGCAGGATCGCGCCCACCACCTGTTGAAGATCGGCCATTCGGTTCCCCTACGCCTCTCCCTCGGCGTTAAAAGACCTGCCTCAGGCCACCTGACGCCGGCCGCCCAGCCAGTCCAGCAGGCCGCGCCACACGCGGGTCTGCACCTGGCGAAAGCGGGCGATGGCGCCGGGGCGGCCGGGCAGAACGACGCTCTGCGGCGGCCCCAGCGCTACGGCTTTTCCGGCTTGGCCGGCCCCGGCAGTTCGGCCACCGGCGGCGGCGCCTGGATGGTGTCGGCCAGGATGTTCAGCATCTTGGCGAGGCCGGCGGGCAGTTCGTCCTGCACGGCGTGAACGTGGACGTCGATGGTGGTTTCCACCGCGTACTTGGAGTTCTTCGTCGACTCCGAATCCTTCTTGGAAGAGATCGAGGCCTCCAGGCTGGCCTTGAAGAACAGATAGCGCGCGCTGGCGTTCACCTTGGCCTGCTTGTTCACCGACTGGACCGTCTTGTCCTCGCTCTCCGTGCTGGAGGAGATGTTGGCCTTGAAGTCGATGGTCATCTCGTCGATGCGGATGAAGGGGATCGGCACGATGGTCAGCAGCGGTACCGTGATCTCGCTCTCGGTGTCGCCCTTCTTCGCCGTGAAGGTGATGTTCTGTACCGCGCCCTTGTCGTCAAAGCCGATGGAGCGGATGAAATTCACCGAGGACATCGCCGCGCGGGCCTGGGCCTCGATCGCGGCGTCCAGCGGGCCGCCGATCAGCGATCCGAACGGTAGAGCCTGAAGTTCCCCTGCAACGGCTGCCATGTTGTCCCCTCCCCTAGGTGCGGCGTCCTATCGTTACCCTGAAGTATAGCAGCGGTTATTGCCGCGGCAATTAGCTTACCGCCGAAAAAGGATTAGGCATTTTCGCTTATTAGCTGATTGAGTCTGTGACAAATATCGGCCGCCGCGCGCCATTGGCCCGTGCCGTTCAGAACTCCCGCGCCGGTTTCGCCTTGCCGGTGATGACGCGCAGGGTCGAATTCAACGTCGCCTCGTCGTTGTCGAAGCCGCCGTGGGTCATGCTGCAGGAGTCGAGCTTCAGGCTCTGCGGCACGCCCTGGGCCCGGATCACCGTCTTGCCGTTCTCGGCCCGCGGCGCACCGAGCACTTTCTTGACCCGCGCCACCTGCTTGCGGTCTTCCTCCCGCAGGGCATCGATCGCCTTCTTCGAGGGATTGACGAAGGCCTCCATGCCCAGCAGCGGCGCCCGGTGGCGCTGCTCGAAGCTTTCCGAGACCAGGTACAGCAGGCTCTTGTGGTAGGCAGGACCGACGGAATCGTCGCGCTCGACGCTGTCGGCCAGATTGAACTGGACGTAGCGCTCCACCCTTTTGCCGATGTGGCGGGCGATCTTGGCCTCGAAGAGGTCGAGGGTGCAGGCCGGCGCAAAGAGCGTCAGCGACTTCACCGGCACATCGAGCAGATCGAGCACCTCCAGCAGGTGGGCGAGGAAGATGCTGCCGGCGCTGTGGCCGACCAGATGCAGTTCCGCGTCACTGCCCGCCTCCGCCAGTTCCGCCAGGCAGGCGGCGATTTCGCCCGCCGTATAGGCCGCGCCGCCGCCGTCGTCGGAGGCCCGCTCGGCATTGTCCTTCATCTGGCCCCACACCGGCTCGCCGCGCGGGCGCGCCGCCAGTTCGATCCCCTCGTCGAGCAGGTCGAAGAAGCGCTCCTTCATGTCGTCGGTCCAGCCCTGGAAGCGGCCGCGGCGGAAGGCGTCCTGCACGATGCCGCGCACGGAATCGAGAAAGCCGGTCTCCCACATGAAATGCAGGGGGTAGATCTCGTTGGCCAGGAAGTAGGGCAGCATCGAGGCGATGCGTGAAGCCGAGGCCTTCTCGTTATTCAAGCCGCCGTGGCAGTAGATCATCAGGCGCTTGGGGCCTGCCCAGTCCTTCGAGGTTTCCTTGAAGCCGGCCAGCACAACGTCCTCGACGTCTTCCTCGTCGCTGGAATAGAGCCCGGACGCGGAAAAACGCCCGTCGTTGCCCAGATTGACGAAGTGCGGGCGGATGGTGTCCAGTACCACCGATTCGTCGGGAATGAATCCGAACTCGGCGGCGCGGCCGTGGATCAGCGTCTTGCCGTCGGCAAAGCTGACCGTCGGCACGCCCAGACGCGCGACCCAACAGTCATAGCCGTTTTCCAGCCAGTCGTCGTAGCCGATGTGGCAGAAGCCCTTGGCGCCCCACTTGGGGCCCCAGGAGTTCTGCACCCAGAAGCCGTTGCGGTCGTAGCCGACGATGGCAAAGGCGTGACCGCCGATCAAATTTCGCGTGTAGGGAACGATGCCATCGCTGCCGACCTGCTGCCAGCCCTCGTGAACCTGGGCGCTGGCATAGAGGATGCCCGCCTCGGTGAGCGCCGCCTGCATCTGGTTGAGGTGAAAGTGGCGGACGCGGTAGTAGGCGCCGAGCGGACGGTCGAGGGCGGCGCGCTGGCGCTCCGGCGTCAGGCGGTCGGCTTTCTTGGCGTCGTAGGGCCATTCGCTCCAGGTGCAGACGCCGTGGCGCGACCAGCCCTTCATGGCACCGCGCACGGAGGATCCTTCGTAGTTCTCGCCCTTCCACTCGTCGTAGCGCTTGGCCATCTCGTAGAGCATGCGCGGGCTGGCGCCGTTTTCCTTCTTGGTGTAGCGCTCGCGCTCCGCCTTCTTGGCATCGCTTCGGTTGTGCTGCTGGAAGTTCACCACCGCGGCGAGGCCGAAGCCGGTGCAGGCCCCCTCCTGCCCCTGGTCCAGGATCACCGGGACCTTGGCCCGGTTGTCGACCTTGAACGGCAGCTCGAAGAGGCCGCTCTCGTAGATCAGGTCGCGCAGATCCAGCGGATCCTTGACCACACCGCCATAGCTGTTGGAATCCGCCACCGCACACTTCCCCCTTTTTCGAATCTCGTCGATTGGGGCGAGTGTCCGGCCAAGCCCGCCGCGCCGTCAACGGCTCTAGCGCCAATGAGTAGACGCTACCTCTTATGTCCGAAACCGGTGCTGCCTACTGCAGATGAAAGACCGGGCCCAGCGGCGGCTCGAAGGGCGGGGCGAAGCAGGCGGTGTTTTCCGCCTGGGGGGCGTAGGTGAGGCCGCGCAGGTGCTCGGTGAGCGCGCGGCGGTCGTGGAAGTGGGCGAGCTGCGCATAGGTCAGCGGCGCACCGATGCGCAGGCGCAGCTCGGCACCCATCTTGTTCACCACCTCGCGGAACAGCAGCGACAGACGCAGAGTCATGGAGACCTGGCTGGCCAGCTGAAACAGGCGGCTGTTCTGACCCTCGAAGAACACCGGCACCACGGTCGCCCGCGATTCCTGCACCAGGCGGCCGACGAAGGGCTTCCAGTCGGGATCGACGGCGCGGCCCAGCGGCGACGGCGCTGTCGACACCGTGCCGCCGGGAAAAATCGCGATGGCACGGCCGGCGGCCAGGTCGGCCCGCGCCTGACGGCGGCTCGCCAGGTTGGTCGCCTGCGCTTCGCGGGTTTCCGCAAAGTCGATGGGCAGCAGAAAGGGTTGCAGTTCCGGCAGGCGGTAGAGCACCGAATTCACGACGATGCGGAAATCCGGCCTGACCCGCGACAGCAGGTAGCCGAGGACGATGCCGTCGACCACCCCGTAGGGATGGTTGGCCACCACCACCAGCGGCCCCTCGCGCGGGATTCGGGCCAGCTCTCGGCTGTCCAGCGCCACGTTGAGCGACAGCCGCTCGACGGCCTCGGTAAAGAAGTCATCGACCGCGGGCCCGTTGCAGTAGTCGGCGTAGAGCCGCCACAGGCGCGGTTTGCCGGTGAGCTGTTCGATGCCGTGGATGACGGCACGCCGCCAGGCGGCGTCATCGGCAGCGGCATAGGTGAAATCGCTGGCGGGGCCGAAGGTTTTCACGGGCTTCAGAGGCTTCATGGTCTTCATTGGGGGCGCTGTCACTCGAGAGTCATGAATCGGTTCTCATACAGCCCTTGCGTGACGTTGACGCGACCCTGGCATGACAGCTTCGTGATGGGGAAAAAGCGCAGAAATCAGCGATTTCCCGGGTTGGTTGCGCAAGCCAAGACCTCTATGCACTTGACTCTGGCCGCGCCCGAAGGCAAATGGCGCGATATTCGTCGGCGGCGGCCGTTTATTCAAAGCCAGATAAATTCAATTCACCGGTTCCAGGCCCCGCCCCCGCAGAGACGCAAACCTGATATCAACGCCGACTCCGGGCCCCATTCTCCCGGACTCCTGCCTTGTTGATTGACGCTGAGTTGAGCGACGCTGGAGAGACGGGCCTTGGGTTCACCGAGCAAACAACACTTTGCCGACCGGCAGGCGCTGCAGGCCCTGGATCTGCTGAACACGCCGATCTGGGTGTTCGACGTAGACCGCCATGCCATGTGGTGGGCCAATCGGCGCGCCCTGCGTTTCTGGCAGGCGGAATCGCTGGAGGCCCTGTGTGCCCGCGACTTCAGCTCCGACAGCCAGACGGTGCGCCAGCGTCTCGCCCAGGTCATCGACAAGACCCCGCCGGGCGGGGTGGCGAGCGAGGCCTGGACGCTGTATCCCGACAACGTGCCGACCCCGCTGCTGCTGGCGATGACGCCGGTCACCATTGCGGAAGGCCGCAACGCCGTGCTGATCGAAGGCTCGCCGCCGCTCGACATGGCAGGCGACGACGAGTCGCTCCGCCTGCTGGAGGCGACGCGCTATACCTCGCTGATGGTCAGCACCTATTCGATCGCCGGCCAGTTGCTATCGCGCAACCCCGCAGCCGTCGAGACCTATAGCAAGGGCAGCGACACGGTGGAGGGCAGCGACCTGGCTCACCACCTCAGCGACCCGCAAATCACCCGCGCCCTCCAGGAATGCGTCGCCGCCGGCACGGCCTTCGTTCGCGACCTGAAGGTGCGCACCGCGCAAGGCCCGCGCTGGCACCAGGTTCAGGCACGCCGCGGCCGCGATCCGCGCACCGGCGAGTGGGTCATCGTGGTTACCGAGACCGACGTCACCGAGCGGGTGCAGGCCGAGGCGCGCCTCGCCAACCTGAACATCGACCTGGAAAAGCGCGTGCGCCAGCGCACCGCCGCCCTGGAGCGCAGCAGCGAGGAAGCCATCGCCGCGCGCAACGAGGCTGAGCGGGCCAACCGTATCAAGTCGATGTTCCTGGCCAACATGAGCCATGAACTGCGTACGCCCCTGAACGCCATCATGGGCTTTTCGGAGATCATCCGCCTGGGCGTGTTCGGCGAGATCAACGCGCGCTACGTCGAGTACATCAACGACATCAACGGCTCGGCGGTGCATCTGCTGGGGCTCATCGACGGCCTGCTCGACCTGGCCAAGATCGAATCCGGCAAGATGATCCTGCAGGAATCCGAGATCGACCTGCGCGCCCTGCTGGATGAAACACTGCAGATGATCGCCGCGACCCCCCAGGGCCGCGACAAGGCGATGGTGCTGACCTGCGCCTTGCCGCAGGTGGTGATGATCGCCGATCCGCGCCTGATGAAACAGGTCGCCCTCAACCTGCTGTCCAACGCCGCCAAGTTCACGCCGGAGCAGGGGCGCATCGAAATTGCCGTGTCGATCGGCGACGGCGGCCTGGAAGTGCGCTTCGCCGACGACGGTGTCGGCATCGATGCCGGCAAGCTGGATCTGGTGTTCCATCCCTACGAACACGGCGCCAACTACGTCGGCGGCGTGAAGAGCACCGGTCTGGGCCTGCCCATCGCACGCTCCTTCGTCGAGATGCACGGCGGCTCGCTGCATCTGGAGAGCATGCTGGGTCAAGGCACGACCGCGGTGCTGCGCCTGCCGCGCAGCCGCGTGCTGTCGGCCCCGCCCCGTCAGGCCGACATGCCAGGCGGCGGAACGCAAAGCGGGGACGATGGCGGCACCATCAGGCGTGCCGCTGAGAACTGAGCCCGACTGAGCGCGGCGGCGGGCGCCCGCCCGCTGAGCGCTGCCCATTCAACGCTGATTAAACAGCACCGGGACCGTGTAGCTGAAGCGGTCGCCGCCCAGGCCCGGCGGCGGCACGGGCATCGGGGCGGCGCGCTGGACCATGGCAGCCACCTCGTCGTCCAGCAGCTTGTAGCCCGAACTCTCTTTGATCTCGAATTCGAGCAGTTGACCCTTGTTGTCGATCACGAAGTGCAACTGCGCGGTGCCTTCCTGACGGCGCAGCTTGGCCCGGCGCGGGTATTCCTTGTGCTTTTCCAGCCAGGCGCTCAACAGCGCCGCATAGTCGGCGGATTGGCCGGGCATGCCGCCCGCGCGGTCGCCCCGGGCGGTGCCGGCGTTGGCCGTAGCGCCTTCACCAGCCTTGCCGTCGGTGCCGGCAAGCTTGTCTTCGCTCGGCTCGCCGACTTGCGGTCCGGCCACGGATCCCACCTCATCGATCGTGGCGACCTCCGTCGGCCGCGCGGCCGGTGGCGCCGCCGGCGCCGGTTCGGCTTCCCGGACCGGCTGGCGCGGCTTTCGCGGCGGCGGCGAGGGAGTCGCCATGACAGCCTTGGCCTCAATCTCCTCCGGCTCCGCCGGCTCGGTCAGTGGAGCCGCCACCACCGGCGGCACCACCTCTGCGACATCCGGCACCTCTGGCTCGGCCGGTGCATAGAGTGGCACCTCGGCAGCCGCCACCGCCGGCGCGGCCTCGACCGGCGCGGGGGCGGGGACTTCGGGCGCCGTCACCTCGGGCACCTCCGAGGCATTGTCGGGCGGCACCTCGGCCATCTCCGTTGGCGGGACTTCCTCTGCCTCGGGCACCTCCGCGGGGTCGTTCGGCACAGCGTCCGGCACCAGCGCCTTGGCGTTGCCGGGCGACCCGCCGGCGGTGCCGAGGTCGACCGCGATACCATCAAGGCCCGCGGCGACCGCCCCCGAGGGTGCCGGCCGGCCAAAGAACAGCGCGACGCCGGCGTGGACCACCAGGGCCCCACCGAGCGCGATGCCCCAGTGCCGTGCCCGCAGCCGCATCGACAAGGCGGTCATGGCTGAACCTCCTGCCCCGTCCCGCGATCCATCCCGCGATCCGGCCCACCATCCGGGGCGGAACCGGTTACGGCCTCCGGGCTCGTCCCTGGGGCAGCCGCCAGGGTGAAGAGCTGCAGGCGGTGCACGCCGGCATCGCGCAGTGTCTCCATCACCGCGACGACCGCCGCCGCCTCTGCCGCACCGTCGGCCTTGAGGTGAACCGGCTGGCCCGGCGCAGCGGCCAGCCGCCCGGCCAGGGTCTGCCGCACGGCCGCCGCTTCCATCGGCTCCCCGTCCAGCGCCAGGCGGCCGTCGGCCGCCAGCAGCACCACCGCCTCACGCGGCGCGCCGTCCGCCGCGGGCGGCGCCACCCCCGCAGCCGCCGACGTCGGCGGCTGCACATCGAAGGGCGCCGATTCGGTCAGCCGTCCGGCCAGCATGAAGAAGATGAGCAGCAGGAAGACCACGTTGATGAGCGGCAGGATGCGCTCCTCCGTATCCGCCTGTCTGTCCCGGCGCTTGAACCGCATACCACGTCTCCCTTCAGCGCACCGAGCCGCCAGCGCCGCTACCGGCACCCGGGCCCGCAAAGGAGACCTGGGCGAGCCCGGCGGCCGTCACCCGGTCGAGCAGGGCCACCGCACGCTGCAGCGTAACGCCCGGCGCCGTCTTGATCTAATCCCGCTGTTCGGGATCGCGCGCGGCGTGCCCGTCCTGGCGGGCCGCCAACTGGTCGACTGTCATCCGCTGACCGGCAAGCCGCGGA
>JBHJIR010000107.1:0-8967 GCA_050043265.1 Kiloniellaceae bacterium
CCCCTCCCTCCCCTCCCGCTCCGCCCTCCCCCCTCCCTGTCCCCCCTTTCCCGGGTCTGCCCCCTCCCCCCCCGCCCCCCCCCGTCCGCGGGGCGCCCCGCCCCCCCCGTTTTTGTTTCGCGGCCCCCGGCGGCGCCGCGGGTTGTGCCTTTGCGGCAGCCGGGAATGCGGCCGGCATATTCCGCCTTCAGGCGGACCCAGTTGTCCCAGTGGGGCACCGGGGTTTCGCCGCGCATCTTGGCGGCCAGCACGTCCAGGTGCGCGTGCCAGCCGGGGCCGACCATCAGCGTCATCGCGCGGTCGGCGATGCGGTGGTGGATCAGGGTCAGCAGCACCTCGTCGCCCCGGGGCGCCAGCTCGAAGGACACGCCGCCGCTGTTGCTCCAGGTGAAGGCCAGCTTGCGCGGCGGATCCCACTCGGTGATCCGGCTCTCCATGCTGTGCTCCTCGCCGAAGCCCTCCGGCCGCTCGCCGGGCGGATCGGTCAGTTCGCTGTTGCGCCAGGTCAGGGTGAAGGCCGTCCCGACCTTCTGGTCCATCTCGCCGGCCGCCAGCCACTGGCGGCGCAGGTCGCTGTCGGTGAGATAGGCCCAGACCCGTTCGATGGGGCCGGGCAGCACACGCTGGATCTTCAGGGTGGCGGGCTCGATCAGCACGCCATAGGCGTCCGGTTTTACCATGTTGGTCATCTGTCGCTTCCTTTGGGGGGTGAGGGTTTGCGCCCGTCTTCCGAGCCGCCATATTCCGAGCCGCCGTCTTCCGAGCCGCCATCTTCGGCGCGAAGCAGGGCTTCCAGGGCATCCAGCCGGTCGGTCCAGAAGCGCTGGTAGAAGCGCAGCCAATCGTGGGCGCCGGCCAGGGGGCCGGGCGCCAGGCGGCAGAGATGGCTGCGCCCACGCACTTCGCGGCGGATCAGCCCGGCGGCCTCCAGCGCCTTGATGTGCTTCGAGGCGGCGGCCAGCGACATGTCGAAGGGTTCGGCAAGCTGGCCCACCGTGCGTTCGCCGTCGGCGAGGTCGCGCAGCATCTGCCGCCGCGTGGCGTCGCCCAGGGCGTGAAAGACGGCATTCATCTGGGGTGTTTCAAGTTCAACCATGCGGTTGAATATATCGACGCTTCTTCGGAGAGTCAACCATTTGGTTGAATGACATGGCAGCCCCAAAAAGAACTTGTATCTCGAAAGACTCAAGATATATCTTAGACCTATCAAGAATGATTTGGAGATACCGACTGATGTTTGGACTGAGACATTCCCGGCGCGATGAGTGCGGTGAGCACGATCACGGCCAGCACGGCCATCATGGGCACCATCATGGCCGGCGCCATGCCGGCCGCCACGGCGGCGGTTTCGGGGGCCGCGACTGGGACGACGAGGGTCCCGGCCGGGGGCACCGCGGGGGTCACGGACGCGGCCGCCGCGTCTTCGACAGCGGCGAACTGCGCCTGGTGCTGCTGAAGCTCATCGCCGATACGCCGCGCCACGGCTACGACCTCATCTGCGCCATCGAGGAACTGCCCGGCGGTGCCTATGCGCCCAGTCCCGGCGTCATCTACCCGCCCCTGACCCTGCTGAGCGACATGGGCCTGATCGGCGAGGAGGCCTCCGAGGGCGCCCGCAAGATCTTCGCGGTCACGCCCGAAGGCAGCACGCACCTCGAAGACCATGGTGAGGAAACCGCCGCGCTCTTCGTCCGTCTGGAAGACCTCGCCAAGCTGCGTGAGCGTACCGACGTCGCGCCGATCCGCCGCGCCATCCACAATCTGCGCAGCGTCCTGCACCATCGTCTCGGCGAGGGTCTGGACAAGGAAAAGCTGCACCAGGCGGTCGAGCTGATCGACGAAGCCGCCCGCAAGATCGAGCGTCTGTAATGGACGGCCTCGCCAGCGGCGCGCCGGACGCGCGCCACCAGATCACCCGGGTCCGTCACGAAACGCGCCGGCGGACCCTGACGCTGGTGACGAAGGAAGCGCTCACGCCGCGCATGCTGCGCCTCGGGTTCCGGTCCGACGACCTGCA
Organism: Kiloniellaceae bacterium; assembly: GCA_050043265.1. Classification (GTDB taxonomy): domain Bacteria; phylum Pseudomonadota; class Alphaproteobacteria; order Kiloniellales; family Kiloniellaceae; genus Pelagibius. The sequence goes on from JBHJIR010000107.1 coordinate 2,018, forward strand.
TGACTTCGTCAGCGCGGCGCCGGACGACCATGTGAAGCTGTTCTTTCCGCTGGCCCAGGGGGCGGGCGAGGGGCCGGGCGAGGGGCCAGGTAAGGGGTCGGAAGACGCCCGGCCGGTCATGCGCGACTTCACGCCCCGGGCCTTCGATCCCGCGCTCGGCAGCCTCATCATCGACGTCGCGCTGCACGACGCGGGCCCGGCGGTCGAATGGGCCGTCGCGGCCCAGGTCGGCGACAGGCTGGAAATCGGCGGGCCGCGCGGCTCCGCCGTGGTCACCGACGACTTCGACTGGTACCTGCTGATCGGCGACGAGACGGCGCTGCCGGCCATCGGCCGGCGGGTCGAGGAACTGCGCCCCGGTGTGCCGGTCGCCACCTTCGCCGTGGTCGACGGCGAGGACGAGATCCAGCAGTTCAAAACCCAGGCCGCCTGGCGCCCGACCTGGGTTCCCCGCAAAGCCTCGCTAAACGACGCCACCCTGCTGCGCGGCGCGCTGAACGACTATGCCCTGCCGCCCGGCGACGGCTTCGTGTGGATCGCCGCCGAGGCCGACGTGGCCCGCGACCTGCGCCGTCTCATCGTCGAGGAACGCGGCCACCCCCGCGCCTGGACCAAGGCCGCCGGCTACTGGCAGCGCGGCGTCGCCAACGCCAACATGCGCCTGGAAGACTAAAACTGAATGCCGTTCAGTACTTCGAGGGCACGTAGAGTTCGGGCGGCAGGACCTTGCGCTCGTATTCGGGATTGAAGATCCGCTCGGGCAACGTGATCTCGTCGTGGGGCACCGGCTCGTAGGGAATCTTCGACAGCAGGTGGTCGATGCAGTTCAGCCGCGCCCGCTTCTTGTCGTTGCCCTCGACGATGTACCAGGGCGCCTCGGGGATGTTGGTGCGCGCGAAGGTTTCCTCCTTCGCCTTGGTATAGGCCTCCCAGCGCACGCGGGCCTGCAGGTCCATCGGCGACAGCTTCCACTGCTTCAGCGGATCGTGGATACGCATGAGGAAGCGCAGTTGCTGCTCCTCGTCGGTGATGGAGAACCAGTACTTGATCAGCCGCACGCCGGAGCGCACGAGCATGCGCTCGAACTCCGGCACGTCGTGGAAGAACTGTTCGATCTGATCCTTGCTGGCGAAGCCCATGACGCGCTCGACGCCCGAGCGGTTGTACAACGAGCGGTCGAACAGCACGATCTCGCCGCCCGCCGGCAGGTGCGGCACATAGCGCTGGAAGTACCACTGGGTCTTTTCACGCTCGGTCGGTGCCGGCAGCGCGACGACGCGGCAGATCCGGGGATTCAGCCGCTGGGCGATGCGCTTGATGATGCTGCCCTTGCCGGCGCTGTCGCGGCCCTCGAACAGCACGACGATCTTTTCGTTGTGGTAGACCGCCCAGTCCTGGAGCTTGATGAGCTCAGCCTGCAGCGCCAGCAGGGCGCGGAAATACTCCGCGTGGGGCATCGTGTTGGGATGCTTCTTGCGGTAGATCTTGCGCAGCTCCAGCGACAGGGCCGGCTCTGACATCTCCAGCTCGTAGTCTTCGTCGAGCATGTCCTCCAGCTCGGCCTCGATCCAGTCCATTTCCCGGCGGTCGCCGCCGGTTGTTTTTTGGGGATCGTCGCCTGGCTCCTGCATGCCATTTCTCCGCACGGTGATGATCGGTAAGGCAGCAATGGGGCTGCCAGTTCCGACTGTAGCACGGTCCTTGCGAAAGTAATGCGATGCCCGCCGGGCCGGGCGTATCGCGTCGGGCCGGGTCGCCTTACAGGCTCGCGGTGATGCCGCCGTCAACGTAGAGGATGTGGCCGTTGACGAAGCTGGCGGACTCGCCGGCCAGGAAGATCGCGGCGCCGACCAGTTCCTCCACCTTGCCCCAGCGCCCGGCCGGGGTGCGCTTGGCCAGCCAGGCGGTGAACTCGGGGTCCGCCACCAGCGCCGCGTTCAGTTCGGTCTCGAAGTACCCGGGCGCCAGGCCGTTCACCTGCAGGCCGTGTTTGGCCCAGTCGGTCGCCATGCCCTTGGTCAGGTTGGCGACGGCGCCCTGCGACGCCGTGTAGGGCGCGAGGCCCGGGCGGGCCAGCGCCGACTGCACCGAGCAGATGTTCACGATGCGCCCGCGCCCGCGCGCGATCATGTTGCGGGCCACCGCCTGGCCGACGTTGAACACCGTGGTCACGTTGGTCTTCATCAAGCGCTCGAAGTCTTCCGGCGCGAAGTCCTCCAGCGGCGTGCGGTGCTGCATGCCGGCGTTGTTGATCAGGATGTCGATGGCACCCACCTGCGTCTCGAAACCGTCGACGGCGGTTTTCACCGCGCCGTGGTCGGTGGCATCGAAGGGCAGCCGGTGCACCGTCGCGCCGGCGTCCTCCAGCGTCTGCGCCGCGGCGTCCAGCCGCGCCGCATCGCGGCCGTTGAGGATCACCTCGGCCCCGGCGCCGGCCAGGCCACCGGCCAGGGCCAGGCCGCTGCCACGGCTGGAGCCGGTGATCAGGGCACGCTTGCCGGTCAGGTCGAAAAGGGCGAGGGAGGTCATGGGAGGTGTCCTGCGGCTGCGGGAGGGAAAGATCCCGGACGTTGTCCGGCATCGCCGCGGCTGCGTCAACCTTGGGGCCCGAACGCTGGCCTCTTGCCAGCCGGCGGCCGCTTGGGCACTCTCTGGCCTCCGCCGCCAGCCCCGTCAGCAAGGATTCCGGCCATGCGCGCCCTCGTCGTTCACGCCCCCAAGGATCTGCGCGCCGCCGTCTGGCGCGACGAGGCGCCGGGCCCCGGCCAGGTGCTGCTGCGCACCGCCGCCGGCGGCATCTGCGGCTCCGACCTGCACTACTACCACCACGGCGGCTTCGGCAGCGTCCGCCTGAAGGAACCCATGGCCCTGGGCCACGAGGTCTCCGGCCATGTGGCCGAACTGGGCGACGGCGCTGGCGATCTGGTGCCTGGGGGCTTGAGCGTCGGCGATCTGGTGGCGATCAACCCGTCGCGGCCCTGCGGCGCCTGCCGCTATTGCCGGGAGGGCACGCCCAACCACTGCATGAACATGCGCTTCTACGGCTCGGCGATGCCCTTTCCGCACATCCAGGGCGCCTTCCGCGAAGCGCTGCTGGTCGATGCCGTCCAGTGCGTGAAGGCCGACGGGGTGAGCCCCGGCGCGGCGGCCATGGCCGAGCCGCTGTCGGTCGCCCTCCACGCCATCCGGCGCGCCGGGCCGCTGCTCGGCAAGCGGGTGCTGGTCACCGGCTGCGGGCCGATCGGCGTGCTGACCGTACTGGCCGCGAGCCGCGCCGGGGCGGCGGAGATCGTCGCCACCGACATCGAGGACAAGCCGCTGGAACACGCGGCGCGGGCCGGCGCCGAGCGCACCGTCAACGTGGTGAAGGACCCCGACGCGCTGGCCGCCTACGCCGCCGACAAGGGATATTTCGACGTGCTCTGCGAGGCCTCGGGCGCCCAGGTCGCGCTGGTCGCCGGCCTGGGCGCGCTGCGCCCGCGCGGCATCGTCGTGCAGCTCGGCCTCGGCGGCGACATGACCCTGCCGATGATGCAGATCACCGGCAAGGAACTGGAACTGCGCGGCTCCTTCCGCTTCCACGAGGAATTCCCCCTGGCGGTGGAGATGATCGCCAAGGGCCGCATCGACGTGACGCCGCTGATCACTCACACCATTGCCTTCGACGACGCGGTGAAGGCCTTCGAACTGGCCGGCGACCGCAGCCAGGTGATGAAGGCCCAGATCGCGTTCAACTGATCGCGTTCAACTGATCGAATTCGATTAAGACTCTGCGAGAGGAGAGGGAGAATGCCGTTCGGACGACGCTTCGCAGCGCTGGGCATTGCGCTTCTGCTGGGCCTGGCGGCACCGGCCGCCCGGGCGGCGGAACTGGAAGCCCCCCGGGGGCCCGTGGTGGTGACCGTGGGCGGCAACATCCAGCATACCAACCGCGGCCCCTTCGACCCGGACCAGGATCTCTTCCTGAAATACCACGAGCGCAGCTTCACCCGGGCCGCCGCCTTCGACCGCGCGATGCTGGAAGGCCTCGGCCTGCACGCGGTGACGATCGCGCTGCAGGGCTGGCCGGATCCGGTCACCCTGGAAGGCCCCTATCTGCGCGATCTGGTCGCCGCCGTCGGCGGGGCCGGCAGGACCGTCACCCTGGTGGCGCTGGACGGCTACGGCAGCGAGATTTCCTGGGCCGACCTGCAGGGGCTGGACTGGATTGTCGGCCTGCGGCAGGACGGCAGGCCGCTCGGTCTCGGCCAGCGCGGCCCGCTGTGGGTCGTCTACACCTACCCGGACGGCCGCGCGCTGACGATGGAGGACGAAGGGCGCTGGCCCTGGGCGACCTTCTATATCGAGATCGAGTGAGGCTTCGTCCCGTCTCGGCACCCCGCCGTCACGAAATCTTCATGACACCGAAACGCATGGCGGTGTTTTAGTGCCGCCGGCTGCAGTCATTTCGGAAGACCTCAATGTCCACAATCAAGACCGTCGAAGACCTCGAAGCGATCTACGGCCAGCCCGGCGAAACCTCGCTGGTCAAGGAAGCCGACCGCATCACGCCGCAGTACCGGCGCTTCATCGAGGCCGCGCCCTTCGTGGCCCTGGCGACTGGCGGGCCGGAGGGCCTCGACTGTTCGCCGCGCGGAGAGCTCGGCGGCGTGGTGCATATCGAAGACCCGCGCACCCTGATGCTGCCGGACCGGCGCGGCAACAACCGCATCGACTCGCTGCGCAACGTGGTGCGCGATCCGCGCGTCGGCCTGCTGTTCCTGGTGCCCGGCTCCGGCTCCACCCTGCGGGTCAACGGCCGCGCCCATATCAGCGCCGATTCCGCATTGCTGGAGCGTTTCGCCGTTAACGGCCAGTCGCCGCGCACGGTGTTGGTCATCGCGGTGGAGGCGGTCTACTTCCAGTGCGCCCGCGCCATCGTCCGCGCCGAGCTATGGAACCCCGAAAAGCACGTCGATCCCAAGAGCCTGCCGACGCCGGGCCAGATCCTGGCGGCGATGAGCGATCAGCGCGTCGGCGGCGAAACCTACGACCGCGAATGGCCGGAGCGGGCGCGCAAATCCCTCTGGTAGGGCTCCGGCGGAGGCGTCGGGCTCAGAAACCGGCGGTGCTGAGCAGTTCCGTCTCCGACAGGCCCGGGTTGGCGAGATCGCCACTATCGAGGCCGGGCAGATGGGCGCTTTCGAAGGGCCCGTTCGCCGACGCGGCGCTGCTGCCGGGCGCCTCTCCCGTGACCAGCACGTCGTCGATGGAAATTTCGGTCGCTTCGTCGGACCAGGATTTCTTGTTGTTGTAACCGCCGATGGCCAGGCTGTGGCTGCCCGCGTCGAGCGGACCCAGGTCGAGCACCACGCTCTGCTCCCCGCTGCTCAACACGCCGCCGCCGGTCAGCTCCGCAACCAGGATTGCCGGACCGCCGTCGATGCTGACCAGAAGCTGGCTGAATTCGTCGGACTCGTAGCTGGAGGAGATGGTGATGTCGTAGTCGAAGGACAGGGTGACGTCCATGCCTTCGGCCAGGGTGAAGTCGGTTTCCCAGGCCCCGGCGATGTCCCGGGACAGCCGGGTGTCGCCGCCGCCCAGGTCGATCGTCAGGCTGCCGTCCGACCATTCACCGTCTGCGTAACGCTGGAAGAAGCCGTCCGCGAACACACCGTCGACGTAGGTGAAGCCTTCGGTGTCGCCCGTACCGTCGAAGTCCGCATCGACGAGAACCACCGTCTCCACGGCGCTGCTGTCGTCGTTGAGGATGGTGCCGCTGGCGGCGGCCGTGACGATGGCGGCTCCGCTCGACGGGTTCGACAGGGTGACGGTAAAGTTCTCGTCGCCCTCGATTGCACTATCGCCGGCCACCTCGATGATGATCGTTGCGCCGCTCGCGCCCTCGCCCTGGATCGTCACCGTGCCGCTGGGCAGAATGCCGCCGACGAAATCGGCGGCGTCGGCCGGATTGCTGCCGGACCCGGTGACGGTGTAGTCGACACTGGCATCGCCGATGACGACCCCCGGCCTGCTGACCAGAAAGGTGAAGAGGGTTGACCCGTCGTCGCCTTCGCTCTTCACCGCGTCTGCGGCGGAGATCGAAAAATAGGTCTCGATCGGTGGCGGCGGCGCCCCGTCGTCGTTGAGGATGGTGCCGTCGGCGCTGGCCGTGGTGATGGCGGCCCCGGCCGAGGCGTTCGTCAGCGTCACCGTCAGGTTTTCGTCGGGTTCTTCGTCGCCGTCGCCGGCCACATTGAGGGAGATCGTCTTGCTCACCTCGCCGGCGGCGAAGGCGAGCGAGCCGCTGGGCAGCAGCCCGCCCGGGAAATCGTCGCCGTCGACCTCGCCGGTGACAGCGTAGTCCACCGACCCGGCGACGGCGGTATCGCCGCTGCGTGTTACGGTGAACGTCAGGACGGTTTCACCGATGTCGCCTTCCACCTGCACCGCATCGTCGGCGGCGATGGCGAAAAAGGTCGTCGGTGGCGCCGCGTCGTCGTTCAGGATCGTGCCCTCGGCGCTGGCCACGGTAATGGCCGAATTGCCCGAGGCGTTGGACAGCGTGACGGTGAAGGCCTCGTCGCTCTCGAAGTCCGTATCGCCGGCGACGTCGACCGTTACGGTCTTGCTGGCCTCGCCGGCGGCGAAGCTCAGGCTGCCGCTCGGCAGGGTGCCGCCGGTGAAGTCCGTCCCGTCTGCCGCGCCGCTCACCGCATAGTCCACCGAACCGGCGGCTGATGTATCGCCGCTGCGCGTCACCGTGAAGGTGAAGGCGGTGCTGCCCGCATCGCCCTCGGCCTTTACCGCTTCGTCGGCGGCGATCCCATAGAAGATGGCCGGCGGCGCCGCGTCGTCGTTCAGGATCGTGCCCTCGGCGCTGGCCACGGTAATGGCCGAATTGCCCGAGGCGGTGGACAGCGTGACGGTGAAGGCCTCGTCGCTCTCGAAGTCCGTATCGCCGGCGACGT
>JBHJIR010000108.1:0-5444 GCA_050043265.1 Kiloniellaceae bacterium
GGCCGTTGTGGTCTCTGCGGGTCCTCGGCTGCTTCGCCTGCACTGCCGTGGCGTGGATCGCCTACTTCTGGGCTTTCATCTGGCTACGCCGGCGCACCAGAGAGCTGTGAGCCGGCGCGCAGCATAGATCCTTCTAGGCCAAGCTTCCGCGCTGATCACTGCCCCGGCCTTGCCCAGTTCGGGATCAGACACCGCGCGCAGCGCGCGGTGCGTTGCAGGCGTCAAGAACCGCGGCTTTCATTTATGCTGCACCTCCTGGCGCAAGAGGCGGATCTGGACGCGCACCTCGTCATCTGCGGCACCAAGCGCCCGCACCAGGCAGCGCCATGAGAGGGCGCAAACGACCTCAAGCCATCAAAGACGGTACTTTTTCTTCGCTTCGTCAAAGGTGATGCAACGGAGTTGCGGAGGACCACCACCATGAAGTTTGCTCTGAGGATGGGTCAATTCCCAAATTCTCCCGTCCTCAGGGTCGCGATAAAGCACATCCCAGCCGCTCGCGTCACGTCCCAGTTCTTTCAGATGCGAACGGACAAGTGTGTCGATTCGATCGCACGTCTCATCCACAACAACTTGACTGTCGCGCGAAATCCATTTTCCAGTGAATAATGTCTCGGAAGGAGCGATTTTCATGGCACTATCCTAGTAGTTGCACTGGATGGAATTGGACCGTTCGGGATCACGAACTCTCGCGCTCCGCCAGTTGTTCGACCTCCACCAACAAAGCCTGGATCGGTTCGGAAAACAGGGGATGAGACTCCCGATTGTGGCGTTATGGTCGCTTTGGGTCCTCGGCTTCTACGCCCTCACCGCCGTGGCGTGGATCGCCTACTTCTGGGCTTTCATCTGGCTACGCCGGCGCACCGGCAGCCTGTAGGCCGGTGCGGGCATCGACCGGGCCATCCGCCGTCAAGGCGATGCCGGTGAGGCGGCGGTCGAGGTGGCGGCTGCGCCAGGCCAGCAGCTTCTCGGCCAGTTCGACCCGCGTGGCGAGATACGCCGGATCGCCGGCGCGGTTCACCAGCTCGTCCGGGTCTTCCTGCAGGTCGAACAGCAGCGGCGGCAGGCCGGCGAAGTGAACGTACTTGTAGCGTGCATCCCGGATCACCGCGAGGGAGCAGTCGTCCAGGTCGAGCCCCAGGGCACGCTGCGCCGATCCGCGCGGCACTTCGCGGAAGTCATATTCCCAGTGTACCTCGCGGCGCCAATCCGCCGGCGTCTGACCCGCCAGAAAAGCCATCAGGGCGCGACCGTCGGCCGGTCCGTCCCGCTGTCCGCCGACAGCCTCCAGCAGAGTCGGCACCACATCGACCGCCTCGGTAAAGGCGGTGACCTGGCGGCCGAAGCCTTCGGGGCGGCGCGGATCGCGGACGATCAGCGGGATATGGTAGGCCTGATCGAAGTAGCCGAACTTCCCCAGGGTCCAGTGGTCGCCCATCATCTCGCCATGGTCGGAGGTCAGCACGATAATGGTATCGTCCCAGGCACCGGCGGCCTTCAGCCCCTCGACCAGGCGGCCGATCTGACGGTCGACCTCCGAGATCATGCCCCAATAGGTGGCGCGCACGAGGCGGAAGGTCTCTTCCGGCCAGTCGGCCAGCAGGCGGTCGGTCTCCTCGACGAAGCAATAGCCGCCGGCACGTGCCCGCTCCAGCCAGTACGCGAGATAAGGATGCTGCGCCGCCTCGGCTGATGGGTCCGCCGCGCGGCGGAAAGCCGGGCCGTCCGCCGGGTCATAGAGGTCGTTGAACGGCGCCGGCACCACGAAGGGCGGATGCGGCCGCAGGAAGGACAGATGGGCGCACCAGGGCACATCCCCGGGCTGCTGGGCCATCCAGTCGAGGAAGGCCCCGGTCAGGATAGCGGTCTCGGTCTCGTCCTGGCTGAAGCGCGGCGCGGCGCGGCCGGGCGAAACCGGACGGCCCTCCGGCGGCAGGAAGAGGTCCCAGCGGTCGTCCGGCAGCACATGGCCGCGGGTCTGCATCCAGTCGAACCAGGCACCGTTGTCCTCCGGCAGCTTCACCCCGACCTGGAAACCCGGCAGCACCTCCTCGTAGGTGGTCAGGCGCGGATCGTCCGGCGTGGTGGTGCGCGGATCGACCGCCTGGTCGGTGTAGCCGAAGAGTGTCGGCGAGTATCCCTGGCGCGCCAGGGCCTTGGCGATGTTGTCGTGGCGCGCGTCCAGCGGGGTGCCGTTGCGCAGCACCCGGTGGTTCATCTGGTAGAGCCCGGTATAGAGCGAGGCGCGCGCCGGCGAACAGGGCGCCGCCTGGGTGTAGTGGCGCCGGAAACAGACGCCGTCGGCGGCCAGGCTGTCGATCGCCGGGGTGCGCAGCACCGGATGGCCGGCGGCGCCGAAACTGTCGCCGCGCCACTGGTCGGCGGTGATCAGCAGAATGTTCGGAGTCATCGACTGCCCTGTTTCCTGAAATGGCCTCCCCTGCCTTTCAACACGCCTTGCAGGAAGAGGCAAGCATCCACCACATTGCGCGCCGAAGGCGGCTTGCCTCCCGCGCCTGCCCTGCCTATCCCTTGTCGGACAGAGGAACACGGCAGGCAGAGGAGCGGGCCAGCATGAAGGACTCGAATCGGGCGTGGCAACGCATGCTGTCCGGGCGACGGCTGGACCTGCTCGACCCCTCGCCGCTGGATATCGAGATGGAAGACATCGCCCACGGCCTGGCCCGCGTCGCGCGGTGGAACGGCCAGACGTCCGGCGACGCCGCCTTCTCGGTCGCCCAGCACAGCCTGCTGGTCGACGACATCGCCGGCGGGTTGCAGCCGAAGCTGGATGCCGCCGGCCACCTGTCGGCGGTGCTGCATGACGCCGCCGAGTACGTCATCGGCGACCTGATCACGCCCTTCAAGTCCGCCGTCGGCCCCGGCTACAAAGACCTGGAAACCCGTCTGATGACCGCCATCCGGCTGCGCTTCGGCCTGCCCGCCCAGGAGCCGGAGGCGCTGACGACGCTGATCAAGCGGGCCGACCGCATCGCCGCCTATCTGGAAGCCACCCAGTTGGCCGGCTTTTCGGCCAGCGAAGCACGCCGGCTGTTCGGCCATCACAAGCGCTTCGACGCCATCTCGCTACAGCCCTGGGTGCCGGGCAAGGCTAAGCAGCTTTTTCTCGACCGCTGCAGCACCCTCGCAAAAGGCTTATAATCATTCCGATAAAGTGCTAGTTTGGTTACGGGAAGAGAGGCGAGGGGCTCTACCCGCTAGAGTGGTGTCTCAAACCCTGAAGTCAGGGATCGTCCGTTGTGTCTTTCGAAGAGAAGACGCAGCCTGGGGGGCGGAGGATATGAGCTTTATCGAGTCACTGGACGAGCCGTTGCTCGCCGAGCTTTTTTCGTATTGGTCGGAGCGCCGACAGGGCCGCATCGCGCCGGCCCGCAGCGATATCGATCCGGTAGATATTCCTCACCTCCTGCCTTACATCGCCCTCTGTGAAATCGTTCCCAACCCCGATCCTACCCCCGGTCGCAAAGCCTATCGCTTTCGCTACCGGCTTGCCGGCACGCAGATCGAGGCTCGTTTCGGCTGCGCTCTGACCCACCGCTATCTCGACGAAGTAAAACAGGGCGAGTACCTGGATTACATCGTCAACCTCTATGACCGCTTGATGGCGGAGATGGCGCCGATCTACTCGGAAAGCAGCTTCGGCGATGGCGTGGAAAACAAACTCTGGGCCAAGCGCCTGATGCTGCCCCTCAGCGACGACCAGCAAACAGCAAATATGGTCCTGGCCGGGATTATCTACATCGACAACGATCCCAGCCATCGCACCACGGTCCTGCGTGTGCAGGATCGCTTTTCGCCGTCGCGAACAGAGGCGGGCTGACCCCCTGGCATGCAGGCAGAAAATCCGCGCACACAATCCTCGAGGCCAGAGGCCGGGACGCCGTTCAGGACCAGCGAAAATCGTCCGGGCCGTCACAACCGTTACATTGGTCCTGTTAATACCATCATGCTATTGAAGGATCGGGACAACGCCGGCCAAGCGATTGGCCGGTGTTTGCCGGGGGAGACTTGGTAAAAACACGATGCTGCAAATGATTGCGCAAAGGGAGCAGGGCCAGACCATCGGCCCTGTGGTGGCCGACGGACTGGAATTCCTGTCGCCGATTCTGACCGAGGCGCTGGCCTATTGGCAGGGAATCAAAGGCGACGCGCGATTTCCGAAGCGCCACGACCTGGAGCCTGAGCAGATCGTCAAACTGTGGCCCCATCTGCTGATGGTCGACGTCGTCGACGGCGGCTCCGACTACTACGTCCGCCTGTTCGGACAGAATCTCGTCGATACCTATGGCGAGCAGACCGGGCGCAGGCTCTCCGAAGCCACGGTGCCGGATCTGGTCCGCCACCGCTCCAGGCGGCTGTTCGACTTCTGCCGCGATCAGGTCGTGCCGACCTATGCCTATTGGCCGGAATCGGCGTCCGAACGGCGGCCTTTCATCGACGTCGAGGCGCGCTGCCTGCCGCTGTCCGGCGACGGAACCACTCTCGACCGGATGATGTCGCTGAACGTGAATTCGCGGCGCGGCCGCAGTCTATAGCCCTGCTATAGCCCCACTATAGGCCCGCTATAGCCCGGATCTTCTTGTTTCCGTTCGCTTGCCCTGGCGGGCAAAGCTGACGATAAGAGGCGGGTAACCGCCCACCAGCCGGCAGCCCCGTCACCCAAGGACCGCCCTCTCTTGCCCTCGATCCTCCTCGCCACCGCCCTGCTGTCCCTGCTGATCTGGGTCTACCTGCTGACCCTGCGCGGCGGTTTCTGGCGCTCGGCCGAACGCCTGGAGAGCCCCGCCGGCGCACGCGACCGCTGGCCGGCGGTGACCGCGGTGATGCCGGCACGCAACGAGGCCGACGTCATCGCCGAGAGCCTTGCCTCGCTGCTGGCGCAGGACTATCCGGGACCGCTGCGGGTGATCCTGGTCGACGACCACAGCGCAGACGGCACCGCCACCGTCGCCGAGGCCACCGCGGCGTCAAGCGGCCGGGCCGAGCGCTTCACCCTGCTGCGGGCCGCCCCGCTGCCCAAAGGCTGGACCGGCAAGCTATGGGCGCTGCACCAGGGCAGCCAGCAGGCCGCCGCCGAGACCGAGTTCCTGTGGTTCAGCGACGCCGACATCCGCCAGCCTCCGGACGCCCTCAGGCGCCTGATCGCCAAGGCAGAGAGCGAAAACCGCGACCTGGTCTCCCTGATGGTCGCCCTGCGCTGCGACAGCGGCTGGGAACGCCTGCTGATCCCGCCCTTCATCTACTTCTTCCAGAAACTCTACCCCTTCGCCTGGGTGAACGACCCCAACAAGGCGACCGCGGCGGCGGCCGGCGGCAGCGTGCAGCAGCGCCGTGCCGCCCAGCAGCGCCGAGGCGGGATAGCGGCGGAACGCGGCGCCCAGAAAGGCGGCAGCCCCCAGGGCGCCGCGGGGGAGGCGGCCCCG
>JBHJIR010000109.1:0-30610 GCA_050043265.1 Kiloniellaceae bacterium
CCTTTGCGCGAACGCAGCGAGGACATTCCCGAACTGGTCCGGCATTTCTTTGCCGATGCCCAGGACGAGGGCCTGTCCACCAAGACGCTGGACGGCGAGGCGATGGAGGCCCTGAAAGCCTACCACTGGCCCGGCAACGTCCGCGAACTGGAGAACGTGGTGCGCCACCTTGCGGTGCTCTACAGCCAGGAAACCATCGACCGCGAAGTGATCGAGAGCGAGCTCAGCGAGGGCAAGGCCGCCGAGAAGGCGGTGAGCGCCCCGGCCGAGTCGCTCGGCGCCGCCGTCGAACACCATCTGCGATCCTACTTCGCCGCGCACGAGGACGGCCTGCCGGCCTCCGGCCTCTACGACCGGATCCTGCGCGAAGTGGAGCGCCCCTTGATCGAGCTATCGCTTTCCGCCACAAGGGGAAATCAGATCCGCGCGGCAAAGCTGCTCGGCCTGAACCGAAATACCCTGCGAAAGAAAATTCGGGACCTGGACATCCAGGTGATTCGCGGCCTTAAATAGCCTGTGGCAAATATACAACAGACCGATGGCACCACCGTCCCGGCGGGCGAGGCCCCCGTGGGTGACAACCTGAGGGGTGAAGCCCCCGAGGGTGACAACACGGCGCCGGCACCGCTGCCCGGCGACGCGACGCGTTTTGCCGGCCTTGTGCACTGGCTGCGCCAGATCAAGGTCGAGCGCACCATCGCGTTAATCCTGCTGGCCGGCGGCCTGTCCAGCGGCATCGCCACGTTCGTTGCCATGACCGGTAACTTCGCGGCCGCCAGCAATGCCAAGCACATCCTGCTGCTGTTGCTGGCCGACCTGATCATCAGCCTCGGCCTGGCGGCGCTGCTCGCCCGCCGCCTCGCCATCCTGTGGATCGAACGTAAGAAGGGCAGGGCCGGCTCGCGCCTGCACGGCCGGCTGGTGGCGCTGTTCTCCGTCGTCGCCGTGGCGCCGACCATCCTGGTCGCCGCCTTCTCGGTTATCATGTTCGACCTGGGCCTGGAGTTCTGGTTCAGCGAGCGGGTATCCACCGCGATCAAGAATTCCCGCGCCGTCGCCGCCGCCTATCTGGACGAACACCAGCAGGCCATCGCCAACGACGCCCTGGCCATCGCCCAGGTGCTGAACCGCGGCGGGCCGTCACTGGTCTACAACCCCACCCTGTTCAACAGCGTGATCACGCGCCAGGCGAGCCAGCGCTATCTCACCGAAGCCGCGGTCTACGACAGCTCCGGGCGCATGCTGGCACGCTCATCGAGCTTTCTGCTGGCGTTCAATCCGGACATCCCGGAGTGGGCCTTCGAGCGCGCCCGCGTCGAGGGCATGGCGATCATGACGTCCGACGAGGAAGATCGCGTGCGCGCGCTGGTGCGCCTCGACCTCGCCGCCGACGCCTATCTCTATGTGGGTCGCCTGGTGGATGCCCGCGTGCTGGGCCACATGGAAAGCACCAACTGGGCGGTGCAGCGTTATGAGGAGCTGGAAGGCAACCGGTTCAGCCTGCAGATCACCTTCGCCCTGATCTTCCTGGTGGTGGCGCTGCTGCTGCTGCTGGTGGCGGTGTGGATCGGGCTGGCCTTCGCCAACCAGATGACCGGGCCGATCGGCAGCCTGATCGCCACCGCCGAAAGGGTCGGCAAGGGCGACCTCAAGGCGCGCGTGCTGGGGTCTCCGCGGCGCGACGAGATCGGCAACCTGTCGCGCGCCTTCAACAAGATGACCAGCCAGTTGGAGCGCCAGCAGGATGCCCTGCTGGAAGCGAACGAGCAGCTCGACTACCGCAACCGTTTCATCGAGGCGGTGCTGGGCGGCGTCTCGGCCGGGGTCATCGGCCTGGACGCGAACGGCAACATCGATCTCGCCAACCGTATGGCCTGCGACTTCCTCGGTGAAAAATCCAAGGCACTGCGCAGCCGCCAGGTGACCGAGGTCATGCCGGAAGTCGACGAGTTGCTGGACCGGGCCCGCCGACGGCCCCGCAAGCTGGCCGAGCAGCAGCTGTCCATCCCCGACGCCAGCGGGGCCGAGAGGGTCCTGCTGGTGCGCATCTCGGCGGAACTGGAAGACGGCGCCATCATGGGCTTCGTCGTCACCTTCGACGAGATCACCCAGCTGCTGGCGGCACAACGCAAGGCCGCCTGGTCCGACATCGCCCGGCGCATCGCGCACGAAATCAAAAATCCGCTGACCCCGATCCAGCTCGCCGCCGAGCGCCTGAAGCGCAAATACGTCGGCCAGATCACCAACGACCCAGAGACCTTCCAGGTCTGTACCGACACCATCGTGCGCCATGTCGGCGATATCGGCCGCATGGTCGACGAGTTTTCCGCCTTCGCCCGCATGCCGGCGCCGGTGATGCGCAAGGAAGATGTCGGCAAGCTGGTCGAGCAGGCGATATTTCTGCAGCGTACCGCACAGACCAACGTGCAGTTCACCTATCAGCCGCCCAAGGAACCGCTGGTGCTGGCCTGTGACGGCCGCCAGGTCGGCCAGGCGCTCACCAACCTCATCAAGAACGCCATCGAATCGATCGAGGGGCGCCACCAGCGCGACGGCGCCGCGGCGCCGGACGGCGCCATCCAGGTCGCCCTGCGCAGTAAGGGCGGCAACTGTGTGATCGAGATCACCGATAACGGCAGGGGACTGCCGGACACCAACCGTCACCGCCTGACCGAGCCCTATGTCACGACGCGCGAGCGGGGTACTGGACTTGGCCTCGCAATTGTGAAGAAGATCATGGAGGATCACGGCGGCGACCTGACCCTGCGTGATCGGGAAGGGGGAGGTGCCGTGGTCAGTCTCGTATTCCCCTTGCGTGAAGAGGCGATGGACAGCGGCAGCAACCCTGGCAACGCGGCAATCGATGTCCCGGCTGTGGAAAGAGCGGCGGGAAATGGCTAACGAAATCCTCATCGTCGACGACGAGGCGGACATCCGGATGCTGATTACCGGCGTCCTGCAGGATGAAGGCTACGAGACCTGCGATGCCGGCGACAGCGACAGCGCCCTGGCGCTGCTGCGCCAGCGGCAGCCCAGCCTCGTCGTGCTCGACATCTGGCTGGAGCATTCGACGCTGGACGGCATGGAAATGCTGGATGAGATCAAACAGGAATTTCCCGCCACCCCGGTGGTCATGATCTCCGGCCACGGCAACATCGAAACTGCCGTCAACGCCATCAAGCTCGGCGCCTACGACTTCATCGAGAAGCCCTTCAAGTCGGATCGACTTCTGCTTGTGGTTCGTCGGGCCATCGAGGCCGCGCGCCTGCGCAGCGAGAACGAGGAACTGCGCCTGCGCGTCGGCCAGACGTCCGACTTCATCGGCTCCTCCCACTGGTACCACCAGGTCAGCCAGGCCATCCGCAAGGTGGCGCCCACCGGCAGCCGCGTGCTGATCACCGGGCCCGCCGGTGCCGGCAAGGAAGTCATTGCCCGCCAGCTGCACAGCTGCTCGCACAGGGCAACGGCCCCCTTCGTGGCGCTCAACTGCGCGACCATGAATCCGGACCGCCTGGAGCCGGAGCTGTTCGGCGTCGAGCCCGGACAGCTGGACGGCGAGAGCGCCGGCAAGACCGGCACCTTCGAGAAGGCCCACGGCGGCACCCTGTTCCTGGACGAAGTCGCCGACATGCCGATGGAGACCCAGGGCAAGATCGTCCGCGTGCTGCAGGAGCAGACCTTCCAGCGGGTCGGCGGCGACAAGCGCATCGCCGTCGACGTGCGGGTGATCGCCGCGACCAACCGTGACCTGCCGTCGCTGATCGTCGAGGGCCGCTTCCGCGAGGATCTGTTCTATCGCCTCAACGTCGTGCCCATCGAGGTGCCGGCGCTGCGCGAGCGGCGCGAGGACATCCCCGAGCTGGTCGTCTACTTCATGGAGCGCGCCGCCGAGAATGCCGGCCTGCCGCCGCGGGCGCTGAGCGACGACGCCCTGGCCGCGCTGCGTGCCTACGAGTGGCCGGGCAACGTGCGCCAACTGCGCAACGTCATCGAATGGGTGCTGATCATGGCGCCGGGCCGGCCGCAGGACGCGGTGCGGCCGGACATGCTGCCGCCGGAAATCGGTGCGTCGGCGCCGGCCTCGCTGCCCGGCGAAACCGGCGAAGAAATCATGTCGCTGCCGTTGCGCGAGGCGCGCGAGGTCTTCGAGCGCAAATACCTGGAGGCGCAGGTCATGCGTTTCGGCGGCAATATCTCGCGTACCGCCACTTTCGTCGGCATGGAACGCTCGGCCCTGCACCGCAAGCTGCGCTCGCTCGGCGTCGGCACGGTAGAGCGCGCCTAGCATGAGCGACCGCAGAGTCATCGGAGCCATCTAAATCATGAAGGTCATTATCTGCGGTGCCGGCCAGGTCGGCTTCAACATCGCGCGCTATCTGGCGAGCGAGAACGCCGACGTCACCGTCATCGACCAGTCGCGCGAGTTGATCGAAAAGATCACCGACTCACTGGACGTGAAGGGACTGGTCGGCTTCGCCTCGCATCCGGACGTGCTGGAAAGCGCCGGAGCCTCCGACGCCGAAATGGTCATCGCGGTGACCTATGCCGACGAAGTCAACATGGTGGCCTGCCAGATCTGCCACTCGATCTTCGAGGTGCCGACCAAGATCGCCCGCGTCCGCCACCAGAGCTATCTGGAGCCGATGTGGTCGGACCTGTTCAGCCGCGAGCACATGCCGATCGACGTCATCATCTCGCCGGAGATCGAAGTCGCCCGCGCCATCGAACGGCGCCTGCAACTGCCCGGCGCCTTCGACGTGCAGCCGCTGGCCGACGGCAAGGTCAGCCTGATCGGCCTGCACTGCAGCGAAGATACCCCGGTCATCAACACGCCGCTGCGCCAGTTGACCGCGCTGTTCCCCGACCTGCACATCGTGGTCATCGGCATCTCGCGCGAGGGCAAGGGTTTCGTGCCGACGCCCGACGACGACATGCGCGCCGGCGACGACGTCTACCTGGTGGCCGACACCACCCACCTGCAGCGCACCATGGCGGCCTTCGGCCATGAAGAAAAGGAAGCGCGGCGCGTCATCATCGTCGGCGGCGGCAACATCGGCCTGAACCTGGCCACCGCGGTGGAAAAGAACCACCCGCAGGTAAATCTGAAGGTCAACGAGGTCGACACGCGCCGCGCCGAAACCGTGGCCCAGGCGCTGGAGCGCACCGTGGTGATCCACGGCGACGCCCTGGACACCGAAATCCTGGAAGCGGCCAATGCCGCCATCGCCGAGACGGTGATCGCCGTTTCAAACGACGACGAGGTGAACATCCTGACCTCGCTGCTGGCGAAGCGCTACGGCTGCAAGCGCGCCGTCACCCTGATCAACAAGACCTCATACGGCCCCCTGATGGGCACCCTGGGAATCGATACCGTGGTCAGCCCGCGTGCCATCACGGTTTCCAAGATCCTGCAGCATGTGCGCCGCGGGCGTATCCGCTCGGTGCACTCCCTCAGCGAGGACTTCGGCGAGGTGATCGAGGCCGAGGCGCTGGAAACCTCCAGTCTGGTCGGCGTGCCGATCCGCGAGGCGAAGCTGCCGGATGGGGTCATCGTCGGCGCCATCGTGCGCGGCGACGAGGTGATTATCCCGCGCGGCGACACCGTCACCCGGCCGAACGACCTGGTGGTGATCTTCGCGCGCTCCGAAGCGGTGAAGAAGGTCGAGAAGCTCTTTGCGGTGAAGCTCGAGTTTTTCTAGGATCGCGCCAGAAATTTTCAGTCCAGCCGAATCGAAAGGAAAGGCCGCGGATGCCCCGTCAAGCCTACGTCAACGGCCGCTACGTCCCCCACGGCGAGGCCGCCGTCCACATCGAGGACCGCGGCTACCAGTTCGCCGACGGCGTCTATGAGGTGGTCCCGGTGTTCAACGGCATCCTGGTGGACGAGGACCTGCACCTCGACCGCCTCGACCGGTCGCTGCGCGAGCTGCGCATCGCCGAGCCGATGTCGCGCCAGGCGCTGAAGATGGTGTCGCGCGAGCTGATGCGGCGCAACGGGCTGACCAACGGATTCGTCTACATGCAGATCACCCGCGGCGTGGCGCCGCGCGATCACAAGTTCCCCAAGGGCGCCAATCCGGCGCGGGTGATGACCACCCGCCAGGGGAAGCCGCACAGCCAGCAGGTGCTGGACGAGGGCCTGAAGGTGATCACCGTGCCCGACCAGCGCTGGGACCGCTGCGACATCAAGTCGGTGTCGCTGCTGCCGAACATCCTGGGCAAGCAGGCGGCGGTGGAGGCGGGGGCCTACGAGGCCTGGCAGGTCGACCAGGACGGCATGGTCACCGAGGGCACCTCGACCAATGCCTGGATCGTCACCGCGGACAACAAGGTGGTGACCCGCGACGCCACCCACTCGATCCTGAACGGCATCACCCGCATCACCCTGCTGGAGCTGATCAAGCGGGAAGGCTACGAGCTGGAAGAGCGTTGCTTCTCGGTGGAAGAGGCCAAGAACGCCAAGGAGGCCTTCCTGACCTCCAGCACCTCCTACGTGCTGCCGATCACCCAGCTGGACGGCAAGCCGATCGGCAACGGCCACCCGGGCATCCTGACCGGCAAGCTGCGTCAGCACTACATGGACTACATGCAGGGCCTCCGGAAGTCCGCATGACCCTGCCAGCCATGCCGACTCCCCGAGCCATCCTGTTCGACTGGGACAACACCCTGGTCGACAGCTGGGTGATCATCCACCACGCCATGCGGGCGACCTTCGAGGCCCTGGGTCAGCGGCCCTGGACCCTGGAGGAGACGCGCCAGAACGTGCGCCAGTCGGCGCGCGAGGCCTTTCCCGTGCTGTTCGGCGACCGCGCCGACGAGGCGACGGAGGTTTTCTACCGCACCTATGAGGCGGACCACCTGGCGCAGCTACGGCCGCTGCCCGGCGCCGAAGAGATGCTGAAGGCCCTGGCGGCGGCCGACGGCCTGCTGCTCGGGGTGGTCAGCAACAAGCGCGGCAACCTGCTGCGCCTGGAGGCGGCCGAACTGGGCTGGGACCGCTATTTCGGTCCCCTGGTCGGTGCCAACGACGCAGAGCTGGATAAGCCTGCCCCGGACGTGGTCGATTTCGCCCTGGCCGACAGCGGCATCGCCGCCGGCCCGTCGGTATGGTTCGTCGGCGACACCGACATCGACATCCTCTGTGCCCGCAATGCCGGCTGCACGGCGGTGCTGGTCCGCCCCGAACCGCCCGCGGCGGGGGAGTTCGACGGGCTGCCCCTGGCCAGCCATGTCGGCGACTGTGACGCCTTTGCGAAACTCGCCCTCACGGCCCTTGAAAACGGCAGGGTTGAACCGCAAATAGGGGACTTCGCGTAGGCGAATCCTGGCCTGCCGCTACCCCAATAGGATGGTTTTTCATTTCACGCGAGGCGTGTTAGGAAGAGCTGTCTGGGACCAGCGCTTGTGCGTTGCCTCACTCCTTGCGGAGTGATTTTTTTAGGCAAGGGCAGAGGGCAACCGCAGCAATGCGGCCAGGTCCGTTGAAGATCAGACGACCACTGTTTAAGAACAAGAACAAGGTGCGAAAATGGCCGCTGAAAAAAACCAAAGCGTGCAGGACGTATTCCTCAATCACATCAGGAAGAACAAGGTCCCCGTGACCGTTTTCCTGGTGAACGGCGTCAAGCTGCAGGGAATCGTTACTTGGTTTGACAATTTTTCCGTTCTCCTGCGTCGCGACGCGCACTCGCAGTTGGTGTACAAACACGCCATTTCGACCGTGATGCCGGCCACCCCGATCCAGCTCTTCGATCCCACCAAGGAAGAAGAATCCGCCGAGGGCTGATCCTGCCGACGGTCGCTGCCGACGGTCGTGGCAACTCTGGCTCCCCCAGGCCGTCAAAGCCTGACTGAATGGGGCGGCGCTGTAGCGCCGCCGCTCGCCCATGACCGAACGTGCACTCGTCCTGCACCCTGACCTGCTGCAGCCCGGCCTGCGCGCCCCCGAAGCGCGTCTGGAAGAGGCTGTCGGGCTGCCCGCCGCTATCGATCTGGAGGTCGTCGCCTGCGAAGTCGTCGCGGTGAAAAAGCCGCGGCCGGCAACGCTGATCGGCGGCGGCGCCGTCGAACGGCTGGTCGAGGAGATCCGCCTGCTGGAAATCGGCGTGGTGGTGGTCGATGCCGCCCTGACTCCGGTACAGCAGCGCAACCTGGAGCGCGCCTTCGACTGCAAGGTGATCGACCGCACCGGCCTGATTCTGGAGATCTTCGGCGCGCGGGCCCGCACCAAGGAAGGCAAGCTGCAGGTCGAACTGGCGGCGATCACCTATCAGCGCTCCCGCCTGGTGCGGTCGTGGACCCACCTGGAGCGCCAGCGCGGCGGCGCCGGCTTCATGGGCGGCCCGGGCGAAAGCCAGCTGGAAATCGACCGCCGGCTGATCACCGACCGCATCGTCAGGCTGAAGAAGGAACTGGACCAGGTCCAGCGCACCCGCGGCCTGCACCGCGGCGCCCGCCAGCGGGTGCCCTATCCGGTGGTCGCCCTGGTCGGCTACACCAACGCCGGCAAATCGACCCTGTTCAACCGGCTGACCGCGGCCAAGGTGCTGGCCCGCGACCAGCTGTTCGCCACCCTGGACCCGACCATGCGGCGGGTCCGCCTGCCGTCGGGCCAGACGGTCATCCTGTCCGATACCGTGGGCTTCATCTCCGAGCTGCCCACCGACCTGGTGGCGGCCTTCCGGGCCACCCTGGAAGAGGTCACCGAGGCCGACATCATCCTGCATGTGCGTGACGCCGCCCACCCGGACAGCCTGGCCCAGCAGGCCGACGTCCAGGCGGTGCTGGCCGACCTCGGCATCTCCGAGGCCTCCAGCCACGTCCTGGAGGTGCTCAACAAGGCTGACCTGCTGGACGAGGCCGGTCGCGGCCACCTGGCCCAGCGTCTCGCCGAACAGCCGGACAGCGTGCTGTGCTCGGCCCTGACCGGGGCCGGCTGCGATGACGTGCTGGCCTTGATCGACCGCCGCCTGGCCGCCCGCCGCCGCCAGGTCACCATAGCCTTCAAGCTGGACGAGGGCGCGGTGCTGGCCTGGCTCTACGATCATGGCGAGGTGCTGGCCCGCCGGGACGAGGGGATGGCCACCGAGGTGGACGTCCGCCTGTCCCAGATGGATCTGGAGCGTTTTCTGAAGAAATTTGGGTCGAGTATTGAAAATGCTGAGATTCTGGCCACAATGGCCGCCGAATCACCGGCCCTGACGGAAAACCTCGCCTCGGGCGGTTGACTCCGCTTTCCCGGCCTTCTATATGCTCGCTAGCACTCGGCACCGCTGAGTGCTAATGCCGGCTAACGCCGGGGGCAGACTGGTGCGCTCGAAAGAGCCGCCGGTGCGCTTTCATCCGAACCGAACAACCTGACAGGGACGAATCCATGAAATTCAGGCCGCTGCATGACCGTGTCGTGGTCGAGCCGCTGGAGGAAGAAGAGAAAACCGCCGGTGGTATCATCATTCCCGACACGGCCAAAGAAAAGCCCATGCAAGGCAAAGTGATTGCCGCTGGCCCGGGCTCCCGGGGCGACGACGGCAAGCTGACCGCCTTGGACGTCAAGAAGGGCGACAAGGTGCTTTACGGCAAGTGGTCGGGCACCGAAGTGAAGCTGGATGGCAAGACCGTGCTGATCATGCGCGAGTCCGACATCATGGGCGTTTTGCAATAAGGAATAGAACCAGATATGGCTGCGAAAGACGTTAAGTTTGGCGCCGATGCCCGCACGCGGATGCTGCGGGGCGTCGACATTCTGGCCGATGCCGTGAAAGTCACCCTCGGTCCCAAGGGCCGTAACGTGGTGATCGACAAGTCCTTCGGTGCCCCGCGCACCACCAAGGACGGTGTTACGGTGGCCAAGGAGATCGAACTCTCCGACAAGTTCGAGAACATGGGCGCCCAGATGGTGCGCGAAGTGGCCTCGAAGACCAACGCCATCGCCGGCGACGGCACCACCACCGCGACCGTGCTGGCCCAGTCCATCGTGCGCGAAGGTGCCAAGGCCGTTGCCGCCGGCATGAACCCGATGGATCTGAAGCGTGGCGTCGACCTGGCCGTCGCGGCCGTGGTTGCCGAGCTTCAGAAGAAGTCGAAGAAGATTTCGACCACCGGTGAAGTCGCCCAGGTCGGCACCATCTCCGCCAACGGCGAGGCCGAAATCGGCTCGATGATCGCCGAAGCCATGGAGCGGGTCGGCAAGGAAGGCGTCATCACGGTGGAAGAGGCGAAGTCTCTCGAGACCGAGCTGGACGTGGTCGAGGGCATGCAGTTCGACCGCGGCTACCTGTCGCCGTACTTCATCACCAACGCAGAGAAGATGGTCTGCGAGATGGAGAACCCGTACATCCTGTTGCACGAGAAGAAGCTCTCCGGCCTGCAGCCGATGCTGCCGCTGCTGGAAGCCATCGTGCAGTCCAGCCGTCCGCTGCTGATCATTGCCGAGGACGTCGAGGGCGAAGCCCTGGCGACCCTGGTGGTGAACAAGCTGCGTGGCGGTCTGAAGGTCGCCGCCGTGAAGGCGCCGGGCTTTGGCGATCGCCGCAAGGCGATGCTGGAAGATATCGCTATCCTGACCGGCGGCCAGGTGATCTCCGAGGATCTCGGCATTAAGCTCGAGACCACGACCCTCGAGATGCTGGGCTCCGCCAAGCGCGTGGTCATCACCAAGGAAGAGACCACCGTCATCGACGGTTCCGGCAAGAAGAAGGAAATCCAGGGCCGTTGCGCGCAGATCCGCGCCCAGGCCGAGGAGACCTCTTCGGACTACGACCGTGAGAAGCTGCAGGAGCGTCTTGCCAAGCTGGCCGGCGGTGTTGCCGTCCTGCGCGTCGGCGGCGCCACCGAGGTCGAGGTGAAGGAGCGTAAGGATCGCGTCGAAGACGCGATGAACGCGACCCGCGCCGCGGTCGAGGAAGGCATCGTCATTGGCGGCGGTACGGCTCTGCTGAACGCCTCCAAGGTGCTGAGCAAGCTGGAAGGCGTCAACGACGACCAGCGCGTCGGCGTTGAGAGCGTTGCCCGCGCCCTGCAGGCCCCGATCCGCCAGATCGCCGAGAACGCCGGTCACGAAGGCTCTATCGTCGTTGGCAAGATCAACGACGCCAAGGACGCCGCGCTCGGCTTCGACGCCCAGACCGGCAAGTACGTGAACATGTTCAAGGCTGGTATCATCGACCCGACCAAGGTCGTGCGTACCGCGCTGCAGGACGCCGCGTCGATTGCCGGTCTGCTGATCACGACCGAGGCCATGGTTGCCGATGCTCCCGAGAAGAAGGACGGCGCTCCCGCTGCTCCGGACATGGGTGGCATGGGCGGTATGGGTGGCATGGGCGGCATGGGCTTCTAAGCCCGTTTCGCTCACGGCCCCTGGCCTAGAGTACCGGATTAAGGGCCGCGGCATCGCCGCGGCCCTTTTTCCTTGCCCGCCCGGCGGCTATCTTCACCCCCGACCCGGAACCGCTGTCAGGATTCTCCCTTTGATCGACGTTGCCAAAGTCTCCGCCGCCATCCAGGAAATCGCCGCGGCGGATGTGCTGCCGCGCTTTCAGTCGCTGGCGGCCCACGAGATCGAGGAGAAGGTGGCCGGCGAACTGGTCACGGTGGTCGACATCGCGGTGGAAAAACTGCTGACGGTCCGCCTGCAGGACCTGCTGCCGGGCTCCCTGGTGGTGGGGGAGGAGGGTGTCCACGCCGATCCCAGCCTGATGGAACAGGTCACCGCCGACGCACCGGTGTGGATCATCGATCCGATCGACGGTACCCGCAACTTCGCCCACGGCCGCCCGACCTTCGCGATCATGGTGGCGCTGGTTCATCGCGGCGAGAGCGAAGCGGCCTGGATCCTGGAGCCGGTCAGCGGCCGCTTCGGCGTCGCCGAACGCGGCAGCGGTGCGTGGATGGGCGGCCAGCGCCTGAAGGCCGCCACGGCGGACACACCGGCGCGGATGACCGGCAGCCTGCACGCCTCCAGCTATGCCCCGCCGGAACTGGCCCGCCGCATAGAGCAGCGCCGCAGCCGCGTGGCAGCGGTGAAATCGCTGCGCTGCGCCGGCGCGGAATACCTGCGCCTGGCCGCCGGCGAAATTCATTTCTCCCTGTTCACCCGCCTGATGCCGTGGGACCACGTGCCCGGCGCCTTGCTGTTCACCGAGGCCGGCGGGACCGCCCTCTGTTTCGACGGCACCGCCTATACCGCCGGGCGCTACCGCGACCTCGGCCTGCTCATGGCCCCGGATCAGGCAAGCTGGGACGCCCTGCACGAGACCCTGCTGGACGACTGACGGTCCCGCCCGAGGGGGGGCAGCCGCCGCCCGCTCTGGCCTCACTGGCTGGGACAAACTGGCACTGTAAGTAGACCAGTGAACCGCCTAGGGTGCGGGGCATAACGGGCTGCGGCGCACTGATTTGGCGCCGCTCAACCGCGTTCCCTGCGCCCGGTGGGATACCAAGACAAGACAGTCGAGAGGACAGGACATCATGCTGGTCGGCGTGCCAAAGGAAGTGAAGAACCACGAATACCGGGTCGGCCTGGTGCCGTCATCGGTCCGCGAGCTGGTTCACCACGGACACAAAGTGATGGTCGAGACCAAGGCGGGCGCGGGGATCGGCTTCACCGATGCCGACTACCAGGCTGCCGGCGCCGAAATCGCGGCGGACGCGGAAAGCGTCTTCGCCAAGGCCGAGATGATCGTGAAGGTGAAGGAACCGCAGCCCGCCGAATACGCCCGCCTGCGCGAAGGCCAGGTGCTGTTCACCTACCTGCACCTCGCCCCCGACCTGGAACAGACCCAGGGCCTGGTGAAGTCCGGCAGCATCGCCATTGCCTACGAGACCGTGACCAACGCGCGCGGCGGCCTGCCGCTGCTGTCGCCGATGAGTGAAGTCGCCGGGCGCATGTCGGTGCAGGTCGGCGCCCACTGCCTGGAGAAGGAGCAGGGCGGCTCCGGCATGCTGCTGGGCGGCGTGCCCGGCGTTGCCGCCGCCAAGGTGGTGAGCATCGGCGGCGGTGTCTCCGGCACCAACGCGGCGCGCATGGCGATGGGCATGGAAGCCCACGTCACGGTGATCGACCGCTCGCTGGAGCGCCTCTACGAACTGGACCTGCAGTTCGGCCCGATGCTGAACACCATCTACTCGACGGTCGACGCCATCGAGAGCCATGTCATGGGCGCCGACCTGGTGCTCGGCGCCGTGCTGGTGCCGGGCGCCGCGGCCCCCAAGCTGGTGACCCGCGAGATGATCCGCCAGATGCGCCCGGGCTCGGTGCTGGTCGACATCGCCATCGACCAGGGCGGCTGCTTCGAAACCTCACGCGGCACCACCCATACCGATCCGACCTACATAGAGGAGGGCTGCGTGCACTACTGCGTCACCAACATGCCGGGCGCCGTTGCGCGCACCTCGACCTTCGCGCTGAACAACGCCACCCTGCCGTTCACCCTGGCCCTGGCCGACAAGGGCCACCGCAAGGCCCTGGCCGACAACCCGCACCTGAAGAACGGCCTGAACGTGGCCGGCGGCAAGGTGACCTACAAGGCCGTCGCCGACGCCCACGGCCTGGCCTACATGCCGGCCGAAGAAGCCCTCGGCCTGTAAGTGAACCTCTGAAAACCCCCGGAATTCCGCCTCTGAGGCTGGCCCGCTGGCCTCACAAATCGCCGGGAATTGGGTCTAGCCCCCCCTCGAAAAGGGGGGCTAGACTGCAAGCTAAGGTTTCGTCTCAACTCGCAAAACCGTAGGAAAGCCAGGCCGATGAACTTCATCCCGCCGATCCCCAACTCGCTCGAGCAGCACTGGATGCCGTTTACGGCGAACCGCCATTTCAAGGCGAACCCGCGCATCCTGACCGGCGCCAAGGGCATGTACTTCACCACCGATCACGGCAACCAGGTGATCGACGGCTCCGCCGGCCTGTTCTGCGTGGCCGCCGGCCACGGCCGCCGCGAAATCGCCGAGGCGGTGAACGAAGCGCTCACCGTGATGGACTACGTGCCGCCATTCCAGTTCGGCCACCCGGCCTCCTTCGAGGTGGCGCGCCGCATCGCCCAGGTGACGCCGGCCGACCTCGACCACATCTTCTTCTCCAACTCCGGCTCCGAAGCCGTGGAGACGGCGCTGAAGATCGCCCTGGCCTATCACAAGGCCAAGGGCGAGGGGCAGCGCATGCGCCTGGTCGGGCGCGAGCGCGGCTATCACGGCGTGAACTTCGGCGGCCTGACCGTCGCCGGCATGATCAACAACAAGCGGGCCTTCGGCCTGGGCCTGCCGGGCGCCCTGCACCTGCGCCACACCCAACTGCCGGAGCACAAGTTCGTCGTCGGACAGCCGGAGACCGGCGCGGAACTGGCCAACGACCTGCAGCGCTTCGTCGAGTTGCACGGCGCGGACTCCATCGCCTGCTGCATCGTCGAACCGATCGCCGGGTCGACCGGCGCGCTGATCCCGCCGAAGGGCTACCTGCAGCGCCTGCGCGAGATCTGCGACGAGCACGGCATCCTGCTGATCTTCGACGAGGTCATCTGAGGCTTCGGGCGCACCGGCAAGCAGTTCGGCGCCGACAGCTTCGGCGTGGTGCCGGACATCATCACCATGGCCAAGGCGTTGACCAACGGCGTGGTGCCGATGGGCGCCGTCGCGGTGAACGACAAGGTCCACCAGACTCTGATGGATGCCGCGCCGGAAGCCGGTATCGAGCTGTTCCACGGCTATACCTACTCGGGCTGCCCGGTCGCCTCGGCGGCCGCCCTGGCCACCCGCGACATCTTCGAGCAGGACCAGCTCGTCGAACGCGCGGCCGCAATGACCCCGAAGTTCCTGGAGGCGCTCTTCTCGCTGAAGGACCTGGAGGTCGTTACCGACATCCGCGGCTACGGCATGATCGGCGGCGTCGACATCGCCCCGCTGGCCAAGCCGGGCGGACGCGGCCTGAAGGTGATGCAGGAACTCTACGACGCCGGCTGCATGGTGAAACTGACCGGCGACTGCCTGCTGATCTCCCCGCCGTTCATCTGCGAGGACCAGCATATCGACGAGATATTCACCAAGATCCGCGGCGTGCTCGCTAAGCAGTAGGGGCCAAGCAGCAATCCAGACTGCCGCGGCGTTTTCCCGCCGCACCGAAGCAAAACGGCCCGCGCACCCGCGCGGGCCGTTTTTCTGTGGCCGGATCGCCCGACCGCAAATCGCGGAACGGGCGCGTGAGGCGAGGGCCGGTGAGGCAAGAATGTGTCTTCGTCCCGAAAGGCGCGCGAGGCATAGAAGTTCGCAAAACGGAGCCATATAGTCGCCGCACCGCGCCCGGGCGCACAACTATCGTAGACATATGATTCCGCAGGTTGGATGCGCTATCGCCCTGACATAGACGGCCTGCGCGCTGTCGCGGTGCTCGCGGTCCTGCTGTTCCACGCGGGCGTTGCCCCCTTCGGCGGCGGCTATGTCGGCGTCGACGTCTTCTTCGTCATCAGCGGTTTTCTGATTACCCGCCTGATCCACGACCAGGTGGCGGAAGGCCGCTTCACCTTTGCCAACTTTTACATCCGGCGCGTCCGCCGGCTGTTTCCCGCGCTGCTGGCGACGCTCTGCGTCTGCTTCGTCGTTGCCTTCCTGATATTTTCGCCGCCGGATTTCGCGAAGTTCGCGGACTCCCTGGTGTTCGCGATCTTCTCCGTCTCGAACATCTATTTCTGGGACCAGAGCGGCTACTTCGACTCCGCATCGCATATGAAGCCGCTGCTGCACTCCTGGTCGCTCAGCGTCGAAGAGCAGTTCTACCTCGTCTGGCCGGCGGTGCTGGTGATGCTGTTGCGCCTGCGCGTGAGGGGCCTGGCCCCCGCCGCCGTGATCGTGGGCATGGCCGCCAGCCTGGCGCTGAACGATGTCTTTGGCGACGGCTTCACCCGCTTCTTCGGGACGACCTTCGCCGACGGTCCGACCACCATCTTCTTCCTGGCGCCGTTTCGCGTCTTCGAGTTCGGCATCGGGGCGATCCTGGTCTGGCTGCTGCCCTACCGCCCAACGCAGGGGCTCTGGCTCGAGCCCCTGCTGCCCCTCGGGCTCGCGATGATCGGCACCGCGGCCGTCACCTATTCGGAAAGCACCCTGTTTCCGTCCTACAACGCCCTTCTGCCCTGCCTGGGCGCGGCGCTGGCGATCTACGGCGGCACCGCCCGTTACAGCAGCCGTCTGCTCAGCAACCGGCCGATGGTCTGGCTCGGGCTCATCAGCTACTCGCTCTACCTCGTCCACTGGCCGGTCATCGTGTTCTATCACGCCTATAGCTTCGCCGACTTCGGCGCCGTCGACCGAGTGGCGGTCTGTGTCCTGTCCCTCGGCCTTGCCGTGGTGCTGCACTACGCCGTCGAGCGGCCGCTGCGCAGCGGTCGGATTGGCGGGCGACGGGTTCCGGCGCGCTGGGCCCTCGCCGCGATCGGCGCGCCCGCGGCCCTCGTCGTCGGCCTCTCCGTCGCCGTCTGGGCGGGGGAAGGCTGGAGCTGGCGCTTTCCACCCGCCATCGCCGACAAGATCGCCGACCCCAAAGCCTTTCAGGCGTTCAACAAGGCCCTGGCTGTCCGGCTCGACGCGCCCTTCGCCGAAGACGGCCGGCGCCGCGTGCTGGTCGTCGGCGACAGCCAGGCGAACGACTTCGTGAACCTGCTCCACGCGGCCGGCGTCGATCAGTCCTTCGATCTGCGTGTCCATATGATCGATGCCCAATGCCAGCCGCTGTACGGCGTGCCGCCGAAGCTGTTTGTCGGCAACATCGGCGGCAAGATGCGGGGCTCCTGCCTGGAGCAGCTCCACCGCCTGAACGCCGACGCCCGCATCGCCGCCGCCGACACGGTGGTGCTGGCGGCCAACTGGCGTCCCTGGTCCGGCGCGCTGGTGCCCGAGGCGGTGAGCAACCTGAAGAACCGCGGCATCAGGCAGGTCGTCGTGCTGGGTCCGAAACGCCAGGGCATGAGCGGTCCCGACCTGGTGCTGCGCGAGTACCTTCACCAGAAAGACGATTCCCGGCACTTCGCCTTCGCCAGGCTGCCGGAGCCGATTGTGGCCGTGAACAGCTTCCTGAAGGCGAACCAGGGGCCCTACGGCTTCATCGATCTCTACGACACGCTGTGCAGCGCGCAGGCGGGCTGCGACTACCTGACCCGGGAGG
Organism: Kiloniellaceae bacterium; assembly: GCA_050043265.1. Lineage (GTDB taxonomy): Bacteria > Pseudomonadota > Alphaproteobacteria > Kiloniellales > Kiloniellaceae > Pelagibius. The sequence continues at coordinate 17,144 of JBHJIR010000109.1, forward strand.
GGCAGGTCATCTTCTTCGACTACGTCCACCTGACGCCGGAGGGCGCCCGCCACGTCGCCGCACGGTTGCGGGCTGTGGGCGCCTTCCTCCCGCTCGCCGACGGGGAATCTGTCGTGCGCAAGGAACTGCCCTGAATGCGGTCCTGAACCGGCCTGGGAAGGCCGATGTATCGTCTTTAGGCCGCCGCCTCCGCCGCCCGCTCGGCCCGGGCCGCGGCGGCCTGGGCCGCCAGTTCGCGGCGTCGTTCGCGACGCTGGGCGATCTCGACGGCGGTGGCGCCGACCAGGGTCACGCAGATGATCAGCACCGCCAGGGCGGCGAGGTCGGGCTGGGTGCCCATGCGCACCTTGCCGGCCAGCACCGTGGTCAGGGTACTCTCGGCCTGGATGGTGAAGACCGTGGTGTTGTAGTTCTCGAACGAGGTCAGGAAGGCCAGGCCCATGGCCGAGAAGATCGCCGGGCGCAGGAAGGGGATCAGCACCTTCCAGAACACCTGCACGTGGGTGGCGCCGAGGTCCAGAGCCGCTTCCTCCTGGGTGCGGTCGAAGCGCTGCAGGCGGGCCAGGAAGACCAGCATCGTATAGGCCGAGATGAAGGTCGACTGGCCGACGATGGTCAGGAACATGCCGCTGTAATAGAAGCTCTCGTAGTCGGCATCGAAGAAGGTCCCCAGGCGGTCCCAGAACACCAGGGTCGAGATGCCGAGGATGACGCCGGGCATCAGCACCGGCGAAACGACCACGGTGTAGTAGACGGTCTGCAGCCTCTTGTGGACCTGGGTCATCATGATGGCGGCGGCCAGGCCGATGGGCACCGACACCGCCATGACGCCGATGCCGATCCAGATCGAATTGACGATGCCTTCCATCATCAGGGCGTCACCGAACAGGGCCGGGAACCATCGCAGGGTGAAGCCCTCCCAGGGTACCACCTGCGGAAAGTCGACGTCGTTGAAGGCCGCCATGCTCATCATGATGAGGGGCGCGAAGAGATAGAGGAAGAACAGCAGGATATAGAAGGAGAGCAGCAGGCTCTGGATCGACCTCGCCTTCATCGCGCGATCTCCCCCAGGCTGACCTTGAAGACCTTCATCACCGTCAGCACGAACACCAGACAGGCGAGCAGCAGCACAATGGCGTAGGCCGCGCCCTGGGGCCAGTTGCCGCCGGTGTTGAACCATCTGTAGATGATCTGGGTGAACCACAGGCTGGACGGGCCGCCGAGGATCTGCGGGGCGGCGAGGGCGCCGGCCGCCAGCATGAACACCAGGGTGCAGCCCGAGGCGATACCGGGCTTGGCGTGGGGCATGACCACGCGCCAGTGGATGCGCCACCACGGCGAGCCGAGGTCGCGGGCCGCCTCGACCTGGTTATGGTCCAGGCTCTCGATGGCGTTATAAAGCGGAAAGACCATCAGCAGGATGTAGGCGTAGGACAGGCCCGCATAGAGAGCGACGTCGGCACGCAGGAAATCGATCGGCTCGTCGACGATCCCCAGGGTCTGCAGAAAGGCGTTGATGACGCCGGAAGTGCCAAAGAGGATGCGGAAAGAAAAGGCACGCAGGATCTCGTTGACCCAGAACGGCAGGATCAGCAGCAAGATCATCGAGCGCGCGAAGCCGCCCTTGGCGACCTGGGCGATGTAGTAGGCGATCGGATAGCACAGCGCGAGATCGAGCAGCGTGACGAAGATCGACGCGATGATCGTGCGCAGGAAGACCTCCAGGTGGAGGTAGTTGAAGGCATCCGGCGACCCCGGGCTGCCGAACAGCAGGTATCGGTAGTTCGACAGGGTATAGACATCTTCCGGGCCCCCGATCTTGGCCGGCGGCAGATTATCCCTGAACGAGAAATCCAGCATGTAGGCCTGCGGCAGGACGATCATGATGACCACCCAGAAGACCACCGCGAGCAGCAGGTAGGTCGAGATGACGAAACCGTTGCGCTGAAAGAAACCGCTCATGCGCCGGCCTCCGCTACGCAACCGGCATAGGAAAGGCCTGCCCTTGCAGCACGCAGAGCTGTCGTCCCGGCACTTGTTGCCGGGACCCAAGGATCTTGCAGTTCGATACGACGAACCAGACTTGGCACGGTATCGCCACGCGCCGATGCCAATGGGTCCCGGGGACAAGCCCCGGGACGACACCGTGTGAATCTCCGCGACGCTACCTCAGCAGTTCGGCTATTCATCGGCGATCTCCCCGACCGGCAGCACCAGGGCACGGTCCGCCTGGAAGCCGACGCTGGCGGCCTGGCCCGGGCGGAATTCCGGCAGGTCGCCGGAATTGGACATCGACATGACGATGTCCTTGGCGCCATCGCCGCGCAGGAAGATCGAGAAGAAGGAGCCCTCGAACTCGCTGTTCTTTACCTCGCTCTCGATCACGTTGTCGGCGGTGCCGGTGCCGTTGGCGAGCCCAAGGGATTCCGGGCGCACGAAGAGCATGGCCGGCTGGCCGACCCGCATCCCGCGGACATTGCGGCCCCGCAGCCGCCCGAAGGCGGTGTCGACCAGCGCGTAGCCGCCCTCGACGCCGGTGACCTTGCCCCTGAAGGGGTTGGTCTCACCAACGAAAGACGCGACGAAGGCGGTCTGCGAATTCTCGTAGACTTCGGTGCCGGTGCCGACCTGCTGGATGACGCCCTGACTCATCACGGCGATGCGGTCCGACATGGTCAGCGCTTCGCCCTGGTCGTGGGTGATGTAGATGAAGGTGATGCCGACGCGCTGTTGAATGGCGCGCAGTTCGGTGCGCATGTGCTGGCGCAGCTTAAGGTCCAGCGCCGAGAGCGGTTCGTCGAGCAGCAGCACCTCCGGTTCGACGGCGAGGGCGCGGGCGATGGCCACGCGCTGCTTCTGGCCGCCGGACAGTTCGCCGACCTTCTTGTCACCCTGGTCGCCCAGAGCGATAAGGTCCAGCAGTTCGTCGGCCCGCTTGCGCCGCTCGGCCTTGCCGACGCCGCGCACTTCCAGCCCGAAGGCAATGTTGTCGGCGACCGACATCAGCGGGAAGAGGGCGAGGTTCTGGAAGATCAGTGCCGTCGGCCGCTTGTTCGGGCCGATGCCCTTCATGTTCTTGCCGCCGATGCGTACCGCCCCCAGCGTCGGCTCCAGGAAGCCGGACACGGCGCGCAGGATCGTCGTCTTGCCGCAGCCCGAGGGCCCCAGAAAGCTGAAGAACTCGCCTTGTTCGATTTTCAGATTTGCGTCGTCAACCGCCGTGAATTCGCCGAAGCGAATCGTGACGTGATCGAGCTCAACATCTGCGCTCATACCTGCCCGCCCCCCGGGTAAAGCCTATACGTTTATTGCCGACTGCTCCGCCACAGGGAAGCCACCCCAGTCACGCGTCTCTTAAGTGGACGCTGGAACCCCGATTTCGCCTCAAGGGAAGCGGGTCCCGGCCGCGTGGCCGGGACCCGTAGCACCTAAGCCAATTCCCGTTCCGCGATCAGGCAGCGACGAACTTGTCGCTGTATTCGGCCCGGATCTCGGTGTACCAGGGCTGTGACGGCGGCCACCACCACAGGCGGTCGAGCGCGTCGCCCGGATAGGCCTCGCTGAAGGCCTTCTTGCTCTCCGGCGAGAGGTAGTTCTCGGCGCCGACGGCAACCGGGTTGTAACCGGTTTCGTTGGCGATGAGACCGTTCACCTCGGCGTCGTAGACGTAGTTGATGTACTCGTAGATCTCGTCGATGTTCTTGGCACCGATCGGCATGGAAAGACCGTCCAGCCAGGTCAGAGCGCCTTCCTGCGGCGCCATGTAGGTGACCGGCTTGCCTTCCTTCTTCAGGCGCAGCGGCGGGCCGTCCCAGGTCTGGCCGAGGACGACGTCGTTCTGCATGAAGCCATTGATCTGGGCATCGGCGTCGTTCCAGAACTGCTTCACCCAGGGCTTGTGCTCGACGGCGAACTTGGTGATCTCGTCCCAGATGCGCCGCATGCTTTCTTCGTCCTTGTAGGCGTCGAGCATGCGGTTGGACGGCAGCTTGCCGGAAGCGTCGAGGTACAGGCCGATACCAAGCATCATGGAGTGCGGCCGGCCCTGGATCTTGCCATTCATCTCCGGGGTCCAGAGATCGCCATAGGACAGGTCGGCGTAGGAGCTCTCCCACTTGTCGGTGCGCCAGGCCAGAGCCTCGGTGCCCCAGTGGTAGGGCAGGTGGTGGTTGCCGCCGTCCCAGGTCCAGCCGTCGGTCGAACCCTTCAGCAGGCCCGGCACGATCTTGGCGGTATCGACGCGGTTCATGTCGAAGGGCTGCAGCAGGCCCAACGGCTTCCACTCGCCGGCGCGGTCGACGGTCGGACCGACCAGATCGAAGCCGCGGCCCTTGGTGGCGCGCATCTTGTTCAGCAGCTCTTCATTCGAGCCGTAGGGGGTGTGCTTGATGACGATGCCGGTCTTCTTCTCGAAGCCTTCCAGGAAGGACTTCGGCAGGTAGTCCGACCAGTTCATGACCACCAGTTCACCCGAGGAGGCAAGCGTCTCCCGGCTGATAATGGCGGGCGCGACAGCAACGATGGCGCCACCGGCCGCGGCCTGCTTCAGCAGGTTGCGGCGCGTGAAGCCCCGCACCGCCTGGTGCGTCTTCTCGCTGTTTGTTGGCTTTCTCACGCTAGTTCTCCCCAAAACGTTGACGTGTAAGCGTCGGGTCGGCAATTGCCGCCCCTCCCGTTATTTCGAATTGTCCTGGCGGCTCTGCGGCCTACCTTTGTGAATCTGGCAGCGGCTTCCAAAGCAAGTCAAGGCCAACTCGAGACAGTAGATAGGGCCAGAGGTGCACAAACAGGGACCATTGAGCCTTTTCTTCACCCGGTCCCCCTCCGGTTCGCTGGTCGGTCCGTCGGGCGGTCCACTGGGCGGCGTGCTCGCCACCTGCTTGTTGCTCTCCGGTATTCCGATCGCGGCGGCAGCAGACCACAGCGTGACGCGCGTCGTGTATGAATTTGCTGTTACAACCTATTGTGGGACACACACGGCCGAGGTCGAGGCCGGCTTCCGCAAGGCGCTCGCCGCGGCAACCGAACGCGCCGGCATCGACGCCGAAGCCGCCCGCCAGCAGAGGATAAAAGGCTGGATTGCCGCAGAGCGCGAATGGCGCAACCGCGGCCTGGGCGGCAATCGCGCCTGGTGCGCCGACGAGGGGGTCAGCGCCGCCCTCCACTTTCAGGCGATTGCCCGGGACCAACAGCAACCCTGATGCGCCATCCCCATGGGGCTTGAGGCCGCCGTGGCGCCCTCCTAAGCTATCGCCTGCTATTTTGGGTCTCGCCGGCGAAGGCCGTGCAGGAGCTGTCAGGGGAGGCCGCCGGGCGGCGGGTTACATTTGCGCGATTTTATCTTTCCGGTACGTCATGACGGCGATGTCGGCCTGCAGGCACAGCTACGCCGGCAGCTGATCGATGCCATTCTGGACGGGCGGCTGTCGGGCAGCGATCCGCTGCCGTCCTGCCGCCGGCTGGCCCATTCCCTGGGTGTCTCGCGCAACACCGTCGTGCTGGCCTATCAGGCACTGGCCGACGAGGGCCTGCTGATCTCGCGCGAGCGCATCGGCTACTTCGTGAACACCGAGATGGCGTTCCAGCAGCGCCCCGGCGAGAACGGCGACCGGAGCGGCGACCGGAGCGCCGGCGCGCGCCCTGGGCTGAGCGGAGGCCTGAGCGGCGGGCCGGCCAGCTTCCCGGAGGCCGACGGCGCGCCGGCGGTCGACTGGTTCAACCGCCTGCAACTACGGCCTTCCGAGCAGGCGCACCTGACCAAGCCGCGCAATTGGCGGCGCTACCCCTATCCCTTCATCTACGGCCAGCCCGATCCCAAGCTGTTTCCGGTGTCGCCCTGGCGCATGTGCTCGCGCCAGGCGCTCGGCGTCGAGGCGATCCAGACCTGGACCGAGGACAACTTCAACGACGACGATCCACGGCTGATCGAGGAGATCCGCACCCGCGTGCTGCCGCGGCGCGGCATCAAGGCGCAGCCGCAGGAAATTCTCGTCACCCTGGGCGCGCAGAACGCGCTGTTCCTCATCGCTCAGCTCCTCGCCGGCCCGGGCCGCGTACTGGCGGTGGAGAACCCCGGCTACGTCGACGTGCGCAACATCTTCAGCCTGCACGGTACCGAGCTGCGGCCGATCCCGGTCGACGGCGACGGCATGGTGGTGGACGAGCGCCTGGACGGCTGCGCCTGCGCCTACGTGACGCCCAGCCACCAGTCGCCGACCACGGTGACCCTGCCGCTGGAACGCCGCATGGCCTTGCTCGAACGCGCGCAGCGGTCGGACTTCGTCATCATCGAGGACGACTACGAGGCCGAGTCCAACTTTCTGCACGCGCCCACAACCGCCCTGAAGGCGATGGACCGCAGCGGGCGGGTGATCTACATCGGCAGCTTCTCGAAGTATCTCGGGCCCGGCCTGCGCATGGGCTACATGGTCGCTTCGGCCGAGTTCATCCTGGAGGCGCGCCTGCTGCGCCGCCTGATGCTGCGCCACCCGGCCACCAACAATCAGCGCACCATGGCGCTGTTCATCGCCGGCGGCCACTACGATGCCCTGGTACACCGCCTGCAGCGCGATTTCCGCACCCGCTGGGAGACCATGGGAGAGGCGCTGGAGCCGCTGCTGCCGCAGTTCCAGCGGCGGCCGTCCTGCGGCGGCACCTCGGTCTGGCTGGAAGGGCCCAAGAGCCTCGACACCGACATCCTGGCGCGCGAGGCACTCAGCGAGGGTATCGTCATCGAACCCGGCTCGGCCCATTTCCTATCGCCCAAGCCACCGCGCAACTTCATGCGCCTGGGCTTTTCCTCGATCGAGCCGGAACGCATCGGCCCGGGCCTGGAGGCCCTCGGCCGCCTGGTGACTCGATCGATGCAGTTGGGGCACTAGCCGAGGGAAGAGGGGCAGGAAGAGGGAACGGCGTCAGCCGTTCATGACCTGGTCGATCTGCCTCTGGTCCAGGGTATCCATGTTGCCGTTGATGATCGACGAGGCGACGTCGACGAAGCTCTGCAGCTTGCGCGTGACCCCCTCGACGCCGAGCTGCAACGGGCCTTCGTCACCCGTTTCGATCAGAGACTTGATCCGCGGCATGGCCTCCAGCACCAGGCGGTCCATCTGCTCGATGGTGGCATCGAAGGCCTGGCGATAGTTTTCCGGGGCATTCTCGTAGGCGAGGATGGCCAGTTCGGCATCGGAAAAACAGCTGTCGCGGAAGTGCTGGGCATAGCTCTTGGGCTGCCATTCGGCCGCGTCGTCGTAGCACTCCGGCATCGAGGGAACCATCTCAAGCAACATGATGATCTCATTGAAATGGTTAAGATAATCCGTCGCCAAAAGGGTGTTCTGGTTGATGTTCTTGCCCTTCACCAACAGCCGGTAGGTGCCGGTGAAACCCGCCCCCTTGGCCGCCGGTTTGGCAGGCGCCATGCCCGATGACGTGGCAGGCGAGGTGGGCCCATCTCCGGCATTCTGGGCCGTCTTGGCATCGGATTCTGCCAGGGCCTGCGATGACGATGACACCATAAGTTGATTCCCACGCGCCGTTTTTTACAGCGGCGATATCTGTCTCAAAGACCGGGCTATTCAAGCATTTGGGCGTTTAAGTTTCCTTTCTAAAAAGGAAATCATCGAACAGCAACCGGCGGGTGAAAACGGCGGAAGGCTCTGTAACCCTTTGCCCTGCCTTTACTTCAAATTTTCCAGATCAAATGAACAGATCCGTGGCCGAATACTCTGATATATTAGTATAGAATAGAGTAATCTCCTCATTTTCCGCGATCGGCTGCAGTGCCTCCAGACGCGCCCAGAGGCCGACATCGTCTTCGATCCAGATCACCGCTGCATTGGGTTGCGCCGAATGGTTGCAGAATGTGAGCTGGCCGAAGGCGAAAAGGCAGCCATGGCCGCCGCTCCCGTCCCGACCGAAGGTCTCCGGATCGGCGAAGCTGTAGGCGAAGAGGCCGGTACGGTCGACGAGTTCACGGTCCTGGGCCCCCAGGCGGACTCCCGGAGCAAGCTCGATGCAGGTTCCCGCCGGAATCGCCCGGCTCGCCAGCAGCCCGCGCCCCTTGCCCGCCACCTGTGCCAGCCTGACCATTTCCCCCGCCCCGAAAGCCCCTGAACCACTGCCATTCAACCGGCCGCATGGTTGCATAGCCGACCGTAAACGCAAAACGGCGCGGGTAGGCCCGCGCCGTTTTGCAATCGTCGTCTCTGGAAGTCTTCAGATGCCTGCAGACGTCCCGGGTAGCGACCCGGGGGCCCAAGGGAGGGGGCAGAGCAGCCCCCAAGGATCCTTAGCGGTCGGCGGCGCTGGTCAGGGCCTGGAGCGCCATGCGCCCGATATCCTCGCGGCTGAGGCCGCGGGCGGCCAACTGCTCTGCGGACAGGCCGGTCAGGTGGTTGTAGACGCGATTGGCTTCCTGGGCACCGCTAAAGGCAGCACCGATCCGCGAGAGAACCTGAGCCACCTCATCGATGACGTGAAAACCGGAACTGTTTGTTGCAGACGCAAACATGAGGGACCCTTTCAACCAGCAAATGGCGGTGTACGTTTAATGAACTGTCTGAAAGATATATATAATCGGTGGTATACCAGAACAAGCCAAAAATGCTGCAATGCAATATGAATTTTGCAGATCTGGTATACCACCGCTGCATAACTGGTAATACCACTTGCCACGCGGGGTCCTCCCGAGAAGGCGGCCGAAGCGCCGGCGGCGGTCTTTCGGCCGTACCGCTTGCAGCCTTTCGGCGCTCTCAAGTAGGCTCCGCGCGACACTGCCGGACGGGCTGCGGCCCTTCGCGCGCCGGCGCCCTTTCAAGAACCGCATAACAGGTGAGATCGCGCAGATGACCAAGGTTGCTTTCCTCGGGCTCGGCGTCATGGGCTTTCCCATGGCCGGACACCTGGCCGCCGCCGGCCACGACGTGACCGTCTACAACCGCACCGCTGCCAAGGCCGAGGCCTGGGTCGCCAAGCACGGCGGCGGGTCGTCGGGATGCCGGGCCGCCGGGACGCCCCGCGCCGCCGCCGAAGGCGCCGAAATGGTGTTCAGCTGCGTCGGCAACGCCGACGACCTGCGCGGGGTCGTGCTCGGCGAGGAGGGCGCCTTCGCGGGCATGGCCTCCGGCAGCATCCTGATCGACAACACCACCGCCTCGGCGGAAGTCGCACGCGAACTGGCGGCCATCGGGCAGGAGCGGGGCAGCGCCTTCATCGATGCGCCGGGCTCCGGCGGCCAAGCCGGCGCCGAGAACGGTGCCCTGACGGTGATGTGCGGCGGCGAGGCGGCCGCCTTTGCCCGCGCCCAGCCGGTGATCGACGCCTTCGCCCGCGCGGTGACCCTGATGGGGCCCGTCGGTGCCGGCCAGCTCACCAAGATGGGCAACCAGATCTGCATCGCCGGCCTGCTGCAGGGACTTTCCGAGGGCATGAACTTCGGCCTCAAGGCCGGCCTCGACATGGACAAGGTGATCGACGTCATCGGCAAGGGCGCGGCGCAGTCCTGGCAGATGGACAACCGCGCGTCCACCATGCGCCAGGGCTAGTTCGACTTCGGCTTCGCCGTCGACTGGATGCGCAAGGACCTCGGCATCTGCCTTGCCGAAGCCCACAACAACGGCGCGCGCCTGCCGGTCACCGCCCTGGTCGATCAACTCTACGCCCAGGTCCAGGCCCGCGGCGGCAACCGCTGGGACACCTCCAGCCTGATGAACCTGCTGGCCAAGGACTGAGGACCGGGCCGCCATAGCACCGCGCGGGGGAGCGCTGGGTCATGACCCTCGGGACTTTCGTATGGCAGGCCTGTGTGGCGGGACTCTTCGCTACGCTGGCCCTCGACCTCTGGCAGCGGCTGCTGTTCGCCACAGCGAAGATTCCGCCGGCCAACTGGGGCCGCATCGGGCGATGGTTCGCCTAGCTGCCGCGCGGCCGCTTGGTACATCGGCCGATCGCCGCCACGCCGGCGGTGACGGGGGAGGCGGCCCTCGGCTGGGTCATGCACTACCTCATCGGCCTGGCCTACGGCTTTGCCTACCTCGGCCTCATGGTGTTCGGGCTCGACCGGGCGCCCACACTGCTGAACGGCCTGGTCTTCGGCGCCGCCTCGGTAGCGATTCCCTGGTTCATCCTGCAGCCCTGCCTGGGCATCGGCATGATGGGGCGCCTCGCGCCCAATCCTTGGGTGCCGCCTCTGAACGCCCTGACCTCCCATCTGCTCTACGGCGCCGCGCTCTTCGCCGGGGTCTGGCTGGCGGCGGGGATGTAAGGCGAGGACCGGCCGGCTTGACGGCCCACACCTGGCCGTCCGACGGCGGGGCGTACGCGGGTTGGGTTCGCTTTTATGGGCGGCAGCGAGGAGTTTGACATGGACGGCCTGCAGGCGATCTTAGAAGAGATCCGCGTTGAACTCCATGACCTGGAGGACCGCGGCAAAGTCGCGACCTACATTCCGGAATTGGCCAAGATCGATCCCCGCAAGTTCGCCATAGCCGTTGCCACCGTTGATGGTCGGGTCTTTGCCGTCGGCGACGAGTCCGAAGCCTTCTCCATCCAAAGCATCTCGAAGGTCTTCACCCTGACGCTGGCGCTGGGCCGGCTGGGCAACGCCCTGTGGCATCGGGTCGGCCGCGAGCCCTAGGGCAGCGCGTTCAATTCGATCGTCCAGCTGGAGTATGAGAAGGGGATACCACGCAATCCCTTCGTCAATGCCGGGGCGATGGTCGTCACCGACACCATTCTGGCGGGGCACCAGCCGAGCGAAGTGATCGCCGAGATTTTGCAGTTCATGAGGTGTCTCTGCGACGATCCGTCGGTGATGATTGATCCCGCCGTGGCGAAATCGGAAACCGAAACCGGATTTCGCAACGCCGCTCTGGCCAACTTTGTGCGCGGGTTCGGCAATCTGGATCATCCTCCGGAGCTGACCCTGGGCGTTTATTTCCATCAGTGCGCCATTGCAATGTCCTGCCGGCAACTTGCCTTGGCCGGCCTGTACCTGGCCAATGGCGGGATCAGTCCGGTGACCAACAGCAGAATAATTTCAAGCAGAAGGGCGCGCCGCATCAACTCCTTGATGCTGACCTGCGGACATTACGACGGTTCGGGTGACTTCGCGTTTCGCGTCGGGCTGCCAGGGAAAAGCGGGGTCGCGGGCGGCATCCTGGCGATTGTGCCGGGCGAAGCCGCCATCGCGGTGTGGTCACCGGGCCTCAACACCAATGGCAATTCGCTGCTTGGCACCCTGGCGCTGGAACGACTCGCCCACAAGGCCAGATGGAACGTTTTCGGCGAATGATCTAGCCGCCGCGCTCATCGCGCTTGGTGGCCTGCCAGTGTTCTTCGAGGGCCTCCAGGCTCTGGTCCTCGGCGCGTTCGCCGGCGGCGGCGAGGCGGGCCTCGATGGCGCGGAAGCGCCGTTCGAACTTGGCGTTGGCGCGGCGCAACGCGGTCTCCGGATCGACCTTCAGGTGGCGGGCCAGGTTGGCCACCACGAACAGCAGGTCGCCGACCTCGTCTTCCAGCCGCTCGGGCTCGCCGCCTTTGGCGATCTCCTCCTGGATCTCGGCCACTTCCTCGTCGAGCTTGTCGAAGACCTGCCCGACCTCCGGCCAGTCGAAGCCGACGCGGGCGGCGCGCTTTTGCAGCTTCTCGGCACGCAGAAGGGCGGGCAGGGCGGCCGTCACGCCGTGGAGGGCGCTGAGCGGCGCGCCGCCGGCGCCGTTGTCGCGGGCCTTGGCAGTCCGCTCGGCCTCCTTCTGCGCTTCCCAGGTCACCTTCACGGCGTCCGGCGTGTCGGCGGCATGATCGCCGAAGACGTGGGGGTGGCGGCTGACCATCTTGTCGCAGATGGCCGCGGCCACGTCATCGAAGGCGAAGTGGCCGGCTTCTTCGGCCATGCGGGCGTGGAAGGCGACCTGCAGCAGCAGGTCGCCCAGTTCGTCCTTCAGGGCCGCCATGTCGTTCTGCTCGATGGCGTCGGCGACCTCGTAGGCCTCCTCGATGGTGTAGGGCGCGATGGTCGCGAAGCTCTGCGCCAGGTCCCAGGGGCAGCCGCCGTCCGGGTCGCGCAGCCGCGCCATGACGGCGAGCAGGCGGTCGATGTTGCGGGAAAAGGACCCGGGCGAGGAGGGCGGGGAAGAAGGCGGGCTGTCGGTCATGGCGCCCAGACTAGTCAATGCCGCGGCCAACGGCCAGAGGTCAGCCAAAAGCGCACGGTCTTAAGATTTCGATTAACAAACCACAAACATTCCTACTATAAGCCTGGGCATATGTTGGGAACACGATCTCTGGCGCGGGGAGAGTCCGATGGGATCTTCCTCAGCCGCATCTCTCGCGAATTCTATGCCTATTGGCAAAGCCTGGTGCAGCAACGCGGCGGCGTGCCGCTGAGAGACGACTTCGACCCCGCCGCCATTACCAGGCTGCTGCCCTATCTCTTCATCGTCGAGAAGATCAAGGACACCGGGCGCTTCTTCTTCCGGCTGTCCGGCACCGGCATCCGCGAGATCATGGGGGCCGAGAACACCAATCACTTCCTCGACGAACTGCTGCACGGCGAGGACCTGGCCACGGTCGCCGCCATATTCGACCAGGTGCTGGACGAGGCGGTCTGCGTCCGCTCGATCGAGGGCCTGACCTACAGCGACCGCAGCTATCTGCGCGTCGAGATCGTCCGCCTGCCACTGTGCAAGAACAGCGGCGAGCGCCGCCTGGTGGTCGGCTGCCTGTCACGCATCGAGGACGATGACCGGCCGGGGTCCGCCAGCACGGTGAAGAACAAGCAGGTCATCCAGATCGAAAACGACGTGCTGCCCCGCAAGTCTTTTTGACGTCCGCTGCGGCGGACAGGCAAAAAGCGGCAGCCCGTCACCGGACTGCCGCCTTGCCGTTTCGGAACGTCCGTCTCCGTCAGCCCGCGGGGCTGACGCAATAGCTGGAATAGGTGTTGGCCTCGCTCCACTCGGGGACCTCGTTGTGATCGTCGAGGTGGATCGAGAACTGACAGACGCCGCTGAAGCCCGGCGTATAGCAACCGTTGGGAATACCCTGGGTGACCAGCACCTGGCCGCCGGCCGGCACGTTGGGAATGATCGTGGCCGGAGCGGCGCCCGCGTTGGGGAACGACGGCGTCCACTGGAAGCTGCCGCTGTCGGTGCCGCCGGCGTTGCGCACCCAGAAGCGGATCTGGTTCGGCGTGCCGCCGGTCGGCGTCTTCAGGCAATAGCTGTGGGTCGGTAAGCCCTCGGGCAGGCTGTAGGGAGTGTTGTAGAAGGGGAGGACCACCAGGGTGGCCAGCTGGCGGGGCGGGTTGGGGCCGCCGTTGGGGGGCCCCGTGGCGATCTTGCCGGCGCCCGCCGGGGTGGGATGCTTGGCCGGACGCCGCGGGTCACGCTGCGGCTTCGCCGGCTTCAACGGCTGGACATCGGGCAGGATCAGGATCGGCGTGCTCTGAACTGTCTGGGCGCGTAT
>JBHJIR010000110.1:0-46493 GCA_050043265.1 Kiloniellaceae bacterium
ATCCGGTCGTTTTTGGTTCTGCGAGGGACTCGCAACCCAGGCGCTTCTGGCCGGGCACTTGATACGACCATGATACGGGCGGATTGACGGCCTGGATCACTTGGAAAAGGGCAGATTTATGTCCACATTTAAGGTGTCCGATCGAACGAAAACGGCACTTTGCCGGGCCCGGCAGTCCCACCGCTGCTGCTCTGGGGGGATCCAGCGCCGGGGTGAGTGATCCAAGCCCCCATGCTCCGCGTAAGAAGCGGCAGACCAACAGCGAGAGCCCGCATGAGCTTCGATCAGACTGCCGGTCCAGATATGGCGCCCGCCGTTCCTTCGGTGGCCTTTGCACCTTTTGAGGTCGACGGCGGGGAGGATGGCGGCTCGGCTGGCGGGAAGGGGGATGATCCCTGTGGTGCCGCCGCCGACGAGCTGTTCCCGGAGGATTTGATCGAGGCGATCGCCGTGCGGCAGGATCGCGAGGCTTTCAAGCTGTTGTTCGCGTATTTCGCGCCCCGCGTGAAGGCCTTCGTCCGGCGCAAAGGGGCGGCAGAGCAGGTTGCCGAGGATCTGGCGCAGGAGGTGATGCTGACGGTCTGGCGCCGCGCCGGACAGTTCGACCGCCGCAAGGCGGCCGCCAGTACCTGGATTTTTACGATCGCGCGCAATCGGCGCATCGACATGATCCGCCGTGAGGTCCGGCCCGAGTTCGACCCCGAGGATCCGGGGCTGAGGGCAGAAGAAGAACCGCCGGCCGACGACCTGTTGGCGGACCGGCGGCAGCAGGAGGAAGTGCACCGGGCGGTGGCCCGGCTGCCGCAGGAGCAGTCGCAGTTGATGCGGCTGGCCTATTTCGAGGATAAATCGCATGGCGTCATCGCCGAGGAACTGGACCTGCCGCTGGGCACGGTTAAATCGCGGATCCGCCTGGCGATGCGCAAGTTGCGCCAGATATTGAAGGAAGAAGACTGATGCCCGCCTATCATCCCGGGCCCGAACTGCTGATGGACTATGCTTCCGGCGCTCTGCCGGAACCGGTCTCCCTGCTGGTGGCGACCCATGTGTCGCTGTGCCGCGGCTGTCAGGCCGAAGTGGCGCGTTTGGAGGCGCTCGGCGGCGTGCTGTTCGATGAACTCGACGGCGAGCCGCTTGGCGCCGGTGCGCTGGACCGCGCGCTGGCGCGGCTGGAACTGCCGGAGAGCCTTGAGGCCGCGCCGGCGGCGAAGCCCAAGGGCGACCGGAGCCTGCCGCGCCCGCTGGGCGACTATCTGGAAGGCGACCTGGAGTCCTTGCCCTGGAAGAACCGCGGCAGCGTGGCGGAGGTGGAACTGCTGTCCGGCCATTCCGGCATCCGCACGCGTCTGCTGCGCATCAAGGCCGGCACAGCCCTGCCGCAGCACACCCACGAAGGCACCGAGTACACCCTGCTTCTGGCCGGCGGGTTCAGCGATGCCGAGGCCCACTATCAGCGGCGCGGCGACGTGGCGGTGGCCGATACCAGCGTCGATCACCGCCCGGTGGCCGATGCCGGCGAGGACTGTCTCTGCCTGGCGGTCACCGACGCGCCTTTGAGGCTGACGGGCCCGGTGGCGCGCTACTTCAACTTCCTCGCCCGGCTGTAGGCGGACGAATCGCCGCAGCCATTATTCCACAAATTCACATACTTTTCGTTGACTAATGTGGGTTTTTCGGCAGAGTTTTCGGGTCGTTTCATTGAGGGACCCGGACCGTGTCGAGCAGGATTCAGTGCAAATATCTCATCGTCGGCGGCGGCATCATCGGCTGCTCCATCGCCTATCACCTGGCCAAGGCCGGTGAGACCGACATCGTCCTGCTGGAAAAGGCCTCGCTGACCGAAGGCGCCACCTGGCACGCGGCGGGTGTGGTCGGACAGCTGCGCTCCTCGCGCAACACCACCCGCATGCTGCAGCGCTCGGTCGAGCTCTACGACCGCCTGGAAGAAGAGACCGGGCAGGCGATCGACTGGAAGAAGGTCGGCAGCCTGCGCCTGGCCTGCTCGCCCGACCGCATGATGGAGGTCAGGCGCCTGGCCACTATGGCGCGCAGCTTCGGCCTGGAGATGCAGGTGATCGGCGCCCAGGAGGCCTACGATCTCTTCCCGCTGATCGATCCCAAGGGTGTGCTCGGCGCCGCCTTCATCCCGACCGACGGTCAGGTCGATCCGGCCAGCCTCTGCCAGGCCATTGCCGCCGGCGCGCGCCGCCAGGGCGTGAAGATCGTCCAGGGCAAGAAGATGCTGGACGCGACGGTCGCGGACGGGCGCATCACCGAGGTGCTGACCGACGACGGCGTCTACAGCGCCGAGACCGTGGTGCTGGCCGCCGGCATGTGGAGCCGCGAATTGGGCAAGAAGCTGGGCGTGAACATCCCGGCCTGCGCGGTGGAGCACCAGTACCTGGTGACCGAGCCGGTCCCCGACATGCCCAAGGACCTGCCGACCCTGCGCGCCCCCGACCGCCTCGTCTATAACAAGCCCGCCGCCGGGCGGCTGGAGATCGGCGGTTACGAGGAGGGGACCCTGCCGTTCGGCGACCGCGGCATTCCCGGCGAGTTCGCCCGCCAGCTGCTGCCGGAGAACTTCGACCGCTTCGAGCCGCTGGCGACCTACGCCGGGCAGGTGACCCCGGTGGTGAACACCGTCGGCGTGCGCCAGCTCATCAACGGGCCCATCCCCTATTCGGCGGACGGCGACTTCGTCATGGGCAAGGCGCCGGAGCTGGACAACCTCTTCGTCGCCACCGGCTTCCTCTACGGCATTGCCGCCGGCGGCGGCGCGGGCGCAATCATGGCCGAGTGGATCCTGGAAGGC
This sequence comes from Kiloniellaceae bacterium, assembly GCA_050043265.1. GTDB lineage: Bacteria > Pseudomonadota > Alphaproteobacteria > Kiloniellales > Kiloniellaceae > Pelagibius. The sequence continues at coordinate 2,816 of JBHJIR010000110.1, forward strand.
CGGCCGAGCCTCGACCTCTGGCCGCTCGATATCCGACGCTTCAGTTACCACCACGGCACCCGCGCCTTCATGTACCCGCGCGCCGTCGAGCATTACGCCCACCATTACAAGATGCGCTATCCCGGCCAGGAGAGCGAGGTCGCCCGCGGCATCCGCCGCAGCCCCCTTTATGAAATCCTGAAGGCCAAGGGCGCGGTCTACGGTTCCAAGAACGGCTGGGAGCGTCCCAACTGGTTCGCGCCCGAAGGCGTCGTGCCAGTCGACAGGCCGGGCTTCACCGACCAGAACTGGAAGCCCTATGTGGCCGAGGAGCACCGGGCGGTGCGTGAGGGCGTTGCCCTCATCGACCAGTCGAGCTTCTCCAAGTTCGAGTTGCGCGGCCCCGGTGCCCTGGCGGCGATCCAGCGCCTCGCCGTCTCCAACATGGACAAGCCGGTGGGATCGGTGATCTACACCCAGCTGTGCAACGAGCGCGGCGGCATCGAGGCCGACCTGACGGTGATCCGCCTGGGTGCCGACCACTTCTACATCGTGACAGGCAGCGGCTTCGGCGTGCACGACGCCCACTGGATCGAAAGTCACCTGCCCGGAGACGGCTCGGCTTTCCTCATCGAGGTGACGTCCGGCAAGGCGGTGATCAATCTCTGCGGCCCCAAGGCGCGCGAGGTGCTGTCCCAGGTAGCCGAGGAGGATGTCTCCAACGCTGCCTTCCCCTTCGCCACCGCGCGGCAGATCACCATCGGCGCGGCGCCGGTGCTGGCGGTGCGCATCGGCTACGTTGGCGAACTGGGCTGGGAGTTGCACGTGCCGACGGAATACGCCGGCCACGTCTACGAGACCCTGGCGGCGGCGGGCGAACCGCTGGGGATCCGCGACGTCGGCTACCGCGCCATCGAAAGCCTGCGCCTGGAAAAAGGCTACGTCTACTGGAGTGCCGACGTGACGCCGGACTACAGCCCCTACGAGGCGGGGCGCGGCTTCCGCGTGCACCTGAAGGCCAAGGGCGACTTCATCGGCCGGTCCGTGCTGGAGAAGCAGAAGGCCGCCGGCGTCGGCCGCAAGCTTTGTACCTTCACGGGCGATGCCGCGATGCCGGTGTTCGGCGGCGAGACCATCCTGAAGGACGGCGATGTGGTCGGCCTGGTCTCCAGCGCCGGTTTCGGCACCACCCTGGGCAAGACGGTGCTGTACGGTTATCTGCCGGTCGCGCTGGCCGGTGAGCCCGCCTTCGACATCGAGGCCTTCGGGGAGCACTACCGGGCGGCACGGGTCGAGGGACCGTTGTATGATCCAAAGAACGAACGGCTGAAAGCCTGACGCAGAACGTAGAGAAGGGGGCAAGCATGACGGATGGGGGTGTCGTGCCGGGGGAGGCCGGCGATAAGCAGCCGGTGCTGGAGGCGCTGTGGAAGGTTCCCGGCTTTGAGGCGACCCGCGCGGAGGACTTCACCCTGGAGCGCCAGGGTGGGCTCACCAATCTGGTCTACAAGCTCGATTTCGGCGGCGGCCGGCGGTTCATTCTGCGCATCCCCGGCAAGGGCACCGAGGACTACATCGACCGCGCGGTGGAACTGCACAATGCGCGTGTGGCCGCCGCGGCGGGGGTCTCCGCCGAGGTGATCTACGGCGATGCCACGACCGGCGTCATGCTGAGCCGCTTCATCGACGGCATCGTCACCATGTCGCCGGTGCGATTCAGCGAACGCAAGGGCGCGCCGGCGCGCGCCGCCAGGGCGCTGAAGCAGATGCACGGCTGCGGCCAGGCGTTCCGCTTCCGCTTCGAACTCTTCGCCATGATCGACGACTACCTCGGCATCCTGGAAAAGGCGAAGGCCGAACTGCCCGAGGGCTACCATCAGGTCGTCGAGGCGGCGCAGCCGGTGCGCGCGGCGCTCGATGCCAACCCCGCGGCGCTGGCACCCTGCCACTGCGATCCGCTCTGCGAGAACTTCCTGGATGACGGCGACAGGATGTGGGTCGTCGACTGGGAATATTCCGGCATGAACGATCCCCTGTGGGACCTCGGCGACCTCTCGGTCGAGGCCGGCTTCGACACGGCCCAGGACGCCGAGATGATGGAGGCCTACTGCGGTGGCGCGCCGAGCCCCGCCGAGATGGGCCGCATGGTCATCTATAAGGCCATGTGCGACCTGCTGTGGACCCTCTGGGGCCTCATCCAGCATTCCAACGGCAACCCGGCCGAGGATTTCTGGGCCTACGCCGTGAACCGCTTCGAGCGCTGCCAGAAGCTGATGCAGGACCCGGCCTTTGCCGGGCATGTGGCGGCGGTGAAGGCGGGGTAGCGCTATTCTTGGCGCAACCGGCTGAAGATTGAGCGCTCAAACGCCGCTGTCGTCCCGGGGCTTGACCCCGGGACCCATCGGCGCTGCTGCAGGCGACGCCGCTCGCCGCCTGAGCTTCCAAGCCAACCGGCGAAGAAGCGGAAAGGGCAATGGGTCCCGGCAACGAGTGCCGGGACGACACCGTTTGTGTGGGGAGAGTACTGCGCGCGCGCCCCACACCCACTTGTCACCCTCGGGCTTGACCCGAGGGTCCAGGGCAAGCGACGGAGTGGTAGCTCTGGATGCTCGGAACAAGTCCGAGCATGACATTCGGAGGAGTTGCACTCTCCCGGCGTGACGCTGTCGGCCAATCGCGCTGTGAAGCTACCCCGCCACCACCTTCAGCAGCGCCGCATGAATCTCCGCGCTGGCCGCGGCCACCACGCGGCCGTCCGACTGCATGGTCAGCGTATTCCCCTGCCAATCGGTGATGACGCCGCCGGCGGCTTCGACCACCGGCACCACGGGCAGGTAGTCGTAGGGCTGCAAGTTGTAGTCGACCACCGCGTCGATCTGGCCGCCGGCGAGCTGGGCGTAGGGGTAGCAGTCGTAGGTGAGGCGCTGGTAGGCGCCGGCCTGCATCAGCCGCGCGAAGACCGCCGGGTGGTCGGCCATGAGGCCGTTGGCTTCGTTGATGCAGAGGAAGGCTTTGTCCAGGGGTACGCCCTGGCGGCAGGCGATGGGCGTGCCGTCGCGGTCGGCGCCGGTTTCCGGCGACCCGCCATAGCACTCGCCCAGGGCCGGCATGCGGATGATGCCGGCGACCGGCTTGCCGCCTTGCAGCACGGCCAGCAGCATGCCGAACAGCGGCGAGCCGGAGATGAACGACTTGGTGCCGTCGATGGGGTCGATGACCCAGACGATGTCGCGCTCCAGGCCTTCGCTGCCGAACTCCTCGCCCAGGATGCCGTGATCCGGGAAGCGCGCGGCGATGGCGGCGCGCAGAGCCGTCTCGGTCTCGCGGTCGGCGATGGTGACCGGGCTCTCGTCGGCCTTGCGGTCGACGGCAAAGCCGCTGCGGAAGTGTTGCAGCGGCTTGTCGAGGGCGGCGGCGGAGATCTCGCGGGCCGCCTGCAACAGGGCCGCGGGGGAAGGGGCACTCACATTTGCACTCATTTCTGGAGGGATCTCTTTTCGGGAACTAGCGGACGGCCTTGTCGGCGACGACGATCTTCACCCCGGCTTCGCCGAGGAACTCCGCGATGTTGGCCGGCGGCGGTGCGTCGGTCACCAGGGTGTCGATGACTCCGGGCGCCTCGATGCGCACCGGGGCGCGGCGCCCGAACTTGGTGGCATCGGCGGCGACGATGGAGCGTTCGGCGTGCTGGATGATCTCGCGGGAGAATTCGGCCTCCTGCAGGTCGAACAGCATGAAGCCGGTCTCGGCGTCGATGGCGGCGGCCGAGAGGAGGGCGTGCTGTACGGAGAACTGGCGCACGAAGTTGATCGCCTCGCGGCCGAAGGCGCCGGCGGCGTGGGCACGCAGCTCGCCGCCCGCCATGAAAACGCGGTTGTTGTTGCGCGTCGCCAGCATCTGCGCCGCGGCAACCGAGTTCGTCACGACAAAGAGATCATGATGGCCGCGCAGCGCCCGGGCGACATAGGCGGTGGTCGAGCCGATGTCGAGGAGCAGCGAGTCGCCGTTCTTGACCATCTGGGCCAACTGGGCGGCGAAATGCCGCTTGGCGTCGGGGTACTCGTCCATGAGTTGGGCGAAAGGCGCCTCTTGCACCGCATCGGGCAGATAGACGCCGCCGTGCACCTTGCGCACCAGGCCGCGCCCGGCCAGCTTCTTCACGTTGCGGCGGATGGTCTCCTCGGAGACGTCGAGCCGCCGCGCCAGATCCTGGATACGGCAGGAGCCGGAAACCTTCAGCTCGTCGAGGATTTCCATTTCGCGGTGGGTGGAATGCATGGGCTCACAACCTGTCGCAGCATCAAAGGAGCGCCGCGGCGGGATCGGCCCGACCGGTTTGGCACCGCTACCAGTATTCTCAATCGTTGGCTGCACGGCAACCGAAAAACCCTGAAAAGCCACAAAACCACATATCTTTCGTTGACAGATGTGGGTTAGCGGCTGAACAATATCGAGGTACCGGGCCGGCGGACCGGCCGGGGGAGGCGCGCGGCCTGCCGGGCGCCGAACGGGGACACGTGAGGCAGAAAAAGAATCGGAACGGGAAGGACGGAAAGCATGCGGAGACAGATGAACACACTGCCCGGTTTAAAATCGCTGATGGGCGCCGGTTTGGCGCTGGCGGTTGGCCTGGGCGGGACCCTGGCCACAAGCGGGGCGGCGCTGGCCGAGGTTGAATCGAAGGACCCCATCAAGCTGACGCTGCACGATTGGACGGGGCAGCTGATCACCACCAAGATGATGGGCTCTGTGCTGGCCAAGGCCGGCTACAATGTCGAATACGTGCAGGCCGACTACATCGCCCAGTTCGCCGGGCTGAAGACCGGCGATCTGCACGTCGCCATGGAGATCTGGGAGACCACCGGGCGCGAGGCGATGGACGAAGCGACGGGCACCGGCAAAGTCGAGAACCTCGGCGAGACCGGCATGCAGGCCATCGAGGAGTGGTGGTATCCCGAATACATGAAGGAGAAGTGCCCGGGCCTGCCGGACTGGGAGGCGCTGAACGACTGCGCCGAGGCCTTCTCCACGGCGGAGACGGCGCCGAAGGGCCGCTATCTGGGCGGGCCGGTGACCTGGGGCGGCTTCGACGACGCGCGCGTCGAGGCGTTGGAACTGGATTACGAAGTGGTGCACGCCGGTACCGACGCGGCGCTGTTCGCCGAACTGGAATCCGCCTATCAGCGCAAGGCACCGGTGCTGCTGTGGGTCTATGCGCCGCACTGGGCGCCGATCAAGTACAAGGGCGAGTGGGTTGAGTTCCCGAAGTACACGCCCGAGTGTTACAGCGATCCGTCCTGGGGCATCAATCCGGATATGGCCTACGATTGCGGCAAGCCGCGCGGGCCGATCTGGAAAGTTTCCTGGGCCGGCGTGAAGGACAAGTGGCCGGGCGCCTACGAGGCCATCAAGGCCTTCCACGTCACCAACGAGGAGATGGGCGCCATGGTCGCGGCCGTCGATCTGGACGGCAAGGATCTGGATGCGGTGGTCGCTGACTGGGTCGCCAAGAACGAAGCGACCTGGAGCAAGTGGATCGCCAACTAAGCCGCCTCGCGGCTGTTCGCGGGGCGGGTGGCCGGGGCATCGTCTGGGCTGTCCCGGCCACCAATTTCCGTCAATCGGTTATCTTCGCCCATTGAGTTGGGAAGCCGGGTATCTCATGGTTCCCCGCGGATACGGCTACAGGGGAACTTCGAGGGTGTGATGCAGCAAAGACCGGTCAAGCTGGCCTGCCGCGATGTCTGGAAACTGTTCGGCGAAGGGGCCGGGCGCTGCCTTGCCCAACATGGCGGCGCGCCGGATATGGCGGCGATCCAGGCGGCGGGGCTGGGCGGCGCGGTGCGCGCGGCCAACATCGAGGTCCGCGAGGGCGAAATCTTCGTCATCATGGGGCTGTCCGGCTCCGGCAAGTCGACCCTGGTGCGCTGTTTGTCGCGCCTCATCGAGCCGACCGCCGGCGCGATCCTCTTCGAGGGCATGGACCTGCTGCGCGCCAGCGAGCGCGAGATGATCCAGATCCGCCGCCACAAGATGGGCATGGTGTTTCAGCATTTCGCTCTGCTGCCGCATCTGACGGTGCTGCAGAACGTCGCCTTTCCGCTGGAAGTGCAGGGCGTCGCGCGGTCCGAGCGTGAGGCCCGCGCCCGCGATGTCATCGATCTGGTCGGCCTGAAAGGCCGCGAGTCCTACTATCCGCGCGAGCTATCCGGCGGCCAGCAGCAGCGTGTCGGCATCGCCCGCTCGCTGGCGGTGGAGCCGGAGATCTGGTTCCTGGACGAGCCCTTTTCGGCGCTCGACCCGCTGATCCGCCGCGAGATGCAGGACGAGTTCCTGCGCCTGCAGTCGGTGCTTCACAAGACCATTGTTTTCATCACCCACGACTTCGACGAGGCGATTCGCCTGGCCGACCGCATCGCCATCATGAAGGACGGCGCGGTGGTGCAGGTCGATACGCCTGAGCAATTGGTGCTGGCGCCCGCCGATGCCTATGTCGCCGAATTCACCCGCCATATCCCGCGCGCCAAGGTGCTGAGCGTACGCGCGGTGATGCAGCCCGGCGTCCCGGCCGGCGCGGTGGCCGGGCAGGTCGCCGCCGGAGACCGCATCGAGGCGGTCGCGGACCGGGTGGAGGCGGCAGAGCTGCCCTTCGCCGTGGTCGATGCCGATGGAGCTGTGATCGGCAGTCTCGACCGGCGGACGGTGATCGACACCCTCATTGGGCGGGAGGTGCGGCGATGAAGGTCGGTGCGCTGAAGCCCGGGGCCCTGCCTCTGTCGCCGCTGGCGGCAACGTGGCTCGTGCTGGGGCTGGCGACGCTGGTGCTGGCGCAGACCAGCAGCAGCCTGTCCAAGGCGCTCGACGCGCGCTGGCTGCTGAAGGTGCCGCGCGATCTCAGGATATCCATGAAGGGCGACATCTCCGCCTTCATGAAATGGCTGGTCGAGGACGCGACCTTCGGCCTGTTCAGCTTCACCGATGTGACTCGCGGTATTGCCTGGCTGCTGGAGCAGCCCTACGAACTGGCCAAGGCGCTGCTGGTCTCCGGCTTCGTTCAGGGGCTCGGCGACGAAGCGGTGCAGTGGCTGCCGCCGTTCAGCTGGGTCGCCGTCATCTTCGTCGTCGCCGCCATCGGCTACTACGCCAAGAGCCTACAGCTCGCCCTCTTCGTCGCCCTCTGTTTCCTCTACCTGGCCGTCTTCGGCCAGTGGGACAGCGCCATGGTGACCCTGGCCTCCATCGTCATCGCCGTGCCGCTGGGCGTCGGCGGCGGCCTGCTGTTGGGCATCGCCGGCTACCGCTGGCGCTGGTTCGACCGGCTGCTGACGCCCGTCCTGGACCTCATGCAGACCGTGCCGGTCTTCGCCTATCTGGTGCCGATCCTGTTCCTCTTCGGCTTCGGGCCGGTGTCCGCGCTGGTCGCCACCATCATCTACGCCATGCCGCCGATGGTGCGCATCACCACCCTGGCGCTGCGCGGCGTGCCCTCGGAAATCCGCGAGTTCGGCAAGATGGTCGGCTGCACCGGCCGCCAGATGACCTGGCGTATCATGGTGCCCTCGGCCATGCCGGGGCTGATGGTCGGCGTGAATCAGGTCATCATGCTGTCGCTGAACATGGTCATCATCGCCTCGATGATCGGCGCCGGCGGCCTGGGTTACGACGTGCTGACCTCGCTGCGCCGCCTCGATATCGGCGGCGGGCTGGAGGCCGGCGTCGCCATCGTCGTGCTGGCCATCGCCCTCGGCCGTCTGAGCCAGGCCTTCGTGAACCGCCCGCCGCCCGAACACCACCCCGAACACCACAGGGGTGCGCTGCCTTTCGTGAAACGCCATCCCTATACGCTGGCGGCGTTGGCGGTGATCCTCGTCACCGGGCTGATCGGTCTGGTATTGCCGTTCCTGCAGAGCTACCCCGCATCGGCGGCGATCACCACCGGCCCGTTCTGGGAAAACCTGGTGCACACCATCAACGTGAACTACTTCGACGCGCTGGACGCGGTGAAGACCTTCATGCTGCTGAACCTGCTGATCCCGGTGAAGCGCTTCCTGCTCGGTATTCCCTGGTCGTGGTTCATGCTGCTGCTGGGCGTTGCCGGCTGGCAGCGCGGGCGCTGGAAGCTGGCGCTGCTTTGTTTCCTGCTGTCGGCCTTCATCCTGATGAACGGGCTGTGGGAAGACGCCATGGTGACGATCTATCTCTGCGGCGTCTCGGTGCTGATCGCCGGGGTGATCGGTATTCCGCTGGGTATCCTGGCGGCGCAGAACGAGCGCGCCGGGCGGATTATCGTCGGCTTCATCGACACCCTGCAGACGCTGCCCAGCTTCGTCTACCTCATCCCGGTGGTGATGCTGTTCCGCGTCGGCGACTTCTCGGCGATGATCGCCGTGGTGCTCTACGCCCTGGCGCCCGCCGTGCGCTACACCGCCCACGGCATCCGCGCCATCGATCCGCAGCTGATCGAGGCCGGCACGGTTTCCGGCTGCACCCGGCTGCAGCTGCTGTGGCGCATCAAGCTGCCGCTGGCCCTGCCGGAGATCATGCTGGGCCTGAACCAGAACATCATGCTGGCGCTGTCCATGCTGGTGATCACCGCCCTGGTCGGCACCCGCGACCTGGGCCAGGAGGTCTACATCGCCCTGACCAAGGCCGATACCGGGCGCGGCATTGTCGCCGGGGTCTCGGTCGCCTGCATCGCCATCATCGCCGACCGGCTGATCGGCGCCGGGGCCGGGCGGGCCCGCGCCCGTCTCGGACTTGCCGCCGCGGGAGGCCACTGAGATGACCGATCCGCGCGAGAAGGTAAAGGCGCTGGGCCTGTGGCACGGCCCCATCGATCCGCAGCCGCTGTCGGGCGGCATCACCAACGTGAATTTCCTGGTCGAGGATGCCGGACGCAAGCTGGTGGTCCGCGTCGGCGACGATATCCCGATCCAACAGGTGATGCGCTTCACCGAGCTGGCGGCCCGCCGCGCGGCGGCGGCGGCGGGCATCTCGCCCACGGTGGTGCACCACGAACCGGGCGTGCTGGTGATCGACTACATCGCCGGCAGAACCCTGGCCGCGGAGGACCTGCAGCAGCGGGCGACGCTGGAAAAGGCGCTGCCGCTGGTGGCGAAGGTCCACCGTGAATTGCCGAAGTTCCTGCGCGGCCCGGCGCTGGCCTTCTGGGTGTTCCACGTGATCCGTGACTACGGCTGGACCCTGAAGGAGGGCAACAGCCCCCACGCGGTGCTGCTGCCGGCCCTGCTGGCCCTGGCGCAGACGCTGGAAGAGGCGGTCGGGCCGGTCGAGATGGTGTTCGGCCACAACGACCTGTTGCCGGCCAACTTCCTCGACGACGGCGAACGGCTGTGGCTGATCGACTGGGATTACGCCGGCTTCAACTCGCCGCTGTTCGACCTCGGCGGGCTTGCCTCCAACAACCAGCTTTCCGCCGAACAGGAAGGCTGGATGCTGGAGACCTACTTCGAGCGCCCGCTGGACGACGCTTTGCGCCGCCGCTACCAGGCGATGAAGTGCGCCTCGCTGCTGCGCGAGACGCTGTGGTCCATGGTCTCGGAGATCCATTCCGACATCGATTTCGATTATGCGGCCTACACCGCCGAGAACCTCGCCCGGTTCCAGGCCGCCGTTAAAGACTTTCAGCAAAGCTGAGAAATTTGAGGACCTAGATGGCAGAGTTCCCTACCACGGCAAAAGCGGTCGTCATCGGCGGCGGCATTGTCGGCTGTTCCACCGCCTACCACCTGGGCAAGCTCGGCTGGACCGACACCGTCCTGATCGAGCGCCACAAGCTGACCTCCGGCACCACCTTCCATGCCGCCGGACTGGTCGGCCAGCTGCGCTCCAACGCCAACATCACCCAGCTGCTCGGCAACTCGGTCGATCTCTACAACACCCTGGAGGCGGAAACCGGCCTCGCCACCGGCTGGAAGATGAACGGCGGCCTGCGCCTGGCCTGCAACGAGGAACGCTGGACCGAGGTGAAGCGCCAGGCCACCACGGCGCATTCCTTCGGCCTGGAGATGCATCTGCTGACGCCGAAGGAAGCGCAGGAGCTGTGGCCGCTGATGACCGTCGACGACGTGGTCGGCGCCGCCTTCCTGCCGACCGACGGTCAGGCCAACCCGGCGGACATCACCCAGGCGCTGGCCAAGGGGGCGCGCCAGAACGGCGTGAAGATCTTTGAAGATACCGCCGTACTCTCCGTCGAAGTCGAGGACGGCAAGGTGACCGCGGTGGTCACCGACAAGGGCCGCATCGACTGCGACGTGGTGGTGTGCTGCGCCGGGCAGTGGACGCGTGCGCTGGCCGCCACCGTCGGGGTCAACGTGCCGCTGGTCTCCGTCGAGCACCAGTACATGGTAACCGAGCCCATCGAGGGCGTGCCGTCGAAGCTGCCGACCCTGCGCGATCCCGACCGCCTGACCTACTACAAGGAGGAAGTCGGCGGCCTGGTGATGGGCGGTTACGAGCCAAACCCGATCCCCTGGGCGATGGACGGGATCCCCGAGGGCTTCCACTATTCGCTGCTGGATTCCAACTTCGACCACTTCGAGCAGCTGATGGATCTGGCCTTGGGCCGCGTGCCGGCGCTGGAGACCGCGGGTGTGCGCGAGCTGATCAACGGGCCGGAGAGCTTCACGCCGGACGGCAACTTCATCCTCGGCGAGGCGCCGGAGCTGAAGAACTTTTTCGTCGGCGCCGGCTTCAACGCCTTCGGCATCGCCGCGGGCGGCGGTGCCGGGCAGGCGCTGGCCGAGTGGGTCCACGCCGGCGAGCCGCCCTACGACCTCTGGCCGGTGGACATCCGCCGCTTCGGGCGGCCGCACTTCGACACCGACTGGGTGCGCACCCGCACCCTGGAGGCCTACGGCAAGCACTACACCATCGCCTGGCCGTCGGAGGAGCACGACAGCGGGCGGCCGTGCCGCCGCTCGCCGCTCTATGCGACCCTGAAGGACCAGGGCGCCTGCTTCGGCGAGAAGCTGGGCTGGGAGCGGCCCAACTGGTACGCCGATGGAAGCAAGGGCGAGACGGCCAAGGATGTCTACAGCTTCGGCCGGCCCAACTGGTTCGAACCGGTCGGGCGCGAGCACAAGGCGGCGCGAGAGGCGGCGGTGATCTTCGACCAGTCGAGCTTCGCCAAGTTCGTCGTCAAGGGACCGGACGCCGAGGATGCGCTGTCGTGGATCTGCGCCAACAACGTCGCCAAGCCGGTCGGCTCGCTGACCTACACCCAGATGCTGAACGACAAGGGCGGCATCGAGTGCGACCTGACGGTGGCGCGCACGGCCCACGACGAATTCTACGTCGTCACCGGCACGGGCTTCGCCACCCACGATTTCGACTGGATCAAGCGCAACATCCCCGCGGGCATGAATGCGCAGATCTTCGACGTCACCTCGGCCAATGCGGTGCTGTCGCTGATGGGCCCCAAGGCCCGCGATATCCTGGCGGCGGTCACCCGTGACGATGTCAGCAATGACAACTTCCGCTTCGGCACCGCCCGGCGCATCGGCATCGCCGGATGTCCGGTGCTGGCGCTGCGCGTCACCTACGTGGGCGAACTGGGCTGGGAGTTGCACCTGCCGACGGAATACGCGGTCAACGTCTACGAGGCGCTCATGCAGGCGGGCAAGGCGCATGGCATCGTCAACGCCGGCTACCGTGCCATCGAGACTCTGCGCCTGGAAAAGGGCTACCGCGCCTGGGGCTCGGACATCGGTCCCGATCACACGCCGGTCGAGGCCGGCCTCGGCTGGGCGGTGAAACTGAAGAAGAACATCGACTTCAAGGGACGCGCCGCCATCGAGGCCCAGGTCTCCGGCGGGGTGAAGAAGATGCTGGCCTGCTTTACCGTGGACGATCCGGAAATCGTGCTGCTGGGCCGCGAGACCATCTACCGCGATGGCCAGCGCGTCGGCTGGCTGACCTCCGCCGGTTACGGCCACACGGTGGGCAAGCCCATCGGCTACGGCTACGTGCGCAACCCGGCGGGCGTTGACGAGGCCTTCCTGACCGGCGGCCGCTACGAGCTGGAAGTCGCTTCCGAGCGGGTACCCTGTGAGTTGCATCTGCAGGCGCTCTACGACCCGGCGATGACCAGGGTGAAGGCGTAGCTCCGACAAAGGGCATTACCTCAGAAGGGCCATCGCTTCGGTCCCTGGTTTCTGGCAGCTTGGGGCCCTCTTTCACCAGGGAGTCCCGGTCCATGCGTCTGTTCGCCGCCGTCGTTTGCCTTGTCGTTTCCTTCGTTGCCGCCGCGGCGGCCGCGCCGGATTGGCTGCGGCCGGAGACCGCCTACTCTGGCACCCGGACCATGAAGGCCGCCGGCCATGAGATCAGCGGCCCGCTGCACTACGACAGCGGCAAGGAACGCTTCGAGATGACCGTCGAAGGCACCACCCAGGTGATGATCCGCCGGGAAGACAAGGGCCGCCTCTATATGGTCATGCCGCAAATGGGAATCGGCATGGAGATGAAGCTGGGCGGCCCCCAGAAGACGCCCAGCCCGGAAGATTACGCGGCGCTGGAACCCGAGGCCCTGGGCCGGGAAACCCTGAACGGCGAAGCGGTGACCAAATACCGCGTCGAGGCCCAGGACGCCGGCCAGAGCTACACGGTGTTCATCTGGGCGACCGACGACGGCATTCCCCTGCGCATGGAAGGCGCCACCACCGAAGGCACGTTCACCATGGAGCTCACCGATCTGCAGCGGGGCCCGCAGCCGGCCGAGCTGTTCGAGCTGCCGGCGGGCATTCAACTGATGGCCATGCCCGGTCAATGACGGCACAATGGGCGGTATGAGCAATACCGCAGATATCCTTATCATCGGCGGCGGCATGGCCGGTATCGGCGCCGCCGCCCGTGTCTCTCCCGACGCCTCCGTCATCGTGCTGGAGGCGGAGGACGCCCCCGGGCGCCATTCCACCGGACGCTCGGCGGCCATCTTCATCGGCAACTACGGCAACGAGACCGTGCGTGCCGCCAATGCCGCCAGCCAGCGCGAACTGGCCGAGCCGCCTGGCGATCTGGCGGAGTCCTCGCTGCTCAGTCCGCGCGGCGAACTGCTGATTGCCACCGCCGAGGAGGAGGCGCGCTTCGAGGCACACATGGCCGAGGCGACCGCCACCGACGAGATCTCGCCGGACGAGGCGCTGCGTCTTTTTCCGATCCTGAAGCGCGACCGTATCGTGCGGGCCTGCTACGACAACACGGCGGAGGACATCGACGTCGACCGCCTGCTGCAGGGCTATCTGCGGCTGCTGCGCCGCAACGGCGGACGGCTGGCGACCGATGCCCGCGTGCAGGAAATCAAGCGCGCCGATGGTGTGTGGAAGCTTCGCACGCCCGCCGGCGACTTCGAGGCCCCGATGGTGGTGAATGCCGCGGGTGCCTGGGCCGATGTCACCGCCGAACTGGCCGGGCTGGCGCGCCTTGGGCTGCAGCCGCTGCGCCGCTCCGCCGCCATCCTGCCGGCGCCGGAGGACCGCGACGTGACCCGCTGGCCGGCGGTCTGTTCGATGTCGGAGACCTGGTACGCCAAGCCGGAGGCCGGCAAGCTGATGGTTTCGCCGGCCGACGAAGACCCGGTCGACCCGCACGACGCCTGGCCCGACGACATGGTGCTGGCCGAGGGCATCGACCGCTACCAGCAGGCGGTGACCGTGCCGGTGACCCGGGTCGAGCGGACCTGGGCGGGCCTGCGCACCTTCGCGCCGGACCGCACGCCGGTGGTCGGCTTCGATCCGGCGGCGGAGGGTTTCTTCTGGCTGGCGGGACAGGGGGGCTACGGCATTCAGACCGCGCCCGCCCTGTCGCGCCTGGCCGCCGCGCTGCTCACCGGTGGCAGCGGCGAGACCGTGCTGCCAAAGCGCGCGGTCACCGCGCTGGCGCCGAACCGTCTGCGCGATCGGAACTGAGACCTTTTGCATCTTCCCGTGTTGTTGGCGGCGGCGCAGAGTGTCGGCTTCCCAACCGGAGGAAGGCAACGATGCATGACCTTCACCGATGCTTTGCGGCGGCCTTCATGACCCTGATGGTGACCGGCCAGCCCGCCCGGGCCGGGGACCCCGTGACCTATCGCTGCGACGACGGCAGCGAGGTGATGGCGACCTTCATCGCCATAGAACCGCCGGCGGCCAGCGTCGCCGATCACGGTACACTGCACGCACTGGGCCTGCGGCGCAGCGGCAGCGGCGCCCGCTACGCGACCGGCGACGACAATCCCGACGTCAGCTTCTGGACCAAGGGCGAGGAAGCCCTCTTCGCGGTCGCCGGCGAGCTGGAGCGGATCTGCAAGGCGGATCCGCGATAGATCTGTCCCGCGCCCTAGATCTGCCTAGCGCGCCAGAATCAGCAGCAGGATGGCGGCGAGGATAAGGGCGACGCCGCAGAGTTCCAGGCGGGTCGTGTGCTCCTTGAACCACACCACCGAGACGATGAAGGTGAACACCAGCTCGATCTGCCCGACGGCGCGCACGTAGGCGGCGTTCTGCAGGGTAACGGCCGTGAACCAGCCGACCGACGCGAGGAAGGCGGCGACGCCGACGCCCAGCGAGGGCTTCCAGTGTCGCAGGATCGCGGTCATCTGGCCGCGCTCGCGCAGCAGCAGGTAGCCGCCCATGATCACCGTCTGCAGGACCAGCGAGACGGCGAGGGCGAAGGCAGCGCGCATGATGACCGCGCCGTCACCGAGCGACAGTGCGGCGCCGCGGAAGAACACCACCGACGCGCCCAGGAAGGCGCCGCACAGCAGGCCGATCATCGTCGTGCGCTCGAACAGGCCCGCCGCCAGCGCCTTCCAGGTGACGGCCTGGTTGGCAGCGACGGAGAGCGCCAGGATGCCGGCCATGCCGAGGGCGATGGCGAAGACACCGATCATGCTGATGGTGTCGCCCAGCAGGATCAGGCCCAGCAGCGCGACCTGGATGATCTCGGTCTTGGAGTAAGTCGTGCCGACCGCGAAGTTGCGGAAGGAGAACAGGTAGATCAGCAGGAAGGTAAAGGCGATCTGGCTGAGTCCGCCGAGCAGGCAGTACAGCAGGAAGAGCGCGTTTGCCGCCGGCAGCGGATAGCCGCCGATGCCGTGCACCGCCGCCAGGTAGACCAGCGCGAAGGGGCAGGCGTAGAAGAACCGCACATAGCTGGCGCCGCCGGTCGACAGCCGCCCCTTCAGGTGCTTCTGCAATGCCGAGCGCAGGTTCTGCATGAAGGCGGCGAAAACGGTGATGGGGATCCAGAGCTCGATCACGGAAAGCGGGTCCTTATGGGGCAGGGCGCCCAAATTTCTTAATGTCGTTGCCGGGCTTCACCCGCGGGTGACGGCTTATGATCGGGGCGACCGCTGTGTGACAGAGCGAAAGCCAGGTGCGGCAGGTCTCAGATCTTCCCGGTTTCTTCCAGCACCTTGCGGGCGACGCGGAAGCATTCCATCGCCTGGGGCACGCCGCAGTAGATGCCGATGGCGTGGCAGGCGGCGCGGATCTCTTCGACGCTGCAGCCGTTGGTGAGGGCGCCGCGGCAGTGGGTTTCCCACTCGTGCATCTTGCCCAGCGCGCCGATCATGGTGAGGTTCATCAGGCTGCGGGTCTTAGGATCGATCGCCGGATCGCCCCAGCCGAAGCCCCAGCACCACTCCGTCATCGCTTCCTGAAAGGGGCGGCTGAAGGCGTCGGCCTGGTCCAGGGTCTTGGTCACGTAGGCATCGCCCAGGGTCGCCTTGCGCTGCTTGAGGCCGAGTTCGAAACGTTCCTTGTCCACAGATATCCTCCCGTTTGTGGGGCCGGTTTGCCGCCGGCTTGTCTAGTGGGTGCATCGGCCCGAGGGCCGGTCGAAAACGAGGGGAGATTGTAGGGCGCCGCACGGCGTGGTCGAGGCCGAATTCGGCCGCTGCAATCGCTTGATCTTGCATCTTTTCTGTTGCAAATGCGAGTCACTCTCATTATCAAAGGCGCGTGGGGCTCACCCGAAAGGGTAGACCGCCGGCGGGGGTGCAGTCCTGGCCGGCGGAGCAGATGCGCCGGCTGTCCTGGCCGGCCTCGGCCCCGCAAGGGACCGGAAGAAACCTTCATGACCGTGAAGCCGCAAGCAGCACAGCCAGCAGACGGGCGTCCGGCCAAGGCCGGGCTGCGCCGGCTGCTCAGCCGCGACCTGCTCGCCGAGGCCCAGGAGGTCATCATCGAGCACGAGGGCGAAGACTACCGGCTGCGTTGCACCAGCAAGGGGAAGCTGATCCTGACGAAGTAACCGCCGCGGCGTGGAGCCGCGACGGCACAGTGTTGAACATCCGAAAGTCCCAGCCAGCCACTTCCGCGCCCCGTTCCGACCGGCGCTATCGGCAGCCAGCCCGGACGACCGCAAGCGCCCTGCAAAAGGGCATGGGGGAGTTACATGGTTGGTCGTAATCTGTTTTGGGGCACAAGTGTATCCGTAGTGGCCTTGGCCGCCGCCGGCATGGCGATGGCCCAGACCGTCGAGAGTGAAGGGCGGGTGGCGGCACCCGCTGCTGCGCAGGTGGCCCCCGCTGCCGCGCAGGTGGCCCAGGACGCGCCGGCCCAGGGTGCGCCGGCCGAGGCGGGCCTTGCTGAAGAGAATGAAGCGGCGACGCCGCTGGACACCATCACGGTGACGGCGACCCGCAACCCGATCAAAGCCTTCGAGTATCCGGGCATGGTGACGGTGATCGGGCCGGAACGCCTGCAGACCCTGCAGCCGTCGTCACCGGACGATATCCTGCGCTCCGTGCCGGGCGTCGAGTTTTCCGGCGGCCCGCGGCGCACGGGCGAGGTGCCGACTATTCGTGGCTTTTCCGGCCCCGACGTCATCGTTCTCTTCGACGGCGCCAGGCAGAACTACAATTCCGGGCACCAGGGGCGATTTTTCATCGATCCCAGCGTGCTGAAGTCGGTCGAGGTGCTGCGGGGCTCGGCGTCCTCTCTATACGGCAGCGGCGGCACCGGCGGCCTGATCGAGTTCCGCACGCTCGATGCCGCGGACTTCCTGGTGCCGGGCGAAACCGTCGGCGCTAAGGTATCGACGGGCTATCAGACCGCGAACCGGGAAACCCTCGGTACCTTCACTGGCTTTGCGCTGCCGGCCGAGGGTCTCGACCTGATGGCCAGCATCGCCAAGCGCGATTCCGGCTCTATCGAATTGGGCGATGGCAGCGAACTGGACAACTCCGACGACGACATCGTCTCGGGTCTGGCCAAGGCGAGCTACACCTTCGCCGACTATCACCGTGTCGAAGGGTCCTTTCTGACCTTCCGCAACAATGCCGAGGAGCCAAGCAACGGCCAGGGTTTGGGCAGCGACGATATCGTCGACAAGGAGATCCAATCCGACACCTACCGCCTGGCCTACAGCTACAAGAACCCGGGCGACGCGTTGCTCGATATCGACGCGCTGGTCTACTACACGGATATGCAGGTCGACGAACGGCGCCTGGACGATCTGGGGGCCGGGCCGCTTGGCGAGAAGCAGAAGCGTGACGTGGACACCATCGGTTTCCGTCTGGACAACCGCTCGCGCGCCATGCTGACGGACGACATCGGGGCGACTTTCACCTACGGCGGCGAGTTCAATCGCGACGAGCAGGACGGCGCGTCGGCCAGTGGCGACCGCGAGGGGGTGCCGGATGCCACCACGACCTTCTTCGGCATCTTCGCCCAGGGCGAGTTTGCCATTGCCGAGCCTTTCGGCGTGCTGCCCGGCGATCTGCTGATCATTCCCGGGGTGCGGTTTGACTCCTACCGCTCGTCCAGCGATCTTGCCGACAGCAATTCGGACCAGGCGGTTTCGCCGCGCATCGGCCTCAGCTATCTGCCGGTGGAGTGGCTGAATATCTTCACCAGCTACGGACATGCCATCCGTGCGCCGCCCGAGGACGAGCTCTATATGAGCGGCACCCATTTCCAGATCCCGCTGGGGCCGGGCAACACCGTAACCAACCGCTTTGTGGCGAACCCGGACCTGAAGCCGCAGCGCACCCAGACCGTCGAGTTCGGCGCCGGCATGAGCTTCGATGAGGTCTTCGAGAGCCACGACAAGCTGGAGTTCAAGGCCTCGCACTTCATCATCTGGGGCAAGGACTTCATCGACCTTTCCGTCGAGCAGCGGGAGGATTTCTTTGTCGGCTGTAACCCGGCCCTCGGCGAGTGCGACGGCACCACCACGTCGAGCAACGTTCCCAAGGCGAAACTCTGGGGCGATGAGATCGAAGCTTACTACGACGGATCGCGCTTCCTGGCCTCGGCGGGCTATTCCAGGATCGATGGTGAGGATCGCGATACCGGCGAGAAGCTCGGCTCCCTGACGGCCGACCGCTTTACCGTCATGGGCGGCGTGAAGATTCCCGAGATTGACTCCCTGGTCGGCTGGCGCAGCACCTTCGCGGCCAAGTTCGACAAGGTCGACGACGAGTCGGAAGAACGCGATGCCTATAACGTTCACGACATCTTCTTTGCCTGGCAGCCGAGCGAGGGCCTCTTGACGGGGCTGCGCGTCGATCTCGGCGTCGACAACCTCTTCGATGCCAACTACGAGCGCGTCTACGCCGGCGTGCCGGAGCAGGGCATCAATTTCAAGGGACTGGTCAGCTACTCCATGAAGTGGTGAGCAACCGCAAGCAGAGGACGTAAAAACGATGGAAAATCGCGAATTGCAGAGCAGTGCCGCGGCATTGAAGCAGCGCTGGCTGGCGCTGAAGGGCGAGGAACCGGGGCTGCGGATCCGCGATGCCGCCGCCAGGCTCGGTGTCTCCGAGGCGGAGCTGGTTGCCGCGCGCTGTGGCGAGGGGGTGCGCCGGCTCGATGGCCCCTGGGCCGATCTTCTGAAGGAGATGCCGGCACTCGGTACCGTCATGGTGCTGACCCGCAATGACAGCGCCGTGCACGAGAAAGTCGGTCGGTTCGACAAGGTCTCGGCCTTCCAGAGCATGGGTCTGGTGCTGAACCACGACGTCGACCTGCGGCTGTTCTTCAACCATTGGCACTTCGGCTTCGCGGTGACCGAGGAAACGCAGGGCAGCCCGCGCCACAGCCTGCAGTTCTTCGACCTCGACGGCCTGGCGGTGCACAAGATCTACCTGCGCGAGGAAAGCGATGCGGCGGCCTACGAGGCTGTGGTCGCCAAGTATCTGCACGCCGACCAGGCACCGGTCATCAGCACCGTGCCGGCGGCTCCAGCGCTGTCCGATCGAGCCGACGACCTGATCGACCGTGCGGCCCTGCGCGAGCGCTGGCAGGCCCTGCAGGATGTGCACGACTTCCGCGACATGCTGATCGACCTCGGGGCCGGGCGGCGGCAGTCGTTCCGGCTGGTCGGCGAAGACCTCGCCTACCGTGTCGCACCGGGCAGCTTCCGCCAGGCGCTGGAGCAGGCCGCGGCATCGGCGCTGCCGATCATGATCTTCGTCGGCAGCCCGGGCGTGGTGCAGATCCACACCGGGCCGGTGGCGAAGCTGAAGGAGGTCGGCCCGTGGTTCAATGTGCTCGATCCCGGCTTCAACCTGCACCTGCGCGATGGCGACATCGCCGAGGCCTGGGTGGTGCGCAAGCCAACCCGCGACGGCCTGGTCACCTCGCTGGAGATCTATGACTCGCAAGGGCGGCAGATCGCCTGGATGTTCGGTGAGCGGGGCGAGGGCAAGGCGGAGCGCGCGGACTGGCGTGCCCTGATCGAAACCCTGCCGCCGGAAGGGGTGGCCGTTCAATGACGCGCAGGTTCCTGGCCGCCGTCGTGGTGCTGGCCGCGCTTTGCGGTGTCGGCAACGCCGGCGCGCAGTCCCTTGTCGATGCCACCGGCAAGGAAGTCACCGTCACCGGCGACCGGCGCGTTGTCGCCGTCGGCGGGTCGGTGACGGAAATCGTCTACGCTCTGGGGCTGGAAGACCGCCTGCTGGCGGTGGATTCGACCAGCCTCTACCCGGCGGCGGCCACGGAACTGCCCAACGTCGGCTACATGCGCCAGCTTTCCGCCGAGCCGATCCTGGCCCTGGGACCGGAGTTGGTTCTCGCGATCGAGGATTCCGGACCGCCGGCCGCGCTCGACCAGTTGCGTGACGCCGGGGTCCCGGTCGTGATCGTGCCGGATCCCTATACCCCGGAAGGCGTGCTGGCGAAGATCGACATGGTCGCCACGGCGCTGGGTGTCGAGGAAAAGGGGCGGGCGCTGCACAGCAAGGTGGCGGCCGAACTGGCCGCCGTCCGCGAAGCCTTCGGCGGCATCGGCGAGCGGCCTCGTGTCCTGTTCCTGCTTGCGGTCAGCAAGCGCCGCGCGGCTCTTGCCGCCGGCCGCGACACCTCGGCGGAGGGCATCATCGCCCTGGCCGGCGGCATCAATGCCATCGACGGTTTCGAGAGTTACAAGCCGCTGTCGCCGGAGGCTGCGGTCGCGGCGGCGCCGGAGGTGCTGCTCGTCGGCTCGCGCTCGCTCGACCTGATGGGGGGCATGGACAGCCTGCTCGCGATACCTGAAATCGCGCTGACCCCGGCGGGCCGCGAGAGGCGCGTGGTGGTGATCGATACCCTGCTGCTGCTCGGCTTCGGCCCGCGCACCGCCCAGGCCGCGGCACAACTCGGCAGACAGTTGCATCCTTCAGTGACGCTGCCGGCGGCGCTTCAGTAGCCGGTCATGAGTTCGGTGGCGATGGACCTTTCCAGTTTTGCCCAGGCCCGGCACCGCCGCGGCCTCGCGGCGCTTTGGCTCTTCGGCCTCGGCCTTGCGGGCACGTTCCTGCTGGCGGTCGGCTATGGCGCCGTCGAGATCGGTCCAGGCCAATCCATCGCGATCCTGGCAGCGCAGACCGGCCTGGATCTGCCCTGGGAATTCACCCGCCAGCAGGAGGCGGTGCTGCTGGCGATCCGCCTGCCGCGCGCCGTCGCCGGCGTCTTGGTCGGTGGTGCGCTGGCGGCATCCGGCGCCGCGTTGCAGGGGCTGTTCCGCAACCCCCTGGCAGATCCCGCGCTGATCGGGGTTTCCAACGGTGCCGCCTTGGCGGCGGTGGTGGCCATTGTGCTGGGCGCCGGCATCGTCCGGCTGGTGCCCGCCCTGCCGCGCGACCTGCTGCTGCCGCTGGCCGCCTTCGGCGGCGGTCTCGCCACCACCTTCCTGGTCTACCGCATCGCCAGTCGCGACGGCCGCACCGACGTTGCCACCATGCTGCTGGCCGGTGTGGCGATGAACGCCATGGCCGGCGCCGGCATCGGCTTCATGGTCTTCCTGAGCGATGCCCAGCAGCTGCGCGACTTGAACTACTGGCTGCTCGGCAGCCTGGGCGGCATCACCTGGGATCGCCTGGTGTTGGTCGCGCCGCTCATGCTGATCGGCATTCTGTCGTTGCCGTTCTTTGCCCGCCCTCTCAATGCGATGCTGCTGGGTGAGAGCGAAGCGGTGCACCTGGGCTTTTCTGTCGAACGCAGCAAGCGGGCCATCGTCGTGCTGGCGGCGCTGGCGACAGGAACTTCGGTGGCAATCACCGGGGTTATCGGTTTTGTTGGTCTGGTGGTGCCGCACCTGGTTCGGCTCACCGCCGGGCCGGACCATCGCCTGCTGCTGCCGATCTCCATCCTTTTCGGCGCCAGCCTGGTGCTGATCGCCGACCTCTTCGCGCGCACCCTGGTGCTGCCGGCGGAATTGCCGATCGGTATCGTGACAGCCTGCGTCGGCGGGCCGTTCTTCCTCTGGCTGCTGCTGCGCCGGCGTGGCCCCGGCGGATGGTAGAGGGCGGCTGGTGATGCTGCGGGCCGACGACATTCAGGTGCGTTACGGCTCCGCCGAGGTGCTGCGGGGGCCATCGCTCTCGGTGGCGCCCGGCGAGGTGGTAGCAGTGCTGGGCCCCAACGGCGCCGGCAAGTCGACCCTGCTGGCGGTGCTCGCCGGCACTCTGAGGCCCCACCGGGGGGAAGCGGCCTTGGACGGCAGGGCGCTTGCCGACTGGTCGCCGCGGGCCCTGGCGCTGCGCCGCGCCGTGCTGCCGCAATCCTCCGAGCTGGCCTTCGGCTTTCCGGTGTTGGAGGTCGTGCTGCTGGGCCGCTCGCCCCATGCCGGCGCCACCACCCGGGCAGCAGACCTTGCCATTGCCGAGGCCTGCCTGGCCGAGGCCGAGGTCACCCATCTGGCCGGACGCCTCTACACCACGTTGTCCGGTGGCGCGCGCCAGCGGGTCCAACTCGCACGGGTGCTGGCCCAGATCGACTTCCCCAAGCTCGATTTTCCGGACGCGGGCCAGGGCGGCGAGGCACGCTACCTGCTGCTCGACGAGCCGACCTCCAGCCTCGACCTCGCCCACCAGCACGCGACCCTGAGAACGGCCCGCCGGGCGGCGGAGCGCGGCATCGGCGTGCTGGCCATTCTGCACGATCTGAACCTGGCGGCCATGTACGCCGATCGCCTGGTGGTCCTCAGCCGCGGCGAACTCGCCGCCGAGGGGACGCCCGCAGAGGTGCTGACCGAGGCCCTGGTCCGCGAGGCCTTCGACCTGCCGGTCCACGTCACCCGCCATCCGACCCGCGGCTGCCCGCAGATCTCCCCGATTTGAGCGGCTTTTGCCTGCCCGCCGGCCTATGGCGGAAGCCGGCCGGACGCGGTATATCCTTCTGGGTTCGAAGACAGGGCTTCGGACCACAACCATAAGGCGCCGATCAGGCGCCGACGGGGAAAACAGGAGGCAGTTTATGCAGAATTCCATGAAGGGCCTGGCGCTCGGCCTGAGCCTGTTGAGCGGCGCGGCCTTCGGCCTCAGCGCGGTGGGCCTGGGCGCTGTCGGCCCGGCCGCGGCGGCCGACCTCAAGATCGGCATGATCACCACGCTGTCGGGCGGTGGCTCGGGCCTGGGCATCGACGTGCGCGACGGCTTCATGCTGGCGCTGAAGGAGTCGGGCGAGACGGGCATTGAGGTGATGGTCGAGGACGACGCCCAGAGGCCCGACATTGCCAAGCAGATCGCCGACAAGTTCGTCCAGCGCGACAAGGTCGACATCCTGACCGGCATTATCTGGTCCAACCTCGCAATGGCGGTGGTCCCGGCGGCGTTGAAGGACGGTGTGTTCTACATCAGTCCCAATGCCGGCCCCTCGGCCCTGGCGGGCAAGCTCTGCCATCCGAACTACTTTAATGTCGCCTGGCAGAACGACAACCTGCACGAGGCCATGGGCGGGTACGTGCAGAGCGAAGGCTACAAGAAGCCCTTCGTTCTGGCGCCGAACTATCCGGCGGGCAAGGACGCGCTGACCGGCTGCAAGCGCTTCTACACTGGCGACGTGGCGGGCGAGATCTACACCAAGCTGGGCCAGACCGACTACGCGGCGGAGATCGCGCAGATCCGTGAAGCCGATCCGGACTCGGTGTTCTTCTTCCTGCCCGGCGGCATGGGCATCGCCTTCATGAAGCAGTATGCCCAGTCGGGTATGACGGTGCCGGTCTTCGGCCCGGCCTTCTCCTTCGATCAGGGCATTCTGGGCGCCGTCGGCGACGCGGCGCTGGGTGTGAAGAATACCTCGCAGTGGTCCAAGGACATCGACAACGCCGCCAACAAGGCCTTCGTCGAGAGCTTCCAGGCCGAGTACAATCGCCTGCCGTCGCTCTACGCCAGCCAGGGCTTCGACGCCGCGAACCTCATCATCGCGGCCTGGAAGAAGACCGGCGGTACAGCCGATAAGGACGCCTTCCGCAAGGCGCTGGAGGCAGCCGACTTCGCCTCGGTACGTGGCAGCTTCAGCTTCGCCAGCAACCATCACCCGATCCAGGACATCTACGTCCGCGAGGTGGTGAAGGAGGGCGACGTGCTGACCAACAAGATCGTCGGCATCGGCCTGAAGCAGCATGCCAACGCCTACGTCGCCGACTGCAAGATGTAGGCGGATGATCGGCCGGCAGGTTGCTGGAATATACAGGTGATCTTGTGGCACACCTTCGAGACGGCGCGCCCAAAAGAATTGGGCGCGCCTACACAGGATGAGGTCAGAGTATGAGAAGATTGACCTCATGCTGAGGAGTGAGCGTGAGCGAGCGTCTCGAAGTGCGAGGTCAATCGAGCCGCAAGGCCTTCCTCCCGCAACCTGTTAGCGTCTTCTCCGGGACTGCTCCAGCGCAGTCCCAACGTGTTCCCACAGAGCGGGACTTTGTCTCTTGTCCGCGGCCTTCCTGATCGAACAGCTCCTGAACGGCGTGCAACTGGGTGTCATGCTGTTCCTCATGGCCGCCGGGCTGACGCTGGTGTTCGGCGTCATGGGCCTGATCAACCTGGCGCACGGCTCGCTGTTCATGCTGGGCGCCTTCTTCTGTGCCTGGATCGCCGGGCAGACGGGCTCCTTCTGGCTCGGCCTCGGCGGCGGCTTCCTGGCGGCGGCGGCGGCGGGTGCGCTGGTCGAGATCGTCGTCATCCGTCGGCTCTACGACCGTGACCATCTCGATCAGGTGCTGGCGACCTTCGCCCTCATCCTCATCTTCTCGGAACTGGCGCGCTGGGTGTTCGGCGACCGCCCGCTTTATCTCGACGTTCCCGAGCTGCTTTCCGGCGCCGTGCCGCTGCCCGGCGGCGGCCGCTATCCGGCCTACCGCCTCGCCATCATCGGCGTCGGGCTGCTGACGGCCGCCGGGCTCTACCTGCTGATCGCCCGCACGCGCCTGGGCATGCAGATCCGTGCCGGCGAGTCCGACCGCGAAATGATCGGCGCCCTCGGCGTCGACATCCGCACCCTCTACACCGCCGTCTTCGCCCTTGGCGCCGCCCTGGCGGGCCTGGCCGGTGGCATGGTCGGTGCCCTGCAGTCGGTGCAGGTCGGCATGGGCGAGCCGGTGCTGATCCTCGCCTTCGTGGTCATCATCATCGGCGGCATTGGCTCCATCAAAGGGGCGCTGCTCGGCGCCATCCTGGTCGGCGTCACCGACACCCTGGGCCGGGTGTTCCTGCCGCAGTTTTTCGGTCTCTTCCTGCCAACCTCGGAGGCGACCTCGGTGGGGTCGTCGCTGGCGGCCATGGCGATCTATCTGCTGATGGCGGTGGTGCTCGCCTGGCGGCCCAAGGGACTCTTCCCCCTCGATGCCTGAATTCAACCGGGAAACCCTGGTCAACGCCGTGCTGGCTCTGGCACTCCTGATCGCGCCCCTGATCGCCGTATTCCTCGGCGAGCCGTTTTACGTGGCGCTGGCCAGCCGGGTGGCGACCCTGGCGCTGGCCGGTGTCGGTCTCAACCTGGCGCTCGGCACGGGGGGCATGGTGAGCTTCGGCCATGCCGCCTTCTTCGGCCTCGGCGGCTATGTCGCCGGCATCGCCGCGCTGCACGCCTTCGAAGGGACGACCTTCATCGCCTGGCCCTTCGAGATCGGCGGCAGCGAGCACATGATCGTCATCTGGCTGGTAGCCATGGCGGTGGCCGGCGGGGCGGCGCTGGCCATCGGGGCGATCTCGCTGCGCACCACCGGCGTCTACTTCATCATGATCACGCTCGCCTTTGCGCAGATGATCTACTACTTCGCCATTTCGCTGCCGACCTACGGCGGCGAGGACGGCCTGTCGATCTACCTGCGCAGCGGCCTGCCGGGCATCGAGGCCGAGGATCCGCTAAGCTTCTTCCTGGTCTGCTACGCGCTGCTGCTGGGGGCGCTGTTCCTCATGCATCGGCTGGTGGACTCACGCTTCGGCGCGGCCCTCCAATGCGCCCGCATGAACCCGCAACGCCTCGCCACCCTCGGCATCGCGCCGTTTCCGGTGAAGCTCACCGCTTTCACGCTTTCGGCTATGGTCACCGGCCTGGCGGGGGCGCTGTTCGCCGAGCTGAACGGCTTCGTCAGCCCGGCCATGCTGTCGTGGCATCGCTCCGGCGAGATCATCATCTTCGTCATTCTGGGTGGCGTCGGGCGCCTCTTCGGGCCGCTGGCCGGCGCGGCGCTGTTCATCCTGCTGGAAAGCTTCATCGGCGGCTGGACCGACCGCTGGCAACTGGTGCTCGGCCTCATCCTGCTGGCGGTGGTGCTGTTCGCCCGGGGCGGCGTCATCGGCCTGCTGGCCGGAAAGGCGCGCCATGATTGACACCATGACGGGCACCAGAATTGACAAGGCTCCGGGCGCGCTCTTGGAACTGCACGGCCTGCGCAAGGCCTTCGGCGCGCTGCAGGCGACCGACGGGGTCGCCCTGACGGTGATGCCCGGCGAGATCCACGCCCTCATCGGCCCCAACGGTGCCGGCAAGTCGACCCTCATCGCGCAGATCGCCGGCGATCTGAAGCCGGATGCCGGCAGGGTCGCCCTGCTGGGCAGGGACGTCATCGGCTGGTCGGTCGCCGCAAGAGCGCGCCGGGGTCTGGGGCGCACTTTCCAGGTCTCCTCCCTGGCGGTGGAATTCTCGGTGCTGCGCAACGTGATGCTGGCAGTGCAGGCAAGAGCGACCGGCGCGTTCGGTTTCTGGGCCCCGGTGCGCCGCGATGAAGGTTTGCGCACGGAAGCCCTCGGCGTGCTCGACCGGGTCCGCCTGACCCCGCGCGCCGAAGCACCGGTCAGCGCCCTGTCCCACGGCGAGCGCCGGCTGCTGGACGTTGCCCTGGCGCTGGCACTGCGGCCCAAGCTGCTGCTGCTCGACGCGCCCATGGCGGGCCTCGGCCCCGAAGGCACCAGGGACCTGACCGCCTTCCTCGCCAGCCTGAAGCAGGAAGCGGGCATGCTGCTGGTCGAGCACGACATGGACGCGGTCTTCGCCCTGGCCGACCGCATTTCGGTGCTGGTCTACGGCCGCATCATCGCGAGCGGGACGGTGGCGGAGATCCGCGCCTCCGCCGCGGTGCGCGAGGCCTACCTCGGCGACCACCTGCATGCCAAGAACGCGGGGGGCGCGTGATGTTGGAGGTGGCCCTATGCTAGAGGTAAGGGGCATCGAGACCTTCTACGGCGCCTCTCAGGCGCTCTTCGGTGTCGACCTGGCGGTGCGCGAAGGGCAGATGGTGGCCCTGCTCGGCCGTAACGGCATGGGTAAGACCACGACCATCCGCTCCATCTGCGGCCTGACTCCGCCCAAGCGCGGCAGCGTCCGCTTCCTGGGGCGGGAGATCGCCGGCCTGCCGGCCTTCCGCGTCGCCCGTCTGGGTGTCGGTCTGGTGCCCGAGGGCCGGCGCTGTTTCCCCAATCTGACGGTGCACGAGAACCTAGTGGCGACGGCCAGGGAATCAAAAGTGGGTGGGAAAGGCTGGGACCTTGCTGCCGTTGCCGCGCTATTTCCGCGTCTGGGTGAGCGCGCCGGTCAGATCGCCCGCACGCTCTCCGGCGGCGAGCAGCAGATGCTGGCCATCGGCCGCGCGCTGATGACCAATCCAAGCCTCCTGATTCTGGACGAAGCCACCGAGGGCCTGGCGCCGGTCATCCGCCACGAGATCTGGTCGGCGATCCGCGATGTGAAGAGCAGGGGGCAGGCCATCCTGCTGGTCGACAAGAACCTGAAGGACCTGCTGCCGCTCGCCGATGCCTGCGTCATTCTGGAGAAAGGCGTTTCGGTCTGGCACGGCAGCGCGACCGACCTCGCTGCTGACGCCGCGCTGCAGGACCGTTTCCTCGGCGTTTAGCCGGATGCTGCACCCTTTTGCCAAGATACCGCTGTCGTCCCGGCACTTGATGCCGGGACCCAACGCTCTGGCCGTTCTGCCGATCTATATTCAGTAGAGCGCCCCCACCCACCAACGCTAATGGACCCTCGGGCCAAGTCCCGGGACGACCGTGGTGTTTGCTGAGAGGTAATCGCCTACTGGAAATACCACTCCCAGATGACGCTGTGGGTCTTTCGGCTGAGAACCATTTCGAACGATTTTCCGCCGCCTGCCACAATGCTGCCCTGACTGTTCACTTTTCCCATGTCGTTGTCATCCTCGTGACGGGCATAGACGACGACGCGGTCCGGATCGTGACGGGCAATGCGCAGGTGGTAGTCGTCTTCGGGCCATCCCTTCGTCTTCAGGATATGGGCGCGCGCCACGTCGACGGCCCAGGTCAGATCCTCCGCCTGCGCCGGTGTGACTGAAAGCCAACACACCAGAGCCATCGACCACAGTGTCTGTCCGGGCTGTTGCGAAAACAGGCTGCGCGATGGGGGCAAGGCCGACTCTCCACCAGAGTACAGGAAGGAGTGCTCTCTGTGCCCCACCAAGATGGCAAGACTAAGGCGACCGTTGTGCAGCCGAATTCATCGCGCGCGACGACGGGTGAGGCTCCCTATCGCGGGGCTGCGCGCGCCGCCGTGGCAAGCCGGCGCGGCGGGATCGGTCGGCGCCGCCGCGGGACACGACTGTCGGACGTGGTCACAGGCGCCGGCGGATCGGCGATCTCTTCGGTCAGCACGTCGAAGGTGGTGAGCTTGGCCGCGCCGAAACTGGTCGACAGTGCGACGTCGGTCGCGTCGCGTCCGGTCGCGACCAGGATGCGGCCGATGCGCGGTCTGTTGTGGCGGGCGTCGAAGGCATACCAACGCCCGCCAAGAAAGGCTTCGAACCAGGCACAGAAGTCCATCGGCGCCGGGTCCCGGGGCACCCCAATGTCGCCGAGGTAGCCCGTACAATAGCGTGCCGGAATGTTCATGCAGCGGCACAGGGCGATGGCGAGGTGTGCGAAGTCACGGCAGACGCCGGTGCGATCGCCGTAGCCGCCATAGGCGGTGCGCCGGTGGTCGGCGGCAGCGTAGTTGAAAGTGATATGGTTGTGCACGAAGTCGCAGATCGCCTGCACCCGGGGCCACCCCGGGGCGACGTCTGTGAACAGGGCGCCGGCGATGTCGCCGAGGTGGTCGGTGTCGACGTAGCGGCTGCCGAGCAGGTAAACCAACACGTCGTCCGGCAGGTCTTCGACGTAATGCTGGGGGGCGCTCGGTACGACGGGGTCTGCCTGCCCGCTGTCGCGTACCAGAAATTCGGTATGGATGAGGATATCGCCCGCGGGCGCTACAAATCGCGTGCAGAGGTTGCCGAAATTATCGAGGTAGTCGTGGGAAGGCAGGTCGGGGTCGAAGACCAGGCGCTCTTCGCTCAACAGGTCGTGACGCCGCGACGGATGGGTGCGTAGCGCCAGGAGAATCGGCGTTTCCTGCCGACACGAGAAGCCAATCCTGAACCCTGCCATGATCCGCATGCCATCCGTCCTCTATCCGGTTTGAGCAAACCTCTTGGTCTGCTGCGGCCGGAAGTCCGGCGGCAAGAGTCAACGGTTTGGATAAAGGAATGTTCCGGGCATAGGCTCCCGGCGAACTGAATCGCCGGACGGATGGCGGTGCGGAGGTCAGGTCTTCGCCATCTCCTCCGTCACCACCTCGAAGTGGGAGATGAGGGAGGGGCCGAAGATCGTGGCCATCGCCACGTCGGTGGCATCGCGGCCGCGGGCCATGAGAATGCGGCCGATGCGCGGCTTGTTGTGGCGGGCATCGACGGTGTGCCAGCGCCCGCCGAGATAAACCTCCATCCAGGCGCTGAAATCCATCGGCTCGCCGTCGGCCGGATAGCCGATCTCGCCGAGAAAGCCGGTGCAGTAGCGCGCCGGGATGTTCATGCAGCGGCACAGCGTGATGGCCAGGTGGGCGAAGTCGCGGCAGACGCCGACCTGCTCGCTGTAGCCGCCGTAGGCCGTGCGCCAGGCGTCCGCCTTCATGTAGTCGAAGGTGATGTGATTGTGCACATAGCTCAGGATCGCCTGCACGCGGGCCCAGCCCGGCGGCGTGTCGTTGAACAGCTTGCCGGCGATGTCGGCGAGGCGGTCGGTATCGCAGTAGCGGCTGCCGAGCAGGAACAGCAGCACATCGTCGGGCAGATCCATGATCTCGTGCTGCTTGGCATCTTCGGTAACCGGGTCGGGCTCGCCGCTGTCGTGGATCTCGAAGCGGCTGGAAATGGTGGTGACGCCGGCCGGCGCGACGATGCGGGTGCAGGTGTTGCCGAAGCTGTCGGTGTAGTCGGCCGCCGCGACCGGCGGATCGAAGGTCAGGCTGTCGCTGGTCAGCAGATCGGGCTGCCGCGACGGGTGAACCTTCAGGACCAGCAGCATCGGCGTTGGCTGAGGACAGTCGTAACCCAGGGTGAAACCGGCTTGTATTTTCATTTGTATGCCAGTCTCCTCGGGAGGTTCAGGGGGCGACCAGTCTATAGGCCCACCCTATAGGCGAGGTATATGGCGCTGCTTGTCAACGTTTACAGCGACGGATCGTTCCACGGTGGCGCCGTTCGGCCTAACCGATCTTGTCTTCTGCCGCCGCCACCGGAATGCCCAGCGCGCGTTCCAGGGCGTCGAGACCCTTCAGCAACTCGGCGCGCGCCGCCGGGTCGAGACGGGCCAGCAGGTCGTCCTCGAAGGCCAGCATCTTGGGAGCGAGGCGGCGGAAGGCGGCTTTGCCCGACGTAGTGAGCGAGAGGTGTTCGATGCGGCGGTCCAACTCGTCCTGGGCGCGGGCGACCCAGCGGCGCTGTTGCAGCGAGGACACCGCACGGCTCACCTTGGTCTTGTGCATGGCGGAGTGCTGGCCGATCTCCTTGGCGCTGGCCCGGCCGACCTGGCCCAGGGTCGCCAGGACGCGCCATTCCGGCACCGTCAGGTTGAACTCGTTGCGGTAGATCGTGGAGAAATGCTTGCTCGCCACAGCCGCCGCCCGGTTCAGTCGATAGGGTAGGAAGGTTTCGAGTCGCAGGTCCATAGAGCCTCGGGGTTGCTTGGGGGGAGCTTGATAGTTACATCTGTAACTATCACAAGAGGGGGCGTCAAATGCGAAAAGGCGCCGAGCAGCAGGAGCAGGTCATGCCGTTGAGTTATCTTTCGGGTTTCGGCAACGAATTCGCCAGCGAGGCGCTGCCCGGCGCCCTGCCGGAAGGGCGGAATTCGCCGCAGCGCTGCCCCTACGGGCGCTATGCCGAGCAGCTCAGCGGCTCGCCCTTTACGGCGCCGCGGGCGGAGAACCGGCGTTCCTGGCTCTATCGCATCCGCCCCTCGGTGAAGCACCAGGGGCCCTTTGCCCTGCGTGACCTGCCCTATTGGCTGACGCCGCCGCACCCGGCCCCCAGCGCCGGGGCCCGGCTGCCGTTGGGCCCGCTGCGCTGGGGCCCGGTGCCGTTCCCGCCGGGCGAGGAGCTTACCTTCCTGACCGGCATGCGGACCATGACCACGGCGGGCGACATCGCCACCCAGACCGGCATGGCCGTCCACATCTACCTGGTCACCGCCGCGATGGCGCGCGAGTACGTCTACAACGCCGACGGCGAACTGCTGGTGGTGCCGCAGCAGGGCCGCCTGCGCTTCGATACCGAGTTCGGCGTGCTGGAGGCCGGCCCCGGCGAAATCTGCGTCATCCCGCGCGGGGTGAAGTTCCGCGCCGCGCCGCTGGATGGTCCGGCGCGGGGTTACGTCTGCGAGAACTACGGCTCGCCACTGACGCTGCCGAACCTGGGGCCGATCGGCGCCAACGGCCTGGCCAACCCGCGCGACTTCCTGACCCCCGTCGCCGCCTATGAGGACAGGGATGAACCCTCCACCCTGACGGTGAAGTGGGGTGGCGCCTTCCATAGCTGCGAGATTGCCCAGTCACCCCTGGACGTGGTCGCGTGGCACGGCAATTACGTGCCCTATCTCTACGACCTGACGCGCTTCTGCCCGATGAACACGGTGCTGTTCGACCATGCCGACCCGTCGATCTTCACCGTGCTGACGGCGCCGACGGCGGTGCCGGGGACGGCCAATGTCGACTTTGTGATCTTTCCGGAACGCTGGATGGTGGCCGAGAACACCTTCCGCCCGCCGTGGTACCATATGAACGTGATGTCGGAATTCATGGGCCTCATCGAGGGCGTTTACGACGCCAAGCCGGGCGGTTTCGTGCCCGGCGGCATGAGTCTTCACAACGGCATGCTGCCGCACGGCCCCGCCCGCGCCGCCTTCGAGAAGGCCTCCACCGAGCCCCTGGAGCCGGTCCGGCAGAGCGGCACGCTGGCCTTCATGTTCGAGACGCGATTTCCGCAGCAAATCACTGAATTCGCGTCAAAATTGGAGACTCTTGATGTGGATTATCAGGCGTGCTGGGCGGGCCTGGAGAAGCACTTCAACGGTCAGCCCTAAGATGCTGGGCCCTAAGGAGTAAGTGCCATGAAGCTGGCCAGCCTGAAGGACGGCTCGCGCGACGGCCGCCTGCTGGTGGTCCGGGCGGACCTGGAGCGCGCGGTGATGGCCGAGAGTGCCCACACCCTGCAGGAGGCCCTCGACGACTGGGCCAGGGTGGCGCCGGCCCTGCAGCACGAGGCCGATGCCCTGGCCCGCCACGCCCGCGAGGACAGCTTCGCCTTCGACGCCAACTACTGCCACGCGCCCTTGCCGCGCGCCTACCAGTGGGCCGACGGCTCGGCCTACGTGAACCATGTGGCGCTGGTGCGCCAGGCCCGCGGGGCCGAGGTGCCGGAAAGTTTCTGGACCGACCCCCTCCTGTACCAGGGCGGCTCCGACGCCTTCCTCGGGCCGCGCACGGCCATCGCCCTGCCTGAGGAAGGAGGGGCCGAGGATTGGGGCCTCGACTTCGAGGCGGAGGTCGCGGTCATCGTCGACGACGTGCCGATGGGGGCATCGCGCGACGAAGCCGCCGCGGCGATCCGCCTCCTCATGCTGGTGAACGACATCAGCCTGCGCAACCTCATCCCCGGCGAACTGGCCAAGGGCTTCGGCTTCTTCCAGTCCAAGCCCTCGTCGGCCGCCTCGCCGGCGGCGGTGACGCCGGACGACCTGGGCAAGGCCTGGGACGGCGGCAAGCTGCACCTGCCCATGCTGGTCAGCCTGACCGGCCGGCCCTTCGGCAAGGCGGAAGCCGGCGAGGACATGACCTTCGACTTCCCGGCGCTCATCGCCCACGCCGCGCGCACCCGGCGGCGCGCTGCCGGCTCCATCATCGGCTCCGGCACCGTCTCCAACCGCGACGCCGAGGGCGGCCCCGGCAGGCCCATCGCCGAGGGCGGGCGCGGCTATTCCTGCATCGCCGAACAGCGCACGGTGGAGACCCTTCTGCACGGCGCGGCGAAGACGCCCTTCCTCAAGGCCGGCGACAAGGTGCGGATCGAGATGCAGGACGCCGCCGGTCACTCCATCTTCGGCGCTATCGAGCAGGTGGTGGCGCGGCCTGCCTAGCCGCCAAGGTGTCGGCCGCTGGGGCTTTCTGCTATGACCGGGCATTGAGTGCTCTTGCTGGGCCGAGCGAGTGAGGGAGGGAGCTTTGGCGGATCCAACGGACAGCGACGATGTCCCGCGCGTCGACCCACGCTTCGAGATACCGAATAGATTCGACCCGGGCGACGATCCCGTCGTTCGGCAGTTGAGACAGGAAAAGTCCCGGCTGCAGAAGGTCTATGCCAAGATGTTGGCGCAGGATTTCCCGGAGCTCGCGAGGGCCTATGCTGCGGCCGTCGCTCTAATCGATGAGAGCGAGGAGCGCTATCGGGCCGAAATCCAAAGGGTCGCGGCTGAGTTCTTCGAGCGCGCGCCGATCGATCGGGCGCTCTTTCCGGCTCCCGCGAGTATCTTGAATGCCTTCCGGTTTTTCGAGGACGAAATCGTTGCGGGAAGTCTTGAGCGCCCCGACCTGCCTTCGAGCCGAAAGCCGGACATCCATATGACGCGCCCCACAAAATTACCCACACACGGGCGCTACGACTACAGCGCTATCACCCAGCGCAAGGACTACGACTGGCCGGGCGGCAGGCGCCTGGCGGTCTACATCGGGTTGAACCTGGAGCACTTCGCCTTCGGGGAAGGACTCGGCGCCAAGCTGGCACCCTCGTTCGGCGAGCCCGACGTGCTGAACTACGCGTGGCGCGACTACGGCAACCGTGTCGGTGTCTGGCGGATGCTGGAGATCTTCGATGCCCTCGAACTGCCCACCGGCGTGCTGGTGAACTCGGCGATCTACGACTATTGCCCGCAGGTGGTCGACGCCTTCCGGGCGCGCGGCGACGAGATCATCGGCCACGGGCGCAGCAATTCCGAACGCCAGGCCGCTTTCGACGAGGCCGGCGAGCGGGCCCTTATCGCCGAGGCGACGGCGGTGCTGACGGAAGCCGAGGGCAGGGCGCCGGCCGGCTGGCTCGGCCCCTGGATCTCCGAAAGCGCGGTGACGCCGGACCTGCTGCAGGAGGCCGGCTACCGCTACGTGCTGGACTGGTGCGGCGACGACCAGCCGGTCTGGCTGAAGACGCGCGGCGGACGAATTCTCTCCGTGCCCTATCCCCAGGAGGTCAACGACATCCCGGCCATCCCGCTGCACCGCCTGAGCCCGGCCGACTTCACCGGCCTCATCATTGACACCTTCGAGGAGATGCTGGCGCAGTCGAAGGCGCAGCCGCTGGTCATGGGCATCGCGTTGCATCCCTACCTCGTCGGCCAGCCCTACCGCTTGCGCCATCTGCGTCGCGCGCTGGACCACATCGCGGCGCGACGCGACGACATCTGGCTCACCACCCCCGGCGCCATCGCCGCGCATGTGATCGACAATGACCTGGCAGTGTGAGTTTCGATTGTTCGCCTGCCTGTGATCTGGGCAAGAAAAATGCAGTTTTCACAAGGCATGCAAACAGTCTTGTGAAGAAATAATTTTGATCAAAGAGAAAATTCGCTTCTAATTCCTGTCTTGCCGAAACGCTGCGGACGCGCTCAGCCGATCCGCCGGGGCGACGAACAGGGAGAGGAGGAGGAGCGGATGGCCGCGCGTATTGCCGTGATCGGGGCGGGCCCTTGCGGCCTGGGTTTGCTGCGGGCCTTTGCCCTGGCGCAGTCGAAGGGAACGGAAATTCCGGAGATCGTCTGCTTCGAAAAGCAGGCGGAGTGGGGCGGGCTGTGGAACTACAGCTGGCGCAGCGGTACCGACGCCAACGGCGAGCCGCTGCACAACTCCATGTACCGCTACCTCTGGTCCAATGGGCCGAAGGAATGTCTGGAGTTCGCCGACTACACCTTCAATGAGCACTTCGGCCAGGCGATCCCGTCCTTTCCGCCGCGCGAGGTGCTAGCCGACTACATCATGGGCCGCGCCATCAGGAGCGGCATCCGCGACTGGGTGCGCTTTGAAACGGCTGTGCGCTGGGTGGCGTTCGATGACGCCGCCGACAGCTTCACGATCACCTCGCAAGACCAGAAAAGCGGCGCCACGGCGGTCGAGACCTTCGACCAGGTGGTGGTCGCCAACGGCCATTTCTCGGTACCCTTCATTCCCGACTTCGCCGGCATCGACGGCTTCCCCGGGCGGGTCATGCATGCCCACGACTTCCGCGACGCCCGCGAGTTCAAGGGCCGCGACATCGTCATCGTCGGCAGCAGCTATTCCGCCGAGGACCTCGCCCTGCAGGCCTGGAAGTACGGCGCCAAGTCGGAGACCATAAGCTACCGCACCCAGGCCATGGGCTTCGACTGGCCCGACGGTATCCGCGAGGTGCCGCTGATCACCAAGGTCGAGGGCGCCACGGTGCACTTCAAGGACGGCAGTTCGGTTGACGCCGAGGCCATCGTGCTGTGCACCGGCTATCGCCACAGCTTTCCCTTCCTGGCGCCGGAGCTCAGCCTGCGCACCCACAACCGGCTCTATCCGCCGGGGCTCTACAAGGGCGTGGTGTGGGAGAAGAACCCGAAGCTGCTGTACCTCGGCATGCAGGACCAGTTCTACACCTTCTCGATGTTCGACCTGCAGGCCTGGTACGCCCGCGACGTCATTCTGGGCCGGGTCGCCCTGCCGGATGCCGCCGCCATGGCCGCCGACAGCGCCGCCTGGGTGATGCGCGAGGAGGCACTGGCCGATCCCTTCCAGATGATCGACTTCCAGGCCGACTACATGCGCGATCTGCAGCCGGTGGTCGACTATCCCGGCTTCGACCTGGACCTCACCGTCGAGATGTTCAAGGAGTGGGAGCACGACAAGGAGCACTCCATCACAGGCTACCGGGACAAGGCCTTCACCTCGCCCTGCACCGGCACGGTGGCGCCGCTGCATCACACGCCCTGGGTCGAGGCGATGGACGACAGCATGGCCTGCTTTATGGGCGCCGCGCCCCAGCGCGCTGCGGGCTAAGGGCGGGGGCGGGCGCTGGCTCTGGCGGAGCCCTGGATTGCGCCTGCGCGCCGGGGCCGGGCGATGCTGCCCGGCCTGCCGCGCCTGCGCCCGGGGGTGGAGCGCTACGTCGTGCCGCCCTGCGGCTCGGTCACCGTCGACCTGTTGGCCGGCGACCGCGTCACCCTGGTCGATCCGGCGGGGCGCCAGCCCGGCGAACTGCTGGCCTTCGACCGCGCGGGGCGCAGCGCCGCCGGCCTGCTCGGCGTGGGCAGCGGCGGGCGCCCGGACGGCCTGATGGATCTGCTTGGCCGCCGCGAGGTCTCCGCGGCGGTGCTGCGCCGTCTGCTGGCAACCCGCGGAGTCGACCTGTCCCAGGCGGAGACGGTGAAGGTCTTCGGCCCGCAGAGCCGTGCCGGCGCGGCGGAGAGCTTCGTCGCCGAGGGCGCTCTCACCCTGGTCGCCGCCGCGCCGGGCGCCGCGATGCTGCCCTTCGAGCAGACCGCCCCGGGCAGCCTGACCCTCTTCGTCGAACGCGCCGCGCCGCAGAACCGGCCGCGCCGCGCGGCGCCGGCGCCCCTGGCCGACCCGATCCGTGACGAGACCATCGACCCGGGTACGGCAGTCGCCTACGAGGTGAAGGCGGGCGAGTGGATCCAGATCCTCGATGTGCAGGGCCGCGAGTGCTCCGACTTCCAGGCCTTCTCCCTGCGCGCGCTGGAACGCGGCATTTTGCGCGACATCGATCCGACGACGACGCGCAGCCTGAACGGCAGCCTCTACCCGATGCCGGGGCTCGCCGCGAAGTACTTCTCCGTCGACCACGAGCCGCTGGTCGAGGTGGTGCAGGACACCTGCGGGCGTCACGACACCTTCGGCCTGGCCTGTACGGCGCGCTACTACGAAGACCAGGGCTATCCGGGGCACGTGAACTGCTCGGACAACATGAACCGGGCCGCCGCGCCCTATGGCATCGCGCCGCGGGCCGGCTGGCCGGCGATCAACTTCTTCTTCAACACCAGCCTCGACGACACCCACCTGCTGGGCCAGGACGACCCCTGGTCGCGCCCCGGCGACTATGTGCTGCTGCGGGCGCTGACCGACCTGGTGTGTTTCTCCTCGGCCTGTCCCGACGACATTGATTCTTCGAACGCCTGGGACCCGACCGAGAGCCAGCTGCGCCTCTACAAAGAAAACGAGAGCTTTTCCCGCGCCGTCGCCTGGCGCGCCACTGCCGATGCAGAGCCCAAGATGACCGAGGAAACCGCCTTTCATAGCTGCTTCAGCGAGATGACCGGGCGCGGCGCGATCGAGGAATATTGGGCCTGCCGCGAGAAGGCCGCCGTGATGGATCTCAGCCCCTTACGCAAGTTCGAGGTGCTGGGCCCGGATGCCGAGGCGCTGCTGCAGCTCTGCCTGACCCGCGACGTGAAGCGCCTCAGTGGCGGCCAGGTGGTCTATACGGCGATGTGCTACGACAACGGCGGCATGATCGACGACGGCACGCTGCTGCGCCTGGGCGACGACACCTTCCGCTGGATCGGCGGCTGCGAGACCTCCGGCCTGTGGCTGCGCGAGCAGGCCGAGGCAAAGGGGCTGGATGCCTGGGTGCGGCCCTCGACCGCCCAGCTGCACAACATCGCCCTGCAAGGCCCCTTGAGCCGCGACATCCTGCGCGGCCTGCTGTGGACGCCGCCGGGCCGCCCGAGCCTGGACGAACTCGGCTGGTTCCGCCTGACCGTCGCGCGCATCGGCGGCTTCGAGGGCATTCCCCTGGTCGTCACCCGCAGCGGCTACACCGGCGAACTCGGCTATGAAATCTTCTGCCACCCGAAGGACGCCGAGGCGGTGTTCGATGCGGTCTGGCAGGCGGGCGAACCGCTGGGCCTCGCGCCGCTGGGCATGAAGGCGCTGGACATGTTGCGCATCGAGGCGGGGCTGATCGCCGCCGACGCCGAGTTCTGCGACCAGACCGATCCCTTCGAGGCCGGCATCGGCTTCACCGTGCCCTTAAAGACCAAACAGG
The DNA here is from genome assembly GCA_050043265.1 of Kiloniellaceae bacterium. Lineage (GTDB taxonomy): Bacteria > Pseudomonadota > Alphaproteobacteria > Kiloniellales > Kiloniellaceae > Pelagibius. The sequence goes on from JBHJIR010000110.1 coordinate 40,850, forward strand.
GCGACTTCATCGGCCGTGCCGCCCTGGAAGAACGCGCCGCCCATCCGCAACGCAAGCTGGTGGGGCTGACGCTGGAGGGCGGCACCGTGCCGGTGAACGGCGATCCGGTCTGCCTCGGCCGCGCCCAGGTCGGCCAGGTGACCTCGGCCATGCGCTCGCCTCAGTTCGGTGTGATCGCTTTAGCCCGCCTTGCCGTCACCCATGCCGCGCCGGACACCGCCCTGGAAGTCGGCCAGCTCGACGGCCGCCAGAAGCGTTTGCCAGCGACCGTCACCACGATCCCCTTCTACGATCCGAAAAAGGAGCGCGTGAGGGCCTAGGCCTTGCCGTGTACCGCTTCGGAGAAGGCGCGGAACAGGCGGGTGGAGAAGTCGTTTTCCAGCGGCTTGTATTCCGGGTGCCACTGGACGCCGAGGGCGAAGCGTTTGGCGCCCTTCACCGAGACCGCCTCCGGCGTGCCGTCGGGGGCGAGGCCCTCCACCTCGATGCCGGGCGCCGGCTGGTCGATGCCCTGGCCGTGCAGGGAGTTCACCTGGATCTCCGTCGCCCCGGCGATGGTGGCGAACTGGCCGCCGGGCGTGAAGGTCATGCTGTGGCGCAGGCCGTAGCGCACGTCCGGGTCGTCGTCCTTGGGCATACGGTGGTCCAGGCGGCCCTCGACCTCCTGCAGCTTGGGAAACAGCGTGCCGCCCAGCGCGGCGTTCAGTTCCTGAAAGCCGCGGCAGATGAACAGGCAGGGCACGCCCTTTTCCAACGCGGTTTCGATCAGCCGGAAGGTCATGGCGTCGCGGGCCTGGTCGTGCGGCTCGTAGCGTTCGCTGGGTGTGTGGCCGTACAGCGTGGGGTGCACGTTGGAGGGGCTGCCGGTGAACAGCAGGCCGTCCAGGGAGTCGAGCAGGTCCGCGGCCTCCTGGCTCTCGGCCATCGCCGGGATGATGATCGGCGTGCAGCCCGAGGCCTCCCAGACCGCGCGGAGGTACTTGTCACCGACCACGTGGTAGGGCGCGTTGTTGTAGGTGCGGTAGTCGGCGGTGACGCCGACGAGGGGGCGTTTCATGCGGCCGAGGCGCCTTTCTGGCGCAGTTCCTTCAGGACGGTTTCGGTGGAGCTGACGCGGGCGAAGGCCGCCATGCTTTCCGCCGTCACCGCGTCCTGGGCGGCGGTTTTGGCCGCACAGGCGTCGGCCACCAGGGTGACCAGGTAGCCGCGGTCCGAGGCGTCGCGCACCGCGCCCTCGACGCACTGGTGGCTATAGACGCCGAAGATCACCAGCCGTTCGATCCCCAGGTTGTGGAGGATGTAGTCGATGTTGGTGGAATTGAAGATGCCCGAGGAGGTCTTGGGCAGCACCATCTCGTCGCCCTGGGGGGCGATCTGGGGCATCACCTGGCCGCCGTCGGACCCTTTGGGAATCAGGAAGTCCGAGCGCTTGTGGTCCAGGCTGCGGTCGCGGCCGTCCTGCGTCAGCGCCTCGATCACCGTGTAGATCACCTCGATGCCGGCGGCCCTGGCGGCGCCGATGAGGCGCTGGGCGTTGGGCAGCACCTGGCCGTCGACCCGCTGCCAGAAGTGATCGCCGCTGTCGAAGCCCAGGGCGTCGCTCACCTTGCGATCGCAGAAGCACCGCTGCACGTCGACGACCAGCAAGGCGGCGCGCCCGGCGGTCAGGCTGAAATCGTAAGTGCCGGTCAAACTTGGTCCTTCTGTTCCCCGTGGGCCTTTTTTTCCCGGTGATAATCGAAGGTGGCGTTGATCATGTCCAGCAGATGCTGGCCGCCGGTGGTGGGGGCGAACTGCGGCGGGCTGTCGGGCCCCGTGCAGGTCGGCAGCGCGGCCACCTCGGCAGGGAAGTTGGGATCGAAGAAGAAGGGGATCGTGTAGCGCTCGGCACCGGAGGCGGTGATCACCCGGTGCAGGGTGGAGGCGAAGCGGTTGTTGGTCCAGCGCGCCATCATGTCGCCGATGTTGATGACGAAGGCGCCGGGGATTGGCGTCGCATCGATCCAGGTGCCGGCGGCGTTTCTCACCTGCAGGCCGCCGTTCATGTCCTGGGCCAGGATGGTCAGGCAGCCGAAGTCGGTGTGGGCGCCGGCGCCGATCTGCTTTTCGGTGATGCTGCCGCGCTGCGGCGGATAGTGCAGGGGCCCCAGCGTCGCCATGGGGTCGGTCAGCTCGCGGTCGAAGTAGCACTCGTCGAGGCCCAGCGAGAGGGCGAAGGCGTGCATGATCTGCTTGCCCAGGCCCACCAGGCCATCGAAATAGGACTGCATCGACCCCTGCCAGCCCGGCAGATCCCGCGGCCAGAGGTTGGGGCCGTGCAAGGGCGTGCCGGCGGCCACCAGCGGGTGGTCGGCGGCCAGATCACGGCCGATCTTCACGCCTTCCTTCAGGTCGCCGCCGGTGGTCTGCTTGGCCGGGTCCAGGTTTTCGCCGCCGACCTTGAAGTAGCCGCGGTGGCAGGGCGACTTCTCGATGTCGATTTCCAGCTTCTTCTCCATCGGCTGGTCGAAGAAGCGCCTGGCCTCGGCGAAAGTGCGCGCCACCACCGCCTCGGCGATGCCGTGGTTAGTCAGGTAGAAGAAACCGATGTTGCGGCAGGCATGGCCGATCTTGTCGGCCACCGACTGGCGCGCGGCCAGGTCGCCGGTCAGGAAGGGGCCGAAGTCGATCACCGGGATCTCCTCCAGGGCCACGCGCTGTCCGCGCAGGCTTTCTTCGAGTTCGACGGTGTCCAGGTCAGCGGTGGGGGTCATGACTTCGCTCCTTGCGCGCGCCGCATGAGGATCCAGGAAACATAGCCGACGATCATGATGAGGGCGGCCCCGCCGGTGGTCATGGCACCCAGGGTCGGGACGCCCGGCGTGTAGCCGGCGACCATCTTGGCGTAGAGGTATTCGGGCACGGTGGAATCGGCGCCGGTGGTGTAGAGCGACAGCGGGAAGTTGCCCCAGGACAGCAGGAAGGCGAAGAGCGCGCCCGAGAAGATGCCGGGCCACAGCACCGGCAGGGTGACCTCGCGCAGCACCTGCCAGCGCGTCGCGCCGAGGTCGAGCGCCGCTTCTTCCAGCGCCGGATCGAAGCTGTAGACCTGGATCGAGATGATCAGGGTGACGATCGGCACGATCCAGACCAGGTGGGCGAAGACGGCCGTATGCCACGACAGCGGCAGCCCCAGGGTGTTGAACCACAACAGCAGGGCCAGGCCGAGCACGGCCTGGGGAAAGAAGATCGGCAGCAGCACGATGCGCTGGAACAGCTTGCGGCCGCGCCAGTTGTAGCGGGCGAAGGCGAGGGCGCCCATGAAGGCCAGCACCACCGAGACGGCCGTCACCATGAGGGCGATCACGATCGACGTCTGGATCAGGATGCCGATTTCGATCGAATCCAGCGTGCGCTCCCACCAGCGGGTCGACCATCTGGCGATGGGAAAGGCGAAATAGCGCGACTGGGACAGCGAGGCGAGCACCCCGCAGACGACCGGCAGGTAGAGGAAGACGATGATCGCCAGGGTCCAGGCCCCGATCCAGCCTTTGGCACGCGATTTTCCGGGCCCGGCCATCAGCGTCTCCCCAGGATACGGTCGAGGTCGAGGTAGCGCAGCACCAGCAGCACCAGCGCGCCGATCACCACCATCAGCAGCACCGAGAGCGCGGCGCCAAGCGGCCAGTTCTGGGCGTAGGTGAAGGCGATTTCGATGTCGTGGGTGATGACGATCACCGATTGTCCGCCCAGCACCTTGGATTCTGCCACGGCGCCCACCGACAGCACGAAGGTCAGCAGCCCGCCGATGATGAAACCCGGCATGGCCAGCGGCAGCTCGACCTCGCGGAAGATCTGCAGGCGCGAGGCGCCGAGGTCGCCGGCAGCCTCCACCACATCGCGCGGCACCATGGACAGGCCCAGCACCATGGGGAACAGCATGAAGGGCAGATAGACGTAGACCATGCCGAAGACGATGATCGGCGGGGTGAACAGTAAGGACTGCACCTCCAGGCCGAAGAGGGTCTTCATGGTGCCGTCGAGTACGCCGTTCTTGATGAAGAACAGCACCCAGCCGAACAGACGGATGTTCTCGGAGATGAACAGCGGGAAGACCAGCAGCAGGGTGATGAGGTTGGCCCAGCGGCCGAAGATGTGCGCCAGCCCATAGGCGACGGGGTAGCACAGCAGGGCCAGGATCACGACCGCCAGCGCGGCGAAGAACAGCGACCACAGGAAAGACAGATAGACTGTGTTCGCGGGATCGAAGATGGTCCGATAGTTTTCCAGGGTCGGCGCGCCGAAGACGGCGAAGCTGCGCGGCGCGGCGAAGCTGAAGGCGATCACCGCGATCAGCGGCGCCACGAAGCCAACGGCCAGCAGCACCAGAACGGGCAGGGAATACCGGGCGCCGCTCGACAGCGACAGCCACCGCATCCTTGGTTTCCGGCGGTTATCCGCCCCTGTGGTTGCGATCGCCGTCATCAGTTGGTGACCAGGATGGAGTCCTTGGCATCCCAGCCGATCAGGACTTCCTCGTCCAGCTTGCCGCGGACGGCCTGCTGGCGCAGCCGCTCGACCATGAACACGCGCTCGCCGACCCTCACCTGGTACTGGATGCGTGAGCCCAGGACGTACTCGTTGTAAAGGCGGCCGCGCAGATGGTTCTCGGCCTCGCCGGGCGCGTCGATGAAGCGCAGGTATTCGGGGCGCACGACCAGGTGCCCGCTCTCGAAACCTTCGGGCATTTCGCGCAGCAGGAAGTCGCCGGGGATGCCGACGCCGCTGGCCCGGCCGTTCATGCCGCGGCGCACGTCGATCACGTTGACCTCGCCCATAAATTCGGAGACGAACTTATCGCGCGGCCGGGTATAGATCTCTTCCGGGGTGCCGACCTGGACCAGATCGCCGGCGCGCATGACACCGATGCGGTCCGACATCACCATCGCCTCTTCCAGGCTGTGGGTGATGTACATGAAGGTCTTGCCGGTCTCCTTGTGGATGTCCTTCAGCTCCTTCTCCAGCGTCTTGCGCAGCTTGTAGTCGATGGCGGACAGCGGCTCGTCGAAGAACAGGATTTCCGGGTCGTAGGCGAAGGCGCGGGCCAGGGCCACGCGCTGGCGCTCGCCGCCGGAGCATTGGGTCACGTTCTTGCCATAGTAGGCTTCCGGCAGGCGCAGCAGGCGCAGCAGTTCCATGGCCCGGGTCCGCCGTTCTTCGCGCGCCACGCCCCGCATCTTCAGCGGAAACTCGATGTTCTGGCCGACCGAGCGATGCGGAAACAGCGCCAGCGACTGAAAAACCATGCAGGTCGGCCGCCGATTGGCCGGGGTTTCGTTGAGGCGCCGGCCGCGCAGCGCAATCTCACCGCCGCTCGGTTCCTCGAGGCCGGCCAGCATGCGCACAAGGGTCGACTTGCCGGACCCCGACGGGCCGACGATGGTGAAGAACTCGCCTTCTTCGACGTCGAGGTCGATCTCATTGACTGCCGTGAATTCGCCGAAGCGCTTGGTCAGCCCGGAGAGTCGGAGAATGGGTTCGGTCACGGAACGCTACTCTTTCAGGTACGGACGCATTTCAGGAACGCTGCATTGCGATAACGATGGGGGCCGAGGGAGCGGAGGGGGAGGGGGACGACAGAAAACAAAAAATAGAAAATAAAAAG
>JBHJIR010000111.1:0-45631 GCA_050043265.1 Kiloniellaceae bacterium
GGCAGCCCGCGGCGAGGGCGGCGAGGCCCACGGCCTGCAGGGGCGGTTGCATCGCGGCCATCGGCAGGACTCTTCGGCTCTGAATAGCAACGGCGGCGAACGAGAACGGCGGCCGGTAAATCCCGGCCGCCGTGGACTTGGACTCCCGCGGCTTATTCGCCGTAGGAGATGCGGTAGATGGCGCCGGCGAGGTCGTCGGACACCAGGATCGAGCCGTCGCGCAGTTCGACCACATCGACGGGGCGGCCGAGGTATTCGCCGTTGTCGTCGATCCAGCCGTCGGCGAAGACTTCGGTCGTACCGGCCGAGCCGTCCTCGTTCAGCGGCGTGAACATCACCCGGGCCCCGACCGGGGTGGTGCGGTTCCACGACCCGTGCTGGGCCGAGAAGATGCCGCCCCTGTACTTCGCCGGGAACTGCCGGCCCTGGTAGAAGTGCATGCCGAGATCGGCCGCGTGGGCGACCATCTCGACCGCCGGGAAGACCACGTCGGCCGGCGGTTCGGAGTCGGCGTACTCGTTGGTGCGCACATCGCCGCCGCCGTACCACGGGAAGCCGAAATGCTGGCCCATGGCGGTCTGGCGGTTCAGTTCGCCCGGCGGGATGTTGTCGCCCATGCCGTCGACCTGGTTGTCGGTGAACCACAGTTCGCCGTTGGCCGGATTGAAGTCGAGGCCGACGGAGTTGCGGACGCCGCGGGTGTAGACTTCGCGGTCGCTGCCGTCACGGTTCATGCGGATGATGCCGCCGATGCCGGCCTGGGTGTAGAGGTCCATCTTCTCGGGCGCCGGAACGTTGAAGGGCTGGCCGATGGTGATGTACAGCTTGTCGTCCGGCCCGATGGTGCAGACCCGCGCCGTGTGGTTGTAGCTCACTTCTTCTTCGGGGATCAGCTTGCCCTGGGGCACCACTTCGATGGCGGCGACGTCGGGGCGCTCATTGAAGAACTCTGCGGCGGGGTAGACCAGCACGCGGTTCTGCTCGGCGATGTAGAGGAAGCCGTCATCCGAGAAGCAGGGGCCGTTGGGAATCGAAAAGTCGATCGACGGCGCGAAGCTCTTCACTTCGTCGGCGATGCGGTCCTTGTTGCGGTCGGTCACCGACCACGCCGCGGTCTTACGAGTGCCGACGAAGGTGACGATGCCCTGCGGGCCGACGGCCATGTGGCGGGCGTCGGGCACCACGGCATACAGATCGATCTTGAAGCCGGCGGGCAGGTTGACCCGCTCCAGGTTCTTGCGGATGCCGTCGGCGTAGGCACCGCCCTGTTCGATGACCTCGAACTCGGTGACGCCGGTGGTCTTGAAGCCGCCGAGTTTTTCCAGATTGCTTTGTGCCAGAACCGGCGAGACCAGCATCAGCGCCGACACCGACACGAGCGTCGATAGGGATGCAGGGGATAGAACTTTTCGCATTTTGAACTTTCCTCCCAATGCTTGTTGTTATGGCTTGAGCCTAGCCGGTTTGAAGGACCGCAGGTAGTAGGAAGATAGTTGATGCGCTTGCGCTAACGGGTTGGCGCCGCGAATGGTTTGCTGGTCAGACCATTGGTCATACCAATCGGACCAGTCAAAAAAGAGGCCCGACGCCTGTCGGGGCCGGGCCGAGGCGGGGAGGCTTCGGGAAGGATCAGTTGGCAAGGCGCAGGCGGCGCGGGGCCGGCGGCGGGCAGTCGTAGGGACAGCCGCCCGGCGCTGCCTTGATGCGGGCCGTCACCTTCGGCATCGGCACGGCGGGTATCGGCACGGCGGGTATCGGCACGGCTTTCACCGCCGCCGTCGGTGCCAGCTTCTGCGGCCCGTCCGCCTGCTTGGCGGCGCTGTAGACCAGCGCGTAGCGCACGCGGGTCATCGGCCGCAGATGGCCGTTGTCTTCGGCGCTGTCGTAGTAGAGGAACGGCAGGCCCGAACTCGGCTGGCTGGGCGAACAGCTGCCATAGAACTCGGTGCGGCTGTCCAGCTTGTCATTCAGGCTGACATAGACCGGCCCGTTGTTGCCGGCCGCGTCCAGGGCGGCGATGCCGGTTGTTTGCACGGCCGCGAAATCCCACGGCTCCTCTTGCAGGGTCTGCTCCCAATGGTTCTCGTCGAAGGGGACGTCGCCCGGGGAGACCAATGCCACGTCGTAGTTGTGGACGTCGCTGCCGCGGACGCGGATGCCGGCCTCATGGACCCGGTAGTTGGCTGGGCAGTTCACGGTGAAGCGCAGCGTGATCAGTTTGTTGAAGCTGGTGCCGGCCAGCGAGTAGCCGCCGTCGGCGTAACCGAAAGACATGTTTCCGGTAAAGCCGCTGATCTGTTTCAGCTGCACGAAGTGGGTGTTGGGGGCCGTGGGCGTGGCGACCTCACCCGGTCCGTTGAAGGGGCCTGCCGCGGCCGGCAGCCCGTTGAAGGGGCCGGCGGTAAACAACAGCGTAAAGGCAGCCACGGCGCGCTGTACGAAACGAAAACGGTCCTGTGTCATGACGCTCTCCTCTCGGTTGGCGACCGCACCCCGAAAGCGGCGTTGGTATCCGGTAGGTCGCGCGAGAGGTGTGGACGGTTCACTGCCGTCCCGGCGCAGGGGGGGACGCAATGGGGGTAGGGGAGCGGAGGGGGTGCCTAGTCTTGCGCCGCTTCGGCCGCCTGGGGGCCGTTTTCCGGGCGCGTGGCGACGTAGAGCGCCGCCAGGGCGATGACCGCCAGGGTGGCCAGCAGGGTCGTCAGGGACAGCGGCGTCAGCGCGACGATGGCCCCGGCGACGGCCATGCCGATCAGGGCGCTGACCTTGGCCTTGCGGGCGATGATGCCGTGGCTCAGGAAGGCTTCCACCGCCGGGCCGACGCCGGGCCACGCGAAGATCTTGCGGGCCATCGCCGGGCAGCCCTTGGCAAAGCAGCCCGCGGCGAGGATCCAGAAGATGGTGGTCGGCAGTACCGGCAACACGGTCCCCACCAGGCCGACGGCGAAGAATCCGTAGCCGGCGGCGGTCCAGGCCCAGGCCAGGCGCCGGCGGGCCGTCGTGTCGCGGTCGTCTCGGGCGGCGTCCTGGGTTGCGGGGCTGGTCATGCTGGCCTTGGGGTCCGGACGGCGGCAGAAAACTGGGGCTGAAAACCCGGGCCTAGAACCCGGCTGTTGAACCAGGAAATAGGCCGATAGGTGGATTTTACCAAGCGTTTCTTTAGAATCGCTTGAGGGCGCCTCGGCGCCGCCCGGCCGTCCGGTGCAGGCCAATCACCCGGCGCCGGCCTGGCGCCGGCTTGGCGACGGCACGTCGTCCGCGCCGGTTTCGCGTTGCCAAGCGGTGCCGCGCCAAGCATCTTGCCTGCGGTTCTCAGTGCCGGGCCCGCGAAGGAGAAATAGATGCCGAGTCGTTTGATCTCAAGTGTTTTGCTGTTGCTGCTCGCCGGTTGCGTGGGCCCCTTTTCGGCGGCCGACCGCTATACCTCCGCCATCCTGTCGCCCGAGGTCCGGGCCGAACTGAAGCCGGGCGAAGGCGATTTCGCTCCCGATTTGTTCTACGTCAGCGCGGGCGCCCAGGGCCGCAGCTTCGATAAGGTGATGATCGACCCGATCATCTACTTCGCGCCCCTGGAGGCGATGCGGACGATCGGTCCCGACGACCGCCAGACCCTGGTGAACAACTTCCACGTTCTGATGGGCCGCGAACTGGGCAAGGACTTCCTGCTGTCGGTCGCGCCGCAGCGCGGCACCGTGCGGGTGCAGTTCGCCCTGCTGCCGGAGACCCGGGAGGAAGTGGCCATGGATACCGTCGCCATGGTCGCCCACGAAGATCCGGAAAAGCAGATCGTGATCGACACCTTGACCAGCCCGCTGACGCCGAATGCCAACCTGCTGGTCGAGGCGCTATGGACCGATGCGGTGACCGGCGAGGTGCTGGGCGCGACGGTCGATAACCACTTCGGCCAGGGCAGCTTCGACGGCGCCAACTTCAAGAGCTGGGCCGACGTGAACCGCTACCTGGAAGCCTACGCGATGCTGGTGCGCTACCGCATCTGCAGCTATCGCGACGGTACCGATTGTGTGGCGCCGACCGTGCACCTGGACTGACGATCCGGCGCCTGGGGCCCTCGCGACTGGGGGCCCTCGCGACTGGGGCCCCTCGCAACTGAAGTCCTGACAATGCGCAGCGGCGCACCGCTTTACAACGGCAGGCCATAGTACCACGGCGCGAACAGGCTGAACGCGATCCACACCAGCAGGATCAGCGGCGTGCCGACGCGCAGGAAATCCATGAAGCGGTAGTTGCCCGGCGTCATCACCACCAGGTTGGTCTGATAGCCGATCGGCGAGGCGAAGGAGCAGTTGGAGGCGAAGATCACCGCCACCGCGAAAGGCTCCACCGGTACGCCGAGGACATGGGCGAGGTCGACGGCGATCGGTGTGAACAGCACAGCGGTCGCCTTGGTGCTCAACAGATTGGACAGCAGCGCCAGCAGCAGGAAGAAGGCGGAGAGCACCTGGCCCGGCTTGGCCCCGGCCATGGCCTGCATCAGCAACTCCGCCAGGAAGGTGGCGCCGCCGGTTTCCTGCATTGCCGAGCCCATTGCCAGCGCCATGGCGATGGTCAGCACGATCTTGCGGTCCAGTACGCGGACGGCATCGTTGAACGACAGGATTCCGCTGGCGATGATGGCCGTCGCGCCGCAGAAGGCGGCCAGCGCGATGGGCACCACACCCAGCGACGAGGCGGTGATCACCGCCAGGAAGATCAGCGCCGCGTTACGCTTGTGTTGCGGCGTCACCAGCCGTTGGCGCGACCATTCCATCAGCACCACGCTGCGTTCGCCGCGCAGGCGGTCGACGGCGTCGGGGTGGCCCTGGATCAGCAGCACGTCGCCGTCCTTCAGCGGTATGCGGGTGATGCGCTCGCGCAGCATGCGGCTGCGCCGTTCGATGCCCAGCACGATGCAGTGATGCGTATAGCGGAAGCCGATCTCCTCCAGGGTGCGGCCGACAAGCTCCGATTCCGGCCGCACCATCACCTCGGCCTGGATCTGGCCGGCCGCCGTCCAGGGTGTGCGCGCACCGTTGGCGTCGGCCTCGGTCTCGTCCGGCGTGCCGGGGAAGGCGTCGGCCATCAGTTCCGGGTGCAACAGCTCCGGCTCGCCCTGGGCCAGGTCGGCGAGCGCCTGGCGGGTGGCGGCGACGATGACCAGGTCGCCCGCCTCCAGGGTCAGCTCTTCGAAGGGCGGCACCATCGCCCGCTCGCCGCGCTGGATCATCAGCACGGTGATATTCTTCAGGTCCGGGAAGATGCCGCCGACCGGCTGCAGCCCGACCAGTCGGGAACCCGGGGTGACGGTGATCTGGGCGACGAAGTGGCGGCTGCGCTCTTCCACCACGCCGCCCAGCGGCGCCCGGTCGGGCAGCAGGTGCGGGGCGACGAAAAACAGATACAGCATGCCGGTGCCGGCCAGCACCAGCCCGGGAATGGTGAAGTCGAAGAAGCCGAAGCCGGCCTCGCCCATGTCGTCCAGTTCCAGCGACACCAGCAGGTTGGTGGAGGAGCCGATCAAGGTGGTCATGCCGCCCAGTACGGAGGCGAAGCTGAGCAGCATCATGTAGCGGCTGGGCGATTGCCGGAAGCGGCGGGTCAACGCCTGCATGATGGGGATGAACAGGACCACCACGGGAATGTTGTTCAGCACCGCGCTGAACAGCATGACGACGAGAAGCATCAGCGCGATGGCGAAGCCGCGGTGCTGCCGGGTGTAGTGGATCACCGTGTTGGCGGCGTCGTCGAGCACGCCGGTACGGGTCAGTCCTTCGCCCAGCACCAGCAGCGCCAGCACGGCCATCAGTGCCGGGTTGGCGAAGCCGGAGAACAGGTGGCGCAGGTCGAGCAGGTCCTCGCCGTCGGGCCCGACGACCGGGAAGAACTGGAAGAACACCATCAGGGCGGCGATGACCGACAGCGACGTCAGCTCGATCGACATCGCCTCGGTGGCCAGCACCGCCAGCGCCGCGACGATCAGCAGGAAGAGGACGCCCATTTGAAAGGGCGCGAGGAGTTCGGGTGAGATCATGGACTGTGGCTAGCCGTGCCGCCGGCTGAGGGGCGCTGCACCCGGCCACACGAAACCGGGCCATGCCAAATCGGGCAAACCCAAGCCCGGCTGCCTCAAACGGGGCCGCACGGGGGCTTCCGCCGCGATGGTGCGGAACAAGGAATCTCGGTCTGTCGCGATGCCTGAATGCCCTGAAAGCAAGGAAGACTGCCCGTTTTGCTGTCGAAACCGAAGGGCCAACTTTGTGGCCCAAGGAAACCCACGGGCAAACGCCCAAGGAAATCCCGAACCGGTATTCTACATGAAAATGCCCGATGTCAGCACCGCATAGACGCCCGCCAGCACAGCCATGGAAATTGCCGTATAGGCGAAGTTCCATTTCCAGGTCAGCTCGATGCCGCTGTAGCCGGACGCACGCGCCAGCATCAGCGTGCCGGAAGCGAAAGGTGCGCCCAGGGTGCAGATCGCGGTGCCCGCCGCAATGGCCAGCACGATCGCGGTGGGGTCGGCGGGAACGGTGCCCAGTTCCGGCACCAGGCTGCCCAGGAAGACGGCGGTGGTGATCGGCGACAGGGCGAACACACCGCAAAACCAGACGAACAGGGAAAGCAGGGAAAGGAATATCCAGCCGGGCATCTGTTCGACGGAAAGGAAGCCGGCAACCTGTCCGGCGGGGACCAGGGCCGCGGCGAGTGTTCCGATGAAGCCCGCGGCGCCCAGCGAGACCGCTTCGCGGTGGAAGGACGGCAGGCCCAGGGTGGCAATGCTGCCGAGGCGGTGCGCCATGCCCGCGAGGCGCCCGGGGGTTGAGGCGGGGAAAGCGCCGCCGCGCTGCTGCATGAACACCCAGAGCAGCAGCACGATGGGCGCGGCCAGCATGACGCCGGCAACCAGCAGCACGTGGCCCCACCCGCTGAACAGAAGCGTCAGGCCGAACAGCAGCCCGGCGACGGCACCCAGCCGCAGCAGGGCACTCCCGGGAAAAGGCAGATGCTGGCGTTGTGGCAGGCGCCCGCTGGAGCGCAGCCGCCGGCGCAGCGGCAGCCAGCGCAGGCTGTCCTCCGCCCAGCCCACCGCCAGCATGATCAGGGCGAGGCAGATGCCGGTTATCAGCAGACGAACGGGGTCGACGCCGGGGATCAGGGTCGGCAGCACGGCCTGGGTCACCGCCGTTGGTGCCCACACAAGAAACCAGGCGAAGCCGCGCAGCAGGGCGGTCAGCTGGCGGCGTTCGCGCAGCAGGGCGATTTCGTCAAGCTCCTCGCGCTGCAGATGGTCGCCGCGCACGCCGCGCTGGATGATCGGCGCCAGCAGGCTCAGCGAGCCGAGATTTATAAGAACCGAAACGAAATGGCTGCCCAGGAAAACCGCCAGGAAACGCCATTGTGGCGGCTGCTGGGTCACGTAAGTGCCGCATTGCAGCACCGCCGGCGAGGTGATGCCGCCTTCGCGCAGCAGGCCCATCAGCAGGATGAAGGCGGCGAGGAATCCGGCCCGGTCCAGGCCGTGCAGCGCCAGTTCCCAGGGCTGCGGCTGGTACAGCCAGGCCAGCGCCAGCAGCAGGCCGCAGAGGCCGAGCAGGTAACCTTCGCGCAGGCGCAGGCGGCGCCAGCCGATGACGGGCACACCGAGCAGCAGGACGTGGCTTGCGGTTTCGGCCACTGCGTTGTCGGTGAAGAGCACCAGCAGTTCGCAGCCCATCAGGGTCAGCAGCCAGGGGCCGAGGACAAGATTTGGCGCGCTGACCGGGCGGCTGAGGCCGGCGCTGCCGGTCTGCGGCTTCACGAAAGGCCATTCCAGCGCGGCAGGAAGCGCAGGGTGGCGGCGAAGCGTTCGCCGGCCTGCAACACCGCGAGGCCGGTGTCGTCGCGTGCCGCCGCCAGGTTCACCGCGTCGGTACAGTGACTGACGGGTTCGGCGCAGAAGAAGTCGGCGCCTGCCGGGGTGTAGACCACCAGAAAGGCCAGCGCCGGATCGGCCTCCAGCGTCAGGGTGGCGGCCTGCTCGGGCCAGTCGATCACGGCGCGGCCGGCAAAGCCGGTGAAGCAGTTGTCGAGCGGCGTGGCATCCGGTGACAGTCCGCCGCTGAGATCGGCGTCGACCAGGCCGGTCGGCATCACCTCGGCGTCGGTGGCCCACATCCTGTCGACCGTGGCGGCGAGGCGGCAGGCGGGCGTGCGCGGGAAGTAGGGATGCAGGCCCAGCCCCGCCGGCATCGCCTGCGTGCCGGTGTTGGTCACCGCGATCTCGACGCTCAGCCCGCCGTCGTGCAGCGCGAAACGCTGCGCCGCGCGGTAGGGCGCCGGCCAGTCGCTGCCGTCGTGGTCGTAGCTCAGGGTCAGACTGTCGGCGTTCTGTGCGGCGACCTCCCACGGCAGCTTCCAGCCGTGGCCGTGGATCGTGTGCGGCGCCGGGGCGAAGTTCGGCCGCAGGCGGTAGTCCTTGCCGCCAAAGGAAAACCGGCCGCTGCGGATGCGGTTGGAATAGGGCAGCAGCGGAAAGCAGCCGCTGTCATTGGGCGCGAATCGGCCCGATGCGGGCGCCGGGCGCAGCCAGTCCAGGGTTTCGGCGCCGCGCCGCCAGCGAAACGCCGTGATGCAGCCGCCTTCGCGCGGCGCGACTTCCAACTCGGCAAGGCCGTCGCTCAGGCGCAGGCGGTTTTTGTCGCCGGATCCGGACATCGTATTGCGGGATTTCCCCTGTTCATCTGCTGAAATTCATTCTATCGGGATTCCAATCGTTTGCGCTACCGACGCCGACGCATGGCTGCTCTGAGCGACCGGGGACTTCCCGCTATCCGGCGGCGGCCCGGGGGGCGGGCATGCATTTGTTGGTTTTGATATCAGACCAAAACCCTTACCCTGCGCAAAACCGGAAAACGGCTCTTTGGGAGGACGAATGGCAGAGGTGCGATGCCTGTGGGAAGCGGCGGCAACCCTGGGCGAGGGGCCGCTGTGGTCGGCCCGCGAGGGCGCGCTTTACTGGGTCGACATCAAGGCGCCGGCGCTGCATCGCTACCGCCCGCACGATGGCGACAAGACCTCGTGGACGATGCCGGAGCCGATCGGCTGGGTCATCGAACGCGCCAACGGCGAGGGCCTGGTGGCCGGCTTCAAGGGCCGCGGCTTCGCCTTCCTGACGCCGGGGACCATGGCGCCGGAGACCATCGGCCAGCCGGAGCCCGACTATCCGGACAACCGCTTCAACGACGCCAAGGCCGATGCGGAAGGGCGCATCTGGGCCGGCACCATGGACGACAACGAGCGCGAGGCCTCGGGCTGTCTCTACCGCCTCGACCCCGATCTCGACTGGCACCGTGTCGACAAAGGCTACACGGTAACCAACGGTCCGGCCTTCAGCCCCGATCACACGACGCTCTACCACACTGATACCTTCGAGGGCGCGATCTACGCTTTCGATCTGTCGCCGCGCGGCCGGCTGGAGAGCAAGCGCGTTTTTGCGACCATCCCCGAAGGCGACGGCTATCCCGACGGCATGACCTGCGATGCGGAAGGCTATCTCTGGGTTGCCCACTGGGGCGGCTGGCGCATTACGCGCTTTGCGCCGGACGGCAGCATCGACCGTGTCATCGAAATGCCGGTGTCGCAGGTGACCAGTTGCACCTTCGGCGGTCCGGACCTCGACCGCCTCTACATCACTTCGGCGGCCATCGGCCTCGACGAAGACCGGCTGGAGCGCCAGCCCCTGGCCGGCGCCCTGTTCGAGATCGATCCCGGTGTGAAGGGCGTGCCGGCGGGCCAGTTCGCGGGATAGCGCCGGGCCGTGATGCCGCGGCCAAACCGATGCCGCCTCAATCGCCGAAACCCACCACCCGACCCCTGTCGTCCCGGGGCTTGACCCCGGGACCCATGGACGGTCACGTGCGGCACTCCATCGCGGAAAGGGTGAGCGAACGGAGAGGGCATTGGGCCCCGGCATCAAGTGCCGGGGCGACAGCGCAGGTGTTTCGACAGTGCGGACCACCGGGCAAATCGGCGCCGCCTCAATCGCCAAAACCCACCACCCCACCACTGTCGTCCCGGGACTTGATCCCGGGACCCATGGACGGTCACGTGCGGCACTCTATCGCGGAAAGGGTGAGCGAACGGAGAGGGCATTGGGCCCCGGCATCAAGTGCCGGGGCGACAGCCGTTCTTACGGAAAAAGAAGTCTGATCGGTCTGGGATGCAGGGCATAACGCGGCCACCCCACAATTGTCGTCCCGGGGCTTGACCCCGGGACCCGATAGGCTCGCCGCTTGCACAGACCCTTGGGCCCCCAGGCCCCGGCGCGGAGCGTCCGTTACTTCTTTTTCTTCGCTTTCTTTGCCGGCTTCTTGCCGGTGCGCAGGCTCTCGGGCTGGATCGTCACGCCGTTGAAGTTGGCGACGGCGTCGGCCAGCATCGGCATGTTGTCGGCACCGCGGCCCATGGCCAGGGCCATGGCGTAGCTCTGTTTCACGGCGCTGGCCACCACCGTGGTCAGCTTTTCCGAGTCGGCCAGTTGATTGTAGTAGCGCACGTCCTTGTCGCAGTTGGCGAGAGTGAACTCGTGCGCCTTGGGATCGCCGCCGATCACCCAGTTGCAGACGTTCTGGAACATGCCGCTGTTCAGGCCGCCGGCGGAGATCACCTCGTGGAATTTTTCCAGCGGCACACCGGTCTTGCGGGCGGTGGTGAAGGCTTCCGCATAGATCGCGACATAGCTCATGGCGACGAAATTGTTGATCAGCTTCATCTTGTGACCGGCGCCGACCGGGCCGACGTGGATGATGTTCTCCGCCCAGGTTTCGATCAGCGGGCGGACTTCCTTCAGCGTCTTGGCATCGGCGCCGACGAAGGTGTTGAGCAGGCCCAGTTCGGCCTCTTTCGGTGAGCGCCCGAGCGGCGCATCGATCAGGCGTACGCCCAGCGGCGCCAGTTCTTCGGCCAGCGCCAGGGTCGAGGTCGGATCGGCGGTGGAGCAGTCGACGATGACGAGGCCCTTATGGGCGCCGGCCTTGATGCCGTCCTTGCGGCGGATCAGGTCCTCCACCTGTACCGAGGAGGTGACGCAGAGAAAGATGACGTCGCGCTGCTTCGCCATCTCCGCCGGACTCTTGGCCTCCTTGGCGCCGCGCTTGACCAGGTCGGTCACCGGTTTGCGGTTGCGGTGGCCGATCACCGCCAGCGGATAGCCCTTTTCGACGATGTTCTTGGCCATGCCGTGGCCCATCAGGCCGACGCCAATGAAGCCGACGCGCTGCGTGGTCTTGCGCATGGGGGAGCCTCCCTGGATTTTTTGTTTTGTTTCTTGCCGCCGAGGGACGCCGTCAGTCAGCGCCGACCACGTGCTGGCGTTGCTCGCCGAGGCCGTCGATACCCAGGCTGATGACGTCGCCCGCTTTCAGGTAGGTCGGCGGCTTCTGGCCCTTGCCGACGCCCGGCGGTGTGCCGGTGGTAATGATGTCGCCGGTCTGCAGGCTCATGAAGCGGCTGACGTAGCTGATCAGGTGCGCCACGGTGAAGACCATCGTCTTGGTACCGCCGTCCTGGTAGCGGTGGCCGTTGACCTCCAGCCATAGCTGCAGGTTCTGCGGGTCGGGCACCTCGTCGGGGGTGACCAGCCAGGGGCCGACCGGGCCGAAGGTGTCGGCGCTCTTGCCCTTCACCCACTGGCCGGTGCCTTCCAGCTGGAAGCCGCGTTCGGAGACGTCGTTCACCACGCAATAACCGGCGACATGCGTCAGCGCATCGGCCTCGGCGATGTACTTGCCGGGCTTGCCGATGACGCAGGCCAGTTCGACCTCCCAGTCGCACTTCTTGGAATCGCGCGGAATGACCACGGTGTCGTTGGGTCCGCAGATGCTGCTGGTCGCCTTCATGAAGATGACCGGCTCCTTCGGCACGTCGACGCCGGATTCGGCGGCATGGTCGGCATAGTTGAGGCCGATGGCAATGAACTTGCCGACACCGCCGACGCAGGCGCCCAGGCGCGGCGAACCCTCGATCGCCGGCAGGCTTTCCGGGTCGAGCTTCTTCAGCTTTTCCAAAGCATCCGGCAGCAGGGTGCTGCCGCGGAGATCGGCAATATGGCCGGACAGGTCGCGCAAGTTGCCCTTGCGGTCGACCATCCCGGGTTTTTCCTGGCCCACGGCCCCGTAGCGCAGCAGCTTCATGGTTTCCTCCCCTAGGGGTGCAGATATCGGTGACGGGATTGTTGCGGTGGCAGCCGGATCACACCGGCGTCAGCGCCGGCTTGCCGGCGAAGTGCGCGCGCAGATTGTCGACCACGAGATCGCCCATGGCGCGGCGGGTTTCGTGGGTGGCGCTGGCGGCGTGCGGCTGCAGCACCACCTGATCCATCGTGAACAGCGCCTCGGGCACCTTGGGTTCCTCGGCGAAGACGTCCAGGCCGGCACCGCCCAGGCGGCCGTCCTGCAGCGCGGCGACCAGCGCCGGCTCGTCGACGACGGAGCCGCGGGCCACGTTGATGAACACGCCCTCCGGCCCGATGGCGTCCAGCACTGCGCGGTTGACGATCTTGTCGGTGGCCGGCCCGCCCGGGCAGATCGCCACCAGGAAGTCGCTGTCGCGCGCCATCTCCACCAGGTCGCCGTAAAACGTATAGGGCAGGTCCTGCTTCTGGCGGCCGTGGTAGGCGATCTTCATGTCGAAGGCCTCGGCCTTGCGGGCGATGTCCTTGCCGATGCGCCCAAGCCCCAGGATACCGAGGGTGCGGCCGCGGATAGCGCGGGTCAGCGGCATGGCGCCGTCTTTCACCCACTTGCCGGCGCGCACATAGCGGTCGGCGGCGCAGAGCCCGCGCGAGGTGGCGAGCAGCAGGGCGATGGCCATGTTGGCGACATCGTCGTTCAGCACGTCGGGGGTGTTGGTGACGATCACCTTGCGCTTGGCGGCATGGGGCAGGTCGATGGCATCGACGCCGACGCCGTAGCAGCCGATGATCTCCAGCTTCGGCAGGGCGTCCATCAGTGCGGCATCGGCGCCGATGTGGCCGCTGGTGGCGATGGCGCGGACCTGGCCGCCCACCTCGTCGAGCAGCGCCTTCTTGTCGGCGACCTCCCACAGGCGGTGGACGGTGAAGTCGCTGTCCAGCGCCTCCATGACATGCGGCATCATCGGGCCGACCATAATGAGTTCCGGCTTCACGCTATGTTTCTCCAGCTGCTTGAACGCCCAGGGCAAAACGATTCCGTCGCCCCTTCCGGGGCGCGGAGGGTTTTTTCTTTGAAATTGCCGTCCTTCTTCATTGGACAGCGCTACCCATCAATAGCAAACATGGGGCAGGCAGCCAAGTTGGCAGGTGGGCGCCCATTGCGCCGCCGGCCGGCCGGGCCTCAGGTGCATTGCGTAAACGCGCCCAGATAGTCAGACTCGTCGGAGAAAGGCGCCGAAGCAGCGTAAATCCGGCCGCGCGAGAGGGGAGCCGAGGTTTGAAGGTTGTCATTACCGGGGGGACCGGGTTCATCGGGCAGCGCCTCGGGCTGGCTTTGCTGCAGCGCGGCAAACTGCCGGCGCCCGGCGGCGGCGAGGCGCCGATCGACGACCTGGTGCTGTTCGACGTCGCCGCGCCGGCCGACGCGCCGGCCTGGGCCGACGGCCGGGTTTCGCTGCGCAGCGGCGACATTGCCGACCCCGCCGTGGTGCGCGCGCTGATCGACCGCGACGATATCGCGGTGTTCCACCTGGCCTCGGTGGTCAGCGGCGGCGGCGAGAAGGATTTCGACCTGGCGATGCGGGTGAACCTGGCCGGCGGCCTGAATGTCTTCGAGGCCTGCCGGGCCCGGGGCAAGCCGGGCGCCGGCCTGCCGCGGGTGGTTTTCGCCAGCTCCATCGCGGTGTTCGGCGGCGCCGCCATGGCGCCGGTCGTCGGCGATCACGCCAAGCAGACACCGCAGACGACCTACGGCGTCACCAAGGCGGTCTGCGAGCTTTTGGTGAACGACTATACGCGCAAGGGTTTCTTCGACGGCCGCTCAGCGCGCCTGCCGACGGTGATCATCCGCCCCGGCAAGCCCAACGCGGCGGCCTCCAGCTTCGTCAGCGGCCTGTTCCGCGAACCGCTGAACGGCGAGACCTGCAGCATTCCCGTATCGCAAGACACCGTCATGCCGGTGCTCGGCTACCGCTCCATCGTCGGCGGCCTGATCGCGCTGCACGAGGCGGCGGGCAGCGACCTGGGGGACGACCGCGCGGTCAGCCTGCCGAGCTTCACCGTGACGGTGCGCGACATGATGGATGCGCTGACGCGCGTCGCCGGCGACCGCAAGCTGGGCGACATCGTCTTCGAGCCCGATCCCTTCATTCAACGAATCTGCGACGGCTGGCCCCGCGACGCCTCTTACGAGCGCGCCACCCGGCTCGGCCTGCCGCGTGATGCCAGCCTGGACGCCATCGTCGAAAACTACATTGAGGATTTCCTGTGACCGCTTCTCTTTCCCGGGCCGTCATCGCCGTCGATTGGGGTACTTCGTCGTTCCGCGCCTACCTGCTGGATCCGCAGGGCGGCATCGTGGACCGGCGTGAGTCGCACGGCGGTATCCTGCGTGTGCGCGGCGGCGATTTCGCCGCGGCGCTGCTGGTGGAGATCGAGGACTGGCTGAAGCAGCAGCCCGACGCCCTGGTGATCATGAGTGGCATGATCGGCAGCCGCCAGGGCTGGCGCGAGGTGCCCTACGTGCTCTGCCCGGCGACGCCGGACGAACTGGCCGAGGGGCTGGAGCGGGTCGACTGGGGCGAGGGCGAAGCCTGGATCGTCCCCGGCCTGCTCGACGAATCGCGGCCCGGCCAGCCCGACGTCATGCGCGGCGAGGAGACCCAGGTGCTGGGCGCCCAGGGCGCGCTGCCCAAAGGCGGCGGCTTGGTCTGCCTGCCCGGCACCCACAGCAAGTGGGTGCGCGTCGAAGGCGGCGCGATCCAGGGCTTTGCCACCTACATGACCGGCGAGGTCTACGACCTGCTGCAGGGCCATTCCATCCTCTCGCGCCTGATGACCAAGGGCGCCGTGGCGGTGGACCGCTGGTTCCTGGAAGGCGTCATGCTGGGCCAGGCCGGCGGCTTGCTGAACCGGCTGTTCTCGGCGCGCAGCCGGGCCCTGACCGGCGACCTGCCGGAGGACGAGGTGCGCAGCTATCTCTCGGGCCTGCTGATCGGCGACGAACTGGCCGCCGCCGTGCCGGACGAAGCGGTGGAGGTGCATCTGATCGGCGCGCCGGCCCTGTCGGCGCTCTATGAGGCGGCGCTGCAGAAACTCGGCCACAGCGTCGTGCAACTGGACGGCGATGCCGTGGCCGCGGGCCTGTTCGACCTGGCGCGGCGCCGGGAGGCGTCGCAGTGAGTGGCTTGACGCCGTGGCTTGCCGGGTTGCCTTTGGTGGCGATCCTGCGCGGCGTGAAACCGGACGAGGTCGTCGCCCTCGGCGAGGCGCTGGTTGCCGCCGGCATCACCATGATCGAAGTGCCGCTGAATTCGCCGCAGCCGTTGAAGAGCATTGCGGCGCTGGCCAAGGCCTGTGGCGCCCACGCGCTGATCGGCGCCGGCACGGTGCTCGACCCGGAGGATGTCGGCCGCGTCGTCGGGGCCGGCGGGCGCCTGATCGTGACGCCGAATACCGATCCGGCGGTGATCAAAAGCTGCAAGGCGGACGAACTGATCGTCATTCCGGGCTTCGCCACGCCGACCGAGGCGCTGAGCGCCGCGCGGGCCGGCGCCGATGCCCTGAAGCTGTTTCCCGCCGAGGGTCACCCGCCGGAAGTGGTGACGGCGATGCGGGCGGTGCTTCCGCCCGGCCTGCCGGTGCTGGCGGTGGGCTCGATCACGCCGGAAAAAGTGGTGCCTTACTGGCGCGCCGGGGTGCGCGGCTTCGGCCTGGGCGGCAGCCTCTACAAGCCCGGCGCCGGGCCCGCCGAGGTGGCGCCGCGCGTGGCGCCCTTCCGCGACGCCATCGCCATGGCGCGCGCAGCGTCCTAGTTTGCGGTTTCGGCCTTGCGCTTTCCGTCAACGGCGGGCCAGCGGCACGTCGCCAGGATCGGCAACATGATCGGCCAAAGCCCCATGGTCAGGACCCACCACCCGCTTAGCCCCATACGGTGAAGGATTCGGACCCAAGACCAGAAAAACACGGCTAGCACTGAAGTGTTGATGACGATGATGATGATTGTTTCAGTCAACGACGGCCCCTCGTTCATCCTGGCGCTTGCCCCCTGTTTCGCCTATGCCCACACCCCGTCGGAAGCTCTCTCCTCCCGCCCGCAGGTTATTCCCCGACGGCGCGGATTTCCATCGCCGGATCGCTGTTCTCGATGTAGCGCAGCACCGGGGCCCAGTCTTCGCGCAGCTCTTCGTTCTGTTTGCCGGTGAGGTCGAACACCGTGAGGCCGCGCCCGGCGATGTCGGCGTAGACCAGGCGGTGGCGCAGGCGGCCGACGCCGGTGTGGCCGACCCCCAGCATGAACTTGTCGAGCTTGGCCGCCATGCGGCTGCCGGTCTGCACCCGGTTGCGCAGGATGGCGACGGCGGTCTTGCTCTTGCGGATCGGCTTCAGGTCTTCGAGCTGCTTGAGGAAATCGCCGGTCACCGGCTCGTCGAAGCCCGAGGGCAGCACCGGCACGACGATGACGTCGGCCAGCCGCAGCAGTTCCTCGATCTTCTTCATCTTCATGCCGGCGGGGGCGTCGATCACCAGGCGGTCGGTGTCCTTCGGCAGCTTTCCCGGGCCGTCGCGCCAGTCGAGCGCCTGGATCGGCGCCGTGGTATCCGGCCGCGTCTTCAGCCAGCCCAGGCTGCTGCCCTGCTTGTCGGCATCGGCCAGGGCGGCGCGCAGGCCGGCGGTGGCGAAGGCGGCGGCCAGGTGGGTGGCGATGGTGGTCTTGCCGCAGCCGCCTTTGGTGTTGGCAACGAGGACGGTGATCATACTCAGTCTTTTCGCTTTCTCAGGCTTTCCGTTTCGCCTTGTTCCAGAAGGGCTCGGTCGCGGCGAAGCGCTTCCAGGTCCGCCGCATGTCGGGCTCGAAGTCGACCAGGGCGCGGGCGTACCAGCCGATGACCTTGCCGACGGCGCGTTCGGTCTGGCGGGCACCGCTGCCCGGCGGCGACTTCTCGGTGAGGTCGACCAGCAGATGCTCGGCCACCGCCACGTCGTTCAGATGCCCCAGGGCTTCCTGCAGGTCGCGCAGTGCGGCTAAGTAATGCTTGCTGCGCTTGGCCGGGTAGAGGCCGCGGAAGAACTCGGTGGTGTAGCGCAGTTTTTTCACCGCGATACGCAGCCGGTGCCGCTCGGCGGTCGGCAGCGACGCGAAGCCCTTGCCGTTTTTCAGGGCCTTGCGGTGGCGCTTGTCGAGCAGCGTGTCGGCCAGGGTCACCAGCGGCTGGTTCAGGGCGACGTCCTGGGCGGCGGTCAGCTCGGCGCAGTGCCAGGCGCGGTCTTCCAGCCAGCCGCCCAGGCGCAGCAGGAAGCGGGTATAGCGCGGCGTGGCCAGGGCGTCGCGCAGTTCGGTGTAGGCCAGCGTCTGGCGCTCCCTGGCGGCGGCCCGCAGGGCGGCGAGGTCGGGATCCTGGGGCCGGTCGGCCTCCAGTGGGGCCAGCAGGTCGGATTGAAAGACATCCCAGTCGCGCGCCGGGCCCAGGCTGTTGAGCGCCCATTTGGCCTCGGCGTTCAGCCAGTCTTCCTGGCCGGCGGGCAGCAGGTCGCCGAATACCGACAGCGCCGAGCGGAAGCGCCGCAGGCCGACGCGCATCTGGTGGACGCCTTCCGGGTCGCTGCCGTCAAGGGCGGCCGCCTCGTTGGCCGTCCAGTGCTGCAGACAGTTTGCGATGACGGCCGCAAGGGCGTCGTCGACGCGCATGTCGGCGGTCAGCTCCAGCGGTTCGGCGCGGGACCAGGCGGGCCGCCGGCCGGTCGCCAGGGCATAGCCGCGCGCCGACTTGCTGCGCGTTTCGATCTGCGTCGGGGCGACGTCCTGCAGCGCCAGGGCAAGGTCGAAGAGGGCGCCCGGCGGACCTTCCACCAACTCCAGTTCGATCTCGGCCAGAGCCTCGCGGCTGCCGGCGGCTTCGATCTCGCCCAGGGCGAAGGCCGCCTCGATGACCTTCAGGCGGCCCAGGGAGTCGGTGCCGTTCAGTTCCAGCACCTCGCGGCGCACCCGCGTGGTGAAGATGGGGCGCAGTTCGCCGGGCAGCAGCAGGCCGAGGGCGGCACGGATTGCCGGATCGTCGATGATGTCGGGCTGGGGTTCCGCCGAGGGGACATCGCCCTCCCACTCGCTGCGGCTGAACACGGCGGAGGCGGCGCTGTCGCCGGTTTTCACGGTCTGGATAAAGCGGTTGCCGTCGCGGCGGATGCGGAAGGCCAGGCCGCGCTTGCGCAGCCGCAGATCGGCGGTGTCGTAATAGGTGTTCTCGAGGTCCTTGATCTTGGGCGGCCCCGCGTCCGGCAGGCTCAGCGGCGGCGCCTGCCACAGCCGCAGCAACACCTCGGGATCGCCCCGTAATTTCAGCTCAGTTTCAATCTGAGTCGACGAGCCCGCCGTCATCTCCGCCGTCATCCGCCGCCTGACCATCCGCTATTCATCTCACGCTCACGGTCGGGGCGCGGCAGGTTTGCCAGCCTTCGCAACCGCACCGATAGGGCGTAACCCCTGGGTCGGGTCCGCCCGCTATCGGTCAAATCCCTACACTCGGCAGACCCCTGTATTTGGCCCGCCGGGAAGCCTAAGATCGCGCTCAATCGTAGCTTTTTCTTAGTATGCCCAGCTTCGCGAATATACCCCGTGCCCGGCAAGCGGTGAATTATGACAGTTATGTTGCAGTTCCGGCGCGGCCTCTGGGCCGGGTCTGGATGAAACCATTGATTGAGGAAAGAGATGCCGGAATTGCTGCTGCTGCGCCACGCGAAGGCGGACTGGAAGGATCGCCGGTTGGACGATTTCGACCGTCCGCTGGCCCCGCGCGGGCGCGAGGCCGCGCCGCTGATGGGCCGATACCTGCGGGATCAGGGGCTGGAGCCGGACCTGGTGTTGTGCTCCATGGCCCGGCGGGCCAGGGAGACTCTGGCGTTGCTCTTGACAGCGCTAGCATCGGCGCCTGAAATCAGTTATTTGAAGACACTCTATCTGGCGCCGCCGAGCCGCCTGCTCGCGGTGCTGCGACGCCAACGCCCGGATCGCGGCCGCATCCTGCTGGTCGCCCATAATCCGGGGCTGCACCATCTGGCGCTTGACCTGGCCGGGGGGCAGGGGGGCGCGGCAGGCCGCGCGCTGGCGGAGAAGTATCCGACTGCCGCTTTGGCGCGGTTCCAGGTCGCCGGCTGGGCGGAACTGGGCGCGGATGGAGGAGGCGCACCGGCCAGGCTGGTGGAATTCGTGAAACCCCGGGAGCTTGCCGGGGAGGAATAGCGAGAAGCCTTGCGCGCATCGTCGTGCCCGGGGCTAATCGCGGGGCCAATAACAAGAGGCCGGGACGGGGCCCGGGGCAGGCGCCGGGGCGCGGGATCACCTGCCGGACGCCGCCGGACGCGATAACCAGGAGGAAGTTGCCCGTGAAGATCACCAAGATGGACCGGCGCCTGCGTAGCCAGGGCTGGTTCAACGACCGGGAGAATCCCGGCATGACGGCGCTCTACCTGGAGCGCTATCTGAACTACGGCCTGACCCAGGAGGAACTGACCTCCGGCAAGCCGATCATCGGCATCGCCCAGACCGGCAGCGATCTCTCCCCCTGCAACCGCATTCATGTCGACCTCGCCCGGCGCATGCGCGACGGCATCCGCGACGCCGGCGGCATCGCCTTCGAATTTCCCGTGCATCCGATCCAGGAAACCGGCAAGCGGCCGACCGCCGCGCTGGACCGCAACCTCGCCTACCTCGGTCTGGTCGAGATTCTGCACGGCTATCCCATCGACGGGGTGATCCTCACCACCGGCTGCGACAAGACCACGCCGGCCTGCCTGATGGCGGCGGCGACGGTCGACATGCCGGCCATCGCCATCAACGGCGGGCCGATGCTGGACGGCCACTGGAACGGCAAGCTGGTCGGCTCCGGCACCGTGGTGTGGGAGGCGCGGCGCCTGCATGCCGCCGGTGAGATCGGCTACGACGAGTTCATCTCCATGGTGGCGGCCTCGGCGCCCAGCGCCGGGCACTGCAACACCATGGGCACGGCGCTGTCGACCAACTCGCTGGCCGAGGCCCTGGGCATGATGCTGCCGGGCTGCGCGGCCATCCCGGCGCCGTACCGCGAGCGCGGCCAGATCGCCTACGAGACCGGCCGGCGCATCGTCGAGATGGTGTGGGAGGAACTGACCCCCTCCAAGATCATGACCCGCGCGGCCTTCGAGAACGCCATCGTGGTGAACTCGGCGATCGGCGGATCGACCAACTGCCCGATCCACATCAACGCCATCGCGCGCCACATGGGCGTCGACCTGGTGATCGAGGACTGGCAGACCCACGGCCACGACATTCCGCTGCTGGTCAACTGCCAGCCCGCCGGCGAACACCTCGGTGAAGGCTATCACCGCGCCGGCGGCGTGCCGGCGGTGATCGGCGAACTGATCCGCGCCTGCAAGATCAACACCGGGGCGATGACCGTGGCCGGCAAGACCATGGGCGAATTGCACAGCGACAGCGTGGCCAGCGACCGTGACGTCATCCGCGCCTACGACTCGCCGCTCATGGAGGAGGCCGGCTTCGTGGTGCTGCGCGGCAATCTCTTCGATGCCGCCATCATGAAGACCTCGGTGATCAGTCCCGGCTTCCGCAAGCGCTACCTCTCGACGCCGGGCCAGGAAAACGTCTTCGAAGGCCGCGCCATCGTCTTCGAAGGGCCGGAGGATTATCACCACCGCATCAACGACCCGGCGCTGGACATCGACGATACCTGCCTGCTGTTCGTGCGCGGCTGCGGGCCGATCGGCTATCCGGGTTCGGCCGAGGTGGTCAACATGCAGCCGCCCGACACCCTCATCCGGGCCGGCGTGGTGGAACTGCCGACCATCGGCGCCGGCCGCCAGCGCGGCACCTCCGGCAGCCCCTCGATCCTCAACGCCTCGCCGGAATCGGCGGCGGGTTCGGGCCTGGCGATCATCGAGACCGGCGACCGCGTGCGCATCGACCTGAACGCGCGGAGCGTCGACCTGCTGCTCAGCGAGGACGAACTCGCGGCGCGCCGGAAGGCTTATGCGGCCCCCGTGCTGGAAAACCAGACGCCCTGGCAGGAGATCTACCGCGGCGCGGTCGGCCAGTTGTCTTCCGGCGGCTGCCTGGAACTGGCGACGCACTATCACCAGGTCGTCAAGAACGTGCCCCGGCACTCCCACTAAAGGGCACTCCCACTAAGAGGAACGGCAAAATGGGCGACAGCCTGCAGGGCAAGACGGCGCTGGTGACGGCGTCGGCGCAGGGTATCGGGCGCGCGACGGCACTCGCCTTCGCGGCCGAGGGCGCCGAGGTGATGGCGACCGATATCAACCTGGATCGTCTCGAGGAACTCTCCGGCACCCCGGGGATCAGCGTGCGGCGCCTCGATGTCATGGACCCCCAGGCGGTGAACGCCCTGGCCGCCGAGATGCCGCCGCTGGACGTGCTGTGCAACGTCGCCGGCTACGTGCACAACGGCACCATCCTCGACTGCCCGGAGGAGGACTGGGATTTCTCCTTCGACCTCAACGTGAAGTCGATGTACCGCATGATCCGCGCCTTCCTGCCGGCGATGCTGGACGCCGGCGGCGGCTCCATCGTCAACATGGCCTCTGTGGCCTCTTCCCTGCGCGGGTTGCCGAACCGCTGCGTCTACGGTGCCAGCAAGGCGGCGGTGATCGGGCTCACCAAGTCGGTGGCGGCGGACTACATCCAGCAGGGCATCCGCTGCAACTGCATCTGCCCGGGCACCATCGAATCGCCTTCGCTCGACGACCGCATCAACGCCTTTGCCGACCCGGCGGCGGCGCGCAAGGCCTTCATCGCCCGCCAGCCCATCGGCCGCCTCGGCACGCCGGAGGAAATCGCCGGCATGGCGGTCTACCTGGCCGGCGACGTCTCCGCCTACACCACCGGCACCGCGATGATCGTCGACGGCGGCGTGACCCTGTAGGTGGGCGCCTAACAGGGTGCTGAAAAACGGATCCAGCCCGTGGCGCATCCTTCGAGACGGGCCTGCCGGCCCTCCTCAGGATGAGGCTAAATATATGAAATTTAATAACACCTCATCCTGAGGAAGCCCCGTAAGGGGCTGTCTCGAAGGATGGCCAGGGGCTCCACAGACCTTTTTCAGCACCCTGCTAGGCGCGCGGCAGGCCCGAGGGCGGCAGGCCCGGCTTCACCTTGCGCTCGCGGTACAGCAGGTAAAGTCCGCTGGACAGCACCACGCCGGCGCCGACCAGGGTCCATTCGTCGGGGAAGTCGCCGAACACGATGTAGCCGAGCAGGATCATGGGCAGCAGCTGGATATAGAGGAAGGGCGCCAGGACCGGTGCCGGCGCCAGGCGGTGGGCCAGGATCAGCATCCAGTGGCCGAAGCCGCCCAGGGCGCCGAGGCAGAGCATCAGCAGGGCACCTTTCAGGTCCGGCGTCTGCCAGAAGAAGGGCACCAGCGGCGTGATGGCGATGGCACCGACCACGGCGCTGTAGAACTGGGTGGTGACCGCGCGGTCGACGCCGGCCAGCTTGCGGGTGGTGATCTGGTAGAGCGCGCCGAACAGGGCGCAGAGCATCGACAGGCTGGCGGCCCAGTGCACCAGGCCGAGACCCGGGCGCGCGACGATGACGACCCCGATGAAGCCGATCACGATGGCGGCCCAGCGCCGCGGCCCGACGTATTCGCCCAGCAGCGGCACCGCCAGGGCGGCGACCATCAGCGGCGTGGAAAACTGGATCGACGAGGTCTGCGCCAGTTGCAGGAACTGCAGGGCGGCGAAGTTGGTGCAGGTGGCGCCGAACAGGAAGAGGGAGCGCAGGATCTGCAGCCCCGGGCGGTGGCTGACCAGCAGGCTGCGCCCGTGGATCGGCAGCAGGATGACGGCGGCCAGCACCACGTGGCCGACGTAGCGCGCCCAGACCACCTGCCCGACCGGGTAGCTCTGCACCAGATACTTGGCCGTGGTGTCGAGCATGGCGAAGGTGCAGAAGGCGGCGACGATCAGCAGGATGCCGCGCAGCGGTTCGTTGCTGATCGGCTCGATGCTGAAGGAACGCGGGGCTGTCATGGGGCGGTTCGCTCGCGGGCGGTTGCGACGGGGCAGTGGCGGTGGGGCAGTGGCGGCGGGGCACTTGCGGCCGGGCGGCAGCCCAAATGGTACCGCTACCTATGGTAATCTCAGCCTTTCCCGGGTGACACCCCCATCTCCGCACGGGGTCCATGCGCAAAGCGGGCAGCTGTGCCGGCGCGCCGGCTTGGCGCTGGACGCCCGCCGCGAACTGCCGTACATGCTTGGACCATGGCTGAAAGCGACACCAGGACCCAAAGCGAACCCGGCGCCGCGTTGCGCATCCTCAGGCCGCAGGGGCCGGCGGTGCCGGTGCTCTTCGACAGCCCGCACAGCGGTACCGACTACCCCGCCGATTTCGGCACCATCGCGCCGATGGCGGTGCTGCGCCGCTCGGAGGATGCCTTCGTCGATGCGCTCTTCGCCTCGGCGCCGGCGCACGGCGCGCCGCTGATCGCCGCGACCTTCCCGCGCATTTACATCGATCCCAACCGCGACCTCATCGACCTCGACCCGGCGATGCTCGACGGCCCCTGGCCCGACCCCCTGGTGCCGAGCCGCAAGACCGAGCTGGGCGTCGGCCTCGTCTGGCGGATCATGCCGCCGGATTTTCGGCTCTACGACCGTCTGCTGACGGTCGCGGAGGTGCGCGGCCGTATCGATCGCTGCTGGAAGCCCTACCACCGCGCGGTGGCCGGCGCGCTCGATGCGGCCCATGAAAGTTACGGCAAGGTCTGGCACGTGAACTGCCACTCGATGCCGGCGGTCGGCAACGCGGCCAGCGAGGACGGCCCGGTGGCGCGCGCCGAGTTCGTGCTGGGCGACCGCGACGGCACCACCTGCGAGCCCGGCTTCACCGCCTTCGTCGCCGAGCAGTTGCGCGACATGGGCTACGACGTGAGGATCAACCAGCCCTACAAAGGCGTCGAGCTGGTACGCCGCTATTCCGATCCGGCAAACGGCCGCCACAGCCTGCAGCTGGAGGTCAACCGCAAGCTCTACATGGACGAGCAGCGCATCGAGAAGAACGCCGGCTTCAACGACCTGCAGGCCAACCTCGACAAGCTGATCGCCGCGATCTGCCGCTATGCCCAGGCGCAGATCGGCTGACGGTGGGCCGCCCTCAGGGTTCTGTTAGGATTCCCCGCTAAGATCACGATGTTTCTGTGAGCCGGGCAGCGCGGAAGGGAAGCCGTGGACGCAAGGACAAGTGACTTCATCGCCCTCATGCCAAAGGTCGAGCTGCACGTGCACCTCGAGGGCTCCGCCGAGGTGGACACGCTGCTGGAGCTGGCTGCCGGCAACGGTATCGCCTTGTCCCGCCAGCAGGGCGAGGCGGTGCGCCGGCCCGGCGCCGACGACTCCTTCGACCAGTTCGCCCGTGCTTTCCTGATGACGGTGCACTGCCTGCGCCGGCTCGACGACTTCGCCGTGCTCGCTTACCGCCACGGGGCGGCCATGCAGCGCCAGAACATCCGCTACGCCGAGATTACCTGGACGCCGCAGCTCTACGGGCACCTGCGCTTGCCGCCGGGGGCGATCCTCGACGCGCTCAATGCCGGCCGTGCCAAGGCGCGCGATGCCTGGGGAGTCGAGATGCGCTGGATTCCCGACCTGGTGCGCAGCTATCCCGGCCCGGCGCTGAAGGTTCAAGCCTGGGCATCGTCCCGGCAGGCGCGCGACGGGGGCGGCGTGGCTCTCGGCCTCGGCGGGCCGGAAGCCGAAGTGCTGGCGCCGGAGATCCGTGAGGCCTTCGCGCGGGCCAAGGCTGCCGGGCTGCCGGCCAATCCGCATGCCGGGGAAGGGGCCGGCCCGGCGAGCATCTGGCTGGCCCTGCGCGCGCTGTCGGCGGTGCGGATCGGCCACGGCGTCCGTGCGGTGGAGGATGCAGCATTGGTCGCTTATCTGGCCGAACACCAGATCGCGCTGGAAGTCTGTCCCACAAGCAATGTCCAGCTGAAGATCTTTCAGAGCTATGCGGCGCACCCCTTAAGGCTGCTTGCCGAGCAGGGCTGCAGGGTTACCATCAATTCCGACGATCCTGCGCTGTTCGGCAGTGATCTGAGTGCGGAGTACCGCCATGCCGTCGCTGACTGCGGCCTCACGCTGACGCAGCTCGAAAGGGCCGTCGTTGCGGCGGTCGACAGCGCTCATCTGGCGCCGGCGGAGAGAGCGGCGATGGCGCAGGATTTCTAGGCGGCGTTCGACCGCTGCCGGGCTGAAGTGGGGGAATAGGTGGCAAGCAGCCTGGAAAGCGAGATTGCCGAGCAGCGGCGGTGGCGGCTGAGGCCGGCCTTTCAGAAACTGACGGTTTTCGACAGCCTTGTGCGGAACGAGTTCCTCTCGTCTCAGCAACATGGCGCGATGGAATCGGCGCTGCTGCAGCCGGTCATCGCCTTTGCTGTCGCGCGGGTGCCGTTCTATCGCGAGCTGTTTGCCCGGCTTGGCCTGCGCGCCGCCGATATTGCCAGTGCCGCCGATCTGGTGAAACTGCCGTTGCTGTCGAAGATCGACCTGGTACGGCAAGGCCGGCGGCTGCAGGCCGAGCAGCTGCCGCAAGGCGAAAAAATCTTCGGCCCTTTTCTCTCGTCCGGGACTACCGGCCGCCCGGCCAAGGTACTGCATACCCATCGCAGCAATTCGATGTTCACTTTCCTGGGGCAGCGCCAGATCCGTTGGTTGCGCTGGGACCCGATGGCGCGGACGGCGGAGATACGGCTGCCGAGCCAGTTGCCGGGTTTGGCGGAGGGGCGGCAGGTTGATGTCGGGGAAACCTGCCGAAGAGACGGGTGGCGCTATATGGGCAGCTTCTTCGAGACCGGTCCCTATTGCGGGTTTTCGGTTTTCAACCCGGTCGAGGCGCAGGTCGAATGGCTGCGGCATGAGCAACCGACCTATCTCACCGGCTATTCGGAGACTCTGGAACAGCTGGCTCTGGCGGCGCGCGGCGGGAAATGTCCCACGTCGCTGCGCGGCCTGCGCGCGATTTCAGAGCAGTTGACCGAGGGCATGCGCCGGCGCATCGCCGGGGTCTTCGGGGCTCCGGTCGCCCAGAACTATGGCTTGAACGAGATCGGACTCGTCGCCGGCATGTGCGAGGCCGGCCGTTATCACGTCCACAGCGAGCACTGCATCGTCGAGATCGTCGATCAGGACGGCAAGCCTTGCGCGCCCGGGCAGTCCGGCCGCATCGTGGTCACCGCCCTCAAAAACCTGGCGATGCCGTTGCTGCGCTACGACACCGACGACGTCGCGGAAGTGCCGGAAGGCCCCTGTCCCTGCGGGCGCATCCTGCCATCCTTCGGCAAGGTCGTCGGCCGTTACAGTCGCATCGCCTATCTGCCGGAAGGAACCCTCGGCTACGTTGGTGCCTTGCGGACCGTGCTGGAGGAGATGCCGGAAGAACTGCTGCACGACCTCAGGCAGTTCCAGGTCCATCAGTTCCGCGATGGCCGCTTCGAGTTGCGCCTGCGCACCACGGCAACGTTGCCGCCCGAGGTTGGTACAAGGGTCGATGCCGCATGGAGGGCTGCGACCGGGGGCAGGGACCTGCCGCTGAAGATCGTCGAGGTGGACGAGATTGCGCGCCCACCGGGCGGCAAGTACCAGGATTTCACTTCCGACTTCATGCCGGCGATGGGCAGTGCGGAAGAACCGGAACCGGAAAACTAGCGCCTACCAGCTGTTGCGCAGTTCGCGCAGTTTCAGGAACACGTCCTTGGGGCTCGGCTGGTCGGGCAGGTCCGGGAAAGCCTCGCGCAGGCGGGCGATCACCGTCGGGCTCTGCAGGCGGAAAAAGGCGTTCACCTTCTTCTCTTCGGCCAGGGTGGTGATCATCGCGTGGTCGGTGTCCTGGTGGTCCACCCGGGTCAGGAGGGATGCGGCCTCCGCGTTGTCCGGCTCGCGGTCCAGGGTGAACTTCAGATTGTTCACGATGTAGTCGTGTCCCGGAAAGACCTGCGTCGTCTCGGGCAGTTTGGAAAGCTGCTCGGCGAAGGTGTGATACAGCTCGTTGGGATGGCCGCCGTTATGGCAGTTGCCGGCCCCGGCGTTGAACAGGGTGTCGCCGCAGAACAGGCCCGGCTGGTCGGTGTGGGACAGCAGGCAGACGTGGCTCATGGTGTGGCCCGGCGTGTCGAGCACCTCCAGTTCCACCGTCTTGCCGACCTTCACCAGGTCGCCGGCGCCCCGGCCCTGGTCCATGCCGGGGATGCGCGCCTTGGCGTTCTTGTGCGCCAGGATCTTCGCGCCGGTCGCCGCCACCACCGGTTTGTTGCCGCCGATGTGGTCGCCGTGCTCGTGGGTGTTGAGGATCTGGGTGATCTGCCAGCCGCGGTCCTTGGCCAGCGCCAGGCACTTCTGGTGGTCGAGCGGGTCGATGGTCAGCGCCTCGCCGGTCTCGGGGCAGGCAATCAGGTAATTGAAGTTGCGGTAGGCGTTGGCGGTCCAGATCTGCTCGACGATCATGCGGCGCTCCTCGTTTGCCAGGCTCTGTATGTTTGGTCGCATCATAAAGGATCAGGCGGCGGCCCGCTATCGGCCCCATTGGCCGGGGCCTACTTGATCAGCCCGATGATGTCGCGGAACGCGTCGGTGGCGCCACGCTCCAGCCATTCGAAGACCACCATCTCCGCGGTGACCGGCGTGGCGGCCATGGTTCCCCAGGTTTCCGGTGCGGGCTGCGCGCGCTCGGCCAGGCAGTCGATGACCAGAAACACCTGGGTGCCCGGCGGCAGGCGCGTTATCTCCGGTTCGCTCAGCAGACCGGCGGCGACCACCTGGCTGCGGCCGGTGGCGAGGGCGACGCGCCAGTTGGGGCTGTTGGCGCTGACCGCCGGCACCTCCAGGCGCCGCGCCGCGGCCTGCAGCAGGGCGAGGGTGCGCGCGGCTTCGGGCGGCGGGTCGCCGGGCAGCAGCAGGAGGGAACGTTTGGCCGAGAGCGGCATGGATTTCCGAACCGAGATGAAACCGCCGCCACGATAGGCAAGTGGCGGCGCGAAGCCAAGGGAGGGCGTGGGCGTGGCGCGACCCGCTGGCCTTCCGGCGGCAGTCTGCCTATACCCTTGAGGGCGCCGTTTCCCGTTACCCCTGCCAAGAGTTGCCGCCATGACCGTGACTGCCCATCCCGCCGCTGTTCTCAGGGCTCTGCTGGCCAAGCCCGAACTGGCGGTGATGCCCTGCTGCTTCGATGCGCTCTCCGCCCGCCTCATCGAGCAGGCCGGGTTCGACGTCACCTTCATGAGCGGCTTTGCCGTCTCCGCCGCGCGGCTCGGTCTGCCGGATACCGGCCTGATCTCCTACGGCGAGATCGTCGATACCGGGCGCAACATCTGCGCCGCCACCTCCATCCCGGTGATCGGCGACGGCGACACCGGCTACGGCAACGCGGTGAACGTGAAGCGCACCGTGCAAGGCTATGCCCAGGCCGGTTTCGCCGCGGTGATGATCGAGGACCAGGTCTGGCCCAAGCGCTGCGGCCACACCCGCGGCAAGGCGGTGGTCGCCCGGGCCGAGGCCGTGGCGCGCATCCGTGCCGCCGCCGACGCCCGCGACGAGGGACGTGAAAAGGGCGGCGGCGATATCCTGATCCTGGCGCGCACCGACGCGCGGGGCACCGACGGCCTGGACGAGGCCCTGCGCCGCACCGAGGCCTTCACCGAAGCCGGCGCCGACATCCTGTTTCTGGAAGCGCCGAAGTCGGAGGCGGAAATGCGCGCCTTCTGTGCGGCGACCGACCGTCCCACCCTGGCCAACATGCTGGAGCAGGGCGAGACGCCGCTGCTGCCGCCGGCCGACCTGCAGGAGATCGGCTACAGCCTGGCCGCCTATCCGTTGACGCTCCTCTCGGCGGCGATGAAGGCGATGCAGGATGCGCTGGCGTCCTTCAAGCGCGGCGAACACCCGCAAAACCTGCTCGATTGGGACAGTCTGCGCGAGGTGGTCGGCTTCAACGCCTATGACGCGGAAGCCGAACGCTACAGCGGCAAGTGAGGTGACCGGGTTGCGCCACCCAGCGCCCCGGTTGGGGCGCTTGAGGGCAAAAGTCGGAACAGACAGGTAATTCTGACGACAGAACCGGGCATATTCCGGGAATGTCCCCTGTTCCCGTAACCCGTGTTCCCGTAAATAGACGAAATAAAAAAGATATGTTGATTGTAAGGCTGCCGGTGGAAGGCCACTTGTTTATCGTGGGCAAATTATTGCCGACAAAATTAAAGGGCATTTCAAATGACCTTCAAGAAATTCTCCACTACGCAAGACACCCCGGTAAAGCATGCCGATGCCGACAAGCCCAAGGACGCGGCGGCGACGCCGGTCGAAGTGGCCCCGGCACCCAAGAAGTAGGGGCCTGAATGGAGGGGCCCTGGCCCCTCCACCCTGTTCACCGTACGGCAAGTCGCCGAGAGAGGGGCCCGTTCATGACGACCCCATTGATGACCAGATCCAGCGAAAAAACGGTGACCTTCCGCCGGCCCTTCTTCATCGCCGGGTTGGACGAAATCTTCCCCGCAGGCGACTACGGCATCGAAACCGAAGAAGAATTCGTCCCCGGCGCTTCCATGCCCGTCTATCGGCGGGTTGCGACGGTGATCCGCCTGCATTCGGTGTCCGGCGATCCCAGCCTTACGCGCGCCCTGACGGTCGACCCGGATCGTCTGGAGGCGGCTTTGGCGCGTGACCGGCTGCCTCTCCCGATCTCCCCTTAGGCGTCGGCACGCTCAGTCGAAGCGCCCCAGCAGGCGGTCGATGGGGGCGTAGTCGTCGGTCAGCAGCGGTGGCCGGCGCCGGGCGATGAGATCGTCGATGCCCCGGGCCGAGAGGCGGCCGGAGGTCAGCAGGTCCGGCGCATCGCTGGTCAGCCGGGAAAAGGCGCTCGGCGTTTCGCCGGCCAGCACGATGAAGACGAGGCGTGCGTCCGGTTCGGGCGTGGCGATCTCGGCCCAGACCTCGACCACCGGGAAGGCCGTCCGCAGCGTGCGCAGGACGGCCGCCAGGGCATCCAGCCGGTCGGCGAAATCGATCACGTTCATCAGATAGACGCCGTCCGGATTCAACCGCGCGCGCACCAGGTCGAAGAACTCCTGCGTCACCAGATGCGCCGGCACCGCGATGTCGGTGAAGGCATCGCCGACGACCACGTCGTAGGTGGACGGATCGCTGCGCAGGACCCGCCGGGCATCGTCATGGACGATGCGGGCGCTTGCCGGGGCGAACCAGAAGTCGCTGACGGCGGTTGCGGTGACGGCGGGATCGATCTCCGCCACGGTAACCGCGGCGTCGAGGCCGCGGGCATGCCAGGCGCGCGGGATCGAATAGGAACCGCCGCCGATGAAAAAGGCGGTGAAAGGATGTTCCGTCATACGGGCACGGGCCAGGCTGGCGAGCATCGACGCATGGGGCGTCAGCATGCGTTGCGGCGAGCCTTTGACCGAAATGCCGTGGCCGAGGTGGTCCAGCACCATCAGGTGGGCGGGCTCGCCGGCCTCTTCGGCGACATCCAGCACCCGGATGCAGAAGTAGTCGCTCTCCCGGGTGCAGGGATCGGGCTGCGCCAGGCTCAGGCCGGCAAGTCCGCGCGGCAGCAGCAGGCCGGCCAGGGCGGCAAGCGCCGGCAGCAGGCGGCGGGCCTGCCGCGCCGCCGCGAAGGCGGTCACGGCGAGCAGCACATAGACCGCCGTCACGGTCGCCAGGGTGCCGACCGAACCGAGCCAGGAGATGAACAGAAAGCCGGCCAGCAGGGTACCGGCGATGGCGCCGAGGGCGCCGGCGGCGAAGATGGCGCCCAGTGCGCGCCCGGCATGGTCCGGCTGCGCCGCGACGGCGACCTTGGCCAGCACCGGCGCCGGAATGCCGGCGAAGAACGATGGCAGGAAGAACACCAACGCGGTGAGCGCGGCGATGGCGGCCAGCGGATCGGACAGGAGAGGCAGGATCGCGGCGGCACCCCAACGCAGCACGAAGACCGCGCCGGCGGTGGTCAGCGCGGCGCCCACCATGCTCCAGCCGGTAAGGGTGAGGGCGCGCGGCGCGGGCCGTTCGGCAAGACGGCCGCCGGCCCAGTGTCCGGCCGAGAAGCCGGCCAGCACCACCGCGATGACCGCGGTCCAGGTATAGAGCGACATGCCGAGGTAGGGCGCCAGCATCCGCCCGGCGACGATCTCCACCACCAGGCTGGCGGCGGCGACGGCGGCCTGCATGACGACCAGCAG
Organism: Kiloniellaceae bacterium; assembly: GCA_050043265.1. Lineage (GTDB taxonomy): Bacteria > Pseudomonadota > Alphaproteobacteria > Kiloniellales > Kiloniellaceae > Pelagibius. Next base: position 31,420 of record JBHJIR010000111.1, read on the forward strand.
GAACACCGGCGGCAGGGCGGCCGTGCCGGGCTCGGGTGCCGCGCTTGATTCGCCTTCCGCTTCAGGGTCTGGAGCACGCACGCGACTTCACCCGCTTACAATGGAACCCGGGGTTCCATTTACCGTTCCCGTGAAGGCGCGGGCAAGCGGTTAGAGCGTCCGTCTTCAGTCGGCGGCGGCCTGCAGCAGTTCCGGCAGGGTGAAGATTTCGCGGTCCTGCGCGACGCCGCGGAAGCGGTGGCGGCCGACCGACACCAGGGTGCCGGCGACGAAGCGCTCGAACTCCTCCGATACCAGCACGGGCAGGCGGAGTTCCTTGGTCAGGCCGTCCATGCGCGCGGCCTCGTTGGTGGCCGGGCCGATCACCGTGAAGTCCAGCCGGCTGGCGGCGCCGATGTTGCCGTAAGTGACGTTGCCGAGGTGCAGCGAGATGCCGAACTCCAGGGGTGCGCGGCCCAGCTGGGCGAACTCCTCGTTCACCGCGGCCATGCGCTGCAAGGCGTCGCGCACGGCGTCCACCGCCTTGCCGCAGGCGCTGCGCCCGCAGAACAGCTCGTCGCCTTCACCGCCGTTCTTCTTGTAGCCGCCCTTGGGGCAGAATACCTCGACGCCGTCGGGGGCGGTCTCGGTCTTCTCCATCGGGAAGATTGCCAGCACCGCATCGCCGATGAATTTCAGCACCTCGCCGCCATGGTCCAGCACGGCGCCGGCGACGGCCTCGAAGTAGCGGTTCAGCAGGTCCAGGTAGTCTGCCCGTGGCAGGGTATCGGCCAGGCCGGTGGAGCCGCGCAGGTCGCTGTACCAGATGACGGCGGGAATGTCCTCGCCGTCGCCGCGCTTGATCAGGCCGTTCAGCACGCGCTGGCCGGTATAGGCGCCCAGGTAGGTGTCGAGCAGCGAGCGCGAGGTGCGGTGCAGCGCCTGCACTTCCATCAGGCGGCTGAGGATCGGCAGGAGCTCGTGAATGCAGCCGAGCTGTTCCGTGGTGAAGCCGCCGGGGCGGTCGCTGGCAATCGTCAGCACATTGATCTTACCGCTGGAAAAGCGCATCGGCATGGCGACGTAGTCGGTCATGCCGTCCTGGATCAGGTCGTCCAGGATCGGGAAATCGCGCGGCGGGTTCTCCCCGTCCAAGCGACGCCGAATGCCGCCTTCGCCATTGAAGATGCGGATCACCGGGCTCTTCAGATAGGCATCCGACTGCAGGCCGAAGTGCGGCAGGTCGCGCTCGTCGACCACGCTTTCGCCGCGCCGCCACACGAAGGCGTTGCTGGCCAGTTGCGGGTGCAGGGTGGGAATGATCATGCTCAGGCGGCCGACGCCGAAGCCGGTCTCGACCAGTTGGCGCGCAAAGCGGTCGACCAGTTCGGCCGAGGAGGTCGCCTCCCAGGCCTCGCGCAGCAGCCAGCCGGCCAGCGGATTGGCGGCCTCGATGCCGGTGCCGACCGGATCGATCTCGACCGGCTGGTCCTCCTGGAACCAGGCGTCCATCTTGTTCCAGTAGAAGGCGATATAGCCGCGGATGCCGAGGCCGTCCTCGATCGGGTCCTCGTAGCTCCAGGCGGCGTTCTCCGCCACCTTGTCGCCGACCACCACCGACCAGTAGGTCGCGGTGCCTTTGAAGGGGCAGTAGGTGTGGTGGCTGGAGGGCTGCAGGAACTCCATGGCGATATCTTCGCGCGGCAGATAGTAGACCGGCGGCAGACGGGTTTCCTTCAGCACCAGGGCGCGCCGGCTGTCGGCGATGGGGCGGCCGTTGAAGACGACCTTCACCCGCTTGCCGCTGGGCTCGATGGTCATGCTGTAGTCGGCCGGGGCCAGGGCATCCGGCTGCTTGGCGGCGAGGGGAGCGAAGGGAACGACGGCCTCTGCCATGTCCAATTCCTACTCTTCAAAGGGCGCGGAGCAGGGGCCGGGCCCGGGTCTGACCCAGGGTAAGCCCCTCCAGCCGGGGAGGGAAGATATCAAGGCTCCTCTATATAGGATGCTTGCGCCTGGAGAGAACCGCTCTTACGACAACCCACCTCTGATTGCTGACAGCATGGCGTCGGGGGCGTGGTGGGGCGCGGGGATGTTCGTAATTTTCGGTTCCGAAAATGGGCCCGCCGGCCTATACTCCAGCCGGGGGAGGACAGCCATGACCGCAGCCACCAGAACGCTTTCCGGCCGGACCAGGCCAGGCGCCAGATCAGGCGCCAGGCCGGACACCAAGTCGGGCGCCGGCTCGGGGGGCGCCGGCGCAGGTACGGGCCCCGGCACTGGCCCCGGCACTGGACAAGGTAGCGGCGACGCCGCCCGCAGTGAGTTGAACCTGCGCCAGGAGCAGATCATCGCCCTGGTGCGCGAGCGCGGCTTCGTCGCCATCGAGGCCCTGGCCGAGCATTTCTCCGTAACGCCGCAGACGATCCGGCGCGATATCAACCAGCTCTGCGATCTCGGCCTGCTGCGCCGTTACCACGGCGGCGCCGGCCTGGCCTCCAGCGTGGAAAACCTCGCCTACCAGACCCGCCAGGTACTGCACCAGGAGGAAAAGGCGCGCATCGCCCGCGTCCTGGCGGCGGAGATTCCCGACAACGCCTCCCTCTTCATCAATATCGGCACCACGACCGAGGAAGTGGCCAAGGCCCTGGTGGACCACAACGGTCTTCGGGTCATCACCAATAATCTCAACGTTGCCAATATCTTGGCCGCAAAGACCGATTTCGAGGTGATCGTCACCGGCGGCGTCGTGCGCAGCCGCGACCGCGGCATCGTGGGCGAGGCCAGCATCGACACCATTCAGCAGTTCAAGGTCGACTTCGGCATCATCGGCATCTCCGGCATCGACGACGACGGGACGCTGCTGGATTTCGATTACCGCGAGGTGCGCGCGGCGCAGGCGATCATCAAGAACTCGCGCCGGGTGTTCCTCGCCACCGACCACACCAAGTTCGGCCGCAACGCCATGGTGCGCCTCGGCCAGGTCGACGAGATCGATGCGATCTTCACCGACCGCGCGCCGCCCAAGGTGATGTTCGACCTCCTCGCCGCCGCCGAGGTGGAACTGCACATCGCGCCGGCTGCCTAGCGGCGTCCCGCCCGGCCGCCTCAGCGGCACCCGGCAGCCACCCGGTCTCTTCCCCGCGGCCCGGCGCCATATCCCATCGCCGGGGCCGATCATCCAATCACCACGCCCGACTCCCGTGCCCGATTCCCGTGCCCGGCTCCCGTATTCGATCAGCGGAAATTTTCGTTTTCTGCCGTTCTCCGCGCCGCGGAACGGCTGAATGGCGCCGTTTTCCGCGCGTCAAAAGCTTCATATTCCAACGACTTGTTCAAAAATGTTCGGAAATGAAAATTACCCATTGCCACGCCGCGCCGGGCTCCCTTATGCTTCCCGCTCAATGAGAACCCCGGCTGCGACGCCGGAATGACCCGAAAACGGGCGGAATTGGGGAGGCAGTCTTTCGGAAATGACCGAAATTCTGGACATCGTGGTGGTGGGCGGCGGCATCAACGGTGCCGGCATCGCGCGCGCTGCGGCGGGCCGCGGCCTTTCCGTGTTGCTTTGCGAAAAGAACGACCTCGCCAGCGGTACCTCCTCGGCCAGCACCAAGCTGATCCACGGCGGCCTGCGCTACCTGGAATATTACGAGTTCCGTCTGGTCCGCGAATCGTTGATCGAGCGCGAAGTGCTGCTGCGCGCGGCCCCGCACATCATCTGGCCGCTGCGCTTCGTGCTGCCCCACAACAAGGGCCTGCGGCCGGCCTGGATGATCCGCCTCGGCCTGTTCCTCTACGACCACCTCGGCGGGCGCAAGCTGCTGCCGGCCTCCCAGGGTATCGATCTGCGCCGCCATCCGGCCGGCGAGCCGCTGGCGGCCGATCTGCGCAAGGCCTTCGTCTACTCCGACTGCTGGGTGCAGGACGCGCGCCTCGTCGTGCTGAACGCCATCGACGCGCGCGAGCGCGGCGCCGAGGTGCTGACCCGCGTCGAGTGCGTGACGGCGCGCCGCGAGGGCAAGCTCTGGCATGTCGTGTTGCGCGACCGCCACGATAGCAGTGGCGGCAGCCAGCGCGAAGTCCGCGCCCGCGCCCTGGTCAATGCCGCCGGTCCCTGGACGGCGGAAGTCCTCGAACAGCGCGTCGGCCTCAACAAGGCCAAGTCTCTGCGCCTGGTCAAGGGCTCCCACATCGTGGTGCCGCGGCTGTTCGAGCACGCCTTTCCCTACATCTTCCAGAATCCGGACGGGCGCATCGTCTTTGCCATTCCCTACGAGGACGACTTCACCCTGATCGGCACCACCGACGTCGATTTCACCGGCGACGCCTCCGAGGTGAAGATCTCCGAAGCGGAGACGCGCTACCTCTGCGACGCGGTGAACGCCTATTTCAAGCGCAAGATCGCCCCGGCCGACGTGGTGTGGACCTATTCCGGCGTGCGCCCGCTCTACGACGACGCGGCGCAGAACGCCTCCTCGGCCACCCGTGACTACGTTCTGGAACTGGACCACGGCGAGGGCCGCGCCCCGCTGCTCAGCGTCTTCGGCGGCAAGCTCACCACGTTCCGCAGGCTGTCCGAGCACGCATTGGAAAAGCTGGAAGGCGTCCTTGGCCCGCTGGGTGCGCCGTGGACCGCCGGCGTGGCGCTGCCGGGTGGCGACATGCCCGACGCCGACTTCGCGGGCTGCCTCAGGCGCTTCCAGCAGGATCACCCCTGGCTGCCGGCGGATCTGGCGCGCCGCTACCTGCGCGCCTACGGCACCCGCGCCGAAAAGCTGCTGGCCGGCGCCACCGGTCTGCAGGGGCTCGGCGATCATTTCGGCGACGGCCTCTACGAGGCCGAGGCCCGCTACCTGATGCGGAACGAGTGGGCCGAAACCGCCGACGACATGCTGTGGCGGCGCTCCAAGCTGGGCCTGCACGTGGATGCGGCGACCAAGGGGAAACTCGACGCCTGGATTGCGCGCCAGGAAATTCCGGCCAGGCAGCAGGAGATGGCCTGATGACCCTGGTACTACAGAATGTCAGCAAGCAGGTCGGCGTCGAAGAGCACATCCGCGACGTCAGCCTGACCCTGGAGAAGGGCTCGCTGAACGTCCTGCTCGGCCCCACGCTGTCGGGCAAGACCTCGCTGATGCGCCTGATGGCCGGGCTCGACCGGCCGACGTCCGGCGACATCCTGGTCGACGGCAAGAGCGTCGTCGGCATGCCGGTGCAGCGGCGCCAGGTGGCGATGGTCTATCAGCAGTTCATCAACTACCCGACCCTCAGCGTCTACGACAATATCGCCTCGCCGATGCGGGTTGCCGGCGCCGACAAGGCGACCATCGACCGCAAGGTGCGCGCCGCCGCCGAGCTGCTGAAGCTGACGCCGTACCTGGAGCGCACGCCGCTCAATCTCTCCGGCGGCCAGCAGCAGCGCACGGCCATTGCCCGCGCCCTGGTGAAGGACGCCAAGCTGGTGCTGCTCGACGAGCCGCTGGCCAACCTGGACTACAAGCTGCGCGAGGAACTGCGCGTGGAACTGCCGCGCCTCTTCGGCGAGACCGGCGCGGTTTTCGTCTATGCCACCACCGAGCCGCAGGAGGCCCTGTTGCTGGGCGGCAGGACGGCGACCCTGGCCGAAGGACGGGTGACCCAGTTCGGCACCACCATCGACGTCTACAGCCGCCCCACCGACCTGACGACGGCGCAGACCTTCTCCGATCCGCCGCTGAACGTGGTGCCGATGGTGAAGGCCGGCGGGCAGTTGCGCTACGACGACAAGACGATCGCCGCGCCGGCCGGTACCGAGTCCCTGGCCGACGGCCCCTACACCGTCGCGATCCGCCCGCACCAGCTGATGCTGCACCGGCCCGCGGGCGCCGCGCTGGAGGTCACGGCGGCGGTATCGACCACCGAGATCACCGGCTCCGAAAGCTTCGTGCACCTGGAACACGGCGGGGCGCGCTGGGTCGCGCTGACCCACGGCGTCCACCGTGTCGAGGTTGGCGACAAGGTGCCGGTCTACCTCGATCCCGCGGGCTTCCTGGTGTTCGATGCGCAGCAGCGCCTCGTGGCGGCGCCCGCCGGCCAATCTGCCGCCCCTGGAATGAGGGCCTGAACCATGGCGAAGATCACCCTCGACAAGATCGCCCATTCCTATCTGCCGTATCCCAAGACGGATGCCGACTTCGCGCTGAAGGAAATCGACCACGTGTGGGAGGACGGCGGCGCCTATGCGCTGCTCGGCCCCTCGGGCTGCGGCAAGACCACGCTGCTGAACATCATTTCCGGTCTGCTGGTGCCCTCGCTGGGCAACCTGCTGTTCGACAAGCAGGACGTCACCCACCTGGCGCCGGAGCAGCGCAACATCGCCGAGGTGTTCCAGTTCCCGGTGGTCTACGACACCATGACGGTGGCCGAGAACCTGGCCTTCCCGCTGGTCAACCGCCGGATCCCGCGTGATGAGATCACGAAGCGCGTGAGCGCTGCGCTGGATATGCTGGACCTGACCGACAAGGCCAACCGCAAGGCCCAGGGCCTCACCGCCGACGAGAAGCAGAAGATTTCCCTGGGCCGCGGCCTGGTGCGCTACGACGTCAACGCCATCCTGTTCGCCGAGCCGCTGACGGTCATCGATCCGCACATGAAGTGGCAGCTGCGCACCGAGTTGAAGGCGCTGCACCGCCGTTTCGGCCACACCATGATCTACGTGACCCACGACCAGACCGAGGCGCTGACCTTCGCCGACAAGGTGGTGGTGATGTACGAGGGCGAGGTGGTGCAGCTCGGCACGCCCGAAGAACTGTTCGACGACCCGGCGCATACCTTCGTCGGCTACTTCATCGGCTCGCCCGGCATGAACGTGCTGCCCTGCGACGTCGCCGGGGACAAGCTCACCCTGGGCGGCCGGGAGATCACCCTGGGCCGCCGCTATCCCAAGATGAGCGGCAAGACCGAGGTCGGCGTGCGGCCGGAATTCGTGCGCCTGGCGCCGGCGGGGCAGGGCGCTGCCGGCGGGCTGCCGATCACCGTCACCGCGGTGGAGGATATCGGCCGCTTCAAGATCGTGCGCGCGCAGCTTCAAGGCCACAGTTTTGACGCGGTGCTGCCCGAAGGCAGCGAGGTGCCGGCCGAGGCCAGCGCGGTCGTCGATCCGGCCCGCCTCAAGATCTATCACGACTCACATCTGGTGCGGGGGACTGCCTGAGCCATGGACAAGACCCCCAACAACAAGGCCTGGTTCATGGTGCTGCCGGTGGTGGTGCTGGTGGCGATCACCGCGATCATTCCGCAGATGACCGTGGTGAACTATTCGGTGCAGGACACCTTCGGGCAGAACCAGTTCTTCTGGGCCGGCACCGTCTGGTTCGAGGAGGTGCTGGCGGCCGAGCGCTTCCATGACGCCCTGCTGCGCAACCTGGCTTTCTCCGGCATCATCCTGGCCATCGAGATCCCCCTGGGTATCGCGGTCGCCCTGGCGATGCCGCGCAAGGGCCTCTGGGTGCCGGTCTGCCTCATCCTCATGGCTCTGCCGCTGCTGATCCCCTGGAACGTGGTCGGCACCATCTGGCAGGTCTTCGGGCGCGCCGACATCGGCCTGCTGGGCTATTTCCTCGCCTCCATCGGCGTTGACTACAACTACGCCCAGAACGCCTTCGATGCCTGGGCGACGGTCATCGTGATGGACGTCTGGCACTGGACCAGCCTGGTCGTGCTGCTGTGCTACGCCGGCCTGGTGTCGATCGCCGAGGCCTACTACCAGGCGGCGCGCATCGACGGCGCCTCGCGCTGGAAGGTGTTCCGCTACATCCAGCTGCCGAAGATGAACCGGGTCCTGCTGATCGCCGTGCTGCTGCGCTTCATGGACTCCTTCATGATCTATACCGAGCCCTTCGTGGTGACCGGCGGCGGTCCCGGCAACTCGACCACCTTCCTGTCCATCGACCTGGTGAAACTCGCCATCGGCCAGTTCGACCTCGGTCCGGCGGCGGCGATGTCGCTGATCTACTTCCTCATCATCCTGCTGCTGTCGTGGGTGTTCTATACGGTGATGACCAACTACGGGGCCGACAAGAACCCGGCGGGAGGCGGCCAATGAGCGCTGTCACCAGCGAGCGCGGCCAGGGCGCCGCGATCAATGCCCGGGGCGCCGCCCTGCGCCGCCGCACGGCGACGCGGCGCAGCCTGAAATGGCTGGTGCCGACGCTCTACATCGTCTTCCTGCTGCTGCCGATCTACTGGCTGGTCAACATGAGCTTCAAGACCAACCAGGAGATCCTCTCGGGCTTCACCCTCTGGCCGGAGAACCCGACCCTGGCCAACTACGCGGTGATCTTCGGCGACCCCTCGTGGTACAACGGCTACATCAACTCGATCATCTACGTGGTGCTGAACACGTTGATCTCGGTTTCGGCGGCGCTGCCGGCGGCCTACGCCTTCTCACGCTACCGCTTCCTGGGCGACAAGCACCTGTTCTTCTGGCTGCTGACCAACCGCATGGCGCCGCCGGCGGTCTTCGCGCTGCCGTTCTTCCAGCTCTATTCCGCCTTCGGGCTGATCGACACCCACATCGCCGTGGCGCTGGCCCACTGCCTGTTCAACGTGCCGCTGGCGGTGTGGATCCTGGAAGGCTTCATGTCCGGCGTCCCCAAGGAAATCGACGAGACCGCCTATCTGGACGGTTACTCCTTCCCGCGCTTCTTCGTCCGGATCTTCGTGCCGCTGATCGCCTCGGGCATCGGCGTCGCCGCCTTCTTCTGCTTCATGTTTTCCTGGGTCGAGCTGCTGATCGCCCGCACCCTGACCACCACCTTCGCCAAGCCGATCGCCGCGACCATGACCCGCACGGTCTCGGCGTCGGGGCTGGATTGGGGCGTGCTGGCGGCGGCCGGCGTGCTGACCATCATTCCGGGCGCCCTGGTCATCTACTTCGTGCGCAACTACATCGCCAAGGGCTTTGCCCTGGGCCGCGTCTAAGGAGGACGCGCCGATGGAGGATACGGGCATCGTGCTCTGGCTGCAGAACCTCGATTTTTCCTGGATGGCCTGGACCTGGCCGACCGCGCTGTTCTTCGCCGTCATTCTGGCGCTGCTGATCGGGATGGGCGTTTGGGAGGCTTTGCGCCCCGGCGGATCGCCGCGCATCGGCCTGCTGCGTTTCGAAACCACCCGTGGCGACCGGCTGTTCCTGTCGCTTCTGGGCAGCGCCTTCATCAACCTGGCCTGGTTGGGCCTCGTCGGAACGACACTGTGGTGGGCCGTGGCGGTGTCGCTGGTCTACGCGGTTTTCGTATTCCGCTTTGTGTAAGGGTTTTTAGGTAGGTGCGGCGCCAAGTGCCGCATTGAGTGTCGTCAACGAATAACACTGAGGGAGGATATCGCATGAAAAGATATCTACTGACGACGGCGACGGTGCTTGCCATTGTGGTAAGCGCGGGCGCCGCCAGAGCGGACATGGACGCCGCCAAGCGTTGGGTGGACAACGAGTTCCAGCCCTCCGCCCTGTCCAAGGACGCCCAGATGACCGAGATGGAGTGGTTCATCAAGGCCGCCGAGCCCTTCCGGGGCATGGACATCAAGGTGGTGTCGGAGACGATCACCACCCACGAGTACGAGTCGAAGACGCTGGCCAAGGCCTTCACCGAGATCACCGGGATCAACGTGACCCATGACCTGATCGGTGAGGGCGACGTCGTCGAAAAGCTGCAGACGCAGATGCAGTCCGGCGAGAACATCTACGACGCCTACATCAACGACTCCGATCTGATCGGCACCCACTGGCGTTACCAGCAGGCGCGCAACCTGACCGACTGGATGGACGGCGAAGGCAAGGACGTGACCCTGCCGACCCTGGACATCGACGACTTCATCGGCAAGTCGTTCACCACCGGTCCGGACGGCAAGCTCTACCAGTTGCCGGACCAGCAGTTCGCGAACCTCTACTGGCTCCGCTATGACTGGTTCACCGATCCCCAGATCAAGGCCGACTTCAAGGCCGAATACGGCTACGACCTGGGTGTGCCGGTCAACTGGTCGGCTTACGAAGACATCGCCAAGTTCTTCACCGGCCGCGAGATCGACGGTAAGAAGGGCTACGGCCACATGGACTACGGCAAGAAGGATCCGTCGCTGGGCTGGCGCTTCACCGACGCCTGGCTGTCCATGGCCGGCAACGGCGACAAGGGCACCCCGAACGGCCTGCCGGTCGACGAATGGGGTATCCGCGTCAACGACCAGAGCCAGCCGGTCGGCTCCTGCGTGGCCCGCGGTGGCGACACCAACGGCCCGGCCGCCGTCTACTCCATCACCAAGTACATCGACTGGCTGAAGAACTATGCCCCGCCCGCGGCGGCCGGCATGGTCTTTGGCGAGGCCGGCCCGGTACCGGCGCAGGGTGAAGTCGCCCAGCAGATCTTCTGGTACACCGCCTTCACCGCCGACATGGTGAAGCCCGGCCTGCCGGTGGTGAATGCCGACGGCACGCCGAAGTGGCGTATGGCGCCGTCGCCGCACGGGGCGTACTGGGAAGAAGGCCAGAAGCTCGGCTATCAGGATGCCGGGTCCTGGACCCTGATGAAGTCGACCCCGGTCGACCGTGCCAAGGCGGCCTGGCTCTACGCCCAGTTCGTCACCTCGAAAACGGTGGACGTGAAGAAGAGCCACGTCGGCCTGACCTTCATCCGCGAAAGCAGCATCCAGCACGACAGCTTCACCGAGCGGGCGCCGGACCTCGGCGGTCTGGTGGAATTCTACCGCTCGCCGGCCCGCGTCCAGTGGTCGCCGACCGGCACCAACGTGCCCGATTACCCGAAGCTGGCGCAGTTGTGGTGGCAGAACATCGGTGATGCCTCTTCCGGTGCCAAGACCCCGCAGGAAGCGATGGACGCTCTCTGCGAGGCGCAGGAAAAGGTGCTGGCCCGCCTCGAACGTGCCGGCGTGCAGGGCGACATCGGCCCCAAGCTGAACGAAGAGAGGGATGCGTCCTACTGGCTGGACCAGCCCGGCGCGCCGAAGGCGAAACTCGACAACGAGACGCCGGCGCCGGAAACCATCGACTACGACACCCTGGTGAAAAGCTGGAACATGTAATCAGCCACGGCTGAAGGACCGGGTCGGGGGCCTGAACCCTGCGGCCCGGTCCGGTTGGCTGGCGCGGCGACGTCGCGCCAGCCAGCCATTTCCTCCAGAGCACTGGAAAGGGGCGGTCCCAGGACCGCCCCATTTTTTTGGTGATTACAGCGTGCGGCCGATCACCGCGTGCTGCGGGATGCCGCGGCCAGCAGTGCGCCAATATTGGCCTCATGTTTCCCGGCCTTCACCTCCTCTTTTTGGAGGTTTCACATTCGCCATAGCATCCAGCAGGGTATCGAATGCCTTCGGGTGGGCCTTGGTCGGATGCTCTCTGGAGCACTGGTCCAGCTTGCCGAGCGTGCGGGCCGCTTCGATGTCTAGGTGCATGCCGCTAGACATTCTGTACCGGCGCACCTTCATATGTTTCGCCAACCGCTTTTGCACGTTGATAGATTTTGAAAGCATATGGTTTGCGAAGCTTGCGGCTCTTAAGCTCGAGCTCGACGAGCCGCTCCATGTAAAGGGTAAGTTTCAGCAGCCTAGATTGGTGTGGGAAGTGCCGCTCAAACACTTTTCTTTCTGAGATCTCCCCTTCGTCATAGATCGCGGCACCGACCTTATTCCAGTAGTTAGCAATTACCCGTTGGCATTCAAATGGATCATCCTGCAATTCCACATGCTCATCTTTCGCATAATGTGCCCAGGCAATGAATTCCCACAGTGTTTTTGATGCACCAGAAAGAGAGTTTTCCCAGTGTTGGAGGGTGGTCCCTTCCTCTCTTGAGTCGAGAGGGTCGGCCGCCGCTATTAAATCATCCAGCCTATTGTACGGATCGCCTGGCTCTTTGGGTGTGGCGGAGGTGTAGATAAGATTCATAGCCCGCCAGAAGCTGCTTCTCGTCGGGCGCATATCGTCATGCTCCTGCATCAACTTCGAATACAGTTCCTTATTGTGCCAGAATCGATCAAACCATCTGGGCCAATATGCCTTGAGATCTACGATCAAAAAACCCACGGCCAAAAGCAGTGCCGGAATCCAAAAATGGAGATCGTGAGCAATCAACCATTGCCCTACCTCTTCCCAGAATGAGGCGGATTCCTGAGCCTGTTTCAAAGCTGTTGGCCAGCCAATGAAACGTGGCGCCACGAGAACGCCCAGCAATAGCCACCTAACAAACTTCCAGAACTTTTGCATGCCCACGATTCTGCCGTCGGGCGATTGCCTAGGTCAAGGAGATGAAATCGCTCTTTTGTGCAGGCCGCGGCGGATCAGCGTCGGGCGCGGGTCACTGGCTGCCGGCCTGCGCCGCGTTCAGCAGGGCGGCGAGCAGGGTTAAGTCGTTCGCGTTGCTGGCGGGCAGGCCGTGGTCGCGCCGGAACGCCGCCGCCGCCGCGTTGATGTTCCCACCGGAGACGTCATAGCCCAGTGCAGCCAGCAGCTTCGCGACGCTGGCCGTCGGCTGTTGTCCCACGGTGCCGCCGTTCGCCGGCGGTGCGGCGCGGCCCAGGCGGTCGCCGCTGACGCTGGCGTCCGTGAGGGTGGCCAGGGCGCGTCCCTGGCTCGGCGTGGCGAGATAGAAATCGGCCAGCACGCGCAGTTCCCCGTCCACCGCGACGAAGCGGGGCAGGGACAACTCCGTCGGCGTCGCCTCGCACAGCTTGACGGCATTGGCGGCGTTTTCGGCGCAGCCGAAATGCAGGCTGACCGCGTGCGGCCAGTCGCTGCGGTAGCCGGCGCGCAGGTAGGCGGCGCGGCCCCGTTCGGCAGCGGCTTTCAGGCTGTCATTGTCCCATTCCAGGCCGAGCCATCCCGTCGTATGCCCGATCGGCTCGCCCAGCGTGATCAGGGCCCAGTTGTTGGTGATGTTGGCCAGGCTGACGCCGCCTTGCGGGTTGAAGCCCGGCGCGACGGTAAAATCGGCGATCCTGGAGTCCGCCAGGAAGTTGTCCTGCTGATAGGCGGCGATGAAGTGCAGTTCCTGCGGCTGGAACCAGCGCCCGTCGCGCCCGTCGTAGAGACAGCGCGCCTGGGTCAGCACCTGCTGCGGGCCGATCAGGATGCCGGTGCAAAAGCCCTGCCCGGCGAGATTGACGCGCCCCAGGGCGCTCCAGGGATATTCCTGGGCATCGGCGATCATGCGCCCGCCCAGCGATGGGGCCGCGGCGGCCGGCGGGCCGGCCGGCGGCACCGTGGGGGCCTCGGGGGCCGGCGGCGCCGGCAGATGGGCGGCGCAGGCCTGCAGCAGCAGCAGGCCGGCCGCCAGGGCCAGCTTTAGCGGACAGGGGCCTTTGCCCTGGGCGTTTCCCATGTCTTGTTCCTTCCTGCTGCAGTGCCTGCCATGCGGTATCGTGCGTCGTCGCCGGCCCTGTCCGGGTTCATCGCGGCGCCGCCGCCACGGAATGACGGCGTCAGTCTGGGGCGATCATGTTAACGATTCTCTGCCAGGGCGTCGCGCCCGCGTTGTCTTGCGTCGCGGCGCTGCGCGGATGTCCTGTCCTTGCCGCGACATTTTAAATCCAAGGCGCCGGATGCCCGTGGCATACTCCGGCGCCGTCGACTGCAAAAGAAGTGGAGGACTTGCCGATGCCACCGTTGCTAAGCCGCCTGGCCGCCGCCGTCCTGCTGTCGACGGCGGCACTGGCCGCCGCCGGATTTCAGACAGCGGCACAAGCCCAAACGCCGGCACAAACCCAGACGCGGGTGATCGGCGGCCCGCTGGCCAACGTGAATGTCGTGCAGATGACCGTCGCCCCCTTGAGCGACCAGAGCCGCGGCTGCGGGCTCGAGTCCGACCTGATTCTCGATTCCTTCCAGCAGCCGCTGACCGAGAAGGGGATCGTGATCCAGCAGGCCGCCCACGTCTGGATCCAGCTGACGGCGGTCAGCCTGCGCTACGACGGCGATATCTGCATCACCAACATCGAGGCGCGGGCGGTGCAGAACACCCGCTATTTCGACCGCAAGACCGAATCGGAGCGCAGCGGCCGGGTGCTGTTGTGGAGCGACGGCGGCCTGTTTGTCACCGGCGTCGCCAATCACGGGGTCACCACGAACATCGGCTGGCGCGATCTGGCCCGCAGCTTCATGCGCAAGTGGGAATTGGATCTGTAGACTCCGTGCAGGGCCCGTGCTTGCCAAGATTATTTCGTATGTTTACAAATGATTTTGCTAGGG
>JBHJIR010000112.1:0-30639 GCA_050043265.1 Kiloniellaceae bacterium
GGGCCAGGCTGGGGCGCGTGCTGCAGGAGCGGCGCTTCGGGCGCCTGGGCGAGGACAAGACCCGCGAGGTGGACAGCCGCCTGATCGCCGCCACCAACCGCGACCGGAGGCAGGAGGTCGCGGCCGGGCGCTTCCGCGGGGATCTCTACTGCCGGCTCAACGTCTTTCCGATCGAATGCACGCCGCTGCGCGAACGCGGCAGCGACATCCCGATCCTCGCCGAGCATTTCCTGAAGACCACCGCGGCGCGGCTCAACATGCCCAAGCCGACGCTGACCAATGCCAACATCGAGACACTGGCCGCCTACGCCTGGCCGGGCAACGCCCGCGAACTGCAGAACGTCATCGAGCGGGCGGTGATCCTGGCGCGCCACGGCCGCCTGCACGTCGATCTGCCGAGCGGCCCGGCGGAGACGGCGACCTCCGCGGCACAGCGCCCGGCGCGCCGGCTGCCCGGCGACGGCGAATTCCTGACCGCGGCGCAGATGGCGGCCTTCGAACGCGAAAACATCGAGCGGGCGCTGACGGTGGCCGGCGGCAAGGTCGCCGGCAAGGACGGCGCCGCCGCCCTGCTGGCGATGAAGCCGACCACACTCTATTCCAAGATCAAGGCGCTGGGGATCGAGGCCCGCCGCGGCAGCTAGGCGCCTTCAGCGAATTCCAGCAGCACGCCGCAGGCGGCCTGGGCGGGGACGCGCAGCAGGCGCGGGCCGTCCCAGTGCACCGGCATGTGGTTGCGCTCCAGCCGGGTGGCGCAGCGCCCGAGGTCGGCGACGGAAATGCGCAGTGCCGCCATCCACGGCGTCGGCAGGCGCGGCGCGCCGACCAGCCCCGGATGCAGGCGGCCCAGCATTTGCGCCGTGGTGAAGCGCAGCCAGGTGCCGCCGCAGTCGACCTCCACCACGCCGTCGCCGGCGCGCACCCGGTCAAAGCCGAACAGCTCGGCATAGGGGATCGCCAGCGCCGAGGGGTCCTTCACCACCGAGGTCATGGCGATGATGCCGGTGGCGCCGTTGGGGTGGTCGCACCAGCCCGGCTGCCACACCAGTTCCGGCGTCATGTGCTGGCAGATGAAGGCCGAAGTGCCCGGCGTCGCCTCCGGCGGCATGTGCAGCAGCTTGAAACGCGGCCAGACCTCGCCGTCGGGTGCCTCCAGAATGCGCTTCAGGTCGCGCATCTCGCCCGGAATTACCCCGGCGCGGCGCAGCGCGCTTTCGGCCAGCCCCACGTCATCACTGGCGAAGGCGAGGCCCAGCAGGCCTTCGCGGGTTTCCAGAAAGCGATTGAGGTTGTTGGTGAACTGCGCCGGGTCGACGATGCCCAGCAGCTCGATGTAATCGTCGGGGAACATGATGCAGTAGTTGGCGGTGCCCCAGCCGATGTGGCGCCCGCGCGGCGACACGGCGAAGCCGAGCCGCTGGTAGGTATCGCGCGCCGCCTCAAGGTCCCGCACGCCGACCAGCACGTGGTCGATGCCGCGGATCGCCCGAGCCGCCTCAACAGCCTTCTCGCTCGCCACCAGATTCATATCGTCTGTCTCCCCCGGCTCCCCCGGCTCTCCGGCCATCCCTCAGCCGCCCAGCACACGCGCCGCGACCGCGTTGAGGCGGGCCAACTGCGCCGGATCGCGCGCCTCCGGATGGGTGATCAGCGCCGCGTCCAGGGCGTGGTGGCACCCCTTGGCACAGGGCTCGGTGCGTCCGCTCAGCGTCGGCACCACCTGCTTGACCAGCGCGCGGGCCTTGTCGGCGTTGTCGAACAGGGTCTTTACCACCTGGTCCACCGTGACATGGTCGTGCGCATCGTGCCAGCAGTCATAGTCGGTCACCATCGCCACGGTCGCGTAGCAAATTTCGGCTTCGCGGGCGAGCTTGGCCTCCGGCATGTTGGTCATGCCGATGACGTCGCAGCCCCAGCTGCGGTACAGCCGGGACTCGGCGCGGGTCGAGAACTGCGGGCCTTCCATCACCATGTAGGTGCCGGCCCGCCGATGCGGCAGGCCGAGTTCGCCGGCAGCGGCCTCCAGCCGGTCGCCCAGCCGTCCGCAGACCGGATCGGCCACCGAGACGTGGGCCACCATGCCGGGGCCGAAAAACGACTTCTCGCGGGCGAAGGTGCGGTCGATGAACTGGTCGACGATGACGAAGGTCCCCGGCGGCAGATCCTCGCGCAGCGAGCCGACGGCGCTCAGCGACAGGATCTCGGTGACCCCGACGCGCTTCAGGGCATCGATGTTGGCGCGGAAGTTCACCGCCGAGGGCGGCAGCTTGTGGCCGCGGCCGTGGCGCGGCAGGAAGACCAGGCGCTGGCCGTCCAACTCGCCGCACAGCAGGGCATCGGAGGGGGCGCCGAAGGGCGAGGCAACGTCCCGCCATTCAGCGTTCTTCAGCCCTTCGATCTCGTAAATGCCGCTGCCGCCGATGATCCCGATGACCGGCGGGATACCGGGCGGTGTTCCGGGTGTCGCCCCTTCTGGCATGTGCTGCCTCTCCTGAAATCGCTGCCTCAGGGAATCCCTTTACGCGACAGCGCCGGGCTTCACAAGAAGACCAAAGAAAAAGGCCGCCCCCAGGATCTATCAGGAAGCGGCCTTTTCCAAGGATCGTAAGGCTAGGCGTCCCTAGTGAGGGACGTCCTTCCAGACCTTGCGCTTGGCGGCGTAGAGCACGCCGGTGAAGACCACCAGGAAGATCAGCACCTTCAGGCCGGTCTCCTTGCGGTCTTCCAGCTTCGGCTCGGCGGCCCACATCAGGAAGTTGGAGACGTCGGTGGACATCTGCTCGACCGTGGCCGGCGTGCCGTCGGCATAGGTCACGCTGTCTTCGTAGAGCGGCTGGGCCATGGCGATGCCGTAACCCGGGAAGTAGGCGTTGAAGTTCGAGGTCGACGCCAGGCCGAGGTCTTCGACGCTGGTCACCGGATCCGGCTCCGTCGGCGCAATCGGCTTGCGGGCGGCCGGATCGGTTTTGACCTTATCCTCGTAAGCATCAAGGGCCGCCTCATATTCGACGAGTGCGGCTTCGTACCTGTGATTTCGGGTCTCGGTCTCGTGGTCGAAGATCCACTGCAACACGGACTCGGGCACCAGATCCTGGTAGCCGTTCAGCAGGCCGTGAATGTAGGTCGGTCCGCCGACCCGTGCCTTGGCCATCAGCGAGAGATCGGGCGGCGCCGCACCGCCGTTGGCCGCTGCAGCCGCCTTGGCGTTCGGGAATGGCGAGGGGAACCGGTCGGATGGCGCACCCGCCCGCTCGAACATCTCGCCCTCGTCGTTCGGACCGTCGGTGACGGTGTACTCGGCGGCAATCGCCTTGATCTCGTCCTCGTTGTAGCCGAGATCGGCGAGGTCGCGGAACGCCACGTATTTGAGGCCGTGGCAGACAGAGCAAACCTCCCGGTAAACCTGAAGCCCGCGCTGCAAAGCCTGACGGTCATATGTCCCAAAGGGACCGTCGAAGCTCCACTCCATCGCCGGAAGAGGCGGGTTCGCCCCGGCAGCGGCGGCAGGGCCGGCGGCCGGCAGGGAAGCGACTGCGGCAAGGGCCGCGAAACCGAAGACTAATCCCTTGCGCATCAGGCTTTCTCCATCGGCTTGGCAGTGGCACCGGCAAAGGACGCACCGCCCCCCTTCAGGACCGGCTTGCTGATCGACGTCGGCAGCGGCCGGGGCCGCTCGAAAACGCCCAGCAGGGGTAGAATCACCAGGAAATGCAGGAAGTACCAAGCCGTCGCAATACGCCCAATCGTCAGCCAGATACCCTCGGCCGGCTTGGCGCCGACAACGCCCAGCAACACCGCATCCACCATGAACAACACGAAGAAAAGGCGGAAGATCGGGCGGAACCGGCCGCTCTTGACCGGCGAGGTGTCGAGCCAGGGCAGAATGAATAGCACCGCGATAGAGCCGAACATCGCCACCACGCCCAGCAGCTTATCGGGGATCGAGCGCAGGATCGCGTAGAACGGCAGGAAGTACCATTCAGGCACGATGTGCGCCGGCGTCGCCAGCGGGTCGGCCGGGATGTAGTTGTCCGGATGTCCCATGTAGTTCGGGATGTAGAACACCACCGCCGTGAAGAGAATCAAGAAGACCCCCATCCCGAAGGCGTCCTTCGCCGTATAGTAGGGATGGAACGGGATCTTGTCCTGCGGGCCCTTGGGGTCGATGCCGAGCGGATTGTTGGAACCGAAGGTGTGCAGCGCCCAGATGTGCAGCACCACCACAGCCACGATGACAAAGGGCAGCAGGTAGTGCAGGGCGAAGAACCGATTCAGCGTCGGGTTGTCGACGGTGAAGCCACCCCACAGCCAGGTGACGATGCTCTCGCCAAACACCGGCACGGCGGAGAACAGGTTGGTGATCACCTTGGCGCCCCAGAAGCTCATCTGGCCCCACGGCAGCACGTAGCCCATGAAGGCGGTCGCCATCATCAGCAGCAGGATCCCCACGCCGATCATCCATAGCAGTTCGCGCGGCGCATTGTAGGAGCCGTAGTAGCGCCCGCGGAAAATGTGGATGTAGACGACGATGAAGAAGAAGGAAGCGCCGTTCATGTGGATATAGCGCAGCATCCAGCCCGAATTCACGTCGCGCATGATGCGTTCGACGGAATCGAAGGCCATGTCGACGTGCGCGGTGTACTGCATCGCCAGCAGGATGCCGGTGACGATCATGATCACCAGCGAGATGCCCGCCAGCGAGCCGAAATTCCACATGTAGCTAAGATTCTTCGGCGCCGGATAGCCGGAGCCGATCGAGTGATCGAGAAAGGAGAACACCGGCATGCGGTGTTCGATCCACTTGATCACCCGGCTGTTGGTCTGAAAGCCGCTCATGCCCTTGATCTCCCCTTACCCGATCACGATCGACGTGTCGCCGGTGAACTCATAGGGAGGCACAGGCAGATTGAGCGGGGCGGGTCCTTTGCGGATACGCCCGGAGGTATCGTAGTGAGAACCGTGGCAGGGGCAGAACCAGCCGCCGTATTCGCCGCGCTCCTGACCCGACTTCTGGCCCAGCGGCACGCAGCCCAGATGGGTGCAGACGCCGACGACCACCAGCCATTCCGGCTTGGTCGCGCGCGCGGAGTCGGCCTCCGGATCCCGCAGTTCGGCCACGTCGACGTCGCCGGCCAACTGAATCTCTTTTTCGGTACGGTGGTCGATGAACACCGGATTGCCGCGCCAGGTCACGGTGATCCGCTGCCCGACCTCGATCGGTGCCAGATCGACCTCGGTCGATGCCAGCGCCAGAACCTCAGCCGAGGGGTTCATCGTGTTGATCAGCGGCCAGGCCACACAGGCGGCGCCAACGGCACCCATACCGGCAGCGGCCAGATACAAGAAATCGCGCCGCGTTTCGCCGGAGCCGGCCTGCGCGGGAGTGGCGGTATCTGCCATGCGTCTTTATCCCCTACGATCCCACTTTCGAGGCTTGGCGAAACAAGGCCTCAGCCATCCGACCATTGGTACAACAAAGTGCCAAAGATGACTTAAACCTTATTGCGCGACAGAGCATCCGGGATGCGGCATGCTGCCGCGCCCAACGCCTCAGCGCCCCTTTGTGGGGCTCGATATAGATGAATTTTCCGGGGAACGCAAAGGCGTTAGCACGAAGCCAGACTATACGATTCGCCTATTCCTTGAACCGATTAGCAGTGTTGTTCTACCTCGACCATGCGCCTCGCCCTCTATGAGCCCGACATTCCGCAGAACTGCGGCGCCCTGCTCCGCCTTGCCGCCTGCCTGGACATCGGCCTGGACATCATCGAACCCTGCGGATTTCTGCTGGACGACCGTCGGCTGAAGCGGGCCGGACTGGACTATCACGCCCTCGCCAGCCTGCGGCGGCACCGCTCCTGGAATGCCTTTTGGACCGATTTCCAGTCCACCGGGCCGGCCCAGGCGGACGGCCCGCGGGAGAGCCGCCGTCTGCTGCTGTTGACCACGGGGGGAGATTGCCCCTACACCGACTTTGACTATGCTGCCGGGGATACTCTCCTGTTGGGGCGCGAATCGGCAGGGGTGCCGGCGGAAGTCCATCAGGCGGCGCAGGCCCGTCTGGCGATCCCGCTGCGGGCGGACTGCCGCTCGCTGAACGTGGCCCAGGCGGGCGCCATGGTGCTGGGCGAGGCGCTGCGCCAGACGGGTGGGTTTCCCGGAGGGGCACCTAGCTAGTCTGGGCTAGTCTGGCGGCAGGTCTGGCGCCAGATCTCCGGGAGAAATTCCGGCCCACGGACAGCCGGAAAACGAGAAATGAGCGACACGACCATGACCGACACAGTGCCCCCCAAGGCAACGCCCGATACCCAGGACCACGCCGCCACCGAAGACCACCCGGCCACCGAAGCCCACAAGGCCCGGGCCAAGGCTTGGTTCGAGACGCTGCGCGACGACATCTGCGCCGCCTTCGAGGCGCTGGAGGACGACCTGGCCGGTGCCAATGCCGAGCGCTTCGCCGAGGTGCCGCCGGGCCGCTTCGAGCGCAAGGCCTGGGACCGGCCGGAAGGCGGTGGCGGCGTCATGTCGCTGATGCGCGGCCGCGTGTTCGAAAAGGTCGGCGTCAATACCTCGACGGTGTTCGGCGAATTCTCGCCGGAGTTCGCCAAGCAGATCCCCGGCGCCGACAAGGACCCGAGCTTCTGGGCCAGCGGCATCTCGCTGGTCGCCCACCTGCGCTCGCCGCTGGTGCCGGCGGTGCACATGAACACCCGCCACATCGTCACCACCAAGTCCTGGTTCGGCGGCGGCGGCGACCTGAACCCGATGTTCCCGGTGGACCAGGACACCGACGACTTCCACGCCGCCTTCAAGGCCGCCTGCGACAAGCACGATCCCGCGTACCACCCGAAATTCAAGAAGTGGTGCGACGAGTACTTCTTCATCCCCCACCGCGGCGAAGCGCGCGGCGTCGGCGGCATCTTCTACGACTACCTGGACAGCGGCGACTGGGAAGACGACTTCGCCTTCACCCAGGACGTCGGCCGTGCTTTCCTGGAGATCTATCCGAAGCTGGTGCGCCGCCACATGACCGAGCCCTGGACCGACGAACAGCGCCGCCACCAGCTGTTCCGCCGCGGCCGCTATGCCGAATTCAACCTGCTGTACGACCGCGGCACCAAGTTCGGCCTGCAGACCGGCGGCAACGTCGAAGCCATCCTGATGAGCCTGCCGCCCGAGGCCGCCTGGCCCTGACCCCTCAGGTCCCCGGCGCTTTGGGCGCTTGCGGGGAGAGCCGCGCGGCTTCCGCGGCGAGGCGTTTCAGGCAGGCATCCCGGTCCGGGGCGAAGTCCTCGGCGATCCACCAGTCCTCCACCGCGCGCAGCAGGACGCCGACCTCGGGCCCGCTGGCATAGCCCAGCGCCAGCACGTCGGCGCCGGCCAGCGGAAAGCGGCGTTCCTGCCAGTCGCCGGCAATCTCCAGAGCCGCCACCAGCCCGGCCAGCGCAGCCGGATCGGCCGCCATCAGCCGGGCCGTGGCGATCACCAGGGCGGCACGCACCTCTGCCGGCCCTGAACGATAAAGGGCGGTGGCCAGGGCGTGGCGCACGGCGGGGTCGTCGAGGCCGCGGGCCAGCACCGCCGCCGCCTCCCCCAACGTCGCCTCGGGCGCGCCGAGCCGTTCCAACTCGGCCATCTCCGCGTTGGACAGGCGCAGGCGTTGGGCCACCGCGCGGGCGACGGCGGCGCCGGGCCGTAGCAGCGCGGCAAGGCGCAGCACCGGGTCTTCCCGCTCCGGCAGATCGCCTTCCGGCAAGCCGAGCGCCATGAGGCGGGCCAACGCCGCGGTGCCGGCAACCTCCGGCAGGATCGCATCCAGCAGCCCCTCGCCGATCATCATTTCCAGCACCGGCAGCGGTTCTGGTGCGGCGAGCAGGCGCAGGAGCTCGCTGCGCAGGCGCTCGCCCGACAGACCGCTCAACCTCGGCGCCAGGTCGCGCGCCACCGCCAGGACCGCCGGGTCCGGCGGCACCCGCCCATAGTGGGCCTGGAAACGGAAGAAGCGCAGCAGGCGCAGGTAATCCTCCTGGATGCGCGCGCGCGGATCGCCGACGATGCGCACGCGGCCCGCCGCCAGATCCGCGCGGCCGCCGAAGGGATCGAAGAGGGTGCCGTCCGGCCCGCAGGACATGGCGTTGAAGGTCAGATCGCGGCGCGCCGCATCGGCCTGCCAATCGTCGGTGAAGGCGACCTTGGCGCGGCGCCCGTCGGTCTCCACGTCCCGGCGCAGGGTGGTGATTTCGAAGGGGTGGTGGCCGGCCACGGCGGTCACGGTGCCGTGGTCGAGCCCGGTCGGGATGGCCTTGATGCCGGCGGCCTGCAGCAACGACATGACCTTTTCCGGGCGGTCCGGCGTCGCCAGGTCGACGTCCTTCACCGGGCGTCCGGCCAGCGCGTCGCGCACGCAGCCGCCGACGAAACGGACCTCCGATCCCTGCGCCGTCAGCGCCGCGATCACCGCGCGGGTTTCCGCCGCGGTCATCCAGGCCTGCGGCGCGAGCCGCTCTGTGGTGCCGGCTGCGGTCATGAAATCCTTCCGGCTAACGCCTCATCCAAACGAACCATCGGCCTAACGAACTATCGCCAGCCTGCCGAGCCACGCCGCCGCTTGCAACCGGTGTGACCCGCCGCGCCGGACCGACGCCAGGTGAGGCGCCAGGTGAGCCGCCAGGTCAGGCGCCGGGTCAGGGTACCGGGTGGCTCGGCACCACGACGCCGTCGACCAGGGCCGGCGGCGCCAGTTCGGTGCCCGCCGGATAACCGGTGGTGAAGTAGATGTAGAACAGACCGGCAAGCGCCCAGCAGACCCCCAGCGCCAGCATCCAGGGCCAGGGCGACGCCCGCCAGTCGAGTTCCAGTTCGCCGCCCCTGACCTTATGGCGCACCAGCCAGACCCAGCCGATGTAAAACAGGAAGGGCGCGGCCAACGGCAGCAGGACGGTGAGCAGGACCCTCAGCATAAGCCTCTCCTAAGAGTCCATCAGGTCAGCGGCGCGCAGCACTTCGCTGAGATTGGAGAGGATACCGGCGGTCGCCCCCCAGATGTAATAATCGCCGTAAGGATAGGCATAGAAGAAGCGCTCGGCGCCGCGGAACACGCGGCTGTGCAGCACCCGGCTGGCGGGATCGAGGAAAATGCCCAGCGGCACCTCGAAGATCTCGTCCACCTCGCCCGCCTCGGCCCGCAGATCGAAGGGCGGATGCAGCAGAGCGACCACCGGCACCACACTGAAGCCGGTGCGCACCAGATAGGTATCCAGCCGGCCGATCACGCTGACATGACGCGGCGCCAGGCCGACCTCTTCGTGGGCCTCGCGCAGGGCCGCCACCTCGGCATCGGCGTCGCCGGGGTCGATGCCGCCGCCGGGAAAGCTGATCTGCCCCGGGTGATCCGGCAGATCCTTGCTGCGCCGGGTCAGCAGCACGGTCAGTCCGCGCGGCCGGTCGATGATCGGCACCAGCACCGCCGCGTCACGCAGCGGGCGGCCGGGATCGTAGACCTGGGGGTTGAGTTCCGGATTGAGGTCGTGGTCGCCCCGCAGCGGGCCGGCCGCCGATTCGCCAGCGACCGGCTCGGGACCGGCCAGTCCGGGACCAGCCAATCCGGGAGCCTCCGGCGCACCGCGGGTGCCCGGCGCCGGCAGGCCGGCCAGCCGCGCCAGCAACTCGTCCGCCCGCCACTTCATGGCCGCCACGTCAGTACCAGGGGGCCTGCTTTGCCGCTTCATCGCGCCGATCCCAAAGGAAAAAACACACCATGGCTCCATACGCCAAGGCAATCGTCCGCCAAGGCCAGCTTCGCCGCCACATCGGCAGGCGGCGCCTCCGCCAGTTCGGCCAGTTCATAGTACACCGGCCGCAGGATCAGCGCCTCCAGGCGGCCGCGTACCAGGATATAGGGGCTGATATCGCCGTTTTCAGGGTTTTCCGCCACCCGCAGGGGATGCGCCGAATCGACCTCCACCCAGTCGTCGAGATTGGTGCGGAAGGCGAGACTCCGGCCGCGCCCGTCGCCCTTCACGGAAAGTTCAACCGCGGTAAAAGGGGCGTCCTCGACCTGAATGCGGCCTTTTTCCACCGGCGTCTGCAGCCAGTAAATCCCGCCATCGTCTCGCCACAAAACCGAGGCAAGAAGCCTGACCAGGGGTTTGCGGCCGATCCGCCCGCCCTCGTGGAACCAGGTGCCGTCGCGGGCGATGCGAATGTCGTAAGACCCCGAATCGCCGGGGGTCTCCCGCAGCGGCGGAAAGTCTCTCTGTCTTGGCGACTGGTCAGCGGGCATGGAAAGACTTATCTTTAATCGTTAGATCGTGCGGTTGGTTGCGACCCGCCCGCGGGTAAGTGCCCACCGGCCCTTCAAACAGCTGGGAGATGCTGTCCCGTGACGACGCCCACCCTCTCCGCCGACGACGCCACCGATGCCAAGCTTGCCGAACAGATCGAAGAGCTCGGCGATAAGCTCCGCCTCGTACGCCAGTCTATCGGCCGTGTCATTTTCGGCCAACAACAGGTGGTCGATCAAACTCTTATCACGTTGCTGGCCGGCGGCCACGGCCTGCTGATCGGCGTGCCCGGCCTGGCCAAGACCCGCCTGGTGGAAACCCTGGGCACCGTGTTCGGCCTGGACGACAAGCGTGTGCAGTGTACGCCGGACCTGATGCCGGCGGATATCCTCGGCTCCGAGGTTCTGGAGGAGAGCGAAACCGGCCGCCGCGCCTTCCGCTTCATCCCCGGCCCGGTGTTCTGCCAGCTGCTGATGGCCGACGAGATCAACCGCGCCAGCCCGCGCACCCAGTCGGCCCTGCTGCAAGCGATGCAGGAACGCCGCGTCACCGTATCCGGCCATCCGCACGACCTGCCGGCGCCGTTCCACGTGCTGGCGACGCAGAACCCGCTGGAACAGGAGGGCACCTATCCGCTGCCCGAGGCGCAGCTCGACCGCTTCCTGATGGAGATCGACGTCGGCTATCCAGAGATCGACGCCGAACGGCAGATGCTGATCGAAACCACCGGCCTGCGCGAAAGCGCGGCCAAGGCGGTGATGAGCGCCGACGAGTTGATGGCGGTGCAGCGACTGGTGCGCCGGGTTCCGGTCGGCGAAAGCGTGGTCGAGACCATCCTGGCCATCGTGCGCAACGGCCGCCCGGAATCGAGCGAGCTGGAAGAGGTGCGCAGCCAGGTCGCCTGGGGCCCCGGCCCGCGCGCCAGCCAGGCCCTGATGCTGGCGGTGCGCGCCCGCGCGCTGCTGGACGGCCGCTTCGCACCCTCGGTCGACGACGTCATCGCACTGGCCCGCCCCGTGCTGAAGCACCGCATGGCCCTGAGCTTTGCGGCGCGCGCCGACGGCGTCACGCTGGACCACATCATCGCCCACCTCGCCGCGCCTTACGTGTAACGGTCCCGGAGTTCCCGACCGGCCTATGACAGCGCCCCTCCCGCTGCGGCATCGCGCCGAGCAACTGGCCGCCACCCTGCCGCCCCTGCTGGTGGCCGCGGATCGGGTCGCGGCCACGGTCGCGCAGGGGGTACACGGCCGCCGCCGCGTCGGCACGGGGGAAACCTTCTGGCAGTACCGCCACTACGACCTGGGCGACCAGCCGCAGTCGATCGACTGGCGCCAGTCGGCCAAGTCCGACATGGTTTTCGTGCGCGAGATGGAATGGGAAGCCGCCCAGTCGGTGTGGATCTGGCGCGACACTTCGGCGTCGATGAACTGGACCTCCGACCGCAACCACCAGACCAAGCGGCAGCGCGCCGACCTGCTGGCGCTGGCCCTGTCGGCGCTGCTGATGCGCGGCGGCGAGCACGTCGCGCTGCTCGGCTCCGGACTCAGGCCCGCGGCGAGCCGGGCGACGCTGACCAAGATCGCCACCCTGATGGACAGCGCCCAGGCGACCGCCAAAGAAGCGATCCCCGGCCAAGACGCCAATAAAGACAGTGCCAACCTGCCGCCGGCGCAGCCGCTGCCGCGATCAGCACAACTGGTCTTCATCAGCGATTTCCTGGCACCGCTGGACGACATCAACAAGGCGCTGCGCTACTACGGGGGCAGCGGCCAGCGCGGCGCACTGCTGCAGGTGCTCGACCCGGCCGAGGAGAGTCTGCCCTATGACGGGCGGGTGCGCTTCGATGGCCTGGAACAGGAAGACTCCTGGCTGGTGTCACGCGTCGAAGCCGTGCGCGGCGACTATGCCCGCCGCCTGCAGGCACAGCGCGAGGGCCTGCGCGACATCTGCCGCGCGCTGGGCGGGACCTGCGACTTCCACCGCAGCGAGCAGCCGCCGCAGGCGGCGCTGCTGCGGCTCTACACCACGCTGTCGCAGGCCGTGACATGATGAACTTCGGCCTGATCGCTTTCGCCCAGCCCTGGCTGCTGCTTGCCTTGATCGGCCTGCCGGTGCTGTGGCTGCTGCTGCGCCTGACGCCGCCGGCGCCGCGTCGCATGGCGTTTCCCGCCATCCGCCTGCTGGCCGGCCTGAAGGCGCCGGAAGAGACCCCGGCGCGCACGCCCTGGTGGCTGCTGCTGCTGCGCCTGCTGATCGTTACCCTGATCATCCTGGCGCTGGCCCAGCCGCTGCTGAATCCGCAGGCGCGGCTGGCCGGCAGCGGCCCGCTGGTGCTGGTGGTCGACGACGGCTGGGCCGCCGCGCGGTTCTGGCCGGCGCGCCAGATCGCCGCCGCCAGCCTGCTGGCCCAGGCCGAGCGCGAGGACCGCGCGGTGGTGGTGCTGACCACGGCGCCGGGCGCCCAGGACACACCGCCCGAGGCGAGCGGCCTGCTGTCCGCCACCGAGGCGCGGCGCCTGCTGCAGGGCCTGAAACCGAAACCCTGGCCGGCCGATCACAGCGCCGCGGTGGCCGCCGTGGCGGACCTCGAGCTGCCGGGCGCCGCCAACGTGGTGTGGCTGTCCGACGGCCTCGCCAGCCCCGACAGCACCGCCCTGGCCGCGGCGCTGCAGAAGCTGGGCAGCCTGCGGGTGCTGCGCGAGGAGGGCGACGGCCTCGCCCGCCTGGCACTGGCGCCGGCCACCGAAGGCGTCGATCTGGTCGCCCGCGCCCTGCGCGCCGGCCCGGAAGGCCCCAGCGAGGCCGCCGTGCTGGCCATCGCCGGCGACGGGCGCATTGTCACCAAGGTCCCGCTGGTCTTCGAGCCCGGCGAGACGGAGGCGCGCGCGCTGCTCGACCTGCCGACCGAGATGCGCAACCGCATCGCCCTGCTGTCCATCGAAGGCGAGACCACCGCCGGTGCCACCGTGCTGCTGGACGAACGCTGGCGCCGCCGCCCGGTCGGCCTGGTGGTCGAGGGGACCGACCAGGAGGCACAGCCGCTGCTCAGCGAGAGCTATTATCTGGAAAGCGCGCTGCAGCCCTTCACCGAACTGCGCAAGGGAACCGTCGGCGACCTGCTGCAACGCCAGATCGCGGTGCTCGCGGTGCCCGACAGCGTCATCCTCAGCGCGGACGAGCGCAGTCAGGTCGGCGCCTGGGTGTCGCGCGGCGGCCTGCTGCTGCGCTTCGCCGGGCCGCACAGCGCCGCTCCGGCGAGCCAGGGTGCCGGCCAGGCGGCAGGAGGCGACGACCTGCTGCCGGTGCGCCTGCGCGGCGGCGACCGCACCCTGGGCGGCGCCCTGACCTGGGATACACCGGCACGCCTCGCGCCCTTCGGGGCCGACAGCCCCTTCGCCGAACTGGCACTGCCCGACGATGTGGTGATCCGCCGCCAGGTACTGGCCGAACCCTCGCTCGATCTCGGCGACAAGACCTGGGCTCGGCTGACCGACGGCACGCCGCTGGTCACCGCCGCACGGCGCGGCGACGGCTGGCTGGTGTTGTTCCACACCACCGCCAATACCGACTGGTCGAACCTGCCGATTTCCGGCCTGTTCGTCGAGATGCTGCGCCGGGTGATGGCGGTCAGCCAGGGCGTCGACAGCGGCGGCGGCGGCCAGGCCCTGCCGCCGCTGGAGATCATGGACGGCTTCGGCAGCCTCGGCGCGCCGCCGGCCACGGTGCTGGCCCTCGACACCAGCGAGGAGAACGCCAGCCCCATCGGGCCGCGCCACCCGCCGGGCTATTACGGCAACGACAGCCTGCGCCAGGCGCACAATCTCAGCCGCTTCGTGCCGGAACTGGCGCCGCTGGGCCGCCTGCCCGCCGGGGTCACGGCCGGGCTGTACCACGACAGCCCGGAGCGGGACCTGAAGCCCTGGCTGCTGGCTGCGGCGCTGATCCTGGCGCTGGCCGACCTGCTGATCTCGCTGGCGCTGCGCGGCCTGCTGCGGCCGAACAGCCCCGGTGGGCAGAGAGGCAGGCAGGGCGCGGCGACCGCGGCGGCACTCTGCCTCGGCCTCTTCCTCGCCGCCAGCGTGCTGGTGCCCCCCGCCACGGCGCAGGAGAGCAACGAGGCCCGCGCCCTGGAAGCGACCCAGATGACCCGCCTTGCCTTCGTGGTGACCGGCGACGACGCGGTCGACGAGCTCAGCCGCGCCGGCCTGCTGGGCCTCACCCGGGTGCTGGAACGGCGCACCTCGGTGGAGGCCGGCCCGCCGCTGGGCATCCGCCTGGGGCGCGACGACATGGCCTTCTTCCCGCTGGTCTACTGGCCGATCACCGCCACCCAGCCGACCCTCGCCACCGAACAGGTCGACCAGGTGAACAGCTTTCTGGCGCACGGCGGCACCATCCTGTTCGACCTGCGCGAGGCCAGTGCCGGCGCCCAGATCTTCGGCGGCGGCAGCCGCGGCACCCAGGACCTGCAGCGCCTCACCCGTGGCATCACCATTCCGCCGCTGGCGCCGGTGCCGACCGACCACGTGCTGCGCAAGTCGTTCTATCTGATGGAGGACTTCCCCGGCCGCTTCGTCGGCGGCACCCTGTGGCTGGAGGCGCCGAACGAGAACGTCAACGACGGCGTCGCCTCGATCCTGATCGGCAGCAACGACTGGGCCGGCGCCTGGGCGGTGAATGAACTGGGCCGCCCGCTGAACGCCGTGGTGCCCGGCGGCCCGCGCCAGCGCGAAATGGCCTACCGCTTCGGCATCACCCTGGTGATGTACGCACTGACCGGCAACTACAAGGCCGACCAGGTGCACATCCCCTTCATCCTGGAGCGGCTCGGTCAATGACGGGGACGGGGCAGGATGGGGACGGGTCTGTGAGGGGAGCGGAGCCATGAATGCGCTGACCGTGCAGTGGGCGCCGCTGCTGCCGATCTGGCTGATCGGGGCGCTGGCCGCCGTCGCGCTGGTGCTGCTGGGCCTGGCGCTGTGGCGCCGGGCCTCGGGCGTGTGGTGGCGGGCCGGCGCCTTCGCGGTGCTGCTGGCCGCGCTGACCAACCCCTCGATCATCGAGGAGCAGCGCGATCCGCTGAGCGATGTCGTGTTCGTCGTCGCCGACGAGAGCACCAGCCAGCAGATCGAAGACCGCGGCAGCCAGACCCAACAGGCGGTGACCCACCTGCTGGCGCAGATCGGCGCGCTGGACAACACCGAGGTGCGGCTGATCCGCGCCGGCGAGATCAAGGGCGCCCCCGACGTGGAGGGCACCCGGTTGTTTACGCCGCTGCGCCAGGCCCTGGCGAAGGTGCCGCGCCAGCGCGTCTCCGCCGTCATCCTGGTCAGCGACGGCCAGATCCACGACCTGCCGGAGTCGGTGGAGAGCCTGGGCATCGAGGCGCCGGTGCACCTGCTGCTGACCGGGCGGCCCGACGAGGGCGACCGCCGCCTGACCATCACCAAGGCCCCCAGCTTCGGCATCGTCGGCGACCAGTTGACTCTGACCCTGCGGGTCGACGACCTGCCGGCCGGGCCCGGCGGCGCGCCCGCCCGGGTGGTGCTGCGCCAGGACGGTGTCGCCAGGCAGGGCATCGACGCGCGCATCGGCGTCGAAGAGCAGATGACCTTCGAGCTGGATCACCGCGGCCCGGCGGTGCTGGAGATCGAGGTGCAGCCGGGCCCCGAGGAACTGACCCTGGCCAACAACCGCGCCGCGGTGGTGGTGAACGGCGTGCGCGACCGCCTGCGCGTCCTGCTGGTGTCGGGCGAACCGCACGCCGGCGAGCGCGCCTGGCGCAACATCCTGAAGTCAGACCCCTCGGTCGATCTGGTGCACTTCACCATCCTGCGGCCACCGGAAAAGCAGGACGGCACGCCGATCCGCGAGCTGTCGCTGATCGCCTTCCCGACCCGCGAGCTGTTCGAGGTGAAGCTGGACGAGTTCGACCTGATCATCTTCGACCGCTACCGGCGGCGCGGCGTACTGCCCAGCATCTACCTGGAAAACGTCGCCAACTATGTCGAAAAGGGGGGCGCCCTACTGGAGGCCAACGGGCCGACCTTCGCCACGCCGCTGTCGCTGTACCGTACGCCGCTGGGCCGCGTACTGCCGGCCGAGCCCACCGGCCAGATCTTCGAAGCCGGTTTCAAGCCGCAGGTTACCGACCTGGGTAGCCGCCACCCGGTGACCGCCGGGCTGGACGGCGGCGGCGCGCCGGGCACGGCGCCGACCTGGGGCCGCTGGTTCCGCCAGATCGAGGGCGACACCATCCGCGGCAACATCCTGATGCAGGGCGTCCAGAACAGCCCGCTGCTGATCCTCGACCGCTTCGGCGAGGGCCGCGTGGCGCAGATCATGAGCGACCACATGTGGCTGTGGTCGCGCGGCTTCGAGGGCGGCGGGCCGCAGGCCGAACTGCTGCGCCGCATCTCCCACTGGCTGATGAAGGAGCCGGACCTGGAGGAGGAAGATCTGCGGGCCCAGGTGCGCGGTGGCCAGTTGACCGTCACCCGCCGTTCGCTGTCCATCGCGCAGCCGGAAATCACCGTCACCCTGCCCTCCGGCGAAACGCA
The DNA here is from genome assembly GCA_050043265.1 of Kiloniellaceae bacterium. GTDB lineage: Bacteria > Pseudomonadota > Alphaproteobacteria > Kiloniellales > Kiloniellaceae > Pelagibius. The sequence continues at coordinate 16,847 of JBHJIR010000112.1, forward strand.
GAAGCTGACGCTGAGCCCCGCCGACGCCGGGCGCAGCACGGCGACCCTCGCCGCCGAGGCCAACGGGCTGTATCACATCACCGACGGCACGCTGACCGCGTTGGCCGCCGTCGGCCCCCTGAATCCGCTGGAACTGCGCGATCCGCGTTCCACCGGCGCCCTGGCCGAACCGCTGGTGAAGGCCAGCGGCGGCACCGTTCGGCGCCTTGCCGATGCCGCCCTGCCGAGCCTGCGCAAGGTCGCCGCCGACCGCGACCGCTTCGGGCGCGACTGGCTGGGCCTGAAGCGCGGCGAGGGCTTCGTGGTGACCGGCGTCCTGCAGATTCCGGTGCTGCCGGCCCTGCTGGTGCTTTGCCTCAGCCTCGCGGCTGCGGTATTAGCATGGCAACGGGAAGGACGCTGAGGGGCAATCAACCGACAATGCATCATTCACGGCACAGGGCTCCGCTGACGAGCCCGATTATGCTGCTTGTCTTCGTGATCATTTGCCTGGCCGTCGGGCGGCTGGGCGCGGCGATCACCGAGCCGGCCCTGGCAAGCTGGTACCGCGGCCTCGCCAAGCCGGACTGGACGCCCCCCGACGTGGTCTTCCCGGTTGCCTGGTCGCTGCTGTTCCTGGCCATGGGGATTGCCGCCTGGCTGGTGTGGAAGACCGCCGAGCGCGGTGAAGCGCGCCTGCCGCTGACCCTGTTCTTCGGCCAGCTGGTCATCAACGTGCTGTGGTCGTTTTCCTTCTTCGGCCAACGCAATCCCCTGCTCGGCCTGATCTGCCTGGGTGCGCTGTTCGTCGCCGTAGTGCTGACCACCCTCGCCTTCTCGCGCGTCAGCCGGGCGGCGAGCTGGCTGTTCCTGCCCTACCTGCTGTGGCTGGGCTACGCCGGTGCGTTGAATTTCGCCATATGGCAGATGAACCCCTGACGCCGAGGGGCCCTCTCCCTTTGCGGAAATAGGGAATGCTAGTCAGCCGGTGGCGCGGCGAACGCCCCTCCGGCGCGCGGGTTTCTCCGCCGCCGGACGCTCCACCTCCTGAACCTCCGGCTTGCCCCGGCCGCTGACGCCGTGAACGCCTTTCAAGGCGCCGGGCGCAAGTTCCTTCACTTGGAAACGCTCCGGCTCGACCGGGCCAGGCAGCAGCAGGCCATGACCCGAGGCCGGCAGGAATCCGAAGGGACGGTAGTAGTTGGGATCGCCCACCACCACGCAGATCCGGTGGCCGGCGTCTTCGGCCGCCTGCAGGCTGTGGCGCACCAGCGCCTTGCCGATGCCGCGGCCCTGGAGAGCGGGCTCGACCGCCAGCGGCCCCAGCAGGATGGCCGGCGTGCCGGCGATGTCGATCGGCCAGTAACGGATCGAGCCGAAGAAGCCACCGTCGCCGGCGACCGCCGAGAAGCACAGCCCGGGCAGAGGGTCGAGGTTCTCGCGCAGCCGGTAGACGGTCTTGCGGGTGCGGTCGAAACCGAAGGTCCGGTCCAGAAGAGGGGCGATGAGGGTGGCGTCGTCGGGCCGCTCGGGCACGATGGTGAAGCTCATGATCTTTTTTCCAGGCAGGCCGCATCCGAGTACGGCGTGAAAAAACTGCAGGCTGAAGCGCGCGCGAAAAGCGCGGGGTTCAACGTCGTCGTCGCAGTGTTTCCTGCTGAGGGGCCTGGTCGATCATGGAATCTCTTTACCAGCCGGGGCATTAACTCCGGGTAAATAGCACAGTGCGGCGCAGGGGAATAGCCTTCATTGCCCGCCTGCCCCTTCGCGTTTCCTAGACATCCGGTGCCGACGGCCCCATCAGCCTGTCCAGCCCCTCGTCCCAGTAGGGCTCGGGGCCGAAGTACTCGGCGAGGAAATCGACGAAGACGCGCACCTTGACCGACAGGTTGCGACTATGCGGGTAGACCGCGTGGATACCCTGCTCGGGCGGTGGAAAGCCGGGCAGCACCACCTCCAGGCGGCCGGCGCGCAGATGGTCGCCGACGATGAAGGTCGGCAGCCGGGTGATCCCCATGCCGCCCACGGCGGCGCCGCACAGCACGTCGCCGTTGTTGGCGACCAGGGGCCCGTCGACCTTCACGGCCCTGGGGCCGGCCGGTCCCCGCAAGGTCCACTCCCGCGGGTTTGCCTGGTTGGCGTAGAGCAGACAGTGATGGCCAGCGAGATCCTCCGGCCGCCGGGGACGGCCGTGGCGGTCGAGATAATCCGGGCTGGCGCAGAGCACCGCGCGGCAGGGCGCGAGGCGGCGGGCGAGCAGGCTGGAATCCGCCAGGTCGCCGATGCGCAGGGCGACGTCGTAGCCCTCCTCGACCAGATCGACGAAACGGTCGTTCATCGCCGCTTCCAGGGTGATCTGCGGATAGCGGTCGCGGAAGCCGGGGATGGCATGGCCCAGATGGAGAAACCCAAAGGACATCGGCGCGTTCAATTTCAGGAGGCCGCGCGGCGCCTCCGAGAGGTTGGCGACCGCGCGCTCGGCAGTTTCCGCCTCGTCGAGGACGCGCCGACAGGCCGCGTAGAAGGTCGCCCCCGCCTCGGTCAGCGACAGGCGCCGGGTGGTGCGGTTCAGCAGGCGCACGCCGAGGCGGTCTTCCAGGCGGCCGACCTGCTTGGAAACCGCCGATTTGCTGAGGCCGAGGTTGCGCGCCGCCGCCGAGAAACCCTCGGCGTCGACGACCTCGGCGAAGACCTCCATGGCGTCCAGGCGGGGCATGAAACTGTTTCTTTCAGGAAACAATATTGTTCCAAATCTGCCTATTACTACCTGATCAGGAAGCAATTATCTATCACCTATCGAATCCGCCGGGCTCCGGCAGCCACCAGGCATCACAGGGGAATTCCAGCCATGACCAAAGTTCTCGTCCTCTACTACAGCAGCTACGGCCACATCGAGACCATGGCCAAGGCCGTCGCCGAGGGCGCCGGCGGCGTCGACGGCGTGGAGGTCACCGTGAAGCGGGTGCCGGAACTGATGTCCGAAGACGCCGCCCGGAAGGCCGGCATGAAACTGGACCAGGAAGCCCCCATCGCCAAACCGGACGAGCTGGCCGACTACGACGCGGTCATCTTCGGAACGCCGACGCGCTTCGGCAGCGCCGCCTCGCAGATGCGCAGCTTTCTCGACCAGACCGGTGGCCTGTGGGCGGCAGGCAAGCTGATCGGCAAGGTCGGCAGCGTCTTCACGTCCTCCGCCACCCAGCACGGCGGCCAGGAGACCACCCTCGTCTCCTTCCACACCACCCTGCTGCACCACGGCATGGTCATTGTCGGCCTGCCCTACAGCTGCCAGGAGCAGATGACCCTGGACGAAATCGCCGGCGGCTCGCCCTACGGCGCCACCACGATCGCCGCCGGCGACGGCAGCCGGCAGCCGAGCGAGAAGGAACTGACCATGGCGCGCTTCCAGGGGCGTCATGTGGCCGAAATCGCTTCTAAACTGGCCGCCTGATCGCGGGCGGCCGCAGAGGAGTTTTCGTGATGATGGAGATCAAGACTTTCGACGGCCTGGGGCGTTTCGAAAACGACTGGCTGTCGGCGCGTTATCACTTCAGCTTTGCCAACTACCACGACCCCAGGCGCATGGGCCTGGGGCCCTTGCGGGTGTGGAACGACGACACCATCCGCCCGGGCACCGGCTTCGACCGGCACGGCCACCGCGACATGGAGATCATCACCTACGTCCGCAAAGGCGCGATCACCCATGAGGACCACCTGGGCAACGTCGGCCGCACCGAGGCCGGCGATATCCAGGTGATGTCGGCGGGAACCGGCATCATACATGCCGAGTTCAACAAGGAAGACGAGCCGACGCAGATCTTCCAGATCTGGATCGAGCCGGCGGTGCATGGTGTCGCTCCGCGGTGGGAAACCCGCAGCTTCCCCAAGGCCGGGCGCGAGGGCCAACTGGTGCCTCTCGCCTCGGGCCGCAAGGACGATGACGACGCCTTGCCGATCCATCAGGACGCCGCCATCCTGGGCGCCACCCTGAAGGCCGGGCAGTCGGTGACCCACAGCCTGGCGCCGGGCCGCAAGGCCTACCTGGTGGCGGCCACCGGCAGCCTGACGGTGAACGGCAAAGCGGTGAACGCCCGCGACGGCGTCGCCCTGCAGGACGTCGAAACCGTCGAGATCGCCGCGACCGACGATGCGGAGATTTTGCTCGCCGACGTCAGCTGAACACGGAACCGACGAGAGGAGACAGACGATGGGACTGCTGATCGACGGCCAATGGCACGACAAGTGGTACGACACCAAGAAGTCGGGTGGCCGCTTCGAACGCCAGGACAGCGTCTTTCGCAACTGGGTCACCGCCGACGGCAGCGCGGGCCCTCAAGGCGACGGCGGCTTCAAGGCGGAGGCCGGGCGCTACCATCTCTACGTCTCCCTCGCCTGCCCCTGGGCGCATCGCACGCTGATCTTCCGCAAGCTGAAGGGACTGGAAGACCTCGTCTCCCTGTCGGTGGTGCACTGGCACATGGGCGAGGAGGGCTGGCCCTTCCAGGACGGCCGGGGCGTCGTCGCCGATCCGGTGAACAACGCCGCCAAGCTGCACCAGGTCTACACGACGGCGAAGCCCGACTACACCGGCCGCGTTACCGTGCCGGTGCTGTGGGACAAGCAGCAGGGCACCATCGTCAGCAACGAGTCGGCGGAGATCATCCGCATGTTCAACAGCGCCTTCGACGGGATCACCGGCTCGACGCTGGACTTCTATCCCAAGGCGCTGCGCGGCGAGATCGACTCTGTGAACGAGACCGTCTACGACACCGTGAACAACGGCGTCTACAAGGCCGGCTTCGCGACCAAGCAGGAGCCCTACGAGAAGGCCTTCGACGCCCTCTTCGCCACCCTCGACGATCTGGAAGAACGGCTGTCACGCCAACGCTATCTGGCCGGGTCGCAGATCACCGAGGCGGACTGGCGCCTGTTCACCACGCTGGTGCGCTTCGATCCCGTCTACCACGGTCATTTCAAGTGCAACCTGCGCCGCCTCGTGGACTATCCAAACATGTGGAACTACACCCGCGAGCTTTATCAGGCGCCGGGCGTCGCCGAAACCGTCGACCTGTTCCACATCAAGCACCACTACTACTAACGCCACCCGACGGTGAACCCCAGCGGCATCGTGCCCAAGGGCCCGGCGATCGATTTCGGCGCGCCGCACAATCGCGAGAGCCTGAAGGCGGCTTGAGGCAGTCGACGACCTGGCCACGAACACATGGCCCCGAACACATGGCCTCGAACACATGGCCTCGAAGACATGGCCTCATTGGAAATGAAGATGTCATCCCGGCACTTGTTGCCGGGATCCATTGCCGGTTCTACTCAGCCAACACTTCGCATAGGCAGACGCCCATGGGTCCCGGGGTCAAGTCCCGGGACGACAGTGGTGTTTGCGCGTTCCCGATTCAAAGATCGAACTCGGCGACCAGCGGCGCGTGGTTGGAGCGCGGATCGTCGTCGGCCATCGACTCCTCGTCGGGCAGATGTTCGTTGTCGGCGATGACCGTGCGGCAGCGCGCGGCGAGACCCGGCGAACAGAGGATGTGATCGAGCATGCGCCGGCGCCCCTTGTGCAGCACGGTGTAGCGCCGCGCCGCCGGCAGGCGTCCTTCCAGGGCCTCCAGCGCGCGATTTGCCAGCGCCGGATTGCCGCTGTCTTCCGCCGCCGCCTGCAGGATGCGCAACGGCGTCTCCTCCTCGCCCGCGTTGAGATCGCCGCAGACGGCGATCAGCGCACCGGGCTCCGCATCGAAAATCCGCTCGACCAGCAGGCGGGCCTCCAGGGCCTGGCCGCTGCGCTTCATCGTGGCGGTGAAGGCCCCTTCGGCCCAGCCGGCCAGCGAACCCCAGGACTCCGCTGACAGCTTCTGGCCGGGGATCGGCGCCGCCAGCGGACTGCGCAGATGCAGGTTGATGACGTGCAGCGTCCCGCCGCCCCCATTTCCGAAAGCCCCAGTCTCGAAAGCCGCGTGCAGCAGCGGACGGTCCCATTCCAGGGTGAGGGCGCCGGTGTGTTCCGGCCGGGCGGTGACGGCATGGTAGGGCAGCGGCGGCACCAGACGGTGTCGCAACGCCTCGCTGCGGTGGGCCGGACGGCGGCTGAGGATCACCAGATTGTGGACGTCGGCGACGCCGTGGCCCGCGCGGCCGGCGCTGGCGACCAGATGAAAACCGTCATAGGCCGTCTCGGCCAGCAGGCGCGTCAGCGCCGTCAAGGCGCGGCCCGGCTTGCCTGAGCCGGCCCCGGAGCCAGGGTCGCGGCCGGCGACATGCTGACCGTTGACCTCCTGCAAACAAAGAATGTCAGCCTGCAAAGCCTCGAGCTGCGGCCGCAGCACCGCAGCACGCTGCCGGAAGGCCGCCTCGCCGCCCGGCTGCAGATCGAGGCTTTCCAGATTGAAGGTGGCAATGCGCATGGTCTCCCGCCCCCGCTGTCCGGACCGTCCTTTTCACCTCAACAGCTTAGCCGGTCAACGCTCGTATCCGAATGACTCATCGCAAAGGCGGCAGCGTCATCCCCGGCCGCGTCCCCGGCCTCATGCTGGGCCGGAAAGCATTTGCGCCGGCGCCCCCGGCGACTAGACTGAGCCGTAATAACAGCCCGCACAGGGGGAATTGTCTTGGTGGGAACGAATCTGGATATCTGGCACTCGGAGGACGAGCCGCGCCTGGGCGCCGTGCTCTCCGAATGCTGGCATCTGTTGAGCGACGGCGCGACCGATCCCCAGCACGATTTCCACACCACCGCCCTGGCCACAACCCACGCCGGCTTCGGCTGCACCCTGCGCACCGTGGTGCTGCGCAAGGTCGACCCGGCGGCGCGCGAGCTGTGGTTCTACACCGACCTGCGCAGCCGCAAGATCGGCGAGCTCCAGCACGACCTGCGCATCGCCCTGCTGTTCCATTCGATCAGCGACGCCACCCAGGTGCGCGTGCAGGCCGAGGCCGAGATTCATCACCGGGACAAGCTGGCCGAGGCGGCCTGGCAGGAGCTGTCGCCGCGCCGGCGGCGCGACTACCTGGTCTCCGGCCCGCGCGGCCTGCCGTGGGCCTGGGCGACCTCCGGCCTGCCGGCCGAGATGGAGGGGCGCGATCCCAACGAGGCCGAGAGCGAGGCGGGGCGGCTGAACTTCGCCGTCGTGGTCTGCCACGTGCGCCAGATCGACTGGTTGTTCCTCACCCCCTACGGCCACCGCCGCGCCAACTTCACCTGGCACGGCGACGGGCAGCTGCAGACCAGCTGGCTGGTGCCGTAAGCCTCCTCACCCCAGGCTAATTCAGAACGACGAATTCGGCTGCTTCAGAAACTCGACCTCTTCCTCGCTGCTGTCGCGGCCCAGGATGGCGTTGCGGTGGGGAAAGCGGCCGAAGCGGGCGATGACATCGCGGTGACGCTCTGCGTAGTCGAGGAATTCCGCGCCGCCCTCCAGCGCCGCGACAAGGCGCACGCAGTCCTGTTGATCCTTCAGGTCTTCGCTATGTTCCAGCGGCATATAGAGGAACATCCGCTCCGCCGTCGTGGTCAGCGCCGCGTCAAAACGCTCGGCCAGGGCGTGGCGCGTCACCGCACGGGCCGCCGGATCGTTCACGAAAGCGCGCGGCGTGTTGCGGTAGAGGTTACGCGGCACCTGGTCGAGCAAGAGGACGAGGGCGAGACAGCCGCGCGGACTGCGCCGCCAGTCCTCGTATTTGCCGGCCAACGCCGCTTCCAGATGCGGTCCCAGCGCGCGACGCACCTCTGCATCGAAGGCATCGCCGCCCTTGAACCACTGCGGCTGTCGGCCCTCGGCGAACCAGAAGCCCAGCACATCCTCCAGCGCACTCATACCGGCCACCCTCCTCGACGAACCGTCTGCATTTCCAACTCCGCTGCAGGTCACCATGACCGGCTATGACCGGCTATGACCGGCCGGCGGACTATAGTAGCTTCACCCGCACCCCCGCCAGCCGGGATCCGCCAAAAGGAAGCTGCCTTGTCGTCCCCTCCGCAGATCCCGCTTGCCGGGGTGAACTTCCTCTCCACCGGCCTCATGCGCCCGGAATGCGTCCTCTGCACCGCCGGTGGCGACATCTTCACCGCCGACGGCCGCGGCGGCGTGGCGCGCAGCCGTACCTTCGGCCCGCACGACCTCTACCTGCCGGTGGTCGCAGGCACCGACCGGCTGAAGGGACCGATCCTGCCCAACGGCATCGCCCTGCAGCGTGACGGCTCCTTCCTGGTCACCAACGTGAACGATGCCGGTGGCCTCTACCGGCTAGACCGCGACGGCCGCCTCAACGACGTGCTGCACAAGGTCGGCGGCATCGACCTGCCGGCCACCAATTTCGTGCTGATCGACGACCGCGGCCGGGTCTGGCTCACCGTCTCGACACGCCAGGTGCCGCGCAGCCTCGGCTACCGACAGGACATCGCCGACGGCTTCATCGTACTGATCGACGGCAAGGGCGCGCGCATCGTGGCCGACGGCCTGGGCTACACCAACGAGATTCAACTAGACCGCCGCGGCGAGCACGTCTACGTGGCCGAAACCTTCGCACGGCGCCTCACCCGCTTCCGCATCAACCGCTACGGCGAACTGAGCGAGCGCACGGTGATCACCGAATTCGGCGCCGGCACCTTTCCCGATGGCCTGGCGGTCGACGTGGAAGAGCACCTCTGGGTCACCTCGCCGGTGTCCAACCGGGTGATCCGCGTCGCCCCCGACGGCGCCCAGACGCTGATGCTGGAGGACACCGATCCCGCGCACCTGGCCACGGTGGAAGCAGCCTACGCCGACGGCACCATGGGCTACGCGCATCTGAGCGAGGGCCGCGGCCGCAAACTGCGCAACATCTCCAGCCTGGCTTTCGGCGGACGCGACCTGCGCACCGCCATCCTGGGCTGCCTCTCCGGCGAGCGCCTGGCTTATTTCCGCTCGCCGGTCATCGGCCGCCCGCCGGTGCACTGGCACTACAACATCTAGCGGCCCCTACGACGCCACCAGCCCGTGCAGGCTGAACAGGCCGTCGGGATCGCGCCACTGGGCGTCGACCCGCCAACCGCCGTCCCGCGCCAGGGCCGCGAAAGACTCCAGGGTGTACTTGTAGGAGTTCTCCGTATGGATCGATTCGCCGGCGGCAAAGCCGAAACGCCGGCCGGCGATCCGTACCGACTGATCCTGCAGGCTGACCAGATGCATTTCGATGCGCCCGCGTCCGGCATCGTAGCGGGCCTCGTGGCGGAACGCCGCCAGATCGAAGTCGCCGTCCAATTCGCGGTTGATCCGCCGCAGCAGATTGAGATTGAACGCGGCGGTGACGCCCTTGGCATCGTCATAGGCGGCAATGAGCCGCGCCGCATCCTTCTGCAGATCGGCGCCCACCAGGAAACGGGAACCGGCCCCGAGCAGGCGGCGTGCCTGCCGGAGGAAAGCAATGGCCGCATCGGGATCGAAGTTGCCGATGGTCGAGCCCGGAAAGAAGCCGACACGGCCACCGGCGGGAACCGCCGCGGGCAGCGCGAAGGCGCTGGTGTAGTCGGCATGAACCGGGACGATCGGCAGGCCGTCGTAGTCGGCGGCCAGTTTCTCGGCAGTGGCCTGCAGGTGTTCACCGGAAATGTCGATGGGTACGTAGCACCGCAGAGCGGGCAAAGCATCGAGCAGAATGCGCGTCTTCACCGAAGAGCCGCTGCCGAATTCGATCAGGCTGGCCTCATCGCCGGCGAACCCGGCAATCGCCTCCGCGTGATGGCGCAGCAGGGCGGCCTCCGCCCGTGTCGGGTAGTATTCCTCCAGCGCGGTGATGGCATCGAAGAGCTGCGAACCGCGCGCGTCGTAGAAGTACTTGGCCTCCAAAGTCTTCGGCGCGGCGCCGAGGCCTGCCTGCACCGAACGGCCGAAGGCCGCGCGGGCTTCACCGGCGGCAGGAAGGGTGACCGGGTTTCTTAGCGGATAGTTCATCGAAACGCTCCCGTCACAGGTCTTTCGCCAGGCGCAGGCCGGTAAACTGCCAGCGCTGGTGCGGATAGAAGAAGTTGCGGTAGGTGGCGCGCAACTGCGCGTCGGGCGTGACGCAGGAGCCGCCGCGCAGCACGAACTGGCTGCACATGAACTTGCCGTTGTACTCGCCGACGGCGCCTTCCGGCGCCCGAAACCCCGGATAGGGGCCATAGGCGCTCTGCGTCCACTCCCAGACGTCGCCGTACAACTGGCCGGGGCGATCGCCCGCGGCGCGCACCGCGGGCGCCGCCTGCGGCACCAGAACATCGCGGCTCAGCAGGTTGCCGGCGATCGGTTGCCCGGCGGCCGCCACTTCCAGTTCGGCTTCCTTGGGCAGGCGCGCCCCGGCCCAGCGCGCATAGGCATCGGCCTCGAAGAGGCTGACGTGGCAGACCGGCGCCTGGGGGTCGATCCGGCGGCGACCGAGCAGCGACATGGCGCTCCAGCCGCCGCCGTCGTCCTGCTGCCAGTAGAGCGGCGCCTGCCAACCCTCGGCCTGCACCCGGGCCCAGCCGTCGGACAGCCAGAGGTTCGGGTTCGCGTAGCCGCCGTCCGCCATGAAGGCGAGCCAGTCGTCATTGCTCACAGGGCGGCTCGCCAGGGCGAAGGGCGTCAGCAATTCCCGGTGGCGCGGGCCTTCGCAGTCGAAGGCGAATCCCGCGCCTTCGTCCTGCGTGGCATGGCCGGTCTCGACGATGCCGCCGTCATGGTCCCACCAGGTCAGCGGCGCTGCCGCGCTGCTGCTTTGTACCGGCGCCTCCCGGTAGGCCGGGTTCAGCGGGTTCTGCGCCAACAGATGCAGGAGGTCGGTCAGCAGCAATTCCTGGTGCTGCATCTCGTGATGCAGTCCCAACTCCAGCAGCGGGGCCAGTTGCAGCCAGGCATCGAGCGGCGCGGTCGCGACCAGGGCATCCATGGCGGCATCCACATGGCGGCGGTAGTCCCTCACCGCGTCCACCGAAGGGCGCGTAACCAGACCGCGGCGCGGCCGCGCATGGCGTGCGCCCACCGCTTCGTAGTAGGAATTGAAGAGGTAGTTGTAGCCGGGATGGAACTCGCGATAGCCCGGCTGGTAATCGCGCAGGATGAAGGTCTCGAAGAACCAGGTGGTGTGTGCCAGGTGCCATTTCGTCGGGCTGGCGTCCTCCATCGACTGCGGCGTCATGTCTTCCGGCGACAGCGGCGCGGTGAGCCTGTCGCTGCGCGCGCGCACCTCGCGGAACCCAGCCAGCAGGCGGGCGCGTTCATCGTCGTGCCGGGTATCGTTGCGATGGACGACCGGTGTCGTCTGCGTTGCCTGCTGCATCGGCAGTCCCCTGCTCTGTCAGTTAAATGTCAGTGGGTGAGGTGTCGAGATGGGACGGCCCGCCTGCGATATACAGCCGACACGCGGTAACTGCGGGGAAATAGTGTGATCCTGTCGCAGCGCCGTCTCCTCAGCGTCCCGGCGGCAAAGAGCCTTTCCGTCCTCATGGATATGTGAACGCCGCAGGCGAAAGAAAGTTCGACATCTGCGTCAGGCCGGTGCATTTTTGCACCACCATGGATTGGGACAATCTCCGCGTCTTCATGGCCCTGGCGCGCGAGCAATCGGTGCGTGCGGCCGCCACCGTCCTGGGCGTCAGCCACTCGACGGTGTCGCGGCGAAGCGATGCCTTCGAGCAGGATCTCGGCGTGCGGCTGTTCGAGCGGCTGCCCGACGGTTTCGTGCTGACACCCTTCGGCGAAGACACCCTGGAGACGGCCAGGCGCCTGGAGGACTCGGTGAACGGCCTGCAGCGCCGCGTGCTGGGGCAGGACGCCCGCCTGCACGGCGAATTGCGCGTCACCATGCCGGACCTGCTGGCGGCCAAGCTGCTGATGCCCGACCTCGTCGCCTTCGGCGAGCGCTATCCGGACATCGACCTGGAAGTGGCCATCTCCTACACGCCGCTCGACCTGGGCCGCCGCGAGGCCGACGTCGCCATCCGCATCACCCGCGATCCACCCGAACAGCTGATCGGCCGCAAGGTCATCACCTTCGCGCGTACCGCCTATGCCTCGCGCGATTACCTGGCGCGCCACGACCCGCAGCACGAACCGGAATCGGTCACCTGGATCGGCTGGGACGACCATACCCGCCATCCGCGCTGGGTGCGCGCCACCGCCATTCCCAACGCGCCCGTGCGCGGGCGCATGAACAATGCCATGGTGCAGCTCGCCGCCGCCAAGGCGGGCATGGGCCTCGCCATGCTGCCCTGCTTCATGGGCGACACCGAACCGGATCTCGCCCGCGTGCCGCCGGGCAAGCCGGAGCCGGCCTGGGACATCTGGATCCTGACCCATGAGGACTTGCGCACTACCGCGCGGGTGCGCGCCTTCATGGACTTCATGGCGGCGGCCTTCCTCCGCCACCGGGATCTGCTGGAAGGCCGCCGGCCGCAAGGGTAGTCTGCCTCACCGGGCCCGCCGCGCAGCACCGAATTCCCTGGCCGAGAGAACCCTCATGACCGCCACCAAAAACGAGATCGTCGCCGCCAACAAGAGCGCCTGGAACGAGGCGGCCGAACGCCACCGCGCCCACGAACAGTTCCAGGCCCTGCTGGACGGTTTCGCCACGCCCGGTTTCTCGATGCTGGATGAAACCCTGACCGGACGGCTGAAGGGCCTCGGCCTGGAAGGCAAGACGGTGGCACAGCTATGCTGCAACAACGCGCGCGAGCTGCTGTCGATGAAGAACCTCGGCGCTGCCAGTGTCACCGGCTTCGATTTCTCTGGGGCTTTCCTGGCACAGGCCCGCGAGCTGGCGGCGGCGGGCGACATCGATGCCGAGTTGGTGCAGACGGAGATCGCCAAGATCCCCGCTGACCACGACAGCCGTTTCGATCTGGCGCTGGTCACCATCGGCGTGCTGGGCTGGATGCCCGACCTCGCCGAATTCTTCGCCACCGCGCGGCGCGTGCTGAAGCCGGGCGGCCATCTGGTGATCTACGAGGACCACCCGATCCTCAATATGTACGACATGCTGAACATGGACGACCTGGAGGACGGGCAGCCGGCCGCACCGATCCTGCCCGATGAATCCTACTTCCGAAGCGCGCCCTACAAAAGCGACGACGGCCTCGACTACTGGGGCAACACGGTCTACGACGCCACCACCTGCTACTGGATCTTTCACAAGATGAGCGACGTGGTGATGGGCGTCGTGCGCGCCGGCTTCACCCTGGAGGACTTCGAGGAATTCCCCCACGACATCGGCACCCACGGCCACATGGAAAACCAGCCGGCGCAGTTCCCGCTGAGCTACATCCTGGTGGGACGGCGGGAAAGCTAGCCGCCGAAGGTCCTCCCACTGTCACCCTCGGGCGTGTCCCGAGGATCCAGGGCCAACAATCGAGCGCCCGCCCTGGATGCTCGGAACAAGTCCGAGCATGACAAGCAAAGGGGAGAGAGCTTCGGGCTTTTCAGCTCGCCGGGCCCTTCAGCTCAATCGTGTTGCCGTCGGGATCGCTGATGTAGACGGAGGGGCCGTCGCCCTCGGCGCCGTAGCGCTGCACCACCTCGCCAGGATCGATGCCGTGGTTGGCCAGATGGCTGCGCAGGGATTTTGGATCGAAGGGTTCGATGCGGATGGCGAAGTGATCCATGTTCTTCGTCGGCCCGGAGAACTCGCTGTCTTCCGGCCCGGGGTTCACCCGCTGCAGGTCGATCATCGAGGCGCCGGCGCGCAGTTGGACGAGGCCGATGCGCTCGACCCGGCGTTCCACGGTGCAGGCCAGCACCGCGGTTTAGAAATGCAGCGCACGGGCCAGGTCCTGCGCGCAGAAAACCACATGGTAGATGGTCATG
>JBHJIR010000113.1:0-50311 GCA_050043265.1 Kiloniellaceae bacterium
GATCCCGAGGGGGATCTCCCTTGCCGACAAACGCCCTCTCCCAAAACGGAAAACGCCCCAAACCCGGCCCTGCAGTCAGGGCGGCTCTGGGGCGTCATTGCCTCGTGCGGTCTACCCGCGATGTTGTTTGCCGCGCCGCCAAGCGGCACATGACAACCAAGTCTTGCCCAATCAGCCGAAGCTGTCAAATGGCAAGCAACCAGCCGTTTGCAGACGAATGGAGCCAAAAGCCCGGGTACCCGGGAAGGTCGAAACCCTCCCGGGAATACCCGGAAGCGGGAGGGAAACCGCGTCTCAGTGAGAAATCATCCAAGGGCGTTTAGAGGGAAAGACCTTGGCCGGTGCGGGGGCGCCGTCAGACGATTGCACCGCCTTCTGCCGGGGGCCGGCACAGCAGGAACAGCCCGCACCGTGGCGCCTTCCCTCCGCGGTCGAGCGGTGCGGGGCGTGGCGGCTGCGTTCGTTGGTCTCGAATGCCTGCCGCCGCGCCCCATCCATGACGGCCAGGCGCGGCGCGGAGAGCAGCGCCCGTGGTGCCGCCGATCCGCAGTCCGGACAGTCACAGGGTTCCGTGTAGCGGTCCATCGGTGCCAGGGCCTCGAAGGGTCCGCAGTCGGTGCAGAGATAATCGTACAGTGGCATGGCCGGCGTCTCCCTACTTCAGGTCCGGCGCCAGCGGCACGTCGATGGAGCCGTCGAGATACTTCGTCGGCCCGTCGTTGCCCGGCATGATGTCGAACTCGAAGACGTCGGTCGGCAGCCATAGGGTGGCGCAGGCGTTCGGGATGTCGACCACGCCGGAGATGTGGCCCTGGCAGGGCGCGGTACCGAGAATGGCGTAAGCCTGGGCGCCCGAGTAGCCGAACTTCTTCAGGTACTCGATGGCGTTCAGGCAGGCCTGGCGGTAAGCGATGTGGACGTCCAGGTAGTGCTGCTTGCCGCCCTCGTCGACGGAGATGCCCTCGAAGATCAGGTAGTCGTCATACTTCGGGGTGATCGGCGACGGCCGGAAGATCGGGTTCTTCACGCCGTACTTGGCCATCCCGCCCTTCAGCAGCGAGACTTTCAGATGCACCCAGCCGGCCATTTCGATGGCGCCGCAGAAGGTGATCTCGCCGTCGCCCTGGCTGAAGTGCAGATCGCCCATGGAAAGACCCGCACCATCGACATAGACGGGGAAGTAGACCTTGGAACCGCGCGAAAGGTCCTTGATGTCACAGTTGCCGCCGTGCTCGCGCGGCGGCACCGTGCGGGCGCCTTCGGCGGCCGCCTTGTCGCGGTCCTCCCCGGTCAGCTTGCCCATGTGGGCGGTGTCCGCGTAAGGCAGCGTGGCCAAGGCGGGGATACGCGCCGGAGCGGTATCGAACAATGCCTTCTCGCGGGTGTTCCAGGTTTCCAGCAGATCGTGCGAGGGCAGGCAGCCGATGAGGCCCGGATGAATCAGGCCGGCATAGCGCACGCCGGGCACGTGGCGCGACTTGGTGAACATGCCCTCGATGTCCCAGATCGACTTCTGCGCCTCGGGAAAGTGGTCGGTCAGAAAGCCGCCGCCGTTCTGCTTGGAGAAGAAGCCGTTGAAGCCCCAGAGCGATTCCTGCTTGGCGCCGATGTCGAGAATCTCGACCACCAGCAGGTCGCCGGGCTCCGCGCCCTTGACGCCGACCGGGCCGCTGAGAAAGTGGACCTGGCTCAGGTCGACGTCGCGCACGTCGGAAGCGTCGTCGTCGTTGGCGATCTGCCCGCCGGTCCAGTCGTACGTCTCGATCACGAAGTCGTCGCCCGGCTCCACCCAACAGGCCATGGGAATGTCCGGGTGCCAGCGATTGTGCACCATGTCGTTGTCGTAGGCCGACGTCGCGAGGTCGACCTCGATCAGTGTGTTGGACCGCGTTGCGCTTTTGCTTGTGACCAGGGTATCGGGCATGGTTGCATCCTCTCTTCTCTTGGGTTGCGTTCGGAAACTCCGCGCTAGACGGACAGGAAACGCGAGACCTTGGCCTCGTCCACCTGGGCGCGCGGCGCCTCGTGGACGCTGCGGCCGTTCTCCATCACCAGCACCCGATCGGCGACATCGAGCGCAAAGCTCAACACCTGCTCGGAAACGACGATGGAAAGGCCGCGCTCGTCACGAATGCGCCTGAGGGTGCGGGCCATCTCGCGAATAATGGAGGGCTGGATGCCCTCGGTCGGCTCGTCGAGCAGGAGGACCTTCGGCGTGGAGGCCAGCGCGCGGGCGATGGCAAGCTGCTGCTGCTGACCGCCGGAGAGATTGCCGCCGCGCCGGTCCTTCATCTCCAGCAGCACCGGGAACAGCTCGTAGATATCGCCCGGCACCTTGCGCTCGCCGGTCACCGTCAGCCCGGTCTCGACGTTCTCCTCGACGGTCATGGTCGAGAAGATCATGCGACCCTGCGGCACGTAGGCGACACCCTGGGCCACCCGCTGATGGCTCTTCAGGCCGGTGATTTCCGAACCGCCGATGCGGATCATCCCCTTGGTCGAGGGCACCAGGCCGATCATCGACTTCATCAGCGTGGTCTTGCCCATGCCGTTGCGGCCCATGATCGCGACGATCTCGTTGGGCGCGACCTCGAAGTCGAGGCCGTGAAGCACCTCGGACTCGCCATAGGCGACATGCAGATCGGAAACCGCCAGCATCGCTTTACCCTTACTTTCCTAGTGACCGAGATAGACTTCGACGACCTTGGGGTCGGCCTTCACCTTGGCCATCGACCCTTCCGACAGGATGCGCCCCTGGTGCAGCACCGTGACCTTGTGGGCAATGTCCTCCACGAAACCCATGTCGTGTTCGATGACGATGACCGAGCGGTCCTGGATAATGCGGTGCAGCAACTCGGCGGTCTTCTTGCGCTCGGCCACGGACATGCCGGCCACCGGCTCGTCGAGCATCAGCAGCTCCGGGTCCTGGATCAGCAGCATGCCGATTTCCAGCCATTGCTTCTGGCCGTGGCTCAGTACCGCGGCGCGCTCGTCCAACTGGTTTTCCAGGAAGATCATCGCCGCGATCTCCTCGACCCGCTCGATCACCTGGGCGTCGCGCTTGAACGCGAGCGCCCCCACCACGGTGCGGCCCTTGGGGTAGGAAAGCTCCAGGTTCTCGAAGACCGTCAGGTCCTCGTAGATCGAGGGATTCTGGAACTTGCGGCCGATACCGGCGTGGACGATCTCGTGCTCGCGCAGCTTCGTCAGCTCCGCGCCCTTGAACTTGATCGAGCCGTCGCTGGCCCGGGTGCGCCCGCAGATCAGGTCCAGGACCGTCGTCTTGCCGGCGCCGTTGGGGCCGATGATCACGCGGATCTCGTTCTCGTCGACGTAGAAGGTCAGATCGTCGACCGCCTTGAAGCCGTCGAAGGAAACCGTCAACCCCTCGACCGCCAGGAGGAAGTCGGTGACGCTGCCGGTGATGCTCGCTGCGTTCATCTTCTGCTCCTACTTCTGGGGCCTATTGCGCGGGGGTATTCTGCGGGGCCGGCTTCGCGCCACCCTGGCGCAGGGCTGGGATGCGGCGCAGTTGCGGTTCGACGTAGGTGGCGTAGAGCCCGGCAAGGCCGTTCGGGAAGGCCATGACGACACCGATGAAGAGGGCGCCCATGGCAAAGAGCCAGAGCTCCGGGAAGCTCTCCGACAATGTCGTCTTGGCCCAGTTGACCAGCAGTGTGCCGTAGACCGCACCGAGGATGGAGAGACGGCCCCCGACAGCGCAGAAGATGACCATCTCGATGGACGGCACGATGCCGACGAAGCTGGGCGACATGAAGCCGACCTGCAGGGTGAACATGGCGCCGCCGACCGCTGCCATTGCCCCGCCAAGGCAGAACACGAAGATCTTGAAGTTGGAGACGTCGTAGCCGGAAAACCGCACCCGGTCTTCCTGGTCGCGGATAGCGACCAGCAGGCGCCCCGCCTTGGAGCGGCGAACGAACTGGGCCACCAGCAGACAGGCGAACAGCAGGCCGCCGTTCACGTAGTAAAGGATGAACTTGGCCTCGTCGGTGCGGATATCCCAGCCCAGCAGGGTGCGCAGGTCGGTGATGCCGTTGACGCCACCGGTGTAACCCTGCTGCCCGATGATGAGGATCGTCAGGATAGCGGCGATCGCCTGGGTAATGATGGCGAAGTAGACGCCGCCCACCCGCCGCTTGAACATGGCGACCCCGATGATGAAGGCGAAAAACGACGGCACCAGGATGACGGCGACCAGCGTGAAGGTGAGGCTGTGGAAGGGCTCCCACCACCATGGCAGCGCGGTGATCTGGTTCCAGTCCATGAAGTCCGGGATACCGGGTGTCGACTGGATCGCCGTGGCCTCCGGCGTCGAAGCCTCCAGCTTCAGGAACATCGCCATGCAGTAGCCGCCAAGGCCGAAGAAGACGCCCTGCCCCAGGCTGAGGATGCCACCGGCGCCCCAGCAGAGCACCAAGCCGACGGCGACGAAGGCGTAGGTGAGATACTTGCCGATCAGGTTCAGCCGGAAGGTGTCGAGGGCGGCGGGGAAGATCACCAGGATCAGCACCGCCAGGACGACAAAGCCGATGATTTCGCGGTTGCTCAGAAAGGTCGTGCGCATGACGGGCTCCTCAGCGACGGATCTTGAGGGCGAAGAGGCCTTGGGGACGCAGCATCAGGATGCCGACCACGACCAGAAGGGTGAGCACCTTGGCCATCGAGCCGGAAAGGAAGAATTCCATGATCGACTGCGCCTGGCTGAGCGACAGGGCCGAAGCGATGGTGCCCAGCAGGCTGGCGGCCCCGCCGAAGACGACCACCAGGAAGGTGTCAACGATGTAAAGCTGGCCGGCGGTCGGCCCGGTGGAGCCGATCATTGTGAAGGCGGCACCGGCGATCCCGGCGATGCCGCAGCCGATACCGAAGGTCAGGCGGTCGGTGCGCTCGGTATCGATGCCGACGGCACCGGCCATGGGCCGGTTTTGCACCACGGCGCGGACCTGCTTACCCCAGATCGAACGGAACATCATCAAATAGACGCCACCGGCGATCAGCATCGCCAACACCATGACGACGATGCCGTTGATCGGCACCTCGATCATATCGGTCAGCGGCAGCGAGCCCATCATCCAGTCGGGCAACTGCACCCCGACCTCACGGGCGCCAAAGACCGAGCGGTAGAGCTGCTGCAGGATCAGGCTGAGACCCCAAGTCGCCAGCAGGGTATCCAGCGGTCGACGATAGAGATGCCGGATCATCGCCCATTCAACCAGCATGCCGAGGGCACCCGCGACGATGAAGGCCAACACGATGGCGATGAAGAAGGAGATCTCGAAGAGGCCCGGCAGGTAGGCCAGGAAGAAGTTGGAGCAGAGATAGGTGACGTAGGCGCCGAGGATCATGAATTCGCCGTGGGCCATGTTGATGACGCCCATCTGGCCGAAGATGATCGCCAGACCGAGCGCCATCAGAACGAAGACGGAAAAGAGGATCAGCCCAGCGAAACCCTGCATCGCGAAGATCGCGCCCAGTTCGCTCGTGGAATAGCCGTCGAACATGCACCAGCGCCTTTCGTGGGAACTGCTCAGAAAAGGGAAACCGCCCAAAAAGGGGTCTGTTCGGAGGACCGCAGGCGACGGCGCGGCCGCCGGGAGTGCCGGCCACGCCGCTACCTGCGGAAGGTCTTACTGGTAGCCCTCGGGGAAAGGATCGGGCTCCATCAGCTCCGCCGTTTCATATACGACCTCGTACTGGCCGTCGGCCTTGGCGAGGCCGATGCGGGTCTTCGACCACAGGTGATGGTTCTCGTGGATCCGCACGTAGCCTTCCGGGGCCGTCGTCAGCTCGATACCCGGGCTGGCCTCGCGGATCTTGTCGATGTCGAAGGAACCGGCCTTCTCGACCGCCGCCTTCCACAGCCAGGGACCGAGGTAGGCGGCCTGGGTGACGTCGCCGATCACCATGTCGTCGCCCCACATCTTCTTGAACTCGGCCACGAAGGTTTCGTTGTTGGCGTTGTTCAGGCTCTGGAAGTATTTCATCGAGGCGTAGGCGCCGACGATGTTCTCGCCGCCAATGCCGCGGATTTCGTCCTCGGTGACCGAGATGGTCAACAGCAGCGGGGATTCCTTGGTCATGTCGACGCCGGCAGCCTTCAGCTGCTTGTAGAAAGCGACGTTGGACCCGCCGACGACGATGGCATAGATCACGTCGGGTTTCTTCAGCTTGATCTTATTGATTACCGAGTTGAACTGCGTGTGGCCGAGCGGATAGTACTCCTCGCCGACCACCTTCAGGCCTTTCTTCTCGATGTGCTTGCGGGCGATCTTATTCGAGGTGCGCGGCCAGATGTAATCGGAGCCGAGCAGGTAGAAGCTCTTGGCCCCCTTCTCACGCACCACCCAGTCGATGCCGGCAAGAATCTGCTGGGTCGCCTCCTGGCCGGTGTAGATGACGTTCGGCGACTCCTCCAGGCCCTCGTAGAAGGTCGGGTAGTAGAGCATGCCGTTGTATTGCTCAAAGACCGGCAGCACCGCCTTGCGCGAGGCCGAGGTCCAACAGCCCATTACCGAGGCGACCTTGTCGTTGACCAGCAGTTTGCGCGCCTTCTCGGCAAAAGTCGGCCAGTCGGAGGCGCCGTCTTCCTGGATGTATTCGATCTTGCGGCCCAGCACGCCGCCCATGGCGTTGATCTGGTCGATGGCCAGCTTTTCAGCCTGCACCGAGCCGGTCTCGGAGATCGACATGGTACCGGTGATCGAATGCAGGATGCCGATGGTCACCGTGTCGTCGGTGACGGCAAGGCCGGTGGTGTTCACCGTGGCTGTCGGGTAGTCGGCCGCCCGCAGTGCCTTGGGCAGGAACAGCGACGCCGTCAGCGCCGTGGCGCCGATCAGCACTTCCCGGCGCGATGCCTTAAAGCCTCCAACGCCTTTCTTTCCATCCCCGGTCATGATGCCTCCTTCGCGTGAGCTGTTTGTTGGGGGGAGGCGCCCCGAGCCGAAACAACCGGGCGCGTCCATGACCAAAACGCTACGGAGGATTGTGCGCCGCACAAATACGTCAAAAGACGTATGGGCCTGGGCTCAATAGCGGGTACACTCGTCTCAACAGGGACCTTCCGCGCTGCCGAAAGGCCGGTCAACCGGCTGGCAGATAAGTATTTTTTCCAGACCAAAGGCCCCGGCCAACGGGGCCGGCCGGCGCGTCGAAGGATCAAGGGGGAATCAAGCCTGGACGAACGAATCCGGCCGCCTTTCGCGGCCGCAACATGGCTGCGCGAGACGGGGATGGTGCACAAGGGATGGCACAGGGTCGGGCGATAGCGCGGGCACGGCGGCAGTACAATCAGTGGGTTGCCGACGAGACGCTGGAAGACTACGCACTGCGCTTCACGGCGCGCCGCGCCCGCCGTTGGTCGCACGCCCGCGTCGCCAACACCGCGCTGGGATCGATCTCCTTCCTGGCGCTGGAAGCGATCGGCGGCGCGATCACCGTCAGCTACGGCTTCGACAATGCGGTGCTGGCGATCCTGGTGGTCGCCGTTCTCATCTTCGTCACCAGCCTGCCGATCAGCTACTACGCGGCAAAATACGGCGTCGATATCGACCTGCTGACGCGGGGTGCTGGCTTCGGCTACATCGGCTCCACCGTCACCTCGCTGATATATGCCTCCTTCACCTTCATCTTCTTCGCCCTGGAAGCGGCGATCATGTCCTTCGCGCTGGAGTTGTGCTTCGGCATTCCCCTTGAAATCGGCTACCTGCTGAACGCGCTGATCGTCATTCCGCTGGTCACCCACGGCATTACCAAGATCAGCCGCTTCCAGCTGTGGACCCAGCCGCTGTGGATCATCCTCCACATTCTGCCCTTCGCTTTCCTGCTGATCGCCGGCGGCCTGCAGCCGGAGCGCTGGATGGCTTTCCAAGGCCGCTTCCAGAGCAGCCCCGGGCCCGACCTGCTGATGTTCGGCGCCGCCGCCTCGGTCGCCCTGTCGCTGATGGCGCAGATCGGCGAGCAGGTCGACTTCCTGCGCTTCCTGCCGCGCGACCGCCGCGGGACCGACCGGCGGGCTTGGTGGATGGCGCTGATCTTCGCCGGGCCGGGCTGGATCGTGCTGGGCGCCCTGAAGATGCTGGCCGGTTCCTACCTGGCGGTGATGCTGATCGAGAGCGGCGTCGGCCCGGGCATGGCCATCGAGCCGACCCACATGTACCTGGCCAGCTTTGGCCAGGTCGTCGCCTCGCCGGAAGGCGCCCTCGCCCTCACCGGGCTCTTCGTCGTCGTCTCCCAGCTGAAGATCAACGTCACCAACGCCTACGCGGGCTCCATCGCCTGGTCGAATTTCTTCGCCCGCCTGACCCACAGCCACCCCGGACGCGTGGTCTGGCTGGCCTTCAACGTCACCATCGCCCTGCTGCTGATGGAGTTCGGCGTCTTCCATGCCCTGGAGCAGACCCTAGGGCTCTACGCCAATGTCGCGGTTGCCTGGATCGGCGCCCTGACCGCCGACCTGGTGGTCAACAAGCCGTTGGGCCTCAGCCCGCGCCATATCGAATTCAAGCGGGCGCACCTCTACGACATCAACCCGGTCGGCGTCGGCGCGATGCTGATCGCCTCGGCCCTGTCGATTGCCGCCTATACCGGGCTCTTCGGCGACCTGGCGCGGGCCTTCGCACCGTTCATCGCGCTGGTGACCGCCTTCGTCTCGGCCGTCGCCATCGCCATCGCAACCAAGGGCCGCTTCTTCCTGGCGCGCGCGCCGGAGACCTGGGAGCCCGCTGAGGCCGGTGCCGCGGAATCGATCCGCTGCTGCATTTGCGAGCACGACTTCGAGCCGGAGGACATGACCCGCTGTCCGGTCTATGCCGGGCCGATCTGCTCGCTGTGCTGTTCGCTCGACGTGCGCTGCTTCGATGCCTGCAAGTCGCGCTCGCGTCTGGCCGAGCAGGCCGCCGACATCGTCGACTGGCTGTTGCCCGCCGCCATCGCCCGCACCTTGAAATCGCGCCTGGGGCACTTCGCCGTCCTGATGCTGCTGATGGGCGCGGCCATCGGCCTCGCCCTGCTGCTGGTCTTTCATCAGGCGGCGCTGGCCGACCCGCTGCTGCGCGCGGTGGTCGCCAAGGCCTTCTGGGCCACCTACGGGATCCTGATGATCATGGCCGGCGTGGTGGTCTGGCTGTTCGTGCTGGCCGACGAAAGCCGCCGCGTCGCTCAGGAGGAATCGACCCGCCAGACCAACCTGCTGCTGCGCGAGATCCGCGCACACGAGCGCACCGACGCCGAGCTGCAGCGCGCCAAGGAGTCCGCCGAAGCGGCGAACCTGGCCAAGAGCCGTTACGTCGTCGGCATCAGCCACGAACTGCGCACGCCGCTGAACGCCATGCTGGGTTACGCGCAGCTCCTGGACGGCGATCCGGCGGTGCCCAAGCGGCGCCGCGAGGCGGTGCGCATCATCCGGCGCAGCGGCGAGCATCTGGCCGGCCTGATCGAAGGACTGCTGGACATCTCCAAGATCGAGGCCGGGCGCCTGGATCTCAACCGCGACGAGGTCAGCCTGCCTGACTTCCTGAACCAGCTCGTCAGCATCTTCCGCGTGCAGGCCGAAGCCAAGGGCCTGAACTTCCGTGTGATTGTCGACGGCCGACTACCTCGCGTGGTGCGCACCGACGAAAAACGGCTGCGCCAGATTCTCGTCAATCTGCTTTCCAATGCGGTCAAGTGCACCGAGCGCGGCAGCGTCAGCCTGCATATCTCGTTTCGCAGCGAGGTCGCGCACTTCGTCATCGAAGATACCGGCTGGGGCATCGAACCGGAGAACCTGGAGCGGATCTTCATGCCGTTCGAGCGGATCGAAGTGCCCGGACGACAGCCCACGTCGGGCACCGGCCTGGGTCTGACCATCACCAAGCTGCTGATCGAGATCCTCGGCGGCGAAATCACCGTGGCCAGCGAGCTCGACAAGGGCAGCCGCTTTTCTGTCCGCATCATGCTGCCCAGTTCGTCGGCCAGCGTGGTCGCCGCCGACGCCATCCGCCGGGTCTACGGCTACCGCGGCCGCCGCCGCACGATCCTGGCCGTCGACGACAATCCCGACCATCTGCGCCTGATCGAGGACACCCTGGCGCCGCTCGGCTTCATCCTGCACTTCGCCGAGAACGCCGAGACCGCGCTGGCGGTGGCCACGGAAGCCGCGCCCGACCTGTTTCTGCTCGACGTGGCGCTGCCGGGCACCGACGGCTGGGCGTTGGCCCAACGCCTGCGCACCGAGGTCGGCGCCCAGGCGCCGATCGTCATGGTGTCGGCCAATGCGGCGGACGAGAAGCGGCGCGGGCCGAGCGGCCTGCATCATGACGAATTCATCGCCAAGCCGATCAATCTGCAGGATCTGCTGACCCGCATCGAGCGCCTGCTGAAGCTGGAGTGGATTCATGTCCCGGAGAGCAGCGACGAGGGCGGACCGAACGGTGCTACGCTGAGCCGCGACGAGATCGTCAGGCTACGCGAACTGGCGCAGCTTGGTTACGTGCGTGGCCTCAACGAGGCATTGGAGGAGATCGGCAGCAGCAAGCCGGAGATCGCCGCGCAACTGTCGAAGATGTCGGCCTTGGTTCGTGCTTTCGACCTGCCGCAGTTGCAGACCGTCTTGGAGGAGCTCGAGAATGAGCCTGCCGGCTGAACGCGATCGTGACATCGCCCTGGTCGTCGACGATTCCCCGGAGACGCTGAGCTTCATGACCGATGCCCTTGAGGAATCCGGGATCTCGGTGCTGGTAGCACGTGACGCCCGCACGGCGCTGACCCTGCTGGGGCGGATCATTCCCGACGTGATCCTGCTGGATGCGGTGATGCCCGGCCTCAACGGCTTCGAGACCTGCCGACGCCTGAAGCAGGATCATCGTCTGTCGCAGATTCCGGTCATCTTCATGACCGGCCTCAGCGGCACCGAAGACGTCGTCAAAGGCCTGCGCGCCGGCGGCGTCGATTACCTGACCAAGCCGATTGCGCCGGATGAGCTCCTGGCCCGTGTCGGCGTGCACATCGCCAACGCGCGGATCACCCAGAGCGCCCGCGACGCCCTGGACGCCACGGGACGTTCCGTCATCGCCGTCGCCGGCGACGGCCGGGTGGTGTGGAGCACGCCACGGGCCGCGGCGCTGCTGGGCCGGGCGCCAGATAACAGCCGGGACAGCCTGCAGGGCGGCGATATCGTCCTCGACGCGGCACTAAGGTCCTGGATGGCCACCTGCACCGAGCGGCCGCTCTCCGCAGTGCCGCCACGGCGTTTCGACGTCGCCCTGGGCGTCACCGTGGAGTTGAGCTATCTCGGACGTCACGGCCTCGGTGAACTGCTGTTCCGGGTCAGCGACGGGTCCGCGGCCTCACCCACCGAGCAGTTGCAGACGCGCCTGCACCTCACCGCCCGCGAGGCCGAGGTGCTGAACTGGCTGGCTCAGGGCAAGTCGAACCGCGATATCGGCGCGATCCTGTCGCTCAGCCCGCGCACGGTGAACAAGCACCTGGAACAGATCTACGTGAAGCTGCAGGTCGAGAACCGTACCGCCGCTGCCGTGTTGGCGATCCGCACCGTCGATGGCGCCTAAAGGCTATCTTCGCCGTCCGTCAGTTCTCCGATACGCAATGCAGCCGCCCTTCCAGACGGCAGGTCATTGCGACCCCGACCGATGTCATGGAGCGTAGCGGGAGCAGCGGCACCTCACCGCGGGTCCGCGACCAGTCGTCGCTCGCCCCGCAGAGAATGTTCTCGATCATCTTCGCGCGCCCATCGGCACTGCGCACGAAGAGCGAGCCGTCGGCATCGTCGCGTTCCAGCGCAACGCCGAGGGTGTCCCCGGGGGCGACCGCGCCCAGTTCGTGGGACATGAAATGAGCGATCACCATGACGCAGCGCAGCGGACGATCACCGCCGTTGGTGAGATGCAGGCTGACGCCCTGTACCGCCGCCCCAGCCGGCGCCGCCGTCAGCAGAAGAGTCCCGGCAACGGCTGCGGCCCGCAAAGCCCTGGGCATCGAAATCTTAAAACGCATCGTCAGCCTCGTACTATGACATCACTGAAGGGGTAGGGACGCCGGCGCCAAAGGCGCGCGCCCGGCAATGAGATCGCTCGCCCGCTCGGCCAGAGCGATGATCGCGGCATGCGGCGGCCCGGAGGTAATACGCGGGATCACCGAGGCATCGACGATATAGAGTCCCTCGGCCCCGCGCAGCTTGAGATCCGGCCCGACCACCGCGTCGCCGTCGCCGCCCATCCGGCAGGTGCCGACCGGATGGTGATGGGTGTAGGCCGCCCGTTCGAGAAACTGCAGACGCTGTTGCCGGGTGGTGCAATCCGGCCCCGGCAGCAGCTCACGCTCCCGCCATTCCGCCAGCGCCGCCGTGGCACCCACCGACTGGGCGAGTTCCAGGGCCGCGAAATAGTTCTCCCGATCCACCGCTTCGGCCAGGTAGTTCGGATCGATCCGTGGGTGCACCCGTGGGTCTGCCGAAACCAGCTTCAGGCTGCCCCGGCTCTGCGGCTGGGTGAAACCGAACATGATGGTATAGGCCTCGCCCAGGGGCGGCGCCTCGAACTGTTCGGTGACCACCGGCGCCACCACGCAGGCCAGCGCAAGATCCGGGGCAGCGTCGGCGTCGCCGTTGCGCGGCACATACAGCAGCGACTCCGAATGCTGGTAGCGCGACGGCGCCACCGGGCGGCTGGCACGATAGAGGTTGCCGCCAGACAGAAGATGATCGTGCAGATTGCGGCCGACGTCCGGCAGGTCGACTCGGGGCTCGATGCCGAGCGGGCTCAATTCGTCGGCCGGGCCGATGCCGGAGTGCAGCAGCAGGCTGGGGGAACCAATTGCGCCGGCACAGAGGATGACCGCCTGCGCAGCCATGACCTTGCGGACCTGACCGCCGGTTGCGATCTCGACCCCCGTGCAGCGCCCGAATGCGTCGAACAAAAGGCGCAGCACCAGACTGTCGGTCAGCAGCGTCAGATTAGGGCGGCCGAGGGCCGGTGTCAGATAGGCATCGGCTGCGCTCTGACGCTTACCGTCTTTGATCGTCAGCGTGTTGAGTGTCGGCCCGCACATCCGCGCCCCGTTGTGCTCGTCGATGGGCGCAAAGCCCAACTCCTCGCCGGCGGCGAGGTAGGATTGCACGATGGGATGCGGATTCTCGGGCGTGAGCAGTGCAACAGGGCCTTTGTCGCCGTGATAAGGCGACGGTCCGAAGGGCGACGTTTCCGACCGGATGAAATAGGGCAGCAGGTCGCGGTAGCCCCACCCCTCGCCGCCCGCCGCCACCCAGGCATCGAAGTCGCTGCGGTGACCGCGCACATGGGCCATGGCGTGCAGGCAACTGGACCCGCCGACCACGCGGCCGCGCGGCCAGGCATGCACCCGCTGCGCACCGCCGACTTGCGGCACGGTTTCGTACTGCCAATCGATCGCCGACCCCTGCAGAGCGATCCAGGCGGCCGGATCGGCGATGCGCGGATCGTCGGAATTGGTTCCGGCCTCGACCAGTCCAACGCGAGCCTCGGGCGTCTCGCTCAAGCGCGCCGCGAGCACGCAACCGGCCGAACCGGCACCGATAATCAGATAGTCGAACTGTTCCATAAAATCACCTTTAGACACCGATAAATTCAACGATTTATCGCCTTATCCCCTCCCGAAAACGACCGGCAAAGAGTATCATTCGAGACAACAAAAAACGCAGGAGTTGGCGATGCAGAATGTCCTTCCAAAACAACCGGTCATCACACTTTCGGCCGGCCCGGTCGCGGCCTATCCGCGCGTGCTGCAAGCCATGTCCGGACCGGTTCACTACGACTACGACGACTACTTTCAGGCCTTCTACGAAGCGGTCAGCCGCAAGCTTGCCGAGGCCATGAAGACCGAGGCGGTTCCTCTGATTCTGCAGTACGAACCGGCGGTCGGGCTGGAGGCCGCGTCGGCCTCGCTGATCGGCGCCGACGACGTCGTGCTGAATCTCGCTTCGGGTGTCTACGGCAAGGGCTTCGGTTACTGGGCGGCACGCACCGCCAAGGAAGTGCTGGAAGTCGAAGTGCCCTACAACGAGTCGATCACCGCCGACCAGGTTGCCGAAGCACTCAGCAAGCACCCGGAAGTCAGCGTCGTCTCCATGGTCCATCACGATACGCCGTCGGGCACCATCAATCCGGCCAACGAGATCGGCAAGGTGGTGCGCGATCACGGCGCGCTTCTGCTGATCGACGCGGTTTCCTCTTTCGGCGGCATGGACATCCATCCGGACGGCTGCTGCGCCGATATTTTCGTAACCGGCCCCAGCAAATGCCTGGGCGGCGCACCGGGCCTGACCACCATCGCCGTCAGCGAGGCCGCCTGGAAGCATATGGAAGCCAACCCGCCGGCGCCGCGCGCCTCGGTCCTCAGCCTGCTGGATTGGAAAAACGCCTGGCGCAAGGAAGAGGGCTTCCCCTTCACGCCGTCGGTTTCCGAGGTCAACGGGCTGGACGCGGTTCTGGATCAATACCTGGAAGAAGGGCCGGAAGCGGTATGGCGCCGCCATGCCCTGACCGCGGCGGCCTGCCGCGCCGGCATCAAGGCGATGGGCCTGTCGCTGTGGGCGGCGCGCGAGGAAATCGCCTCGCCGACGACGACCTCCGTCGCGGTGCCCGCGGGAACGACCGACGACGCGATCCTGGCCGCCGCACGCAGCCGGTTCGGCGTGGTGTTCTCGCGCGGGCGCGGCGAGACCCTGGGCAAGCTGATCCGCATCGGCCACATGGGTCCGGTCGCCGAGCCGAGCTATGCGGTCGTCGCCGTCACCGCCTTCGGTGGCGCCC
Source organism: Kiloniellaceae bacterium (assembly GCA_050043265.1). Taxonomy (GTDB): domain Bacteria; phylum Pseudomonadota; class Alphaproteobacteria; order Kiloniellales; family Kiloniellaceae; genus Pelagibius. The sequence goes on from JBHJIR010000113.1 coordinate 14,811, forward strand.
TGCGCGAACTGGGACTCAAGGCCGATGTCGCCGCCGGTGTCGAAGCCTGCCTGGCGACCATCGCCGCCGATGCCGGCTGAACGCCGCGCGGCACCCACACCGATACCAAACATGAAGCAAAGAGGAGATAGGGAATGAAGAAGTTCGAAGGGCGCGTGGCCATCGTCACCGGTGCCGCCCAGGGGATCGGCCGGGCCATCGCCGAGCGCATCGCGTCGGAAGGCGCGACCCTGGCGGTCGTCGACATCAACGGCGCGGGAGCCGAAGCGGCGGCGGCGGCGATCGGCGGCAGCGCCTTTGCCGTGCAGTGCGATATCGGCGATCCGGACTCGGTCGCGGCGCTGCACGAAACCGTTGCCCAGAAGGCCGGCAAGCTGGACGTCCTGGTCAATGCCGCTGCCATCGTGCCCTTTGTGCCCTGGGATGAGCTGACCTTCGAGGAATGGCGCCGGGTCATGCGGGTGAACGCCGACGGCATCTTCCTGATGTGCCGCGCCGGCTCCGACATGATGCGCAAGAACGGTTACGGGCGTATCGTCAACATCGCGTCCAATTCGATCTTCGCCGGCACGCCAAACATGGCGCACTACGTTGCCTCCAAGGGTGCCATCCTGACCTTCACCCGCGCATTGGCGACGGAGCTTGGCGCCTACAAGATCACCGCCAACTGCGTCTGCCCCGGCCTGACCGATTCCGAGGGCGTGCAGCAGACGCCGCACAAGGACGCCTTCGAATTCGTCGAGATGCTGCAGGCCATCAAGGGAGTCGGCACACCGAAGGATATCGCCCCGGCGGTCGCCTTCCTCGCCTCCGAAGAAGCGCATTGGATCACCGGCCAGGCGCTGGCCGTCGATGCCGGTATGATCCGCTGGTAGCCGCATCCACCCTTCCGAAGAACGAAAGGCCTATCCTTTGGATAGGCCTTTCTCATTTGCAGGGACTTCCACCGGATCAGCTGTAGAAGTTCGCGCCCGTGCGATAGTCCGGGAAGGTTTCCCAGTCGTGGGAATAGAACAGCTCGGCATCGTGCTTCTCGGCCAGCGCCTTCAGGCGCTCCATTGACTGGATGCTGGCGGTCGGGGCGAGATGGAAGCCCGACACGCACATCAGGTCCATGCTCTTTTTGCTGTAGCAGGCATCCGCGGTGAACAGCATCGGGCGACGCCCGGCCAGCTCTACCATCAGACTGTAGTGGCCGGCGGTGTGGCCCGGCGTTTCGAACAGCCAGATGCCCTTGGCGATTTCCTGGTCGCCGGTAACGGTTTCGAAGCGCGGGGTGTAGATGTCCAGCTCGGGCTCCGACGGCAGCGTGATGTCACGCTGTTTGGCAAGGTCCGGCGAGAAGTTGTAGTCGGAGTAGCCGAGCCGCTCGAACGGCTGCGGGCAGCCGCAGGCCTCCAACTCCTTGGTGTGGCAGATCGTGCAGGCCTCGCTGAGGTACTTGTTTCCGCCGCAGTGATCGAAGTGGTAGTGCGAGTTGATCACGTAATCGATGTCGCTCGGCTTCAGGTTCAGCTTGGCGAGCGCGCCGGGGATCGTCTGCTCCGGCGTCTGCAGTGGCTTCTCGAAAGGCAGCACGCGCATCACGTGGTCATGGTCGTAACCGGTATCGAAAATATAGCGGCCGTCCTTGTGTTCGATCAGCACCGAGTAACACGGGAAGCGGACCTCGCCGCCCGGACCGCGGTTCCAGAAAACCTGGAAGCCGTCGACCAACAGCGTGCCGCCGTCGAGTAGGTAAACCTTGGTATCGGACATGAAAGCCTCCTGTTTCCTGCTGCGGTTTCTTATCTTTCGCCCCGGACGTAGGGATGACCCAGCGCCGGTGGCAAGTAGCTGTGGCGCCCGAAGATCACCAGCACCAGCATCACCATCGCAAAGGGCAGCATCTGCACCACATCGGTGGGAATGTTGAGCCCGGCAACCTGCAGCGCGGTCGTCAGGGCCAGGCTGGCGCCGAACAGCAGTGCGCCGAACAGCACCCAGAGCGGACGGCCACGCGCCAGCATCGCCAGCACGATGCCGATGAACCCGGCCCCGCCGGTCATAAAGGGAATGAACAGTCCGGCACCGATGTTGGCCATGTAGGCACCGCCAACCCCGGCGAGGAACCCGGTCGACAGCACCGCATAGACCCGCGTCGCGATAACACTGACGCCGGCCGCATCCAATGCCGCGGGCTTGTTGCCGGCCGCCTCCAGGTTGAAGCCGATGAAGGTCGAGCGGAACACCCACATCATAAGGAAGACCAGCGCAACGGCCAGGTAGACCAACGGGTGATGGGCGAACAGCGCGTTGCCGATCACCGGGATGTCGCTCAGCAGCGGGATCCGCAGGGCACCAACCTCGCCGCGCCGCGGGTAGGTCCGGCTGAACTGGAAGAAATGCAGCAGCGCGGTCAGCCCCTCGGCACCGATGGTGAGCGCGATGCCGATGACGATCTGGTTCATGCCGAAGCGCACGCAGAGCACCGCCATGAAAGCCGCCACCGCCGCGCCGCCCAGGCCGCCGAAGACGAATCCGACCCAGAAGGATCCCGAATAGTAGGCCGCGGCAAAGCCGCAGTAGGCGCCCATCAGCATCATGCCCTCGACGCCGATGTTGAGCACCCCGGCCTTCTCCGAGATCTGCTCGCCGAGCCCGGCCAGCAGCAGCGGAATTCCGGCGGTGATGGCGCCGAACATCAGCGACGTCACGAAGGCTTCGGTCAGCAGTCCGTGCATCGGCTCAGGCCCTCGACCGTTTGCGCCAGCGCTGATCGAGATACTCAACCAGGGCGAAGAAGATCAGCAGCAGAGAGACCAGCACCAGCACATAGAAGTGCGGCACGCCGAGGCGCCGCGAGGCGCTCTCGCCGCCGATCATCAGCACGGCGAAGAACACCACGAAGGCCAGCGACGCCGCACCGTGAAAGCGCGCCAGGAAAACCAGGGGAATCACCAGCAGGCCGTAGGCCGGGTTCCAGTCCGCGCGCATGGTGCCCCAGACGCCGAGAATCTCTACCGACCCGGCCAGACCGGCGAGACCGGCGCTGATCGCGAAGGTCGCATAGGTCAGCTTGCCCACCGACAAGCCGGTGTGCACCGCCGCGCGGGGGTTGGCGCCGACGACCTGGAGTTTCAGGCCGAAGGCGGTGCGTGTCATCATCAGGTGCACCAGCAGCAGAACCACCAGGGCGATGATCACGCCGCTGTTGATCGTGGTGTCGAACAGCCGCGGCAGGCGATCCTCGACCGGCAGGGTCGCCGTCTGCGGCACCGTGGTCGCGGGGTCGTTGAAGGCGATCTTCACCAGCACGTTGGACAGGCTGATGCCGAGGAAGCTCATCATCAGTGTGGTGATGATCTCGTTGATGCCATAGCGCACCTTGAGGAAAGCGGGCAGCAACGACCAGACGGCAGCGACGGCGGTGGCGGCGACAAAGCAAATCAGCATCGTCAGGCCCCAGGGCAGCACGCCCATCAGCGCCGGCGCCAGGGCGGCGGTAACGACCGAGGCCAGCAGGAACTGACCGTCGACGCCCAGGTTCCAGATCCCGGCCCGGAAGGCCACGATCAGCCCGGCGGCGATCAGCAGCAGCGGTGCGATCCGCGTGACGGTCGCTTCCAGGCCGCTGGGCGACAGCAGGCCGCGGCGCACGACGTAGCCATAGTACGCCAAGGGGTCCTTGCCGAACGACAGCAGGATCAGCGCACCGACGAAGAGCGCCAGCACCACCGGCACCAGGACCCGCACGACGGCCAGCAGCCGATCGCGGCCGGCCGTGCTGCTGCTACCCGTCACCTCGCTGCCCGTACTCATACCGATGCGGCCCCCGTCATAAGCAGGCCGATCTCCCGCTCGGCTCCCTCGGCGTTATCAACGATGCCCGCCAGGCGGCCCTGAAACATCACGGCGATCCTATCCGAAAGCTCTAACAGTTCGTCCAGTTCGGTCGAGATCAGCACCGTCGCCAGCCCGGCCTCCGCGCCACGGCGGATGCGGTCGCGCGCCATGCGCGTGCTCTGCAGATCCAGGCCGTAGGTCGGCTTGTTGAACGTCACCACCTTGGCCTCGCCAACCAGTTCGTCGGCCAGTTCGCGAGCCAACAGCACCTTCTGGATATTGCCGCCGGAAAGGCGGCCGATCGGCGTGCGCTCCGACGGGGTGCGCACGTCATGTTCCTGGATCTGCGCGCGGGCATGGCCGAAGACGCGATCCCACAGGGTGATGCCGTGGCGCCACAGGGGCGGCAGCCCGATTTCCTTCATGACGACGTTATGGGCAACGGAGAAGGTGCCGACCGTACCCTCACCCATGCGCTCGTCGGTGATGTAGCGGATGCCCAGCTTGCGGCGGGCGGGGACGCTGAGCGCCTCGACGCGCTCACCCTCCAGCCAGATCTCGCCCCGGGCGGCAGGGCGCTGACCGGCGATCACCTCGGCCAGGTGCTTCTGGCCGTTGCCGTCGACACCGGCGATGCCGAGAACCTCGCCCGGATAGAGATCGAAAGAGGCGTCCCGCAGCGGGCACTCGCCGATATCGCCCTCGGTCGACACGCCGCGCAGGCTGAGGCAGGGCACCGTGCTGCGGCGCGCGGCGCGCTGCTTGACCCGGCGCTGACCGAGGCCGGCCAGCGTTTCGGCGTCGCGATCGTGACCTTCGGTGTTGCCGAACATCAGACGGATCACCTCGTCGGTGACCTCCTTTTCGCTCATTGCCTTCAGGCGGTCCTTGTCGATGCCGCCGACCAACCTGCCGAGACGCAGCACCGAGAGGCGGTCGCCGAAGGCATAGGCTTCCTGCAGCTTGTGGGTGATGAAAACGATCGCCACGCCCTCGTCGCGCAGGCGGACCATGACCTGGCCCAACTCGCGCACGCCCTCCGGCGTCAGCATCGAGGTCGGCTCGTCGAGAATGAGCAGGCCCTCGCCACGCCACAGGGCGCGGACGATCTCGACCTGCTGCTGCTGGCCCAGCGACAGCCGGCCAACCGGCGTATCGGGCGAAATGTTCAGGCCGAGCAGGTCCGACAGTTCGCGAAAGCGCCGCAGCGCGGCGGCGCGGTCGATTCGCTGCCACCACGACCCGCCGAGCATCAGGTTTTCCAGAACCGTCAGACTCTGGACCAGCAGCACGTGCTGAAAGACCGTGCCGAAGCCCAACTCCAGACTCTGGCGCGGCGAGCCGATACGCACGCGCTGTCCCCGGATGCGGATCTCGCCGGCATCGGGCTGCTGCATGCCGGCCAGGATGCCAATCAGAGTCGACTTGCCGGCGCCGTTCTCGCCCAGCAGAACATGGATCTCCCCTGGATTGAAATCCAGGGAGATGCTGTCGTTCGCCAGGACGCCCGGGAAACGCTTGGTGATCCCGCGCAGTTCGACGAACGTCTCGCCGCGCCCTTCGGGGACTGCGGACGGCGCGGCTGAAATATTTTGGACCTGTGTGTTCATGGCGACAGGGGCGCACCGGCCCGGAAGGGCACCTTTCGGCGTTCTCCGGACCGGTGCAGACCTCTATTCTCCGGCTTCGACGCTGCTCATCAGTTTACGCACTTCCTGCGCATCGGACACCTGCTCGACGGCCAGCTTGCCGTCGATGATATCCTGACGCAGCGCGCTGATCGCATCCCAGACGTCGCCGGGAATGTGCGGCGTCTTCAGCAGCTGAACGGAATCGTCGGCCAGGCTGATCTTATAGGCCTTGGTGCCGAAGGTATCCGCCTTCAGGTCCTCAACCATGGCGCTGTAGACCGGCACCATGTTCCACAGGACGGAGGACAGCAGGTGGCCCTTGTCGATCGCCGACTTGTCGCCGATGACGTCGATGAACCAGACCTTTCCACCGTCGACCGCCTTGGTGGTTTCCACCGCGCCGATCATGCCGAAACTGGAGCCGTTGCCCTGGCCGAAGATGATATCGGCACCGGCCGAGATCACCGACTCGGTAACGCGGCGGCCACCGGCGGCATCGGCATAGGCGGCTGGGCCGATGACGGCGTAAATGATCTTGGTGTCCGACTTCTCCGCCTTCACGCCCAGCGCGAAACCGGCCGACTGGGCGTTCCAGGACGGCGGCTCACCGGACACAACGATGCCCACGGTACCCGTGCGCGTCATCTTGGCGGCCATGCGGCCCGCCAGATAAGCGCCCTCGTGGCCGCTGAGGGTGTAATCGGTCACCAGACCTGCCACCAGCGAGTCCGGCTGGTCGCCGATCGCCACCGGCACGCCGGTCTCCTGGGCGATTTCAGGCGCCGCGGTGTTGTAGCCGCTGGCATGGGCGATCATCAGGCTGGCTCCTTCCTCGGCCAGCTCGCGCAGGGTCGGGCGGACGTCACCATACCCCAGGCCCTCGGCCGGCAGGAACTCCAGGCCGTACTTCTCGGCAACGATGCGGGCGGCGTCGACGCCCTGCTGGTTCCAGCCGTAGTCGGTGCCCTGCTCGGGAACCAGAATGGCCAGCTTCTTCACGTCCGCCGCCGAGGCGCCGGAAACCATCGAAGCCACCGAGAAAATCGCCGCCGCCGTCGCCATCAAGGCACCGGAGGCGACAAGCTTCGTGCTTACTCTTCTTTTCGTACCCATCGTCTGAAAGCTCCCGTTCTTTGTTTTTTATAACCGCTCGTTTACGCAAACCCTGTTCCGTCGCCCCGCGGTTCACTGGCGACAGCGAAACTCACCGTTGCTGCGCGACCACCGCGAGCAGCCGGTCGTATTCCTCGGCGACGGCCTTGTCCTTGCGCAGGATCGCACCGCCGACTTCGGCAAAACGCGACATCATCCTGGTGCGGTCGGCATCCGACAGCCCGATGATCTGACCACCATTGTCGGTCCAGGCCTTGTTGGCTCGCTCGACGTTGGCGATACCCCACGGCAGCACCGCCTCTTCGGCGGCCCGGCCGGCAGCGCGGATCGCCGCCTGGATCTCCGGCGTCTGGGACTGGAACCACGCCTCGTTGACGATGTTCACCGAAACGATCTGCTGCGACTGCAGGTCGGTTACGTTGGTCGCCACGTCGTAAAACTTGAACGCCGTGAGGATCGGCATGCCGGCCAGCATCCCGTCGATGTTGCCCGACTGCAGCGCCGGCACCACTTCGCTGAGCGCCAACGGCAGCGGGCTGGCGCCGAGATCCTTCAGCGGATCGATCTGCAGCGGCGTGGCAAAGGTGCGGATCTTCAGCCCCTTCAGGTCGTCCAGGGTGCGCACCGGCTCGCGCGACAACAGCAGCATCGGGCTGTTGAAGATGGCGCCGATCACCCGCACGCCCTTGTCGAGCGCCAGGGTCTCCAGATGATCCCGATAGGCGGGGGCATGGAGCACGCGGGCCAGATGCTCCGGCGAGTCGAAGATGCCCGGCGCGTCGTAGACCTGGAAGCGCGGATCGGTGCCCGGCAGGAAGGCCGTCGGGGTGATGAAGCTCTCGATGGTGCCGAACAGCACGCCCTCGACCATCCGCGGGATGGTGCCGAGCTGGCTGGCCGGGAAGATTTCGACCTTCACCTGGTCGCCGACCCGGTCGGCCAGTTCCTTGGCAAAGACCTTCTGCCATTCGTGTTGGACGTCGTTGATGGTGGCACTGGCCAGCCGCATGACGACCTCGGCATTGCTCTGGCGGGCGGGCAGCACCGCCAGCGCCGCGAGAATGAGGATGGCGCAGGCCATCTTGTAAAACTTCTTCATCGTTCCTCCACCGGACGTCGTCCTACAGAACTTCGGCCAGCAGCAGCGACAGCTGCGGCACGAAGGTGATCGCGGCGAGCGCGATCAGTTGCACCCCAAAGAAGGGCAGAATACCTCGGTAAATCTCGGTCAGCCGGGCGCCCAGGATCGACTGGGTCACGAAGATGTTCAGCCCGAAGGGCGGGGTGAACATGCCCAGCGACAGATTGACCGTCATGATGATCCCGAAGTGGATCGGGTCGATGCCGAGATGCTGGATGATCGGCATGAGAATGGGCGTCAGCACCAGGATCGCCGAGGTCGGATCCAGGACGCAGCCCAGCAGCAGCAGGAAGACATTGATGGCCAACAGGAAGACGGTCGGCGACAGGTCGAGAGCCGCGATCCATCCCAGGGTCGCCTGCGGCACGCCCTGCACCGAAAGCACCCAGGAGAACACGCCCGCGCTGGCCACGATGATCAGGACCTGTGCGGTCAGGTAGGCGGACTGGGTCGCCGAGTCGACGATGGCGCGCCAGCCGAGGCTCCGCAGGATGAAGCGCGCGGCGAGAATCACATAGAGGCAGGCGAAGCCGCCGGCCTCGGTCGGCGAAAACAGGCCGAGATAGATCCCGCCCAGGACCAGCACCGGCATGAAGAGGGCGACGACGGCCTCAAGGGTGGCGCCGGCGGTACCGGCCCGGCGTTGTTCCGACGCTGCGGCTTCGGCTCGGGTTGCCGCGGCCTCGCCGCCGGCCGGCGTGCGCAGGTTTCGGCGCCGCGCGTACACCACGATGTAGACCGCCACCACAGCGGCCAGCAGCAGCCCGGGGATGATGCCCGCCAGGAACAGCCGCGGGATCGATTGCTCTGCAGTCGCACCGTAGAGGATCATCGCGATGCTGGGCGGCACGACGATGGCGATGGAGCCGCTGGAAGTTACCAGTCCCAGCGAGAAACGCTCGCCATAACCCGAGCGCTTGAGGTCCGGATAGAGCGGCTGCGCCAGGGCGGCGACGGGCGCCGGGCTGGAGCCCGAAACGGCGCCCAGCAAGGTGGCTGTGCCGATGGCCGCAAGACCCAAACTGCCGCGCAGGTGGCCGACGAGACCCAGCACCCAGCGAGTGAGACTCTCGGCGATTCCACTGCGTGCCATCAGGTCGCCGGCAAAGATGAAGAACGGCACCGCGAGCAGCGCGTAGTTGTCGACGCCCCCGAACATCACCTGATGCAGCGCGATGGGCGGCACGTTCATAAACAGCAGCAGGGTCGCGGCAGCCCCGGTCAGCAGCACGATGTAGATCGGCAGACCGGCAACGAAGAGTAGCGCAGGGACGACCACCAACGACCAGGTCATGGCTGCTGCCTCCCCCGGCCGGCGACAGAAGCAAGGAGTTGAACCAGCAGCGCCAGCGCCGACAACCCGAACCCGATGAGGATGGCCGAATGCGGGATGAAAGTCGGAATACCCGCCGCCATCGAGCGTTGGTTCAGCGCCGACAGGCGCTCGACCACGTCCAGCGATTGCAGGGCGACGAAGCCCAGCAGCACGATCATCAACAGGTCGCCGGCAACGCGGATCAGGCCGTGCAGGCGCGGCGGCAGGAACTTACCGAGGACGTCGAAGCTGAGATGCCGACGGTCGGCGGTCACGAAGACCGCACCGAGGAAGACCACCCAGACCATGCCGAAGACCAGCAACTCGTCGGAGCCCGCGATGGCCTGGCCGAGAAGATAGCGCGAGGCCGCGTTTGCCACGTTCAGCAGCACCATGACCAGCAGCAGAAGCCCCAGGCCCACGCGGGCAGCGCGGGCAACGCGCCCGGATAGCGTGGCGAGTGCCGCGAGGGTCCGGTTGGCGCCGGGCAATGTGCTGGGCATCGGCGGCACTGGCTTCCCGGCCTCCCCTTCTCAGCTTTCCAGGACGCGGCGGACGGCGACCAGCTTCTTGGCCCGCGCCGCGCGGAGCTCGGCGAGTTGCTCCGGCGTGTAGCTGAACATGCCCTTACCGGTCTTCATGCCCAGTTCGCCGCGCCCGGTCTTTTCCGCGATCATCGCGCTGACGTCCTTGCGCGCGCAGAGATCCTCGTTCAGGTAGCTGCCGACCGCTTGGTAGATGTCGAGGCCGGCCATGTCGAGCAGAGCCATCGGGCCGACCACCGCCAGCTTGTAGCCGATGCCCCAGGACACGCAGGTATCCAGGCCCTCGGCATCAATGACTCCCTGTTCGACCAGGTCGACGGCCTCGCGCATGATGGCATAGAGGATGCGGTGCTCGACGAAGCCGGGCACATCCTTCTTCACCACCACCGGGAGCATGTTGAGCCCGGTGACCGTCTCGACCATCCAGGACACGGTCTCCGGACTGGTCTGCTGGCCGGCGACCACCTCGATGATCGGGATGATGTGCGGCGGGTTCGACCAGTGCATGCCGACGACGCGTCCAGGGTGCGAGACGCCCGCCTGCAGCTTGGTGATGGGAATCCCGGACGTGTCCGAGGCCAGCACGCAGGTCTCGCTGACCAGGGCGTCGACCGCCTGCAGCACCTCGATCTTGAGCGCCAGCTTCTCCGGCACGTTCTCAATGACCAATTCGGCCCCGGCAACGCAATCGGCCAGGCTTTCGGCGATGCGCGGGGCCGTATCGCCGGTATTGTTATCGGGCAGCCCCAGGGCATCGAGGACCTGAGCCGCAGCGGCAATCGCCGCCGACGCGCCGGCACGCTGCTCGGCGCTGACGTCGTAGGCCGAAACGGTCAGGCCCGCACGCGCGAGCGTGGCCACCATGCCGGCGCCCATCGTGCCCAGACCGACAACGGCGACGCGGTTCATTGTCCCGCCTCCCGCCCCGCCCGGCGCACGGCTGTCGCGGCCGAGGTCACCCGACGGCCTTCTTGTAAGCCGGCCGTTCAGCGTAACCGTCTCGCCAGGCCCGCACCTTCGGCAACGCCGACAGCTCGATTGGGAAGTTCAGGCAACGGTCGACGATCGGCCCCAGGCAAATGTCGGCCAGGGTCATCTCCGGGCCGGCCAGCCAGTCGGTCTCGCCCAGCGCGCCGTCCAGGATCTGAAGCTGCGCATCCAGCGCTTTCGCCGACTCGGCAAAGTTCGCCGCACGCTCTTCAGGCGCCTTCTTGGATTCCTTGAAGATCGTCAGGTAGGGCTCGTTCAGGGAAGCCAGCTGCCAATCCATCCAGCGCTCGACGTGGCTGCGCGCCGCGGGATCGGCAGGGTAAAAGGCGTTGCCCGCTTTACCGGCCAGATAGCGCAGGATCGTGTTCGATTCCCAGATCGAGGTATCGCCATCCACCAGGGTGGGCACCTTGCCGTTCGGATTGAGAGCCAGGTAGTCGGGTTCCTGGGTATTGCCGAACTGCCGGCCGTAATCCTCCCGTTCGTAGGCTTGCCCCAGTTCCTCGAGCAACCAGACAACTTTCTGCACGTTGCCTGACGTCTTGCGTCCCAAAATCTTCAACATCTTCTTTCTTCCCGTTGCTGACCGCAGCTCCGCGCCCCCATGGCAGGCAGTGCGTCGGTCAGGGTTGTCCTCAGGCCTTCAGCCGAGCGGCTTGTAGGCGATGGCGTCCATTTCGATCTTGGTGTCGATGACCGCGCGCGCCTCGACCGTCGTGCGGGCGATACCGCCATCCGGGAAAAATTCCGCGAAGGTCCGGTTGTAGCGGCCGAAGTCGCGCGGATCGTCGAGATAAGTCGTGACCCGAACGATGTCGCTTAACTCGGCGCCGGCTTCGGCGAGGATGCGCCGCAGCGCCTCGACGGTCCACCGCGTCTGCTCCTCGATAGTCCCGCCGCACATGTTGCCGTCGGCATCCTTGGCGACCTGACCCGAGATGAAGATGAAATCACCGGCCCGAACCGCCGGATGGAACGGCAGGTTGGGATTTTTCTTACCAATCGGTTCGATGCCCGAACCGCTTTTCTTCGTCATTATGCTTCCCCTTGTCGCCCCGGCCCGCCTTAAAGGACCGAGGTTTCGATGATGTCGACGCCGCGCTGGCGGTCGATCAGATACAGCAGCCCACGCGAGTCCATGGTGACGTCGTTCGACGAGGCCAGTTCGTGGCCTGTCGGCGCCGCGGCCTCGTAGAATCCAACTTCTTTCGGCCGGAACGGGTCGGCGATGTCGATCAGGCGCAGCCCCTGGGCGAACCAGGCGAACGGAATGATGGTGCCGCTGAAGCGTTCGGACGGCTGGTGGCAGCCCATCATGGGCGGCTGCGGCGCGCCGTCCGGGTCGACGCCTTCGACCTGGAAGGTCGAAATCGGCACTGGGCAGGTTTCTTCGGTGATGTCGTAGATCCAGGTGAAGGACGGCGCGGCCGGCCACAACTTGGCCACATCCTCGTCCGCCACCACCATGATCTTGCGGCCGTGCAGGGGCGCGGGGAGCGGCAGGCAAGTGTGCGTCGGATGCGGAAAAGCCGGCGAGGTGTTGCCGCCGGAGATCATCTTCGGTTTCGACATATCGCTGATATCGAGGATGTAGTAGCCGTGATGCCAGTAGCTGACGTAGAGGCGGTCGCCCATGCGCAGCGGATGGTGGCAACGCGGCATGGTCCAGTCATGCCAGGGATATTCCTCGCCGCCGGCCTCCCACTGACCGGGGATCCACCAGCGGCCGACTTCCTCGGGCTTGGTCGGATCCTTGAGGTCGAGGATCATCGTGATGTTGCCGATGAAGCCTTCAGCCGTCGGTGAGATGTAGGCGTAGCGGCCATCGAAGTCGTAGCGGTGCACGCCCCGACCGTGGGTGCGCCACTTGCTGATCAGCTGTGGCTTGGACGGGTTGGCCACGTCGTAGATGCCGAGGCCGCCGCCGAATTCCCGGTCACCGGACTGGCCCAGCTTCTCATGGTTGACCACCATGATGCCGTCCTGGACACGGACCTTATGCGAATGCCAGCCTTCCGGCACTTCGATCCGGCTCAGCACCTTCGGGTTCTTCGGGTCCGCGACATCGACGATGGTCGTGCCGCTCTCCTCGCGCATGTGGCCGATGTAGAGGGTGGTCCCGTCGACCCAGACCTGCCCGCCACCGGGGCAGTCGATATGGGCCAGTTGCTTAGTATTCCAGGCTTTTGCCATAAAAGAAGTTCGCTCCTGTCGGCAGATCAGACCAGCCGCACGACTTCGCCCGAGTCCAGGCGGCCATGCTTTTGATAAAGAGACAGCGCCTTCAACGTCGGCTCGTCGCTGGCGACGAAGAGAATGGCGGGTTCGCTGTCGGAGTCGTTCACGTGCTCGCACCAAGCCCCGCCGGGTACGGCGAAGGTGTCGAAGGGCGCCCAGTCCAGCCGCTTGCCGTCGACGACGCTGTGGCCGGAACCCTCGAAGGGTGCACAGAGAAGGCTGGCGTTCTGCTTCATCGGCCGGGTTCGCTCGCCGGGCCGGAGCATCAGCGTAAAGAAGGTGATGGTCTTGAAAACAGGCTTACCGTTGGTCGGATCGACGTACTCGATCGTGATCGCCTCGTAGGGATCGCCGTCCCAGTCGCGGAACTTCTCCAGCGCCTCGCGCATCATCTCCCAGCGGTAGACGTACATCGGTGACGCGTTGCCGGTACCACGCTGGTGGGAGACGAAGCGGGGCATCAGCCCGCCGCCGCCGTAGATGCGCTGGGAATAGTCGGGCGTGAAGCGCTCCGACTGGACGGCCTTGCGGACCCGCTCGCCGTTTTCTTCCTCGGTATAGTCGTGCTCGAAGTAGGTCGCATTCAACGTCTCGACCAACGGCAGGTCGAGAACGCTGAGATTAATCGCCGGCTCGTCGCCCTGGTTGCCGTGATTGTGCCAGGTGTCGTGCGGCGTCAGCACCATGTCGCCCGGCCCGAAGGTGATGTTCTCGCCTTCGACGCCGGTGAAGTTCTCGGTACCGGTCAGGCCGAAGCGGATCGCATTCGGCGAGTGGCGGTGCGGCGGCATGATCTCGCGGGGGTCGTTCAGGCGGTAAGCCGTGTACATGGTGCTGACCGAGGCGCGGCGCGGCGCCAAGCCGGGATTGACCAGGATCAGCGAGCGGCGCTCCGAGGATTCCGTGGTGATCAGCTCCGCCGAGCGGTGCAGCAGGGGCTCGATATCGCGGTCGTACTTCCAGATGAAGGGGATGGCCTTCTGCTTGTCCATCACCTGGCGGTCTTCATCATGATCGGCCGTGGTGTCGACAGCCCAGAAGGGCGCCATGTCGGCCCCCAGCACGTCCTCGTGCAGCTTATCCAGCGCAGCCTTCAGATTGTGATCGGTGGCTTTTTCGACTTCCGACATCCGTAAACTCCGCCTCGTTTCGTTATCTGTCATGCAGCCCCGGGGATCGCCTAGGAGCCGCTCAGGGCGTCGCCATCCCGTCACGCCCGGGTTCCCGCCGCCGCCCTTTTTCGTGACGCCACGGTAACCAATGTCGAAACCAAGCGTCAAGAAAGATCGCAATTTGGTTCCGACAAGAGTCATCCACACCGCCCACCGCCGTCGGCGGACCGGCAATCCCTGCGACATTTTCCTTTCCATTTATCCTTGTTTTGCAAAGATCATAGCTCTACGCCCAGATCTACTGGAGGGCATAAAGGGCTTGCCACGACCGTAACCATTATGGTACCAATTCTACCACAATTCGAAGAACCTACCGTAGGTGATAAAATAGGTCCCGCTTCGACTTTCTCGCGAACCGGGCACCCGCGCATCATCAACACCACAAGGCGACAATCCCGATGGAACGCTACGAGCAAACTTTGGCCCGGCTGCGCGATCTGCTGAACGAGGGGGTGCTGGCCAGCGGCGAGCGTCTGCCGCCCGAGCGCGTCCTGGCGAGCGAGTTGGCGGTCGGCCGGCGGTCACTGCGCCGCGCGCTCAGCGTGCTGGAGGACGAAGGACAGATCTCGCGCGAGCAAGGGCGCGGCACCTTCGTCAGCGCCTCGACCAAACTGCCGGGCCTGGGCGGCGACAACATTCTGGAACACACCAACCCGCTGGAGGTCATGGAGGTCCGGCTGTCCTCGGAGCCCGTGATGGCGCGGCTCGCCGCCCTGCGGGCTTCGCGATGCGATATCGAGCGGCTGGTGAAGCTGGCGCAGGAGACGGAATCGGCACAGGGCCCGGCCGCTTACGAAGCCGCGGATGCCGCGTTCCACCGCCGCATCGCCGAGGCCTCGCGCAACGCCCTTTTCCTGTCGCTGTACGACACCCTCAGCGCCAGCCGCAGCGACGCAGCCTGGCGCCGGCTGGGAGAGAACGCGCACTGCTTCAAGCGACAGGCCGTCTATGCCGGCTTCCCCCGCGAGATCGCCGAGGCGATCGCCGCGCGTGACGGCGAAAAGGCCGAGCAGTTGATGTACGAGCATCTGAGCGACGTGCAGCGACATATCCATCAGCACATCTTTCCGCAGCGCTCCTAGCGCGCCAGGACGCGCCGGCCTGCCCGGGCCGGCCGGCCACACCGACCACCAGTCAGGGAGACTTTCACAGTGGAGAAGCAGGCGTACGACTACATCATCGTTGGCGCCGGTTCGGCAGGCTGCGTCCTGGCCAACCGCCTGACGGAAGACCCTGATGTCAGCGTACTGCTCCTTGAGGCCGGCGGCTGGGACCGCGACCCCTGGATCCACATCCCGCTCGGCTGGGGCAAGATCCTGCAAGGGCGCCTGCACGACTGGATGTATTCGTATGAGCCGGACCCGAATGTCGACGGCCGCCGGGTCGAGTGCGCCCGCGGCAAGGTGCTCGGCGGCTCGTCGTCAACCAACGCCATGGCCTATGTCCGCGGCCATCCCGGCGACTACGACCGCTGGGCGGCGAGCGGCCTCGACGACTGGTCCTTCGACAAGACCCTGCCGTACTTTCGCAAGCAGGAATCCTGGGGCGGCGGCGCCGACAGCTACCGCGGCGGGGACGGGCCGTTGTCGACCCAGTACTGCCGCTTCGAGGATCCTCTGGTCGACGCCTTCGGCACGGCCGGCGCCGCCGCCGGCTACGGCTGGACCGACGACTACAACGGCGCACGGCAGGAGGGTTTCGGTCGCCTGCAGATGACGATCCGCAACGGACGGCGCGCCAGTTGCGCCTCGGCCTATCTCCGCCCCGTCCTGCGGCGACCGAACCTGCGGGTCGAGACCAGGGCACTGGCGACGCGCGTGGTGCTGGAGAACGGCCGGGCCTGCGGAATCGAATACCGCCAGGACGGCCAGCTGCAGACCGCCCGAGCGGCGCGCGAAGTGATCCTGGCCGGCGGCGTCATCAACTCGCCGCAGTTGCTGATGCTCTCGGGCATTGGCGAAGCCGACGCCTTGCGCAAGCTAAACCTGCCCGTTGCCGCCGATGTGCCCGGCGTCGGTCGGAACCTGCAGGACCACATCTCGGTCATCCTGATGTACCAGCGCAAGGAGCCCGGCCCCTTCCTCCGCATGATGCGGGCCGACCGCATCGTGCGCGAACTAGCCAGGGCCTATCTCTTCGGCAGCGGCGTTGCCGCCGACGTGCCCGGCGGGATCACCGCCTTCGTGAAGAGCCGGGACGGCCTCGACCTGCCCGACATCCAGATTCTCTTTACCGCCGCGTCGCTGGCAGCCTGGCCCTACTTCAGCCCGATCAAGAAGCCCTTCCCCGATACTTTCGCCTGCCGCGTGGTCATGCTGCACCCGGACGGGCGCGGCCATGTCGCGCTGCGCACGGCCAATCCCGAAGATGCGCCGCAGATCCATCAGAATTTCCTGACCAGCGAAGGCGACTGGCAATCGATGCGTGCGGGCGTCCGCCTGGCGCGGGAGGTCGTCGCCCGCCCGGAGATGGCGCCCTTCGCGGGCCGCGAGGTCGCGCCCGGCCTGGACAAGACCTCCGACGCGGAGATCGACGCCTACATCCGCAAGACCTCGATCACCGTGCACCATCCCCTCGGCACCTGCCGGATGGGGCCGGCATCGGACCCCCAGGCCGTCGTCGACCCGGAGCTGCGCGTGCGCGGCACCGAAGGCCTGCGCGTGGTCGACGCCTCGGTCATGCCCGACCTGGTGAGCGGCAACATCAACGCGGCCGTCGTCATGATCGCGGAAAAAGCCGCCGACCTCATCAAGGCGCAGGCCTCTGCCGGATAGGCGTCGCGCTGGCCGCCGGGGCGGCGCCGGTCAAAACGAATCGGGAAACAGCGGAACCCGCCACGCGGCCCGTTTCAATTTTTCCTGAATTTTCAAGGAGATGTGGTGCGCCCGGGAAGATTCGAACTCCCAACCTCCTGATCCGTAGTCAGGTGCTCTATCCAATTGAGCTACGGGCGCACAGCAAAACGTCTAGGTAAGCCGCAACAGCATTGCACTGCCGCGAAGAGGCCGGACATTACTCGAAGCCCCGAGGCGTTGCAAGAGCTTCGCGAAACACAAAAAAACGCCGGAATCCGGGCGGAATTCGGCCCTCGGACGGCCCGCGAGCCTGGGGAAATGTCCCTTGTCCGCCTAGAATCCATCCTCTACTATCCAGCAATCGTTCGAGGGGGGGCGGGACAGCAAGAATCTGTAAAGACTTATATGGTTAATCTGTAAGCTCTTATCAGGTAAAGCTGCCTCGGAAATCTGTACGGAAATCTCAATGTCGAGCAGACACTTGTTGCCTATCCGCCGGACCGCAGTCGTCATCGGTGCGCTATTGTTCGCGGCTGGCTGCACCACGCCGCAGAATGAACAACAGCCCGCGTCCGGCAATCAGCCGGCGTCGCAGGCCTCGTCGTCTGCGGCCACCCGGACCGCCGCCGTGGAGACCACCCCCGCCCCGGCAACCCCGGCCCCAAACGCCCCCGAGATTCTCGGAACCA
This sequence comes from Kiloniellaceae bacterium, assembly GCA_050043265.1. GTDB lineage: Bacteria > Pseudomonadota > Alphaproteobacteria > Kiloniellales > Kiloniellaceae > Pelagibius. Next base: position 32,265 of record JBHJIR010000113.1, read on the forward strand.
CGGTCTTCGAGCCGCCTCAGGTCAGCTCCATGCGGCCGACCGGCACCGTCGTCGGCCAGAAGATCGAATCGTTGCGCGAAGACCTGTTGCGCCTGCAGCAACAGCTCTCCGACGAGAACAACCAGCTGCAGAGCCTGCGCATCTCGGCGCGCCAGTTCGCCGGCAACTACCACTCCCTGAAGGCGGCGATGAACGCCCGCCTGCAGGTCGGCACCACCCCGGGCAACCCGGAGCTGGTCGCCCAATGGAATCAGGCGCAGTCGGAACTGCAGCAGGTCGGCGCCAGCATCGCCGCCCTGAACACCCTGGCCAGTCAGGTGTCCGGCACCGCCTCGTTGTCGGCCTTCCTGCTCGAATCGACCAGCACGACCTTCGAACTGCGCGGCGCCGTGGAAGAAGACCACCGCCAGCTGGCCGTCCTGGAGGATGAGGTCAATAAGACCGTAGTGGTGATCGCCCGCCTGCTGAACGAACTCACCGACGACATCGCGCGCACGCAGAACTACTTCGCCAACGAGCGTTTGAACCTGACCGCCATGCAGGTCGCCATCGACAACGGCGAGTACATTGGCGGCAGCCTGGCCAACCGCGCCTACGGCGTGCCCGCCCCGGCCCCGGCCGGCGGTGCCGCCAGCGCCGTCGGACAGCGCCAACCGCTGGCCGTGATCCGCTTCCAGCGTGAGAACGTGCAGTATGAGCAGGCGCTGTTCACCGTGGTCGGCGCCGCCCTGGAGCGCCGCCCCAACGCGGCCTTCGATATCGTGGCCGTGGCCCCGGCCGGCGGCGACTCCGCCCGCGTGGCGCTGGACACCAACCGGTCGCGCCGCAACGCCGAGAACGTGCTGCGCACCCTGACCAACATGGGCCTGCCCGCTGACCGCATGACGCTGTCGGCGACCTCCAGCCCGTCGGTCCAGGTCAACGAAGTGCATATCTACGTCCGGTAAGACCCGGCCCGGCGACCCGGAACTTTATTCAGGCACATTCAGGCCGGCCCCCGGACAGGGAGCCGGCCTGAAGCTTTTTCGGGCCCTGATCGTCCTGGATCGCCCCCTGGGTCGCCCCCTGGTCGCCACCGGTCAGCGGCCTAGATTCTCATCCAGCGCCACCGATGGGAGTCCGCTATGCCGCGCCAGACCCGCCTCCGTGCCTTGTGCTGCGCCCTCTTGATCATCCTGGCGGGACCGCTGAGCGCTGACGCCGCCCAGGCCGAGGACGTCCAGCGTCCTGCTGCCGCCGACCAGCAGGCCATCGTTGGCACCATCCGCGCCCAACTCGATGCCTTTCGGCAGGATGACGGCTCCCGTGCCTTTTCTTACGCCACCCCGCAGCTGCGCCGCCTGTTCGGCACGCCGGAGAACTTCATGGCGATGGTGCGCGGCGGCTACCAGCCGGTGTACCGGCCGCAGTCGGTGGAGTTCCTCGATGCCCGCGTCATTGACGGCCGCACCGGCCAAGCAGTCCGCTTCGTCGGTCCCGACGGCCGCGCGGTCATCGCCCTCTACACCATGGAGCGCCAGCCCGACGGCAGCTGGCGCATCGCGGCAGTGCAGTTGATTCCCGCTGCCGAGCTTTCCAGCTAGAAGCGGCAAAACGCCTTCAGGGCCGAAAACCTCTTAGACTGGGCCGTCCAGTTCCGCTTTAATCGCCCCTTCCGAAAACAGGCGATCAACAACAAGGGAATACGGGCGGCCACCATGCAAAGCGTCGAACAGAAGATGTTTCCGGTTTCGTGGGACCAGCTGCACCGCGATTCCCGCGCGCTGGCCTGGCGCTTGCTCGAGATCGGCCCCTTCAAGGGCATCGCCGCCATCACCCGCGGCGGCCTGGTGCCGGCGGCGGTTATCGCCCGCGAGCTGGATGTCCGCCTGATCGACACCGTCTGCATCGTCAGCTACCGCGACGACAACACCCAGGGCACGATGGAAGTGCTGAAATCGGTCGAGCACGACAGCGAGGGCTGGCTGCTGATCGACGACCTGGTCGATACCGGCAAGACCGCCCGCAAAGTGCGCGAACTGATGCCCAAGGCCCACTTTGCGACAGTCTACGCCAAGCCGGCGGGCCGGCCGCTGGTCGATTCGTTCGTTACCGAGGTGAGCCAGGACACCTGGATCCTGTTTCCCTGGGACACCGAACTGCAATCGGTGCCGCCGATCATCCAAACGCCGCGCACCTGACCTGCAGACGGCAACAACAGCGAGCTTTATCGGACAATAGGGGTCGCCGCGGGTTCACAAGCCGCCGGCGATGTCCTCCAGCGCTTCGCGCGCGGCCAGCTTCACCTGATGATTCGGCAGCAGCTGGATGGTGCCGTCCTGCTTCAGCTGGGTGAAGGTGCGGCTGACGGTTTCCGTCGTCAGCCCCAGATAGTCGCCGATGTCGGTGCGGCTCATCGGCACCGCCACGGGATCCTCCTCTTGGCCACGCTGCTTGGCGCGCTTGGCCAGCATCAGCAGGAAAGAGGCAATTTTCTCGCGCGCAGTCTTGCGCCCCAGCAGCAGCATCTGCTCCTGCGCCGCCACCAGCTCGTTGCTGGCGATGTTCAGCAGCCGCTGTTCGATCTTGGGCAGGCGCTGCATGAGATCTTCCAGCTTGGCGCGCGGGAAGCGGCACAGCAGGCAGGACGTCACCGCCTCGGCGCTGAAGGCATAGGTCTCCTGCTTGGCGAGGCCCAGGAAATCGCCGGCAAACAGGAAGCCGGTGACCTGGCGCCGGCCGTCGGGCAGCAGCTTGTAGACCTTCAGGGTGCCGGAGGTAACGTTATAGACGTTGCCGGCAGCCTCGCCCTCGTCGAACAGCGGCTCGCCGGCAGTCAGTTCTACCGAGGTCATGATTGCCGAGACCTGGGCCAGTTCCTGGTTGTCGAGCGGGGCGCAGATCGGCATCCCGCGCACGGCACAGGCAGCACAGGGCGAAGCCTCGGTGCGCTCGCGGGGCACCGCCGGCGCCAACTTACTCACCCGGTCGAAATCGAACACGGCCATAACACAGCACTCCGAGGGATCGGAAATTACGCTCCGATCCGGCAGTTAAAGGGGTCCTGTCACCCGTCAGTTCGGTGCCGTATACGCCAAAGACCCGACTGGCCGTTTTTGACGTGGATCAAGGACATACCTTGGTCGGCACCCGCACTCTCTACAGCCATAGGGTCAAAACCCTTGCGCTGATCCAACCGGTCCAAGGTTACTCGTCTGGTGCGAAAACTCAATGTCAGTCTACTGATGCCGAAGGAAGTGGATCACGCCTTTCCGCTAATTCGGACAATTTGCCCCGCGGCCGAACTGCAAGGCTGGCGCCGCTTCGCCGAACAGCGGCTCGCCTCGGGTTCTGGTAGTGGGAATGGTATCCTAATAGTCCGCAACGAGCAGGACTGCATCGTCGGCATCGCCGCTTTCCAGTTGTCCCACGACCTGCTGCACGGGCCGATCCTCTTCGCCGACAACTTCTGCGCCCTGGATATCGTCGACCAGGGCAACGTCGCCCGGGCCCTGGAAAACGGCATCGAGAAGATCGCCCGGCGCCACGGCTGCGCGGCGGTGCACACCACCATCGCCTCCTCCAGCGGCCAGCGCGACGACGGCTGGCTGTGTTCCATCCTGCACGAGCGCGGCCACCGGGTCGAAGGCCTGCACATGTGCAAGCTGATCCCCGCCTGCGTGTAGGCCGCTCCGCCGGCCTGACGCAAATCTAACCCTGGCCAAGCCGCAGCCGCGGGTTGATCATGCCCCTTCGGTCCGTGCCGCGCGCACAACGCCGGGAGGCAACGCAGGAGGGAGAACGCCCGTGGGAAACTGGCTCCGCAATATCGTCGATCTGAAACCGGTCCGGATGGCCGCCGTTGCGGCCCTGACGCTGCCGCTGCTGGCGGCCTGCACAACCGCCGACGCCCCACCGCCGTCGCGCCAGATGGTCACCGCCGCCAACCCCCTGGCCGCCGAAGCCGGCATGGCGATGCTGCGCCGGGGCGGCTCGGCGGTCGATGCGGCCATCGCCACCGCGCTGGTGCTGGGGCTGGTGGAGCCACAGTCCTCCGGCATCGGCGGCGGCGCCTTCCTGCTGCACTACGATGCCGAGGGCCGCGATGTCGCCGCCTACGACGGCCGTGAAAGCGCCCCGGGCCGCGCCGGCGAAGACCTGTTCCTGAAGGCCGACGGCGAACCGATGGCGTTCTGGGACGCGGTGATCGGCGGCCGCTCGGTCGGCGCCCCCGGTCTGCTGCGCATGTTGGAACTGGCCCACCGAGACCATGGCACGTTGCCCTGGGCCACGCTGTTCCAGCCGGCGATTCGCCTGGCCGAAGATGGCTTTGCGGTATCGCCGCGCCTGCACGGCCTGATCGCCAACGACAAATACCTGAAGCGCTATCCGGCGACTGCGGCCTACTTCCACGATGCCGCCGGCAACCCGCTGGCGGTCGGCAGCCTGCTGCAGAATCAGGCCTACGCCGATACTCTGAAAGCGGTCGCCCAAGGCGGCGCCGATGCTTTCTATAAAGGCCCCATCGCCGCCGCCAGCGTGGCGCAGGTGCGCAGCGCCGTCGACAATCCCGGCCTGCTCAGTACCGTCGACCTGCGCTACTACCGGGCCAAGCAGCGCGCGCCGGTCTGCCTGCCCTATCGCCGGTGGGTCGTCTGCGGCATGCCACCACCGACCTCCGGCGGCGTCGCCGTGCTGCAGATCCTGAAGCTGCTGGAGCCCTTCGATCTCGCCGCTCTGGCGCCGGCTCCCAACCAGAGCCCCGGGCCCGAAGCGATCCACCTGGTCGCCGAGGCCAGCCGGCTGGCCTTTGCCGACCGCAACCGTTTCCTGGCCGACAGCGACTTCATCGACGTGCCGGTGGCAAAGCTGCTCGACCCCGGCTATCTCGCCGCCCGCGCCAGGCTGATCGACCCGGCGGCCAGCATGGGCGAAGCCAGCCCCGGCCTGCCGGCCCAGCAGGCGCTGAGTCCCGGCCTCCAGGAGCCCCCCTCGACCTCCCACCTCTCCGTGGTCGATCGCAACGGCAACGCGGTCTCCATGACCGCCTCCATCGAAGGCGCCTTCGGATCCCATCTGATGGCGCGCGGCTTCATGCTGAACAACGAACTCACCGACTTTTCCTTCCGGCCCAGCGACGGCGGCCTGCCGGTGGCCAACCGCGTCCAGCCCGGCAAGCGCCCGCGCAGCTCCATGTCGCCGACCCTGGTGCTGGACCGCGACGGCCGCTTCGTCATGGCGATCGGCTCGCCCGGCGGCAGCCGCATCATCGGCTACACCGCCAAGGCGGTGATCGCCGCGCTGGACTGGAACCTGCCCTTGCAGCAGGCCGTGGCGCTGCCGAACTTCGTCAACCGCAACGGCGCCACCGACCTGGAGGAGGGAACGTCCATCGTCGAAGCCAAAGCGGCGCTGGAGGCCATGGGCCACAAGGTGAACGTGATCGGCATGACCAGCGGCCTGCACGGCATCCGCCGCACCGGAAGCGGACTGGAGGGTGGTGCCGACCCCCGACGCGAAGGCGGCGTCTTGACCGACTAGGCCGCGAAGGCGTCGTCTTGACCGACTAGGCCGCGAAGGCGTCGTCTTGACCGACTAGGCCGCGAAGGCGGCGTCTTGTCCGACTAGGGCGCGAAGGCGGCGCGCGCGCCGAGGAGCGCAACCTTGCAGCAAGACTCTTGCAGTTGAGGGGCTCCGGTCTAGACTGCGCGGCAATGAAGCATGCATTCTCAGCCCAATCTGTCAGGCAGGCTGCGGGGCAGGCCGCCGATCTGCCGGCTATCACCCTGAAGCCACACGGCCAGAAGCGCCTGACCCGCGGCCACCCCTGGGTCCATTCCAACGCGGTGGAGATGGACGCCGCCGCCAAGGCGGTACCGCCGGGCGCGCTGGTGCAGCTCTGCGACGCGCGGGGTCGCTATCAGGCAACCGCCTTCTTCAACCGCCATCCGCTGATCGCCGCACGGGTACTGACCCGCGACGAGATGGTGGCGGTCGACACAGCCTTCCTGGCCGCGCAGCTACGCCGTGCCCTGGCGATCCGCGAGACGCTGGTCGGCGTACCCTACTACCGGCTGGTCCATGCCGAGGCCGACGGCCTGCCCGGCGTCGTCATCGACCGCTTCGGCGACGCGCTGACCCTGCAGGTGAACACCGCCGGCATGGAGGCGCTGACGCCGCAGCTGCTCGACGCGCTGAACCAAGTGGTGGCGCCCAAGTCCATCGTGCTGCGCAATGATAGCGCCGTACGCAAGCTGGAGCAGCTCGAAGAGAGCGTCGAGGTTGTGCAGGGCCGGCTCGACGGACCGGTGACGCTGGAGGAGAACGGCGCACGCTTCTTCGCCGACCTTCACGGCGGCCAGAAGACCGGCTGGTTTTACGACCAGCGCGACAACCGCGCCTGGGCGGCCAAGCTGGCCAAGGATCGGCGCGTGCTCGACTGCTACGCCTTTGCCGGCGGCTTTTCCATCCAAGCGGCACTGGCCGGCGCCACGGACGTGGTTTCCGTCGACCGCTCGCAGAGCGCGCTCGATCTTGCTGCTCAAGCCGCCGAAGCCAATGGCGTCAGCGACCGCTGCCACTTCGTGAAGGCGGAAGTGTTCCAGGAGCTTGAACGCCAGGCCAGAGCCGGCGAGAGCTACGGCCTCGTCATCGTCGACCCGCCGGCCTTCGTGAAGTCGAAGAAGGATCTGGCGCAGGGCCTGAAGGGCTACCGCAAGATGGTGCGCCTCGCCGCGCCGCTGGTTGCCGAAGGCGGCTACCTGCTCGCGGCCTCCTGCTCGCACCACGCAGACCCCGACAGCTTCGCCGAGCAGGTGAAGCGTGGCCTGCAGGATGCCGGCCGCGAGGGCCGCATCCTGCGCACCTCCGGCGCCGCGCCGGACCACCCGGTACACCCGGCACTGCCGGAAAGCGCCTACCTGAAAGCACAGATCCTGGCGCTGGATTAGCTCGCTTTGGCGGTCGGCTGGGCATTCGCCTGGCGCACCGGCAGCACGAGACGGAACAGCGTGCCTTCGGTGTCGGAGCGCTCCAGGCGGATGTCGCCGCCGTGGGCGCGCATGATGTCGTGAGCAATGGAAAGCCCCAAGCCCGTACCGCCCTCCCGCGCCGAACCGGCGAAGGGTTTGAAGATATTGCGCTTGGCCTCCTCCGGCATGCCGGGGCCATTGTCCTCTAGGTCGATCACCAGGAAGTCGCGGACCGGGCGCGCCGCCAGACGCAGTTCGCCGGCGCCGGCCTCCAGGGCGTTGTGAGCGAGGTTGAAGAACACCCGGTAGAGCTGTTCGCGGTCGGCCGCGATGTGAAAACCGCGCGCGACGTCGTTCACCCAGCCGGCCTTGCCCGCGCCGACCTCGGCCACCGCCTCGCGCACCTCGGTCAGCAGGTCGCGCAGGTCGAAGCGTTGCAGGTCGAGCTGCACCGGGCCCTCGCGGGTGAACTGAAGAGTCTGGGCGCAGAGATGCAGCGCGCGGTCAATGGCGCCGACCAGCGCGGGTGCCATGGAGCGCACCGCGGGATCGCCGCTCTTGCCGAGCCGGTCGGAAATGAGGCTGGCCGTCGCCAGGATGTTGCGCAGATCGTGTTTCACCTTGGTGTCCGCGGTTCCCAGCGCGGCGAGACGCGTCTTCTGCAGCAACGCCGCGCGCAGGCCCTGCTGCATGTTCACCAGTTCGCGCTGGGCGATGCCGATCTCGTCGCTGCGCTCGGACGGCGGCAGTGACGCGGCGGCGTTCTCCGGATTGGCGCGGAAGGCGGCCATGCTCTCGGTGATGCGACGCATCGGACGCACCATCAGCAGGTGAAGGCTGAGGTAGACCAGCGCCGCGGTGAAGACCGAAATGACCAGCGACAAGTTGAGGATACGCCAGGAGTAGTCAAACATCTCGCTACGCAGTGGTGCCTCTTCCATCACCACCTCGACCAGGATCGCCGGGTCCTTGGGCGACGGACCCATGATGCGCAGCAGCCGGTTGTCCGGCGCCAGCAGAGTCACCACCGAATCGCGGATCAGGCCGAAGAAACTGCCCGCGCGCAGATCGTAGGTAGCGTCGATCTCCGCCGGCGTCTCCACCATCAGCATCAGCTTGCCGGCACCCGGCTTGGTCAGCGCGACCATGTAGGCGCCGACGTGCTGCAGCAGTTCGGCCTCCATCTCCTTGCTGACCATGTTGTCGGGCGTCGCCTCCAGCGCCAGGATCGACAGATGCGCGGCGGCGAGGCGTTCTTCCAGATAGGTGAGCCGCATACGCGCGATCGATGGCGCGTAGATCAGCACCTCCGCCAGCATGACGAAAGCGATGGTCAAGAGCAGCAGCTTGGCCGACAGGCTCTTGGTGAGGGGGGGCAGGCGAAGGCTGTTCCCCGGCGATCTTTGGCCCAACATAACCAAGGCTTATACCATGCGGGCCGCCCCGGCGGGAATTCGCTGGAGAAGGAGCTGCGGGGACGCGACGGGGGCCGGGCGTATCAGGAGCGCCGCGGGAAGAAGAGCGCCTGCCGCGGCGGCAGGGGCACGGCCGAAAAACGGCAGGCGCTCGTCACGATCTGCGGGCCGTAGAGCCTCAGTTGCTCTTGGCGGCGCAGGGATTGGCGGCACAAGGGTTGGCCGCACAGGGATTGGCGGCACAGGGGTTGGCCGCCTGGCAGGGATTGGCCGCCGCGCAGGGGTTGCAGGGGCTGCACGGCTTCTTCACCGCCGCTGCGCAGGGGTTGCAGGCGGCCTTGGCGGCGCAGGGGTTCGCGGCGCAGGGGTTGCAGGCTGCGATCTGCAGCGGCGTGCCGGCGTGGCTCGCGGCCAGCGGCAGCGCCACGGCACCGGCGGAAACGGTCGCGACGCTCAGGGCCACCAGGGTTTTCTTCAGCATTAGACTTGCCTCCAATCATGGTCGGTCAGTTGGGGCTCCCCCGGAAAGAGAAGCTCTCTTGTCGACGGCCGCCGACAGCAACGGCTGAATGTCGATGCCCCAACAATGGGCAGGAAGACCGATCAACCTCGAATCACGCTCCCGCGAGGGGCTTCAACTTCCCGTGAAACTCTGGTGAATACAAGCACCCGGAAAGCCGCTCCCGACTTCACTGAGCGTCGGGTCCGCCGCCTTTGTGGCCCTTCACTTTCTTGTAGGTCACCTTCTTGTAAATCACCGGCAGCAGCGAGAGGGCAATGAGGCCGGCCAGGGGCAGCAGCACCGCCGGCTCGAAGATGGCGTCCTTGATCGCCGCGGTCTCGCCAGCCTCGAAAATGGCGCCCAGGCCGTTGCCGACCGACGCGTAAACCAGCGAGCCGGGAATAATGCCGAACAGCGTGCCGACGACGAAGATCTTCAGCGAGACGCCAAGCAGCGCCGGCACCAGGTTGACCAGCCAGAAGGGAAACAGCGGAACGAGCCGCAGTACCAGCAGGTAACTGAGGGCATTTTCCTGAAAGCCGGTCCGCATCCGCGCCAGCGCCGGTCCTGCCCGGTCGCGCAGCAGGCCGCCCAGGGCCGTGCGCGCCGCCAGGAAGACGGCAATTGCCCCCAGCGTAGCCCCGGCCACCGAGCAGGCGGCGCCGCCCAGGGTGCCGAACAGGAAGCCGCCGGCCACCGTCATCACCAGGGCCCCGGGAATCGAAAAGGCCACCATCACGGCGTAGAGCGCGGTGAACGCCAGCACGGCAGTGGGCCCGTGGGCGGCGACCAGGGCCAGCAGGGCCTCGCGATGGGCCTCCAGGGTCTCGAAGCGGACGTAGCGGTGGCCGCCGAAGGCCAAGAAGGCCAGCAACCCGGCCAGCAGCAGGGCCGCCGGCAGCAGCCGCCGGAGGGCTGGACCAGCCTTGGCGGGATCCGTTGTGGGGTCGGGGCTCGGCTCGGTCATCGCGGTCTTCGGGTTCCCTGATGGCTACCGGGGTGGCGGCTGGGGGTGAATGGCCGGGGTGTTCGGCCGCGGAAAACACGGTTAACGGGCGGTGAAGGCCCGGCGCCCGCAGAGTTTGACACGACCGACGGAAACCGGCAGAAAACCTAGCAAGACAGCGGTTTTAGCCGGTCCCTGCGGCGACCGCCAGTCACCAAGGTGTGAGGGCAGGCAGAGATTCCATCGCTTTGGGCCCTGCGGGTCGTTGACAGAGCCCCGGCCCGCCCTTATACAGCCCCGTCAATTCGAGATTCAGCCTGATATTGGAGTTTTTGCCGTGAAGCGCACCTATCAGCCCAGTGTGCTGGTTCGCAAGCGCCGCCACGGGTTCCGCGCACGTAAGGGAACCGTTGGCGGGCGTCGCGTACTTGCCCGTCGGCGCGCCAAAGGCCGCAAGCGCCTTTCCGCCTAAGTGTCATGATGCCGACCGTCAGGCGGCTCAAGACACGGCCTCAATTCCTCAAGGTCGCGGCGGCCAGACGTAAGTGGGCCGCCCCCGGCCTCGTCCTGCAAGCTGCCAAGCGCCAGCACGGTGAAGACCGCGCGGCGCCTGTTGCACGCATGGCGCCGGAGAAGACCGCCGACACGGCGGCCGACACCGGCACCGGGGATGCGGGGATCAAGGAAGAGGAGGCGGAAGTGCGGGTCGGTTTTACCGTCACCCGGAAGGTCGGCAACGCCGTCGTGCGCAACCGCGTGAAGCGGCGCCTGCGCGCCGCGGCGGGCGAGGTCTTTCCGCGCGTCGGCCGAGCCGGCACCGACTATGTGGTGATCGGCCGAGCCGGCACGCTGACGCGGCCCTATGACGCGCTGTGCGCCGACCTGGAGCAGGCTATCGTCAAGCTCGACACTTCGGGCAGGCGTGGTGCGCCAAAGCCCGGAACGTCAAAGCCGGGAACGCCGAGGGAGACATCGCAATGAAGGCCGTCAGCTTCATTCTGCTGACCCTGATCCGCGGCTACCAGCTGCTGATCTCGCCGATGTTCCCGCCCAGTTGCCGCTATTTCCCGACCTGTTCCGACTATGCCCGCCAAGCCGTGACGCGCCACGGCCCGATCACCGGAGGCTGGATGGCCTTAAAGCGGATTCTCCGCTGCCACCCCTGGGGCGGGCTCGGCTACGACCCTGTCGACTCTATCCCTGAGCCTGGCAAACCTTCCGACACAAAATCATCCGCCGGCGCGCCGGCAACGCTTGGTCTCTGCCCGGACTGTCACCATCTGGATCACCTACCGGGCCGTTAAGGCCCGCCTCCCTGGAGCCCGTCTCGTCTTATGGAACAGCGCAACCTTATCCTCGCGATCGCCCTGTCGCTGGCCATCCTGATCGGTTTCCAGTTCATTTTCCCGCCGGCCGAAACGCCGCCGCAGACATCGCAGACGACCGAAAGCGGCGAAGCGGCCCCCACCGTCGGCGGCATCACGCCGTCCGCTCCGGGCACAGCCGGCGCCCCCTCCGTCGCCGGCGTCCCCGCGGCGGCTCCCCGCGAACAGATCATTGGCATCAGCCCGCGCGTCGCCATCGACACGCCCAAGCTGCGCGGCTCCATCGCCCTGCGCGGCGCGCAGATCGACGATCTGATCCTGAAGCAGTATCACGAGACGATCGAACCCGAGAGCCCGCAGATCACCCTGTTGTCGCCGGAAGGCTCGGCAAAGCCCTATTTCTCGCGCTTCGGCTGGGCCGCCAAGCCGGGCAGCAGCGTGAAACTGCCGAAGCCCGACACCCTGTGGACAGCCCAAGGCGGCTCGCTGACCCCGAGTTCGCCAGTGACGCTCAGCTGGGACAACGGCGAAGGCCTGACCTTCCAGCAGACCATCGCCGTTGACGACAACTACCTCTTCACGGTGACCCAGCGGGTCGTCAACAACGGCAGCGAGAGCGCCGAACTGTCCCCCTTCGGCCTGGTCGCCCGCATCGGCACGCCCAAGACCGAGGGCTTCTACATCCTCCACGAGGGGCCGGTCGGCGTCTTCGACGACAAGCAGGAAGAGTTCAAGTACGATGACGCCCTGAAGGACGAGTATCAGGGCTCCGCCGACGTGGTGGTCAGCCGGGAAACCACCGGCGGCTGGCTCGGCTTCACCGACAAATACTGGCTGGCCGCCCTGGTGCCGGACCAGGACGATAAGGTGACGGCCCGCTTCGTCTACAACCAGCCGGCCGGCCGCGACCACTACCAGTCGGACTTCGTCTACAACATGGCCTCGGTCGCGCCGGGCGCCAGCTTGGAGACCACCAGCCGCCTCTTCGCCGGCGCCAAACTGGTGCCGCTGCTGCAGAACTATGCGGAGGAATACAGGATTCCGAAGTTCGACCTGGCGGTCGACTTCGGCTGGTTCTTCTTCCTGACCAAGCCGATCTTCCAGGCTCTGCACTGGCTGCACGCCCAGATCGGTAACTTCGGCCTCGCCATCCTGGTGCTGACCGTGGCGATCAAGGCGGTGTTCTTCCCCCTGGCCAACAAGTCCTACAAGTCGATGGCCAAGATGCGCAAGCTGCAGCCCAAGATGGTCGAGCTGCGCGAGCGTTTCGCCGACGACAAACAGCGCCTGAACCAGGAGATGATGGCGCTCTACAAGAAAGAGGGTGCCAACCCGCTGTCCGGCTGCTTGCCGATCATCATCCAGATCCCAGTGTTCTTTGCGCTCTACAAGGTGATGTTCGTCACCATCGAGATGCGCCACGCACCGTTCTACGGCTGGATCCACGACCTCTCGGCGCCCGACCCGACGACGATCCTCAACGGTTTTGGCCTGTTTCCCTGGGACGCGCCGGAGCTCGGCATGCTGCACGTCCTGAACATCGGTATCTGGCCGCTGCTGATGGGCATTTCCATGTTCCTGCAGCAGAAGCTGAACCCGCAGCCGCCCGATCCGGTGCAGGCCAAGGTCTTCATGCTGATGCCGATCATGTTCACCTTCCTGCTGGCGACCTTCCCAGCCGGCCTGGTGATCTATTGGACCTGGAACAACATCCTGTCGATGGCCCAGCAGGCCTTCATCATGAAGCGCGCGGGCGTGCCCCTGGGCAGCGGCGGCGGCAAGAAAAAGCCACCCAAAGAGACCCAGGAAGAGTTAGGCCGGGACACCAGCCGTCATGAACGACACGTCATCCAACGACGCAGAAAAAGCCGCCCTGGAAACAGGGCGGCTTCTCTTCGCCGGCCCTTGCGACTTCCTGGTCTCGGCGGCCGATGAGAACGACCTGCCGAAGCTGAGCGGCGGCACCGAAGTCGCCTTCGCCGGGCGCTCCAACGTCGGCAAGTCGAGCCTGCTGAACGCCCTCACCGGGCGCAAGACGCTGGCGCGCACCTCCAACACGCCAGGGCGCACGCGGCTGTTGAATTTCTTCAGCCTCGGCGGCCGCCTGATCCTGGTCGACCTGCCGGGCTACGGCTACGCCCGCGCGCCCAAGACCGACATAGAACGCTGGAACGAGCTGACCCGCGGCTACCTGAAGGGCCGCCCGCAGCTGCGCCGCGTCTGCTTGCTGATCGACGCGCGCCACGGCCTGAAGCCGAGCGACCTGGAAGTCATGAAGGCGCTCGATATTGTCGCCGTATCCTATCAGATCGTGCTGACCAAGGCCGACAAGATGAAGCCCGGGCCGCTGAAGCGCCTGATCGAGGAAACAGAGGCTGCGGTGGCGCGCCATCCGGCCGCCCATCCGGTCTGCCACGTGACCTCCTCGGCCAGCGGCGAAGGCATTCCCGAACTGCGTGCCGCCCTGGCGGCGCTGGCCGAACCGGCCCCTGGCCGCTAAAGTGCCCGCACTGCCGGCGATCACGGCCGGCGACAGGGAATGGCCGGCGGCAATGACCTAGGACTTGAGAGATGACGCAGAAGAACATCAGCGACACCAAGAATTGGCTGCGCACGGCCCGGACCATCACCGAGGCGTTGCCCTTCCTGCGCCGCTACAACGGCAAGACCTTCGTCATCAAGTACGGCGGCCACGCCATGGTCGACGCGGAGCTGTCCACGCTTTTCGCCAGCGACATCGCGCTGCTGAAGCAGGTCGGCATCAATCCCATCGTGGTGCACGGCGGCGGGCCGCAGATCGGCCGCATGCTGGAGCGCCTGCAGGTGAAGAGCGAGTTCGTCGATGGCCTGCGCATCACCGACGAGGCCACCGTCGAGGTGGTGGAGATGGTGTTGGCCGGCACCATCAACAAGTCCATCGCCAGCGCCATCAACGCCGCCGGCGGACGGGCCGTCGGCCTGTCCGGCAAGGACGGCAACCTGATCCAGGCCCAGAAGCTGCGCCGTACCAAGCGCGACCCGGATTCCAACATCGAAAACGTACTCGATCTCGGTTTCGTCGGTGAGCCCACGATGATCGACCCCAAGATCCTGTTCTCGCTGCAACAGTCTGACATTATTCCGGTCATCGCACCGATCGGCGTCGGTCCATCGGGCGAAACCTACAATATCAATGCCGATACCGTCGCCGGTGCGATTGCGTCGGCGGCCGGCGCCTCGCGCCTGTTGATGCTGACCGACGTCGCCGGCGTGCTCGACAAGTCGGGCGAACTGGTCCAGGAACTGAACACCGCCCAGGTCGAGGCACTAAGCGCCGACGGCACCATCTCGGGCGGCATGATTCCCAAGCTGGAAACCTGCGTAAAAGCGGTGAACAACGGTGTCGAGGCGGCAGTCATTCTGGACGGTCGCATCCCGCATTCGATGCTGCTGGAGATCTTCACCGGCGGCGGCATCGGCACGCTGATCTCGCGATGACCTGACGGCGAGGCTCCTCCGACTGGCCTCGAGTGTCCAGGATTGCACGTCTGTATTCGCTGCAAGAATTAGAAAACGGTGGCTTACTGCTGGCCGAGGCTGGCGAAGAATTCGAGCTGCCACTTCATCTCTTCGGGCGACAGCGGAAAGTCGGAACCGTCGCGGGCGTGCAGCGCCTTGTTGGGCGGAATACCACCCATGTTGGTCTGCAACTGCAACGCCACGCGCATCGAGCAGCCGGCCTTCCATGCCAACGCGGTGATGCCCTTGGCGGAATGACCCTGCAGCACGCGGTCGACGTAGTCGACACCCACGCCAGCCATGACGGCCAGCGCATGCCGCACAAAATCGCGCTGGCCCGCGAGCACAGCGTCGCCGACGGCTTCGCTGTTCAGCTTGCCCTTCTTCTTCAGCTTGGCAACTTCCTCCGCCGGGTTGGCGGCGGCACTGGGGGCCGGCGTCTTGACTTTGCCGTTGGCATTGGCAGGCGGGGTCTCGCCGCCTTCCTCGATGCGCTTGCGCACCTCATCGGCCACCGCCTGGGCGGTCTGCTGGTCCAGGTCGCTGCGGCTCTGTAGTCTCTGCAGCAGGGATTCGGCGACGAAGCCGGCGAGCTTCTTCACCGCGCCGGCGGGCAGCGACGGCCGTTCGACCAACGGAGGCTGCCAGGCGGTTTCCGTCATCGAGCCGTCGATCAGGCTATCCAGGGTCTCTTCGCGGATCTGCGCCGACTTGTTGGACAGCAGCTCGGTCACCGCCTTGCGGTCGTCGCGCTGGACGATGGCATCGGAGATCGACTCGCCCAGATTGCTGCGCCGGGCAATCGCGCAGAGCCGGCTGGAGATACCCGAGGAGGCGATGATTTCAAGCAGGTCCTCATCGCTCAACAGCGGCGAGAATTCCAGCACCGGGCAGGCAACGACGTCCTCGGCGTCGCGCGCCAGCCGTTGGATCACCTGCGGCGGTGCGCCGGCCACGGACTTCAGCGCCTCGGCGAGAATCTGGCGCACCCGCGTCGCCTGATCGCGGGCCAGCAGCTCCAGCGTTTCCTCGACAATGCGCTGGGCTTTTTCCTGCGTGCCACGGCCATCCTGCTCGGTCAGCCGGGCGACCTTTGCGGCCAGTTCGGCACGCACAGCCTCGTCGGTATCGCGCGCCAGGATCAAGTCGGCGTGGCGCGGCGTCTGGGCGTTGGCGGCGATGTGCCGGCGCACCGAGGGGGACGGATCCTCGGCCAGGAAATACAGCACCTCGGGCCGCAGGTCGCCACGCTGGGCGAGGTCGGCCCGGGTCTTGTCAGACCCGGTCTGCGCCAGTGCCTTGCTCTCCTCATAGGAAAGACTGTCCGGCAGCTTCTTGCGTCCGATCCCGAGCACCATCAGCCGCCGTCCTTCTGGCGATTTTTCCGCCGATCGAAGTCGGGCGCCATGGTCAGCCTGTGCTTGCCGGCGCGCTTGCCGGCGTACATCGCCTCGTCGGCGCGGTGGAACAGCGAGCCGAGCCCCTCGCCGGTGCGCGGATCGTAGATCGCGATGCCCAGCGACAGGCCCAGCGGGTGATCCTTGCTGCCGGAGAAGCCGCGCAGGCGCTCGGCTGCCTTCAGCATCTGCTCGCCCTTGCGCTCGGCGGCGGCACTGTCCATGCCGCAGAGGAACAGCGCAAACTCGTCGCCACCCAATCGCGCGGCAAGGTCGCGGTTGCGAATCTGGTCCTTCAGCAGAGCAGCGACATCGAGCAGCGCCTCGTCGCCGGTCTGGTGGCCATGTGTGTCGTTGACCTGCTTAAAGTTGTCGAGGTCGATGTAGAACAGGGCGCCCTGGGCGCGGTTATCGGCGACGCAAAGTTCCAGGCTCTCGACGAAGCCGCGCCGGTTGTTCAGCCCGGTCAGCGGGTCCGTCATGGAGCGCACCTCCATTTCGGTCTGGCGGGCGAGCTGCTCGATGGCGAGGCCGACCTGGCCGGCGATGTTGTCGAGCAGACTGCGATCCTCCGCATTCCAGCCCTGGGTGCCGCTGGCTCGCCAGGCGCAGAGCACGCCGTTGGTGGTGTCTCGGAAGCGCGCCGCACGGACCAGCAGATCGCCGGAAGCGTCACTCGCTTCCACCGCCTGCTTGCCATCGCCGAGCTGAGCGGCCAGAGAGGTCAGCAGATCGGCCTGAGCAGGCGGGCCGGCGCCGGCCAGCGCGTCGCCGAGAGCGCCGTTCACCAGGGCATGGATGGAAAGCCCGGTCAGCGCCATCGCCGGCATCAATGCCTCCGCCGTGGCGCTCAGCATGTGCGCGGGATCGAGCTCGCGACGCACCATGTTGACGATGTAGGAGAACAGCCGCTCGCGGTTGCGCGCCTCGGCCAGTTCGGCCTCGTGGCAGCGCAGGCTGGTGATGTCGCGGCAGACGCCGCGCGCGCCGATCCAGGCGCCGCCCTCGGTGGTCAGCGGCAGGGCGGTGGACAGCAGACAGAGTTGCGCGCCCTCGGCATTGCGCACCCAAATCTCGGCCGCCTCGACCGTCGTCTTCGCGGTAAAGGGAGAGGTTTCGACGGCATCGGGGCCGTTGGCGTCCCCGGCGTCATTGGCCAACAACAGGTCACGGGCCGGACGGCCGACCAGCTCGGTCGCCGGATAGCCCAGCGCGCCGCGCGGCGAGACGAAGACGAAGCGGCCCTCGGCGTCGGTTTCCCACGCGAAGTCGTTAGAGATCTCGACAAGGTCCTTGTAGCGCTGGCGCGATTCGACCAATGCCGCGCGCAGACTTCGCTCCAGGGTCACATCGCGGCCCAGCAACAGGGCGACGGTACCGCCCGCCCAGGGCAGTACCACCATGTCGAAGGCGCGCTCAGCCGCCGAGGAGTCCTGCGAGTCCCGAACGACGAGGGGATTGACCTGAGCGACGGTGCCCGCCAGCGCGGCCTGCACGGCGGCGCGCAGCGCCTCGTGCTGTCCCGCCTGCAGCACCTGACGGATCGGCTCGGCCAGTTCGTTGGCGTTCAGCACGATGCCGTTGTGCCCGGCCAGCAGGACAGCCCCGGGAAATTGCGCAAAGGCACCGCCGGCTGACAGCAGGCCGTCGGAAGAATTCTCCTCGACAATCTGCCGGTAGCTGTCCATCAGCTCGCTGTCGCTGGAGGAGCCGCTCACCGCCGGCGACCGTGCCATTCGGGTACCTCTTTTTGTCGCTCGCGCGCGCATGTCATGAAACCCGGAATCTGCGCCTTTCGCGGTTAAGATGCGCTTAAGTGACCGTGTCATTTTACAGGCGCGGCCTGCGGCCTGATGACGCTGTCAGGGGTTGCCGAGGGGCTGACCGGAGGGGGGCCCGGCGGCCGCGCCGGGGGGGTAACCCCGGGGTAACCGGAACGGGGGGGGACCGCGCGGCGGAAGGGGGGGAACCCCCCGCACAGGCGGCCCCGGGGCGGGTACCGCCAGGCCCCCGG
>JBHJIR010000114.1:0-41220 GCA_050043265.1 Kiloniellaceae bacterium
CCCCGTGGCGATCTTGCCGGCGCCCGCCGGGGTGGGATGCTTGGCCGGACGCCGCGGGTCACGCTGCGGCTTCGCCGGCTTCAACGGCTGGACATCGGGCAGGATCAGGATCGGCGTGCTCTGAACTGTCTGGGCGCGTATCTGGGCGCGTAACTGCGTCGTGTCCTGGGCAGCGCCATCCTGCATGAAGGCACCGATCGCCGCGGCGGCGGCAAAAGCCGCCAGGGCGGTGAGGGTAACGGGGCTCTTGCTCATGATGTTCCTCCTAGATTTGAACTGTGGGGTTTGCGCCCCGCTGCGATCTCCGATATGGCTCGAGGCGGTTTGCGATATCTGTCCGTCGCGCCGAGCGCCCAACTGGTTCTGTGTCTAAAAGTGGTAAGCGATGCTCCCCTCCGGTTTCCGCGCGTCCCAGCGCGCAATCGTCTTCGATCTGGACGGCACCCTGGTCGACAGCGTTCCCGACATTCATGCCGCCGCCGCCGCCTTCCTGATCGAGCGCGGCCTGCAGCCCCTCGACCTCGCCACCATCACCGGCTTCGTTGGCAACGGCGTGCCGATGCTGCTGGAACGGGTGCTGCGCGCCGCAGGGCAGGATGCCGACCCGCAAAGCGTCGCCGCCGCGCTGCCACGTTTCAACGCGATCTACGGCGCTGCGCCGGCGGCCCTGTCGCGGCTCTATCCCGGCGTCGCAACCGCCCTGGCGCGGCTCGGCGAGGCCGGTTTCGCCCTCGGCATCTGCACCAACACGCCGGAGGCGCCGGCGCGCCGGATGGTCAAGGATCTCGGCATCGCCGGGTTCTTCGCGGCGCTGACCGGCGGCGATACCCTGGCGCAGCGCAAGCCCGCTCCGGCACCCCTGCATCACACGGTGGCCCTGCTGGGGGTGGCGCCCGACGCTGTGGTCTATGTCGGCGACAGCGAGGTCGACGCGGCCACCGCGGCGGCGGCGGAGGTGCCTTTCGTCCTGTTCACCGAGGGCTACCGCAAGACCCCGGTGGAGGCGATCGCCCATCACGCGCCGTTCAGCGACTTCGCCATCCTGCCGGAGGTGCTGGCGCGCCTTGCCGCCACAGCAGTGCCCAGGCCCTGAAAAGAAACCCGCCGGCGACCCTTTACGGGCCACCGGCGGGTTCCGGGTTGTGGGCGCTTTCTGAAGACCTTGGGGAAAGACTTAGCCGCGCGGCTTCACCTTCAGGGTGCGCGGTGCGGTCGGGTCCGGATCGGGCTTGCCGGTGGGCTGCTTCAGGCTGCCGCCGACCGGCTTGCCGGCGATGAAACCATCGCCGTCGCAATCCAGCTTCACATTGATCTTGCCGCCGAAGGTGTTGTTTTCGTTGCTCTCAGCCACCTGCTTGTTGGCATCCATGACGACGCGGACGGTGTTCATGCCTTCCTTCAGGTCCATCTGCCAGGTCTCGAACGGCCGCCACTGACCGGCCGCCAGATAGCCGGCGGCGAAGTTGTCGATGTTCACCACGGTGGCGCCGCGATAGACCTTGGAAACAGAGGCACCGGCGTCAGTCGCGCCCTGATTCCCCGGCTGATAGTCCATCTGAACAAAGCGGCACATATCCTTGTTAGGACCGGTTTTCGTGGCGATCACCGGACCCATGTCATCCAGCACCACGATGCCACCGGCGGTCCAGTTCTTGCCGCCGATGTAGCCGACGGAAACGGTGATGTCGGGCTTGCCGGCCGAGAAGCCGCCGGCGGCCTGGGCCGAGGCGCCGCCCAGGGCGCCGAGAGAGAGGGCGAAAACAGCCGCTGCGGCAACGCCGGCGACACTGCGATTCATCGGAATCATTATAAAATCTCCATGCAAACAATGTGGGGCAAAACAATTTGCGGTCGTGGCGAACCGAGCGTGTATGCAGGAGGTAGTCGCAGCCGGGCGGCGAAGGGTTCAATGGGCCGGAGAGGCCGCCGCAGCGGCCAGAAGCCCGAAGGGGATAGGCCGGCGGCAGGATCGGCGGCTATACTGCGGGCCAGGGGGCGAGGTGCTCAGGGAGCTTGGATCTATGGACTTTTGCAGGGATGCGGGGCGGCGCCGGGCCCTCATGATCGGCAGCATGATCGGCGGGGTGTTGGCCCTCTGGCTGGTTGCACCGGGCCAGGGCCAGGCATTCACCCTGAAAGACGCCGAATTCGTCGTCTCTGTCTCGGACGGCGAGGGCAACGAGCGCCAAACCCTCTCCGATCTGGTGCCCTACCTGCCGGACCGGGCCTGCTTCGGCTGGCGACTGCGGCTCACCGGCGTACCGGCGCTGGTCAAATACCGGGAAGTCCTGAAGCTGCCGGTGGCGCCGGCGTTCTGGAGCGGCGAGGGCGACGAATACAGCCCGCACCGCTTTTCGGCTGACCGCACCTTGGTGACCACCGAGGAATTCGCCGCACCGGATGCCGACGGCTGGATCGCCAGCACCTGGTGCATTGTCGAGGGCGACCCGGCGGGGCCGCATTCGATCGACGTCTACATCGAAGACCGGCTGGCCCGGCACTTCGATTTCGAGGTCAGGAAGCTTTCTGGAACGACTGAAAACTAATCGAAAATAGCCGTCTGGGATTCAGCGGCGAGGGGTCTCAGTACGAGTCGACCCCGGCCACCGCGCAGTCGCCGCGGGTGTAGTCCTTCACGATCCGACAGCTGTCCGTGATATCGACATAGAGCGAGCCCTGGCAGTTTTTCAGCCGCACCCGCGCCTGGTAGTCCAGAGTAGCGCCGGAATGCCTGATGTTGGTGATGGTCACCTCGCGCAGTTCGGTTTCCGCCACCTCGCGCTTAGCCAGATGCGCCCGCAGCTTGTCGGCGCAGTCATGGAACTTCCAGTCGCTGAGGCTCTGGCCGTAGCAGCCTTCGCCGATGCAGTCGTAGGTGGCCTCCAGATAGCCCTCGATCTTCTTGGCGTCGGCCGCCAACTCCTTGGCTTCGTTGTTGATGCCGCCACAAACCGGACCGGAAAAACCGTCGCCCATGATCGCGCCGAGCCCGATATCGCCGTAGGGCGTCATGCGGGCGAGGCGGTGCAACACGGCGGACTCCTGGAAGGTGCCGCAGAGGTTCGCCGCACGGGCCATGTAGCCGAGATACCATTCGAACTGCTGCATTTCGGTCCAGTTCGGATTGGCACCGGGCGCGGACAGCATACCGGCCTGGGCGCTGCCGCCGGCGGTGAGGAAAGCGATAAAGGAAAGGATCAAAGAAAATACGCGCATTGGAAGCTCCCTGCTTACACAACCCCGAGACTTATATCTTCCCGCAAGACTAGCCCAGCGCGTGAGAGGGGCGCAACGCCAGGGGTGCCGGGAACGCAGCAAAGGCGCCCGTTATCCCCAACCCATTTTGCGCATAATTTATATTATGGAAAATACTACAATGGCTGCGCCGCCTGTTTCGCCCGGGTCAGGATCGCTTAACCGCAGCCGCTTAGGCTCTACCCCTGATGGAATTGCGAAACAATATATTGCCGCGAGACGCAGACGCTTGCCGCGATCTGGCGGACTATTTCGAGGCTCAGGCCCGCGCGCTCCGGGACCACGCGCGCGGGCTGGAAACAGCCGAACTTTTCGACTGGCGCAAGACAATTAAGGTCTGGCGATCCGGCAAATTCGCCCGCGCCCTTTGCGCCAACGGAATGCCCGAAACCCTGGCGATCACCACCACAGCCCGGCGCCTCTTGGTCGAGGAATCGACCGTCTCGGCTCAAATGCGCTTCCAGCAGACCCAGGCACGCAAGCGCGCCGAAGCACGTCGAAACGCTGAGGCTCGACGCCTTGCCTCCGAAGGTCTCAGTGTGCGGGAAATTGGCGGGCGCTTACGCTTATCCAAATCCAGAATTCAGCAAATTATTCGGGACGGGTAAGGCCAATTGAGGCGACATCAGGCGAGAAATATTGTGGGACCACCGAATAACCGCGGCTTTCCGTGCATTTGCCCACAAGAAATAAATTTGGGGCATTTGCGGCTGCCGGCGAAATTGCTTAAGATGCATTTACCAAGTCTCTCAGGACGGGGGGTGGAGCCCCCGCCTGAGTTCCTCCGCACAACGAGTCCGCCTGCGGAGAGATAGCATCTGTGTTATGCAAGTATGCATTATGAGATAACATGTGGTGACATCTTTGGTCAAGAGCGGGCCCTTCATCATGAAAGATCCTGACAATGACCAACCCATTTAACAACGCTTTGTATCTGATTTTTGTTCGCGACGACGTTTGGGACAAGGGCACCAAGCTCGTGGGCCAAGACCCAGCCAAGGTGCGCCGTGACGAATTTGGCTACATCATCCACCGGGACGATTACGGCGACAGAAAATCCCCCTTTGGATGGGAAATCGATCACATCTTGCCAAAATCGCGAGGGGGATCTGATGAACTATCAAACCTCCGCCCCCTTCATTGGCGGGTGAACTCAGGCTTGGGCGGGCTCCTGAGCCGCAGCTAACATCCCGTGAGCGCCGCCGACGATTTCGGTCGCCGGCGGCGCTCACACTTCGTCGGAAGCCACGCGAAGCCCGGCTAGGTGCGCCGCCCCCGTTCCGGCACGAAGACCGACAGCACACCGAGGCCGACAGCCAACAGGCCGCCCCAGGCGCCGCCGCCATTGGCGACGATCTGCCCTGCACCACTCATCGCGTCCACGATCTGCGGGGCCTCGTTGATCTTCCCGACCAGGCCGGCGCCGGACACGATTGCCGCAAGGCCTGCATAGGTCGACGGCTCCGCGAGCCGCGCCAGGAACTTGCCCAAAATATCATTCATGTCGCTTACTCCCCTCCAATGTGGTTTCGATTTTCACTAGGCGTCGGTCGAGCATCCACAACAGCGGAAGCGCCCCAACCGTCGCAACGCTGCCGAAGATCGACAGCAGTTCACGGACGAACGACAAGTCCATCACCAGACCTTTGCGACCTTGCCGCCGAGGTAGACCGCGCCACCGATCACAGCCCAGCGACCGAGACGCGAGACGCCCTCGACGCCGTCACCCGCGACGAAACCGCCCGCCCCGCCGACCAGGGCGCCGACGCCGAATGCAATCAACAGCGGCATGGCCGCGCCTACCGCTTGCGCCGACTGGTGCGCTTCGCCGCCGCCTTCACGACCCGCCCGCCCTTGGCATACTTGAAGCCCTTCTTCAGCTTGCCGGTATTTTTCTTGATACCCTTTGCCAACGCCTCATCCTCCGCGCTTGTGGTTACCGCTTGCTGCTGGCGCATCATCGCCAGCTTTGTTCCGAGCCGCATCGCTACCCCCTTGTTGCAATGGCCAGCGCCGCCAGGGAGACGCCCGCCAGAAAGACGTATTTGCCCCAGATGAAATGACCCTTGGTGATTTCCACCTGCAGCGCTCCGGCGCCGTCATCCTCTGGCGCAAGCGACGGGTCAGCGGCTATTTCCTCCGCCATCGCAAGACACGCCGATTGATCCAGCAGGCCGCAGGCCGCGAACTTGTCGGGCGCCCACTCGACCCAGCCGCCGGGATACCATTTAGGCGTAAAAGACATGCCCGCCGATCTCCGCCGTCTTGCGCAAGCTTGCCGCCCAGCCCGGCGACACAGTGTGGTTGTGGTAGTGCGTTGCGCTGCCGGTGATATCCGGCAGGGTGCCCGCTACCGCCTTTCCGGCAAGCTCTAAGGCAACGCGAAACGCCGCGTCTTCGACTGTCACCCTGGCCGCCTTTCCGCTGTTCACATCGTTGCTGTTCCAGGCGGAGAATTGATAGGGTTTCATGCAAACCGAAATCGGATCGGTGCCCCACCAGCCCGGATGATTGGCGCGGTTCATGATCACGTTTGCGACCGCCTGCATTCCGCGCGCGCCATCGCCGCGCGCCTCCGCCCAGATCGTCCGCGCGACGATATCGACCTCTTGCGAAGCCCTCGACGGATCGAAGCTCGACGACACCGACCCGAGCGCGCCGGTTGCCCGCAGCATGGCCCAGAGCGCGACACCGCCGGCACCGACAAGCAAAATGTGATCCGACCGCAGCGCCATAACCTAGTCCCACACCGCCGCGCCGCCGTCACCGTCCTGCACGACTTCGGAGCCGTCCGCCAGCATGTACCAAGAGACCGACGAGCCGTCCGGGCTACCCTTGGTCGCCATCGCAAGCGCCTGCTGGCCGCCGATGATCGGCAGCCCGGCCGCCTCCGCCGCGCTGGCTTCTTCTTGCGAGATTTCGCCGTTGTATGTCGGGTTTGCCATCACAGCACCTCGTACCAAACTTGGAGAAAGACGTTGCTGTTTCCCGACACGCCGGAGATTTCCGCACCCGGCGGGACATAGAGATTTTCCAAGGCCGCCGAATCTGCCGCGTAGGGGTGAGCCGTTGCCGCGCGGAGAACCTGTTCTCCCGCGACCGTCAGGTATCCCATTGCCGTCGCGCCGGCTGCCGTGACCAGTGCACGCCGGATGACCACGCCGTTTATGTTGCTCCCGCCCGCGACAATGACCGCCGATGCATTGGTGACACTCTGCGCCGTGGCGCCCGTCAGGTCCGTCAGCGCCGCGCGCTTGCTGTTCGCGTCGCGCAACTCCGCCAGGATGCCGGCGAGAACGTCACTAAAGCTTGAACTGTCGTTCGGGTCGCGCACTTCGATGACGCCCGACACGGTAAGCCGGTTGTCGTCGATTGCCCCGCGCCCGATTGCGACCTCAACCTCAATTTCCGCGCCGCTGGTGTTGATGATCGTCAGGCGCTTGAAGGGCTCCGGGCAGGAGATACCAACGCCTACCGGGAATATCCCCGGCGGCTCATCGTCAATGCGAACCTGCAAGCCCTCATCGCCACTCAGGAGGCGAAAGAAGTTGCCCGAAATGGTGATGTCTTCACGACCGTTCGCCGCTACCCTGGCGCCCCAAGTCGAGTAGCGTCGCGCGTTTTCTTGCATTGCTTCCCCTTCCTACTTCACGAACCGCGACACGACATAGGCGCCGGCTGCAATCGGCAGCGCCACCTTGATCAGCGTTTCAAGGTTGTTCCCCGCTTCGGACTGCGACGACTGCCGCGCAAATTCCAGGGCCTCCGTTACCTTGGCGTCACTCGACTTCACCACATCGAAAGAACCGCCGATTATCGTGGCCGTAAGGTCCACCACGTCGGCAAAGCTTTCATTCGCGAAATCAAGCGACTTGGCGCCCAACTCCCAGGCTTCGGGCGTTGTAAAATTGGCCGTCGCACCGCTGCCGACAGCGACCGCGCCATTGTCCGCCGCAACCCGGCTATCCGTTTGCTGCGACGATGTCGAAGACTTCGATTTAGAACTCATCCGGGCGCCTCTTTACGTGAACAGTCTCAGGCAGTCCGTAGCCCTGGCGCCGCAGCTTCTCCGCCATGCCGGGGCGCGACGTGTGAAGGCGCATCCTGCTACACCCCAGCGACCACGCGACGAACT
This sequence comes from Kiloniellaceae bacterium, assembly GCA_050043265.1. Taxonomy (GTDB): domain Bacteria; phylum Pseudomonadota; class Alphaproteobacteria; order Kiloniellales; family Kiloniellaceae; genus Pelagibius. The sequence goes on from JBHJIR010000114.1 coordinate 7,391, forward strand.
CCATTGACGGCAGCAGGCTTTCAACAATCGGCGTTGCAGCCCGCGCGGCAGCATGGGTTATCACGAAGTCGCGCGCGCCCTCCGCCATCGTGTCAATGCGCGTGACGAACGACCCGACGCGCGCGCCGTCTTCAAAGATCGCCCAATGATCACAGCGCCCCGCGCGCACCTCGCTTGCCAACTCCGCCAGCCCGCCGGGCTCATCCTCGCACAGCTTGGCCAGCCAGCTTTCGGCCTCCGCGTCCCAGGGGCGCGGCTCCGCGATTACTTCCGCAGCACGGCCCATGCGACCACCCCCGCGACAACCCACGGCACCACGTCGCCCACTATATCGGCCGCCGACTTGCTCCCGCCGCCCATGATAAAAGGCGCATTCCAGGCCGCGTAGATATCGCCGCTTTGGGCCGACGAGGTTGTCGTGGGCGTAACGTCGCCGCCCATGAAATTGCTCTTACCGCTGTCCCCACCCATGCCGCCGCCGCCGCCGCCGAGCATACTGGAAAAGCCTTGCAGGAAGCCCTGGAACACAGCCCGCGCCCCCCGCTACTTGCGCGCCAGCATGTAGATAACCGCCGCGCCCGCGACCGCCAGCCCGCCGTAAAGCAGCAGCGAATTTGCGTCCACCCCGTTCGGGTTCGACCATGAACCACCGCCGCCGTTGGAGCCGGTTACATCATCGTAGTTGACGCCGCCGGTATAGTTGTTCTCGCCAGTGAAAAGATTGTAGGTGGCCCAGCTTTCAAACGCGGCATCGCGCGCCGTGGTCAGGAAGTCGAGGAAGTCATCGAGCCCGCCCCAGATGCCCCCCGGATTAGTTTCGTTACCGTTGTCCGCCATAGCTGGCCCCTAAGTTGATCCGCTTGAACCGGGGCGACGCGCCGCGCCGCCCCGGCACGACCTGGCGCTAGGCGTTGCCGGCGGCGCCCTGGCTGTAGATCTGTTCGGCGTAGAGCTTCACGTTGCCCGCAGACGTCATGTTCAGCTTCACGCGGAAGTCTTCCAGCGTCATCACCAGCATATCCGACAGCCGATCCGTGACCGTCAGGTCAATGTGCGACCACCCCGCCTGGAAGACCTTCCCGGTCTGGGCCGAGACGGCGGAGGCAAGCGCCCGATCCGCCTCACGGATAATCCGCTGGTTGGCTTCAAGCTGGAACTCGGAAACGTCCGCCGAATTCACATGCAAGGCTAGGGTCGCGAACTGCCCGCGCGGCAGGTCCGACAACTCGCGCCAGCCGGTATTCGAGACGCCGAAGGGGAACTGCCGCAGGACGTAGTGATCGCCCAGGGGCATGTTCGGCCCCTGCTGGGCGTAGACCTGCAACGTCTGAATCGTGATGCCCGGTTCGATGTCGATTTCCAGCGTCATCGACTGCACCCCCGCCGTACCGTAGGCGGGCGCATCTTCGCCGGCCGGGGTGCGCTGCCAGGGGCGCCCCAGAAACAGCGGCAGCACGCCCGGCGATACCGTCTGGCCGTAGTACTGCCAGAGGTTCACCAAGTCCGCCGCGTCGGCGCGCAGCTTGATGGAGCCATCCACCAACAGGCGCACCTCCCCCAGCACGTTGCCCCAGCCCGCAGCGGGCGTGTCAACGTTGGCCGCCGCGCCCGCCGGGTCCGCCGACATACGAATCAGAAGCTGGTGATAGGAAAGCCCGAGCGGGAGATTGAAAGTCGCGGTCTGCCCCGCGCCAATGCCCGAGCCGTTCGGCATTTTCTTTAGAAGTCGCGACACCGCGTCACCCCTTTTCAGCGTTGTTGAATGGCCGCGCGCGGCCCGGTCAGTCCGGCTTACTTGTCGAAGCCGTCCGACGCCTGTTTGACGATGTCCACGTCATAGAACTGGTTCATGATCCAGCCCGCGACCATCACGCCAGCAGCGACGAGCGCCACCGTGGTAAGATGCTTTTGCATTGCGTCTTTCGACCCCCTTACATGTTCGGCTTGACGAACTTGTCATAGACGTACATGGCCGCAATCGTGGCCACCACGCCGACAAGCACAGATTTAACATTCATGGGAAACCCCCGACTAGATACCGCCGGGAGGCAAAAAAAATCCCCGGCCCGCTTTGTACGGACCAGGGATAAGGCTTAAATTTGCAGGCAGCAAATCTAGGTAAGAGTATCTTATCTTACGTAGGAAAATTCAAGCGCGCAGACGATTTTTGCCCCGCTCTATGGTGCCGTTCTCGGCCCTTAGGTACTCGTGATCTCCGAGCCCTCGCACCTCTACCGGATCTGCAAAACCAAGAGCATCCGCCGCCGCCCTCAGGTCGCGCGGCCCTTGCTGCGCAAAGACCACCGTTGCCGTGCAGTTGCCCCTAAAGCGCGTCGCGACCTCTGCGATCCGCTGCGACACGCCGACGACCTCAATCCCGTAGTGGCGCCCGCGACTGCATATCTCCCCGAAGCCTCGCAACTCCCCCGGCAATCCGTTGACGGGGAAACAGAGATTCATTTCCTCGACAACAAGCGTTAGCTGCCGCCGGTCCTTGCCGTCACGAAACGGCACTTGCGCCCGCAGGCATAGCAGCGACAGCCGGTCAAGCGCCGCCGCCTCCTGCATGGACGGCGGGACGTAGGCCAACTTGAACCCGCCGCGCCACCGCTTCGCCATCTCGATCCGCAGCGCCTCGACCGAGCGCAGCGTAACGAAGCCCCGCAACTTGCCGTATTCGTCCAGCGGATCGAAAACGACCACGCGGGAGCGTGCCGCGATAAGACCCTTGACATAGGTTGACTTGCCAGAGCCCGAACGCCCCCACACCCCGACGCGCCCCGCGTTGCTCTCGACCGCCATTAGGCCGCGTCCCTGGGGGCGAAGTCATAGGCGCCGGGCGCTGCCGACGCCGGCACGCCCGACGGCCGCTCCCCGCCCTCCGCAGCGCCGCCCGCCGCCGCCCGCCGGGGCTCCGCCGACGCCTTGACCTGGCTGTCACGCTTTGCCGCCTTGCGGGCGCCTAGCTCCGCCGCAACCGCCATCCCCTTCGGCACTGCAAAGGCGCCGATTGCCGCGACCCGCTGGAACCACACTCCGCCGGGCTTCACCAGGAAATGCAGCGCCGGGGTTTCTAGGCAGATATCGTACAGCACCCCCGCCGCTTGCCGGGCCGCGTCCTCTTCGCCCTTACCTATGGCCAGCGACCCCAGGTAGGGCGGGACATTGGCCCCGACATTGAAGGCAACGCGAAAGCCATCATAGAAAACCTCGCGGGATATGAACCCGGCGCCCATATCCGGCCCGCTGGTGCGCAGGCCCAAGCCCAGCGCATCCTCCGCGCCCCCGGCGCCCGTATCGCCACCAGCGGCGCCCGCAGGCCCGTTTGAAAACTGCCCCGGTTCCCCCGGAACAGGCTCGACCGTGAACCCGGCCAGATGATCCGGCGACGCCATCGACGCCGCGCCGCTCACATCGGCCTTAATCGAAGATTGAACCGGCGGGGCCGAAGAGCCCGGCCAAACGTCCGCGAGGTTCGGCAGGACTTGCGGCGGGCGCTTTGCCGGGCGCTTTCGCGGCGACTTTGCCGCCGTCTTTTGGCTCGGCTTCGGGCTCGCCTTTGGGCTTGCTTTTGGGCTTGCCTTTGGCCCCGGCTTTGCGGGCGCGCTCTTGGTCCTGTTGTCCGGTATCACCGCCATGGTTTTTGACCTCCTGCTTTTGGGCCGCATAGTAAGCCCGCGTTTTTTCCAGCGAGGCCGCGCGGCCCCATTTTTCATGATGTGAACACCCAACGCCATCGTCGCTCCCCTGCCCGTTGCAGTAGTAGTAAGCGATGCCGTTTTTATTGGCCTTCACCACCACGCCACGACCACAGCCCGAACAGTTGCGCCGCTCTATGATCGTGCCAGGGTCGACCAGCATTAGAGGCCCCCGAAGTCTAGGCGCGATTCGATCCGCTCCAGCGCCGCGACGACGCCCTTGAGCGCCCTTAGCGCCGCCTCCCCGCGCTGCATAAACGGGAGCCGCTCGATATCCTCAACCAACTCCTGCAACTCTTCCAAGTCCTGCATAGAATTTCCTTTCTCGATACTCGACAGGGGAGACAAAACGATATCGCCGCCGCGCGCGGTCGATCTTTTCAACGCCTTCATCTGGAGACGTTAAAACCCAGCGTGTCAGGTCTGCCGCTATGCGGCCCGGCACCAGTTCCAAGACCGGAGGCGGCTCTTTGCCGGGCGCCGTCTGCGCCCTCGCGTCGGCCCGGATTTCCGGCTCGACAATCGCGGCATAGGTCATCGCAAGACCGCGCTTCAAGGCCCGGATCGCATTGGAGGCATGATCGCGCGTCACCTCACGCACCACGCCCGGCGCAAGGCCCACAAAACACTCCGCGAGGCCGCGCTGCACGCAGGCTAAGGCTTGATTCCAGAGAGGATGGTTCGACCGCCGCGCGGGGCGCGGATCATCGCGCAGGCAATACCTAACCTTACATAGAGCCTCCGCGAACATGTCGCCGACAGCCTCTTGCACCTGCTTTAGCGTACGTAAGCCCCAATGCTCCCGCAGATGCTTTTTGCCCGCGCGCAACTCGACACGCCACACACGCGCCTCTTTGTCGGCAGGGTCCAGGCCCCACGCCTTGAACCAATCCCCCTTGCGCTTAACCCGACTGTCGCGCGTCTTGTCATAGACGACAATCTGTCGCCCCGGCATCTTGCCGACCGTCACCCCCGTGCACCGCTGCCCGGCCCAAAACGATCCGGCGAAAGCTTCCTCATCATCGCCGCCGGGGTGCGCTTGCTTACCCGCCTTGGCGACGAAGTCGCGCGGATCGAGCGCCAGCCCTGGCGCGAGAATATCCATTGCGAAGTCAATCCGGGAAACGGCCTCCGCATTGCCTTCCGGCGATGCCGCTTCCTTGAAGCCGAGCGCATCGAGACGCGCGCGCAGACGCTCCGCGATTGCATCGAGCCCGCCATGTTGCAGGAAGGCCCCCGCGTGCACCGAAACGCGCGCATTCCATCCCGGCTTGTCGCCAGACTTCAGCCACCACGTTTCACCATCCGGCCCGGTATCCAGGCGATAGGCGAAGCCACCGCGCCCGCCGGTTTCGGCAACGTGACATTCAAGCGCGCCCGCCGTCGCCAGCACATCGGCGCGGGCCGCTTGCGCCGCGCTCTTTGCCTCTTCCAATTGGCGACAGACTGCCGCCGGAATTGTGCCGTGAAAGGCCATATCTAGTCCGTCGAAATTTGAGTAAAGCTCTTTGAATTGCATTGCCTGCGAAGCTCCTGATTTTTCAGGTTGTTGGTTTTACAGGGGGGCGTGATACAGAAATTGCCCCCCCGCGCTTTAGAGGCCCGGAACCTCCGATCCGGGTTGCCAGAAATCAAAGGCGCCGCTCGCCTCTTCGATGTAGAAAAGCCGGGTAATCGTCCCGGCGCCGCAGCCCGCAACGCGCGCGCGCATCGGCAAGTTGATGCCGCCGCACTCGTCACGCGTCTGATAGTTTTTCAGCACCGGAACTCCCCGCAAATTCGGCACCACCGCAGATCCTTGCGGCACTTCGCGCAGGTGCAGCACCAGCACGCGAACAGGGTCCGCCCACCATGCTGGCAGCAGCCGCCGCAACTCCTGCGGAGTGAACACCTCGAATTGAGCCCGCAGCCCCGGGGGGGCCGGAAAAGGAAAGGCGGAGGCTGCGAACAGCCTCCGCCCATCTTGAACCCGGAACGCGCGACCGACTGAGGGGCACTCCCAACAGCCAACGTCCGCATTCCAGGCCCACCGCTCGCGCGTCTCAACCAAAGGGAACGTCTGCCCCTTCGCCCGTGGAGTCTTGCCCCGTGGCCTGGGAAGACTTGCCGCCGCGCTTGCGTTTGAAAATCAGGTTGTAGTGCGGCTCGTTTTCGTCCTTGAACGCCGCGAGGTTGCAAGGCTTGGTGTAGTTCGGCCCGTCGAAGGTCAGCGTATAGAACACCTCCCCCGTGCCGCGTTGAGCCTTCTCCCAGATCGCGCCCAACTCCCGGACCGGCTCACCGGGCCGGTGCGGCTGGCGGATCAGAAAATCCGGCGCCGTGTCCTTGTCGCGGCGCAGATTCGGCACCGCATAAAACCGGCCCGTGTAGCCCTCCGAAGAGACCTCCCCGGCGAAGTACTGGCCGTGGGTCTCATGGGTCTTTTCTTCCATCTTTCCGTAGTGCATTGGCTCTCTCTTTTCCTGGTTTTCGGGCTGGGATAGGCGCGCTCCGCGCCGGGGCAGCTTTTGTTTCAGGGGCGGGGGCAAGATTGGGGGATTGGCCGGCGACGCTTCGCGCGCCGCCGGCCGGCAGGCCCCGAGGCCCGCCCCTCAAAACCGCGCGGGTAGCTGCCAGCACCCCACGCGGCAAAGCTCGACAGAAAGGGGGAATTTTGTGCCACCGATTGACCCCTGAAGACCTGAAAGCACCAGACCTAGGGGCAACCCCTATGGATGGTGATTGGTGCCACCATCCAGGCCAGATGTTGAGGGGCTTGTCAATGGTTGACTTCACCATCCATACTGGAAAAAGAACCTCGGAGGCTGCCACCATGACCCTTGACGACTACCTAGATGCCGCCATTGAGCGCACCGGCCTTAAGTCGGGCCGAGATCTCTGCAAACACCTTGGCCTTAGCAGTTCGGTTGCGTCTTTCTGGCGCACACGGCGAACCTGGCCGCGCGATGACGTCATGGTGCGAATTGCGGAACTGGCCGGCGAAGACCCTACCCAGGCGCTGCTAGACCTCAATTCCTGGCGCACCGAAGGCGAAGCCCGGGCGATCTACGAGGAACTAGCCCGCAAGATTGCAGGCACCGCAGCGACCCTCGCCGCCGCGCTGCTGGCTGGACACCTCTACGTGTCTGATGCGCAAGCGAAAACGGCCCCTACCCTGTCCAGCGACAGCGCCACCGTCTTTATATTATGGAAAATATAGATGCTTGCGTGCTAGGCGTCGCCGAACACATGCTCCGGGCCCGGAAAGCGCCTGGTGCGCACATCGTCGGCAAAGGCTGCGATGGCCGCCTCCGCATCGCGGCCCAGTTCGGCGTAGCGCTTCACGAACTTGGGCTGGAACGCGGCGAACATACCCAGCATGTCGTCGATGACCAGCACCTGGCCGTCGCAAGCCGCCGAGGCGCCGATGCCGATGGTCGGGAGCGATACCTGCTCGGTGATCTGCCGCGCCAAGGGCTCGGTGACCTTTTCCAGCACCACCGAGAACGCGCCGGCATTGGCCACGGCCAGCGCATCGCGCAGCACCCGTTCCGCGTCGTCGCCGCGGCCCTGGACCTTATAGCCGCCCAGGGCGTTCACCGCCTGGGGCGTCAGGCCGACATGGGCCATCACCGGGATGCCGCGGTCGGTCAGGAAACGGATGGTCTCGGCCATGGTCCGGCCACCCTCCAGCTTTACCGCCGCGCAGCCGGTCTCGGCCATCACCCGGGCGGCGTTGCGGAACGCCTGTTCCGGACCTTCCTCGTAGGAACCGAAGGGCATGTCGACCACCATCAGCGCCCGTTCGGTGCCGCGGCGCACCGCCTGGCCGTGCAGGATCATCATGTCCAGGGTGACGCCCAGCGTGGAGTCCAACCCGTGCAGCACCATGCCCAGGCTGTCGCCGACCAGCACCACGTCGCAGTGCGCATCGACCAGCCGGGCAACCGGCGTGGTATAGGCCGTCAGACAGACGATCGGTGTCGCGCCCTTGCGCGCCGCGATCTCCGGCAGACCCACGGGCTTTACGGCTCCGGTCACGCTCATGATCTTTGAATTCCTCCGCGCACGAACGAGTTTCCCCTGGCGGAGGGTTTTAGAGGGCCGCGGCGCTTCGCACCAGTCCCCTTGGGCAGCCCCTGGGAAGCATCCTCTCTTGCGTCAGGCGTTCTGGGCCGGCGCGTAAGACTTCAGGAACAGGCGCACGGCGCTGGCGACGGTCTTGTGGATCGCTTCCCGGCTGGGCGCTTCGCCGGCGTTGAACAGCAGCGGCTTCACCAGGTTGCCCTGGCAGAGATTGAGAAAGTGGGCCGCGGCCAGTTCGATGTCCTCGTCGATGCGCAGCGTGCCGGCCTCGACCTGCTTTTGCAGATAGGCCGCCAAGCGGCTGATTCCACAACGGGGTCCCATCTCGAAGAACAGCTGCCCGGCCTCCGGGAATTTCTCCGCCGCCCCCATCACCATGCGGATCAGCGCGATGTGATCCGGCTGAATCATCATGCCGACGAAACTCTCGCCGACGCGCTGCAACACCGCGCGAACGTCGCCGGTCGCGTCATCGAAGTTGCACAGTTGCTCGGCCGCCTCGCGACGGTCGACCGAGACCATCTCCGTGAACAGCTCTTCCTTGTTGCGGAAATAAACATAGAGCGTGCCTTTGGAGACCCCGGCGGCCCGGGCGATCTTGTCCATGCTGGCACCGTCGAAGCCCTCGGCCCGGAACACCCGGCGGGCGCCGTCCAGGATCTCCCACTTCTTGGGGCCGTCCGGTGTTTCCGCGCTGGCCCCCGCAATGGCCTGGGGGACCGGCCCGCCTTTTCGATGCTTTTGTACCAGATCGCTCATCGCTCATATCTCATGATTAAGCCCCCATGCAGGGGAAGCAGGGCTGCCCCCGACCCCGGAACCATGCATTGACTGAACGGTTCGGTCAATGATAAAGTTGCATCATATTGACCGAACCGTTCAGTCATTTCCGGGTAGAATCATGAGCTTAGATGAAACCGACGACAAGCCTGATAGCCCGCCCGGCAAGAATGGCCGCAAACGCGCCGTCCTGTTGGGCCTGGCGCTGCTGGCGCTCTGCGCCGGCGGCTACGAGGGCTATGACTGGTGGGCCAACGGCCGCTTCGAGGTCTCCACCGACGATGCCTACCTCGGCGCCGATATCTCGGTGCTGGCCGCCAAGGTTTCCGGCCACGTGGTTTCCGTCGAAGTGGATGAGAACCAGGCGGTGAAGACCGGCGATGTGATCGCCCGTATCGACGACGGCGACTACCGCCTCGCCGTCCGCTCGGCCAAGGACAAGATCGCGGCCCAGCAGGCCACCGTTGCCCGCATCGCGGTGCAGGCCGAAGCGGCCGAGGCCGACGTCACCGAAGCGCGGGCGCAGGTGGCCAGCGCCGAGGCCGACCTGGAACGCACGAGCCTGGAACTGGCGCGCCAGTCGAAACTGGAAAAAAGCAACTTCGCCAGCCGCCAGGTGCTCGACAACGCCCGCACCGGCCACGACAAGGCCGTGGCCGACGTGAACGCCGCCAAGGCCGGCCTCGCCGCCAGCAAGGCCAATGTCGCCGTGCTGCAGGCGCAGCGCGTCGAGGCCGAGCGGGCGCTGCAGGGCCTGCGGACCGACCTGGCCCAGGCCGAGCGCGACCTGTCCTTCACCGTGGTGCGCGCGCCCATCGATGGTGTGGTCGGCAACAAGTCCGTCGAGGTCGGCCAACTGGTTCAGGAAGACACCCGCATCGCCGCCATCGTGCCGCTGGACGACGTCTACATCGACGCCAACTTCAAGGAGACCCAGCTGGCCGACATGCAGCCCGGCCAGAGCGTGCACATCGAGGTCGATGCCTATCCCGGGCGCGACTTCGTCGGCCGGGTCGACAGCATCGCCCCGGCCGCCGGCGCGCTGTTCAGCCTGCTGCCGCCGGAAAACGCCACCGGCAATTTTACCAAGATCGTGCAACGCCTGCCGGTGCGCATCCGCCTGCCCCGCGAGGCCGTCAAGGACCACGTGCTGCGGCCCGGCATGTCGGTGGTGGTCACCGTGGATACCCGCACGACGCCGGTCGCCATGGCGACGCTGCCGCCCCCGCCCGGTGCGGACGACCGGGCGGCCAAGCCCGGCACCGCCGAGCTCGCCACCCGCCGCTGAGCACCGCCGTCATGACGACGACCACCCGCCCAGGAAGCACCGGGGCCGCCTCCCCCTCCGCTGGCCCCGGGGCAGCCCCCGGTGCTGCCGCCGGGGCGGCCACCCGCATCGATCCACGCCGCATGGTGGCATTCATCTTCATGGTGTTCGGCATGTTCATGGCGATCCTGGACATCCAGATCGTCTCGGCCTCGCTGTCGGAAATCCAGGCCGGGCTGTCGGCCAGCGCCGACGAAATCTCGTGGGTGCAGACCGCCTATCTCATCGCCGAAGTGGTGATGATCCCGCTGTCCGGCTTCCTGTCACGCGCCCTCTCGACGCGCTGGCTGTTCGTCGGCTCGGCCGCCGGCTTCACCATCATGAGCCTGCTCTGCGCAACGGCAACCAACATCGACCAGATGATCGTCTACCGGGCGCTGCAGGGCTTCATCGGCGGCGGCATGATCCCCACCGTCTTCGCCGCCGCCTATACCGTCTTCCCGCGCGATAAACAGCACATCGTCTCGCCGGTCATCGGCCTGGTGGCGACCCTGGCGCCGACGGTCGGGCCGACCATCGGCGGCTATCTGACCGAGCTGTTCTCCTGGCACTGGCTGTTCCTCTGCAACCTGCTGCCCGGCATCGTCGTGACCGTCTCGACCTACCTTCTCGTCGACTTCGACGAACCGGAATTCTCCCTGCTCGACCGCTTTGACTGGACTGGCCTGCTGTTCATGGCCGGCTTCCTCGGCAGCCTGGAATTCGTCCTGGAGGAAGGTCCGACCAACGACTGGTTCGATGACGGCTGGATCACCATCTTCGCGCTGGTCACCGCGGTCTCTGCCGTGGGCTTCTTCTGGCGCGCGCTGACCGCCGCCGAACCCGTGGTCCAACTGCGCGCCTACCTCGACCGCAATTTCGCCGTCGGATCGGCCTTCAGCTTCGTCATGGGCATCGGCCTCTACGGCCTGACCTATCTCTACCCGGTCTATCTGGCGCGGGTGCGCGACTACAACGCGCTGATGATCGGCGAGACCATGTTCGTCACCGGCGTCTGCATGTTCCTGACAGCCCCCCTCGCCGGCCGCCTCTCGATGAAACTCGATCCGCGCCTGATGATCGCCATCGGATTCTTCGGCTTCGGGCTCGGCACCTGGCAGGTCACCAAGATCACCGTCGACTGGGACTTCTGGGAACTGTTCATGCCGCAGGTGCTGCGCGGCGTCTCGCTGATGCTCTGCATGGTGCCGATCACCAACCTGTCGCTCGGCACCCTGCCCCACGAGACCGTGAAGAACGCCTCGGGCCTGTTCAACGTGTCGCGCAACCTGGGCGGCGCCGTCGGCCTGGCGATCATCAACACCGTGCTGAACGACCGCATGGACCTGCACCTCTCCCGGCTGCGCGAAAGCGTGACCTGGGGCCGCGATCAGGCCGAGCTGGCGCTCTCGACCCTGACCGACAGCTTTGCCAGCCTCGGCCCGTTGGCGCACAGCGCGGCGATCAAGGAACTCTCCAGCATGCTGCGCGACCAGGCCCAGGTGATGGCCTTCTCCGACGTGTTCCTCGCCCTCACCTTCCTGTTCGTCGGGCTGATCGTCGCCGCGCCGCTGTTGCGCCGTCCAGGCGCGGCCACAGCCGACGGCGCCGGCCATTAGGGCCTCGTCGGGGCCCGCCTCCAAAAGCCGCCTCCTGAGGCGGCCCGAGGCACCGAGCCGCCTCCACGCCCTCTCTATTGCGAACGCCTCTCATTTGCATTACTTTGCCGTCCAGAGGGGCAGATCTTTCGGGGTATCGCGGACGTGGGGCACGGCAATACGCAGGCGATCTATTTGCTGCACAGCAAGGAAATCGAACGCTTCCTGGTGCGCCGCCTGTCCTGTCCCGAGACTGCCGCCGATCTGACCCAGGAGACCTTTGCCCGGCTGTTGCGGGTCGGGACCACCGTGCAGATCGAGAATGTCCGCGCCTACCTCTTCCGCATTGCGGCCAATCTCGCCTTGGATCACCTGAGGCGCCGCAAGCACATGCCGATCCCGACCGACAACGCAGACCTGCAACGGGTCGCCGACACCCGGCCCGGCCAGGAACAATGCCTGCTGTCGCGCCAGGCGCTGATGCGCCTGCAGCAGGCGATCGAGGATCTGCCGGATCGCCAACGCGAAGTGTTCCGCCTGCACAAATACCACGGCCTCAGCTATCAGCAGATCGCCGATCGCCGCGGCATCGCCAAGAACACGGTCATGGTTCACATGGTCCGAGCGCTGGCCCAATGCCGCCGGGCCGTTGACGCCGACCACCCCGAACCGGGCTGAAATGCCGCGCCACAATTTTTGCTGGTATCAAGTAATGCTGCCATGGCACCCAGGCGTCTAATAAAATAAGGCGGTGTCCGCGCCAAGGACGCGCCAGGGATCGGAACGCACGGATCGGAACGCAGGGATCGGAAGTTGAACGAGGCCGTCGCCCCAAAAAAATCAGGCCCAAAAAAATCAGGGCCCAAAATACCAGGGCCGGAAACGCCCGATGCGGTGCTGCAGGAGGCTGCCCTGGAGTGGTTCGTCCGGCTGCGCGACGCCGAATTGGAGGCGCAGGAACGCCGGGCCTTCGATGACTGGCTGCAGGCCGATCCGCGCCATGCCGCCGCCTATCGCGAGGCGGAGGCGCTGTGGGCCGCGCGCGACCAGGTCGAACCCGACGCAACCGTCGTCCCGCTGCCGATCCGGGCGGCCGGGCCGACCCGGTCAGGTTCAGGGCGGCGCTGGCGGCGGCTGGCGCAGGTCGCAGCGGTTCTCGCGATCGCCTTGTCCCTGGGTGCCTACACCTTTGGCCAACCGGCGCCGCTCAGCGGCCTGCTGGCCGACTATCACACGGTCGCGGGCGCGCGCCAGAGCGTGCAACTGGCCGACGGTTCCGGCGTCGATCTGAACGGCGCCGCCTCGCTGTCGGTGGATTTCGAACCGGACCGCCGCGCCGTGACCCTGCACAGCGGCGCAGCCTTCTTCCAGGTCGCCAAGGATGCCGCGCGGCCTTTCGTGGTGCACACCGATCTCGGCCGGATCGAAGTGCTGGGGACCGCCTTTGCGGTGCAGGCCGGCGCGGACTACGTCGAGGTGGCCGTGACAGAGAGCCGCGTGGCCATCACCCATGCTAACGGCGAACAGGCCGTGCTGCACGCCGGTGAGGGGCTGCGTCTGGGACGCGAGCACCTGGGAGCGGTGGAACCGCGCGACGCCGGCCAGGCCCTCGCCTGGCGCAGCGGCAAGCTGGTGTTCCGCAACACCCCCCTCGCCGAGGTGATCAACGCCCTGGAACGCCAGCGGCCCGGCCGCATCGCGCTGATGGATACCGCGCTGCGCGACCTCAAGGTCACCGGCTCTTTCAATCAGGATGATGGCAGCGGCCTGGCCGCCGACAAAGCCCTGGACGCCATCGCCGACGCCTTCCCGGTTCGTCTGCTGCGCCTCACCGATTATGTCGTGCTGATCTTCCCGCAGGACCGCGACTAGAGATCACGGTTGGATGGAATCGCCTACGGCGATCCATCAACCGTGTGAAGCTGATCTATCTCTTTGAGGTAGAGCGGATTCACGCGATCGGACGAAACCGCAAAGCGGTTCCGTCCGATCACGATCCGCTCTAGCCTGCGCCAGCATCCCTCAAGAATATATTTTGCCTGCGCCAGGTAATTGTCGGGGCTTGGCCGCCCGTCTTCCCATTCAGAACGATGCGATGCGCCGCATGGAGGGCGCACTTCTTTTTGGGGGACTGACATGTTTTGGGGGATCACCTGGGGCCGGGGCGGCCATGCCGCCGTACCGGCGCTGCTCGCTGGCCTCGCCGTCGCCGGCGCGCCTTTTCCAACGCTGGCGGTGGATGGCCTGCCGCAGTTAGCGCAACTGTCGACGGAGAGCACCACCTTCGCCATTCCGGCCCAGCCGTTGCCCACTGCCCTGCTGCAGTTCTCCGAGGCCAGCGGGGGTGAACTGGTGTTCGATGCCGGGCTTGCGGAAGGCAAGCAGGCCCCCGCCCTGAACGGCACCTACGCCCCCGGCGACGCCCTCGCTCTGCTGCTCTCCGGCAGCGGCCTGACGTACCGGGTCGCCGAGAGCGGCGCGGTCACGCTGGTCGCCGTGACGGCCGGCGGCGATCCGGAAACGGTAAAACTCGACACCATCGTCGTCACCACGGCAACCCGCGCGCCGCGCCCGGCCGCTGCCATTCCGGGTTCGGTCATCGTCATCGACCGGGCGCAGATCGAACAGCAGCTTGCGATTTCCAAAGACCCTACCGACCTGCTCGCGAAGTACGTACCGGGATACGCCGGCAGCAACCAGGGCATCTCCGGCGCATCGGAAACCTTTCGCGGGCGCAGCGTTCAGGTTCTGGTCGACGGCGCCTCGCGCAATACACCGCTGCGCGACGTCTCGCGCATTATTTCGCTGATCGACCTCAATCAGATCGACCGCATCGAGGTTGTCAGCGGGGCCAGCAGCATGTACGGCAACGGCGCGACCGGCGGCATCGTGAACTTCATCACCAAGGAAGCAACCGACGGCAAGCCGACCGTCGCCGTCTCCGCCGGCCTGCGGGCCTTCACCGCCGACATCGGTGACTCCCTGGCCCCGGACGCCTCGATATCGCTGTCCGGTGACGCCGGATTCCTCGACTACTTCGCGTCCCTGTCCGGCGATCTGAGCAACGAACTCTACGACGGCGGCGGCACCCGTGTGCCCGACGATCCGCTGATCGGCCAAGGCGCCTTCGGCAACAGCGAATCCTACAACGCCTTTGCAAAGCTGGGTCGCAGTTTTGGACCGCGCCGCATCGAAATTTCTGCCGAACTTACCCGCTTCGATCAGGAGCCGGACTACTTCACCGACTACACCACCGACCCGGTGAGCGTGGACTACGACAACCCCTATACGGGGCGCAACATCTACGAGGACTCGAACTACGAGTCCATCCAGTTTACCGATGATGAATTCGCCCTTGGCGATCTCTCTATCAAGGTCTTCCGCAACGATATCGAGAAGCGCTTCTCCGACGTGCCGCTCTCGGCAGCGAACTTTGCGGTCTACTACTCGGGAAATCCGGGCGACCCGATCTCTGACGACGGCCAGACCCGCTTCGGTGAGGAGCAGGTCGGCCTGCGCGCCACCGTAGACAGCGAGCTGGACCAGATCTACGAGGGGCTCACCCTCACCTGGGGCTTCGATTTTACCCACGACGAAACCAGCCAGGAATTCATGGACGGCGCCGATGCCATCGCGCCGATGACCCAGAACAGCTACGCCGGCTTCGTGCAGGCCGAGGTGACGCCGGTCGACTGGCTGCTGCTGCGCGGCGGCCTGCGCTACGAGCGCTTCGATCTGGAGGTTGAGGATTTCACTCGCCCGTCCTATGTCTACTTGGTCAACCCAGCCACCATGGCAACCACCATCCTGCCGCCGGTGAACGTGATCGGCGCCGACACCACTTACGACGAGGTGGTTTTCAACATCGGCGCCGTGGTGTTTCTGACCGACGAAGTGGAGGTCTTCGGCGCCTTCTCCCAAGGCTATTCGCTGCCCGATGTCGGTGGCTTTACCCGCCGGGCCGGTCTGGGGCAGAGCGGCACCATCGACTATTCGGACATCGGCCCGGAAGCCATCAAGGTCGACAACTACGAGATCGGCGTTCGCGGCACCTGGAACGACTTCCGCGGCAGCCTGACCGGATTCATCAGCGAGTCCGAACTGGGCACCAACTTCGACGTGACCACCAATCAGGTGTCGCAGCAGAAGGAGCGCATCTTCGGCATCGAGGCCATCGCCGAGGCCGACGTGACCGAAGCGCTGATCCTGGGTGGCGTTTTCTCCTACACCGAAGGCAGGCGCGACACCGACGACGACGGCAACCTCGACGCCTACCTGCCGAACAATCGTATCGGGCCTCCGCTGCGGTTCACCGGCTACGCGAACTACAGCTTCGACTTCGACCTCGACGTCCGCATGGAAGCTGTCTATAGCGGCGCGCGCAATCGCGACGACGGCACCCAAAAGGTGCGGATCGACGACACCATCACCTTCAATCTGGCGGCGGAGTATCCCCTGCTTGGCGGCAAGATGAGCTTCGGCGTCGAGAACCTGCTGGATACCGATTACGAAAACCCCACGGCAAGCGCAACGCGCAATATCCCGGTCAGCGGCTTCGGCCGGGTCGTCGCGCTGCGCTACAGCCGCGTGTTCTAGGCGGAACGCGATGTTCACCTTCGAGACGATCGACGACGTCATCTGGATGCGGTTGTTGAACGACGTGACGCCGACTGACGAGGCGCTCTACCTGGATCTGCTCGGGCGCGTCGCCGCCCGACAGGACCCTTTCGCCCTGGTGTCGATCATCGACATCTCCGGCGGTGTCGTCACCCATGCAACCCGCAGGGAGCAGAACCTGTGGTTCAAACGCAACCGAGACCAGCTCGGCCGGCTCTGCTGGGGCATGGCGCGGGTCCGGCCCAACGTCGATCCGGCACGCAACGACGATGCCTTCGTCCGTGCCGTGCCCTTCCCCACCCGGCGGCTACTGCGCGAGGAGGACGTGCCGCCGCTGCTGTCCCAGTGGCGCGCCGCCTACGCGGAGTCCACATCATGACGGCGCTGCCAGAGAGAGACGCCGGGACTGCGACGGGACAATCCGAAGGAAGCCATTCCCCCCTCAGGATTTACAGCGTCCTGATCGGCCTCTACGTCGCCCAGGCGATCCCGATCTACCTCATCATCGCCGCGCTGCCGGCAATCCTGCGCGAACTGGGTGTCTCGCGCAGCTTCATCGGTGCCTTCGGGGTGCTGCTGATCCCCTGGGTCTTCAAGTTCCTCTGGGCGCCACTGGTGGATCGCTACAGCCTGTCGCGCCGGCTCGGCCGCCGCCGCTCATGGATCCTGCCGGCGCTGATCACCAACGTCGGGCTCATCGTGGCGATGTCCTTCCTGCCTCCGGGCGAGCATCTCTATCTGGTCTTCGGCGTCACCCTGATCATTGCCTGCGTTGCCTCGACCCAGGACATCGCGACCGACGGCTTCGCCGTGGAAGTGCTGACGCCCAAGCAACGGGGGGTCGGCAACGCCATTCAGGGCGGCAGCATCGCCGCCGGCGTGCTGATCGGCAGCAGCTTTGCGCTCATCGTCTACGACCGTTTCGGCTGGCAGAGCATGATGCTTGGAATCGCCGCGATCGCGGCGCTCTCGGCCCTGCCGATCCTGCTGATGCGGGAGCCGGCGCGGTCCGGAACCGCTGCGGCCGACGCCGGTGACGGCAAGCGCGCGGAGGGTCGGTCCTTCGCGGGGCAGACCGGGGTCGTCAACCGGGCCTCGCTGATGGCGTTCCTGCGGCGCAGCGACGCCCTGCAGCTATTGTCCTTCGCCCTGATGTACCGCGTCAGCGAGGGTTTCGTGAAAGCGATGGAACAGCCCTTCCTGGTCGACAAAGGACTGTCGCTCAGCCTCGTCGGCCTGACCAGCGGCGCCTCGGCGGCAACCGTCGGGCTCGCCGGGTCCGTCGCCGCGGCTGTGGTGATCCGCAAATGGGGGCTTTTCCCCTGCCTCTACGGCCTGGGCCTCGCCCGAACCGCCTGCTTTGCCTGCTTCGCCGTGGTGGCGGCCAGCGAACTGGTCGGCGTCGAGTGGCTGATCGCGATCGCCTTCCTCAATACGGTGATCCGCTACATGGAGGTGGTCGGCCTGTGCAGCCTCTATATGGGGGCCAGTTCGCCGGAACAGCCGGCCACCGACTTCACCCTGCTGACCAGCGCCCAGTTGCTGGTCTACATGCTGGGGTCCTTCGCCAGCGGCGTGCTGGCCGACTGGATCGGCTATAGCGCCCTCTTCGCCCTGGCGACGGTGCTGTCGCTGGTCGGGCTGGTATGGTGCATGCGCCGGATCCCGCAAAGCCACCCCGCCTACGCGGCACGCTGAAAGCCGCAAACGACAAAGGGCCACGCAAAGCGTGGCCCTTTTGCGGCGTCTTTCGGGAGGCTGTCTCCGGCGCTCATGGCCCCGGAGACAGCAGCCCCAAAGACGAAGACGGTACTTCTAACCTTAAGCCGGCAACCTTAAGCCGTGAGCGCCTTAGGCGGCAGCGGCCGGACGGTTGTCGTTGGCACGGAAAGCGACCACCGGGGCCTCTTCCTTGCCCTGCTCGAAAGCCTCGGCCAGGGCCAGGCGGCGCGCCAGCGCATCGCCCGGGACGCTGTTCCGCTGCGGGCGCGGATCGATGCCGCGCGCCACCGCCGGGATGTCGCCACGGCTGATGCCGATGTCGTCCAGCTCGCGGTCGGTCATGCCGGCCAGCACGTCGAAGGTACGGCGGTATTCGAGGTAAGCGGAAACCTTGGCGGTGGCCGCCTTGATCGCACGGCGCAGGCCCGCGGTCGCTTCGACGACCATCTCGGCAATCGCCTGGGCGCGCAGGGCTTCGGCCCGGGCAATCGGGTCCTGAATGTTGTTGAACTGATTCATATCCATTGTCTTCGTCCTAATATGGCCACCCGCCAGAGGCGGCAATCTCGTGTTCAGCACCCGCCAGCCCGGAAATCAGACCCTCAGGGATGGCGGCGTCTTTACGACGGCTCCTGAGAGGGCGGGGCGTGTGCTTGTGATGCCCCCTATATGCCCCCGAACGAGCCATGCGACGAGCGCATATGTTGCACCGCAGCAATGCGAGCAAGTCATGGCGATTTAACAAAAACTTAAGGGTTCCTGGGGCTACCTACCGCTGTCGTGCCGATCCCGGCACGGCGCCTCTCGCATCCGCACACTCCCTGCCCCGCGCCCCTGCTGCTCCTCTGCGACGGGGGCCGCCAAGGTGCCGTCGACGCCCGTTTCCGCCCCTCGCTGACGTCTTCCGGGCGAACCTGCGCCGCAGCGGCAACCGGGCATAGCTGTCTCATACTCTTAAATGGCACTTTCAATGCCGGCGCTCTATAATCGGCATCAATCAGGGGAAAACCCTGTAATAACAAAGTGTTCAGGGACAAGCTTCATGTCTGAGCGGTTTTTCTCCAAGGGCTGGATCGTGGCCCTTGCCGGGTTGCTGGCCGTGGCGGCGGGGCCCGCCGAGGCCGAGGTGGTACGCTACGAGGCGCCGGAAGCGCCGCGGATCGCAGCGCTGAAGGAAACCCCTACCCTCCAGGACCAGGTGGCGGCCAAGGCCCTCCCTCCGGTCGCCGAGCGGCTGCCGGTGACCCCGCGCGGCTCGGTCAGCGGGCCGGACCTGTCGATCGGCAAGCACGGCGGCGATATCCGCATGCTGGTGACCCGCGACAAGGACGTGCGCATGCTGATCGTCTATGGCTATGCGCGCCTGGTCGGCTACAACGAGAAACTGGAGATCGAGCCGGACATCCTGGAATGGCTGGAGGTCGAAGACGGCCGCATCTTCACCCTGAAGCTGCGCGAGGGGCACCGCTGGTCCGACGGCGCGCCCTTCACCACCGAAGACTTCCGCTACTTCTGGGAAGACGTCGCCAATAACGAAGAGCTCTTTCCGGTCGGCCCCGAGGTGACCCTGCGGGTCGACGGAGAACTGCCGCAGGTGGAGATCATCGATGCCACGACGGTCCGCTACACCTGGTCGACGCCGAACCCCTTCCTCATCCCGGCCCTGGCCGGCGCACGGCCGCTCGACCTCTTCGTGCCGGCGCACTACCTGAAGCAGTTCCACCCGAAATACGGCGATCCCAAGAAGATCGAGGCCGCGGTCGAGGCCGCCGGAGCGCGCAACTGGGCCCAGCTGCATAACCGTATCGGCAACATGTACAACTCGACCAACCCGGATCTGCCGACCCTGCAGCCGTGGAACAACGGGACGGCGCCGCCGGCGACCCGCTTCGTCGCCGAGCGCAACCCCTACTACCACCGCATCGATGCCGCCGGGCAGCAACTGCCCTATGCCGACCGCTTCGTGCTGGACGTCGTTGGCGGTTCCCTGGTGCCCGCCAAGACCGCCTCGGGGGAGTCCGATCTGCAGTCGCGCGGCCTCAGCTTCTCCGACTACACCTTCCTGAAAGCCGCCGAGGATCGCAGCGCCTATCGGGTGCGCCTGTGGAAGACCGTGCGCAGCTCGCAGCTGGCGCTCTACCCCAACATGAACGCCAGCGACCCGGTATGGCGCGAGCTGAACCGCGACGCCCGCTTCCGTCAGGCGCTGTCCCTCGGCATCAACCGCAGTGAGATCAATCAGGTGATCTACTACGGCCTCTGCCTGGAATCGAACAATCTCGTGCTGCCGGACAGCCCGCTGTACGAGGAGAAGTTCGGCGAGGCCTTCACCGCCTTCGATCCCGAGCGTGCCAACGCCCTGCTGGACGACATCGGCCTGACCGAGCGCGACGCCGATGGCATCCGCCTGATGCCGGACGGCCGGCCGCTGGAGATCATCGTCGAGACCGCCGGCGAGAACACCGAAGAAGTCGACGTGCTGGAGCTGATCAGCGACTCGTGGCGCCAGATCGGCGTGAAACTGTTCACCAAGCCGTCGCAGCGGGATGTGCTGCGCAATCGCGTCTTCTCCGGCGAGACGGTGATGGCCATGTGGTTCGGCTACGAAAACGGCATTCCCACGCCGTACAGCAGCCCGGAAGAATTCGTGCCGATCCACCAGCAGAGCTATCACTGGCCGATGTGGGGCCAATACGCCGAGACTGTCGGCAACGCCGGCGAGCCGGTCGACACGGAAAACGCCAAGCGCCTGCTGGCACTCTACGACCAGTGGATCGCCGCGAAATCGCGCGCCGAGAAGGTCGCGGCCTGGGAAGAGATCCTGGAGAGCCACGCCGAGGAAATCTACACCATCGGCATCGTCGCCGAGGTGCCCCAGCCCATCGTGGTCGCCAACGCCCTGCGCAACGTGCCGGAAAAGGGGATCTACAACTGGGACCCCGGCGCGCAGTTCGGCATGTACCGGCCCGAGCGCTTCTGGTTCGACAGATAGCCGTAGTAGCGGATGTGTTGCCTCGCGCACATCAGGGCGATCACGGCAGCAGCGGTTTTCAGCCTGTTTTGCGGGTCCTCCCTAGCGTGGGCTGAGAACGGGAGCTCGATCGGCTATCCCACCGTTGCAGCAGCGTTAGAGGCCCTGCGCGCCGATCCCACAGCAACGGAGAGCACACCGCACGGCTGGACGGTTTTCGAACGCGCGGGTGGCTTGGAGATCTGGTCCTTCACGCCGAAAGGTCATCCGGCGCATCCGAGCATGGCAAAGAGAACGGCCTATCAGGATGCCAATGGGGATTGGCGCATTAGCACGGCTTTACGCTGCGGCGCGACCAAGGCAGACTGCGACGCGCTCATGGCGCAGTACCGCCAGCTCGATGCGCAAATGAGGGAAGACATCCGTAAGGAGCGCGGGTCCGGCACTTGACGGGTTGATGTGTAGCCGGAGCGCGCTAACTCCCGAAACGCGCCGCGGCTGTGGCGCTGTCCGTCACTTCGACCACCTCGAAGTCCACGAGATCGCCCCAGGCGTCGAGCCAGGGCCGCAGGTCGGCCTCCTGGGCGCATTCCATCAACTGGTAGCAGCGGCTGCCGTCGGCGGCGACCCAGCTATCGATGTAGCGCACGCCCTCAGGGAGCATACGGCCGCGCGCAGCGAAGCGTTCGTAGACCGCGGCGGCATCGCGAAAGCGCTCGACGACCATGAAGCGCATCGGCACCTTGGCCGTCGTCACGCGGGTCCCGGCGGATCGGCGAAGGGCAGCGCGCAGACGGTCGCGCCGTGCACGGCGTTGTCGGGAAGCCTGACGGCCAATTCGGAACCGGCCTGCCAATAGGCCCGTTCGACCATCGCGATGGCGATGTTCGATTTCAGGCGCGGCGACCAGACGGCGGCGGTCACCTGGCCCGCGAACTCTCCGCCAGCCTCCAGCGGCCACGGCTCCCGGCAGGATGGCGTGGGCGGGCCGTCGAAGCGCAGGCCGCAGATGCGCCGGGCCGGCCCCGCCTGCTGCAGGCGGAGCAGAGCCGCCTTGCC
Source organism: Kiloniellaceae bacterium (assembly GCA_050043265.1). Lineage (GTDB taxonomy): Bacteria > Pseudomonadota > Alphaproteobacteria > Kiloniellales > Kiloniellaceae > Pelagibius. Next base: position 29,207 of record JBHJIR010000114.1, read on the forward strand.
GAGGAAATCGGGCCCGTCGAGCCGGCAATAGCGCTCCAGCCCGCATTCAAAGGGATTGTTCGCCATGGTCATGTCCGTGCCGTAGGACAGCAAACCACCCTCGATCCGTTCGATGAGGTTGGGGCAGCCGGCGCCGACATCCAGGTCCTGGCCCGCCTGCCACAGGGCGTCCCACAACGCGCCGCCACGCTCCGGGGCATCGAGATAGATCTCGAAACCGCCCTGCCTGCTCCAGCCGGAACGCGCGACCACGAGGGGATGCCCCTCGAAGGCCAGGCGCTGAAAGCGGAAGAAGCCGATGCCGCGCACATCCTCGCCGAAGACCCGCGCCATCAGCTCTTCCGACTTGGGCCCCTGCACCGCCAACGGGCTGACGTCGGGCTCCTCCACCGCCACATCGAAGCCGACACCGAGGGCCAGTCCTTTCGCCCAGAGCCGCACGTCCGAACTCGCAATGGACATCCAGAAGCGGTCCTCGGCCAGCTTCAGGACGACAGGATCGTTGACCATGCCGCCGGCCTCGTCGACCAGCGGGCAGTAGGCGCACTGGCCGACGGTTATCCGGCCCAGGTCGCGCGGCGTCATCATTTGCATCAGCCGGGCCGCATCCGGCCCCCGCAGTTCGACCTGGCGTTCACAGGCGACGTCCCAGATCTGGACATGCTCGCGCAGGTGCCAGTAGTCCTCTTCCAGCGAGCGGAAGAGTGTGGGCAGCAGCATGCTGTTGTAGACGGTGTAGGCCTTCACGCCGCAGGCTTCGACACGCTGGCTATAGGGCGTGGAGCGGATCCGGCATGACAGGGAGAGCAGGGGTGACGACATCGCAGGGCGCTCGGGCGGGTGCGGATGAAGCGAAGGAGCAGGGGCTGGCCGCCGCACGGACCTCGCCCCTGGTTCCCATTCTTGCCGAACAATCCGCCGAAATCGTCGCTCTTTGCGACGGGAATCGTTCTATCGCCGAACCTTGGCGCCGAACCCGGGCGCCGAACCCGGGCGCCGAACCCTGGCGCCGAACCCTGTGACGTCCGGGTCTGCAGGTATCAGATCTCGGCCACCAGGCCGTCATAGCCAGGCTCGACCCCGGGCGGGCAGCGGCTGAGGAGCTCATCGTAATCGAGCTTCTCGTTCATGTGGGTGAGGATGGCCCGCTCGGGCTTCACCCGGGCAATCCACTCCAGGGTCTGGGCGGTGTGGGAGTGGGTCGGGTGCGGATCGTCACGCAAGCAATCGACCACCCACAGCTTTACGCCGTGGAGGATGGCGAAGGCATTTTCGTCCAGTGCGCTCGCATCGGTCGAATAGGCGATGTCGCCGATGCGGTAGCCCAGGGAGATATCCGGGCCGTGCTGCTGGACGAACGACTGCACGGGATGGCCGCCCAGGCTGAAGGTCCCGTCGATAACGTGATCCGCCATCAGCGCCGGGTAGAGATTGCTCGCCGTCCGGCTGGAGACGAAGGCGTAGTCGAAGCGCGCGGTCAGCAGGGAGTGGGTACGCGCGTCCATGTAGGCGTCGATCGGTTTTCCGCGGCCGTAGACCAGCCCGCGCAGTTCGTCGAGGCCATGGCAGTGGTCGGCGTGGGCATGGGTATAGAGCACCGCATCGACGTCATGGATGTCGTTGTCGAGAATCTGCTGGCGCAGGTCCGGCGAGGTATCGATGAGAATGCGGGTGGGCTTCTCGCCCGTTCCGGACGGGACCTCGACCAGTATGGAAACGCGGCTACGCCGGTTCTTGGGGTTGGCCGGATCGGCGTTGCCCCAGTAGCCGCCGGGCTCGCGCCCCGCCAGGGGAACGCCGGCGGAGCCGCCGCAGCCGAGAACCGTGAGCTTCATCGTCCCGCCCTGCCCGGTCTTCACGGCCGCGCGGCGCGGGTGAAGAGGCGGAAGAAATTATCCGTGGTGATGTCGGCGAACTCCGCCGCCTCGACCCCGCAGAGCTTCGCCAGGGCATCGGCGGTATAGACGACATTGGCCGGCTCGTTGGTCTTGCCACGCTTGGGCACCGGCGCCAGGTAGGGCGAATCCGTTTCGACCAGAAGCCGATCGAGCGGCACGTCGCGCACCGTCTCGCGCAGGTCTTCGGCCGACTTGAAGGTGACGATGCCGGCCAGCGAGATGTAAAAGCCGAGTTCCAGCGCCGCATGCGCCAGCGCCGGCCCCGCGGTGAAACAGTGGATCACGCCGGGAAAGGCGCCCTTGGCGTACTCGTCCTGCAGCACCGCGACGGTGTCGTCATCGGCGTCGCGGGCATGCACGATGAGCGGCAGGCCGGTCTCCCGCGCCGCGGCGATATGGGAGCGGAAGCTCACCTGCTGGGCCTCGCGCGGCGCGTGTTCGTAGTAGTAGTCGAGCCCGGTCTCGCCGATGCCGCCCCCCTTGTCGTGGGCCGCCAGTTCCAGCAGCTTATCCGGCGTCCGCTGGCCTTCCTTCTCGGCCTCATGGGGGTGCACGCCGACCGAACAGTAGACCCGCGGGAAGCGCCGGCTGATCGCCTCGATGCGATCGAACTCGCTGAGCTTGGTGCAGATCGTCACCAGGGTGCCGACGCCGGCTTCCAGGGCGCGGGCCACCACCGGATCGATGTCGCCGTCACGCTCCAGATAGTCGAGATGGCAGTGGGAATCGACCAGCGGCCGCGCGGCCACCATCGGCTGTACGGCCGCCGCGCTCACGCCCCCTTCCCCGGCGCCGGGACCTCTTCCTCTTCGACAAAGCGCGGGAAGATCGGCTGCGGCGGCGCCAGCGCGGTGCCCGGTACCAGCTTGCTGTCCAGCGCCGCGAAACTGCGTGCCGCTGGGTCCACCGCCAACTGGTCCAACATCGTCGCCATGGCATCCGGCATCACCGGCTGGCAGAGAATCGCCAGACGCCGGATGGTGTCGGCCAGCACATAGAGCACCGTCGCCATGCGCGCCGGATCGGTCTTCTTCAGGGTCCAGGGCGCGGCGTGGTCGATGTAGCGGTTGGCCGCGCCGACCACCTCCCAGATCTTGGTCAGCGCGGTGTGGAACTGCTGGCGGTCCATCTCGCTGCGCAGGCCCTGCAGCAGCGCCACCGCCTGCCCCAGCAGTTCCTCGTCGGCAGCATCCAGCTCGCCCGGCTGCGGCACCTTGGCCTCGCAGTTCTTGGCGATCATCGACAGCACGCGCTGGGCCAGATTGCCGAATTGGTTGGCCAGGTCGTAGTTCATCCGCCCGACCATGGCCTTGCGCGAGAAGTCGCCGTCGCTGCCGAAGGGCACTTCGCGCAGCAGGAAGTAGCGCACCTGATCGAGGCCGTAGGTCGACACCAGCTCCTTGGGGGCAATGGCATTGGCCAGCGATTTCGACATTTTCTGGCCTTCGACGGTCCACCAGCCGTGAGCGAAGACGCGCTTGGGCGGCGCCACGTCGGCGGCCATCAGGAAGGCCGGCCAGTAGACCGCATGGAAGCGCAGGATGTCCTTGCCGACCATGTGCACATCCGCCGGCCAGAAGGTCTTGAAGGCCTCGCTGTCCTCGTCGGGATAGCCGACCGCGGTGATGTAGTTGGTCAGCGCATCGAGCCAAACGTACATGATGTGGCCCGGCGCGTCGGGCACCGGAACACCCCAGTTGAAGGTGGTGCGGCTGATCGAGAGATCCTTAAGGCCGCCCTTCACGAAGCTGACAACCTCGTTGCGGCGGCTCGCCGGCAGAATGAAATCGGGATTCTCGTCGTAGAACTTCAGCAGCCGGTCGCCCCAGGCGGAGAGCCTGAAGAAGTAGGACTCTTCCTCGACCCATTCGCACTCGGCACCCGACGGCGCGATCTTGGTCTTGTTGGGGCCGTCGGTCAGTTCGCTCTCGGTGTAATAGGCCTCGTCGCGCACCGCATACCAGCCGGCGTAGCTGCCCAGGTAGATATCGCCGGCTTCGACCAGCTTCTTCCACAGCGCCTGGCAGGCGACCTTGTGGCGCTCTTCGGTCGTGCGGATGAAATCGTCGTTGGAGAAGTTCAGCAGCGCCGACAGGTCGCGGAAGTTCTGCGAGACCCGGTCGGTGAAGCTCTGCGGATCGACGCCAGCCTTGGCCGCCGACTTCTCGACCTTCTGGCCGTGCTCGTCGGTGCCGGTCAGGAAGCGCACGTTGAACCCGTCCAGCCGCTTGAAGCGCGCCAGCACGTCGCAGGCCAGCGTCGTATACGCGTGCCCGATGTGCGGGTCGTCGTTCACGTAATAGATCGGGGTCGTGATGTAGTATGCCGGCTTGCCTGCCGTCATCGCGGATCTCCAAAGGGCTCGGCTCCCGCGCGGCTCCAGCACGATAGCGATGGGGGCACGAAAGCAAACGGCCCGGCACTAAGAGGCCGCGTTCTCCAGATCCAGAAAGGCGCTGAGCACCGCCTGCTTCCGGTCGAGGTTGGCCGCCTCCGTCCGGGCGAAAAGACGGCTGATCTTCTCCCACAGGCCAAGCCATTGCGCAAGGGGGCGGCCCTCCAGCAGCCGCTGGGTCAGGGCCCCCTCGCCGGCCACCACCTCGGGCGCCGGCCGTCCGGTCGAGCCCGCCCGGATGAAGCGCCCGAGCCACCAGATCAGCAGTTCCATGCCGGTTTGGAAGGCCTGGGGGTCCTTCCCCTGGCCCCATTTCTCGGCCAGCTTGTGCAGGCGGGTGACATCGAGGCGCGGCAGCGTGCCCAGCAGGCCGATGAGTTCGCGGTACAGGTCCAGGCCGCCATGGTCGGCCAGGGCCAGGGCCCGGCCGATGCTGCCGTCGGCCAGACGCGCCAGGGCGGCGACCTCCTCGGCGGCCAGTTCCGGATGATGCCCGGCCAGCAGTTCGGCCACCACGGCCTCGTCGAGCGGCGCCAGGGGCAGCTGGCAGCAGCGCGACCGGATGGTCGGCAGCAGGCTGCCCGGGGCATGGCTGACCAGCAGCAGGATGCACTGGGGCGGCGGCTCCTCCAGGATCTTCAGCAGGGCGTTGGAGGCGTTGCGGTTCATCTCGTCGACCGCATCGACGATGGCGACCCGCCAGCCGCCCTCGCCGGCGGTCATGCGCGAGAAGGCCAGCAGGCGGCGCACATCCTCAACGGGGATCACGGAACGCGGCTTGCCCTTGTCATCCTCGCCGCGCTCCAGGGTCATCAGATCGGCATGGCCGCTGGCGGCAACCCGGCGGAACACCGCGTGGTCCTGCGGCACCTCCAGGCTGTCCGGCGCATCGCCGAACAGGCCGCCGCCCTGGCAGTCCGGCGCCAGCAGGAAGCGGGCGAAGCGGTAGGCCAGGGTCGCCTTGCCGACGCCGCGCGGCCCGGACAGCAGCCAGGCGTGCGGCAGGCGTCCGGAGGCATGGGCGCGCAACAGAATGCCCTCCGCCGTCTGCTGCCCGCGCAAGACCGCGGTGCGCCGCGGGTGCGGCCAAGCGGCCTCTTCAGCCTTGTCGTCTTTCTTGCTCATACCGCAGCCACCCCCAGGCGGTCGCCGACAGCGGCTTGCAGGCGTGCCGCCACGCTGTCCACGTCGCCCGCCGCGTCGATCAGCACGCAGCGGCGGGGCTCGCGCGCCACGATGTCATGAAAGCCCGCGCGCAGACGTTCGTGGAACGCCAGGTCCATTTTCTCGTAGCGGTCTTCCTGGTTGGCCGCGGCCCCGTTGCGGGCCTGCGCCCGCTTGAGGCCATCGGCAATCGGCAGGTCCAGCACCAGGGTCAGGTCAGGCTGGAAGGTGCCGACGACCAGCCCGTAGAGCGTCTCCACCGCCGCGCGGCCGAGCTGGTGGCCGTAGCCCTGGTAGGCCATGGTGGAATCGGCAAAGCGGTCGCAGACCACCCAGCAGCCGCGCGCCAGGGCCGGCTCCACGGTTTGGCGCAGATGGTCGCGGCGCGCCGCGAAATGCAGCAGGGCCTCGGTCATGGCGTCCCAGCGACCGGCACCGCCGGTCACCAGCAGGCTGCGGATTTCCTCGGCGCCGGGGCTGCCCCCCGGCTCGCGGGTCTCGATAACCTCGCGACCGCCCTGGCGCAGCCATGCGGCAAGGCGGCGTTGCTGGGTCGACTTGCCGGCCCCCTCGCCGCCTTCCAGCGTAATGAAGCAGCCACGCGTCGTCATGTCAGGGTGCCCGGCGTTGCTCCGTTCATTCGGCGCCTCACGGCGCCCCAAGCAGCAGGAATTTCACGCTGGCGGCGATACGCCCGAAGGAACCGAGCTGCTCGACGTCCGCGCCGGCCTGCAGCGGCACCTCGATCGGCACGCCACCCGGCCAGGTGACGCGCAGCATGGCGATCTCCTGGCCCGCCGAAATCGGCGCCGGCACCGGCGAATCGTAGACCACCGCCACCTGCATGCCGTTGCGGTCGTTCCGCGGCAAGGTCACCGTCAGATCCTCGGCGATCGCCAGGGGCACGCTTTCCTCGTCACCCAGCCAGACCGGCGCCGCATCGACGGTGTCGCCGGCCTTGAACAGCGCGTAGTTGTCGAACTCGCGGAAACCCCAGGACATCAGCCGCTCGGATTCATCGGCCCGGGCCTTGACGCTCGGCAGCCCATTGACGACCAGCACGAGACGCCGCCCGTCCTGCTCGGCCGAGGCCGTCAGCCCATAGCCGGCATCTTCGGTATGGCCGGTCTTCAGTCCGTCGGCACCGATGTTCTTGTACAGCAGTGGATTTCGGTTGCCCTGGCGGATCTCGTTCCAGGTGAATTCCTTTTCGGCGTAGTAGTGATAGTACTCCGGATGATCCAGGATGATGCGCTTGGCCAGGATCGAAAGCTCGCGGGCGGTGACCAGATGGTTCGGATCGGGCCAGCCGGTGGCATTGCGGAAGGTGCTCTGGGTCATGCCGATGGTGCGGGCCGTCTCGGTCAAGATATCGGCGAAGGCTTCCTCGCTGCCGGCGATCCCTTCGGCGAGCACGATGCAGGCGTCGTTGCCGGACTGCACGATAACGCCGCGCAGCAGGTCTTCGACCCCCACCTGGTTGCCGACCTCGACGAACATCTTGGAGCCGCCCATGCGCCAGGCTTTTTCGCTGACCGTCAGCTTGTCTTCGAGCGACAGGCGGCCGTCCTTCAGGCGCTCGAACACCACATAGGCGGTCATCAGCTTGCTCATCGACGATGGCGGCATCAATTCGTCGGCGTTCTTGTCCAGCAGGACCGCGCCGGTATTGAAGTCGACCAGAAAGGCCTGTTGGGCCTGGGTCTCGATGGTCCCGGCGGCCTGCGCCGCGGCGCCGGCCAGGCTGGTGACGACGGCGAGGCCGGCGGCGAGGAAGAAGCGTGTGAGGCGTTTCATCGGTAACATGACTCCGCTATGCCTGTCGGCGGCGGCGCGGTGTCCGGCGCCGCCAAAAAAGAGTTTCAGCCGTAAATGTGTCGTCTTCGTGAATAAAAAGACGGCGTGCAAAAAAGACAGCGGATCAATCGCCCACGACCCGCGCATCGTTGAATCCATTGCTGAGCAGCAGTTCCAAGGTCTTGTCCGCCTGTTCGACGCTGCTCATGGGACCGAGACGCACCCGATAGAAAGAGTCGGCGCCGACCAACGCCTTGGCGATCTGCACGTTGCCGAGCGACACCAGACGGGCGCGCAGCCGCACGGCATTGGCGACCTGGGTGAAGGCCCCGGCCTGGACGTAAATGTCACTGCGCTGCACCGGCACCTGGGTCACCACAGGTTCCGGCGCCGCCTGCGTCGCACCCAAAGGTGCCGGCGCGGGCACCGCGTCGCTGCGCGTTGCCGGCTGCACGGCTGCGGTCCGGGTGGGCGCAGTCTGGGTGCGTGCGGTCTGGGTGCGTGCAGTCTGGGTGGGCGCATTGCCGACCGGCGGCAGTTCCTGCACGGCGACGTCCTCCACCGGCACTGCCGGCGGTGCCGTGGTGGCGGCCAGGGAGTCCGCCCCGGCACCGGCGGCCAAGGCCAACTGGCGGCTTTCGATTTCGAGGATCTGCACCCGCACCTTGGCGGTCCCTTGCCTGTCGAACCCCAGCAGCTCCGCCGCCCGCTTCGACAGATCGATGATCCGGCCGTGGGCGAAGGGCCCGCGGTCGTTGACCCGCACCCGGATGGAGCGGCCGTTCTCCAGGTTGGTGACCTGCACCAGCGAGGGCATCGGCAGGGTGCGGTGCGCCGCGGTCATCGCTTCCTGATCGTAGAGCTCGCCGTTGGCGGTGTACTTGCCGTGAAAACCCGGTCCGTACCACGAGGCGATGCCGGTTTCGTCGTAGCTGTAGTCCTCGCGCGGATAGTACCAGACATTGCCGATCTCGTACGGCCGGCCGACCTTGTAGGGGCCGGTCGGCGGCGCCTCGCCGGCAGGCGTCTGCAGCCGCTTGGCGTTGTGCACCGCGAGTTCGGTTTCCGCGCAGCCTGCCAGGACGCCGAGCAAGGCCAGCAGCAGTGCGCCGACTCTCAGGCCACCAGCCTTCATCTTGTGCTCCGCATGAAATTCCCTACTCAATCTGGTAGTTTAAAAGTCTTGTCCGGGCGAAACAACCCGGCCCTGGAAGCGTTACCGGGCCGCCTTACTGGCTGGCCGCGGTCCGCAGGCGCTGGATGATCTCTATCGTCGGGTAGCCGTCGGCCGGCAGGCCCAGGGTCTTCTGATAGGCGCGCAAGGCATCGCGGGTCTTCGGGCCAACCAGCCCGTCGGGCTCGCCGGCATCGTAGCCCTGGGCGTTCAGCAATGCCTGCATCTCCTCGATGGCCTTCAGGCTCAGCGGATCCTCGTCGGGCAGCGAGGCCGGGCTCAACGCCGGCTCGCCATCGATGCGGTCGGCCAGGTGCCCGACCGACAGCGCGTAGAGGATTGAACGGTTCCACACCAGGATGGTGCGGAAGTTTTCGTAGACCAGAAAGGCCGGGCCGCGCTGTCCGGCCGGCAGCACCAGCGAGGCTTCGAGTCCGTCCACCGTGGGCAGCGGGCTGCCGTCGGCCGAACGCAGGGCGAAGGCCGAGGCCCACTCGCTGAGCGGCTTTCGGATCGAGAGGCTGGCCAGGCTGTAATCGAACCCGGCCGGCAAGGTGACCTGGCGGCCCCAAGTGCGATCGCCGCGCCAGCCTTCCTGCGACAGGTAGTTGGCGGCGGAAGCGAAGATGTCCGGCTTGCTGTGCCAGATATCGCGGTGGCCGTCGCCGTCGTAGTCGACCGCGAAGTTCACGAAGGTCGACGGAATGAACTGCAACTGTCCCATGGCACCGGCCCAGGAGCCGCTCATCTCCGCCACGCTGATGTGGCCCTCGTCGAGAATCTGCAGGGCGTCCAGCAACTGGGCGCGGAAAAAGTCGTGGCGCCGGCCTTCGTGGGCCAGGGTGGCCAGAGCGGCAACCACCGAGTGTCCGCCGGTGTGCTGGCCAAAGTTGCTCTCCAGTCCCCAGAAGGCGACGAGGAATCGCGGCTGCACGCCGTACTGCGCCGCCACCTTCTCCAGCAGCGGGCGGTTTTCCTCCAGCAGGCGGCGGGCCTGGGCGACCCGGGCATCGGTCACGGTGGAGCGCATGTAACGGGTATAGGGCAGGGTGAATTCGCGCTGGCTGCGGTCCCGCTCGATCACTTCGGGCAGCAGTTTCAGCCCGGCGAAGGCCCGCTCTACCGTCTCGGCGCGGATACCGCGGCCGATCGCATCCTGCTTCAGGCCGGCCAGGAAGCTGTCGAAATCAGCCTCGGTGGCCTGGCTCACAGCCACCTGGTCCGATTGAGCACAGGCGGCCAGCGGCAGCAGAAAGCCGCCGACGAGAAGACAGGCCATCGCCCGCAGGACACCGTTCAAGAACTTCACTCGCCTTTTCTCCCAAGCTTCGGACCGGCAAGCTGCGGACCGGCAGGCTGTGGACCGGCTTCCCGCGATTGCGTCCCCAGAACGGCTGGCGGGCGATGCGGGCGGGAAGCGGATGCGTTTGCTGTGCACTTGTGCCATAAGCCCATTAACCTTGGCAATCCGCCCTACCCCATAAGTAAACGCAGCTTCCGCATGGTTTCCTCCACGCCGCCCTCTGCCACCGGCGCCGCCACCGTCTCCGGCGACCGGCCTCTGGTCGGCATTCTGCTGCTTGTGGGCGCCATGTCGGTGGTGCCCTTCATGGACGTCATCGCCAAGCAGTTGAGCGGCCATCTGCCGGTGCTGCAACTGGTCTGGGCCCGCTATTTCTTTCATTTCTGCCTGATTTTCCCCGTTGTGCTGCTGCGCTACGGCCCGCGCCGGCTGATCCCGCCGCAACCGCTGCTGCAACTTGTGCGGGGCACCCTGCTGCTGGCCTCGACCATCCTGTTCTTCGCCGCCATCGCGCAGATGCCGCTGGCCGATGCGCTGGCGCTGATCTTCGTTTCGCCGCTGATCGTCACCGCCCTGTCGCCCTGGGTGCTGGGCGAAACCGTCGGGCTGCGCCGCAAGGTCGCCGTCCTGGTCGGATTCCTCGGGGCGCTGCTGATCGTTCGCCCCGGTATCGACGCCATTCAGTGGCCGGCCCTGCTGGCGCTGGGCGCCGGCGTGGTCTTCGGGCTCTACCTGCTGACGACGCGGCGGCTGGCCGGCTCCGCGCCGCCGCTGGTCACCCTGACCTACTCGGCGGCAGCCGGCGCCCTGCTGATGAGCTTTGCCGTGCCGGCCGGCTGGGTGATGCCGGACGCCACCGATCTGGCGGGCATGGTGATGCTGGGCGCGATCGCCGCCGGCGGCCACTTTCTGCTCATCAAGTCGTTCGATTTCGCCCCGGCTTCGCTGCTGGCGCCCTTCACCTACAGCGAGATCATCATGACCACGCTGTTGGGTTTTGTGTTCTTCGGGGATTTTCCGAACGCCTGGACCTGGGCCGGCATCGCGGTGATCATCGCCAGCGGCATCTACATCTCGCTGCGCGAGAGGGTGCGCGGCGCGCCCCCTTCGGCCCCTGACAAGACGGTCCTGTAAGGGCTCTAGCGGTCCGCGGTCGCTTCGAAGGTGATGGTGTCGCCGGCCAGCACGAAGACCACCGCGCCGTCGGAGGCAACATAGGTCCACTTCTCGATCGGGCCCAGCTTCGACACCTCGCTCGGCTCGCCCAGCGCGGCCTCAAGTTCGGCACGCGAGTGGGCGCCCTCGGCTTTCTTGATGAGATCCGCCTTACTGGGCGCAAAGCAGGCCGCCAGCATCAGCAGACCGAGAAGAACGGCAAAATTTCGGGCACGTCGCATCGCTTCAACCGTTCGTAAGAGGTCGGCCGGGAAACCCCGTGCCGCGGTGCTGACTATCTACCCCCCAGGTCCCGCCCCGACAAGGCCACCCTCTCAGCCAATCTAGCTCAGGCAACCTGGAGTAAGAAAAAGCCCCGCCGGGGAAGGCGGGGCTTTTGAGAGGTCGATGCAATCAATATTCAGGAGACGGTCGATGAACCGTGATTCCAGTATTGTGCCGACATGGTAAACAAAAGGTTAACGATCCGCTGATTTTTCGCAAAACCTGCTACTTGGTGCGGTGGTACACCCGGCAGTCGGTGGTCCCCTGCCCGCGGAACAGATAAACGACTTGTTCGTCAGACACTTGAGCACGATCGATGAGGCTGCTGTGGCCACCGACCGCGGCCCCGTACGTCCGCCCGTCGACGACCCCGATCAGGTATTGATCGCGTTTCTGGCGAAACAGGCGCCGGTTGCAGGCCTTGCTGAGGTCCGGGTTGAGCAGCCAGTTCTCCAGCAGAGCGCCGTCATCGCGCACGATGACGTTGGATCCAGCCCTTACCTGCTTGGTGCGGTCGAACAGCGGCGACCCGCCGGCGACGCCGCCGGCGCCCGGGCGCGCATAATGGCTGGGATGCGTCGTCACCAGGTCCGCCGCCCCAGCAGCGGTGCTCAGCACCGCACTGCCCGAAAGCGCGCAAATGGTGGCTAATCCGATATATTTTAAGCACTTACCCAAGGTTACCTACCAGGTGGCGGTAAGAAATGGCTCTTCCTGAGCCGACACCACCGTAACGCGATTCCGCTAGTCTCCGGTTAAGAGGCATGCTTAAGCCGGCATTAACCGCCGCCTTCGGCCCCCCGTCTGGTGAAGCCGCTGCGAAGAACAGGCCCTCCGCGGGCG
>JBHJIR010000115.1:0-55889 GCA_050043265.1 Kiloniellaceae bacterium
CGGAATTCGATTTCACCGGCGAAGCCTTGCAGCGGCTCAATGACAGGTTGCCCAGGGTCCCGCTGCAACCGAACCAGAACTGAAGGTGCCGCATGGCTGATCGCAGATTCTTCGACAATGCGGGTCCCTTCGCGCTGGCCGCCCTGGCGGAAATCGCCGAGGCCGAGCTGCAGCCCGGTGCCGACGGCGCCCGCGAGTTCAGCGACGTCGCCCCGCTGGACGTCGCCGGCCCGCAGGACGTCAGTTTTCTGGATAACCGCCGCTACCTCGGCCAATTCGCCGAGAGCAAGGCCGGCGCCTGCATCGTGGCGCCGGAGTTCGCTGATCGCGCACCGGCCGGCATGCTGCTGCTGCTGGCCCGGCGGCCCTACCGCGGCTATGCCAAGCTCGCCCAGGCTTTCTATCCCCTGCCGCGGCCGCGCCCGGGGGTGCACGCCTCGGCCGTGGTCGACCCTTCGGCCCGCATCGGCGAAGGCTGCGAGCTGGGCGCCGGTGTAGTGGTCGGTCCCGAGGCGGAGATCGGGCGCGGCTGCCGCATCGAGGCCAACACCGTGATCGGCGAGGCCGTCATCGTCGGCGACGGCACCGTGATCGGCCCCAATGCCTCGCTCGCCTACTGCCACATCGGCCGGGCCTGCCAGATCCACGCCGGGGCGCGAATCGGCACCCGCGGATTCGGCTTTTCCATGGATCCAGAGGGTTTTGTCGACGTGCCGCAGCTGGGCCGCGTGATCGTCGGCGACGGCGTCGAAATCGGCGCCAACACCACCATCGACCGCGGCGCGGGGCCGGATACCGTCATCGGGGCCGGGGCGAAGATTGATAATCTGGTACAGATCGGGCACAACGTGCGCATTGGGCGCGGCTGTGTCCTTGTCGCCCAATCGGGCATCGCCGGCAGTACCGTGCTGGAAGACTTTGTCGCCGTGGCGGCGCAGGCCGGCGTGTCGGGCCACCTCACAGTGGGAACCGGGGCGCAGATCGGCGCCAAGTCCGGTGTCATGCGTGACGTTCCCAGCGGAATGCAGGTTCTCGGCAGCCCGGCGCGGCCGGTCCGGGAATTCTTCCGGCTTTGTGCCCTTTGGGATCGGGAGTTGAAGTCAAGAGGCAAGAAAAAGGATGAATAAAGACACCTCAGATCAGAAGGGTGCCGGCGATCAGCAGGCCGTGGCCCCGCTGAACGTGCATGAAATAATGGGGTTGCTGCCCCATCGTTATCCCTTCCTCATGATCGACCGCCTGGAGGACATCATCCCCGGCGAAAGCGCGACGGGGATCAAGAACGTCACCATCAACGAGCCGTTCTTCCAGGGGCATTTCCCGGCGCAGGCGGTGATGCCCGGTGTCCTGATCGTCGAGGCCATGGCACAGTCCGCCGCCGCCCTGGTCATGTACACCCTCGGGGAGGAAGCCCACGGCAAGGTCGTATACTTCATGTCCGTCGACGAGGCGCGCTTCCGCAAGCCGGTGGTTCCGGGCGACCGCTTGAAGATTCATGTGACCCGCATACAGAACCGCCGCAGCGTCTGGAAGTTCAAGGGAGAGGCCAAGGTCGAGGGCACCCTTGTCGCCAACGCGAGCTTTTCCGCCATGATCATGGGCTACTGATGCCGGATATCCACCCGAGCGCCATTGTCGATCCTGCCGCCAAGATCGCCGACGGTTGCACCATCGGCCCTTACTGCGTGATCGGCCCGCACGTGAACCTCGGCGAGGGCGTGCGGCTGCATAGCCACGTCGTCATCGACGGCCGCACGACGATCGGCGCGCGCACCCAGATCTACCCGTTCTCCTCCATCGGCCAGCCCCCGCAGGACCTCAAGTACAAAGGCGAGCCCTCGGAACTGCACATCGGCACCGACAACGTGATCCGCGAACACGTGACCATGAACCCGGGCACCGAGGGCGGCGGCATGATCACCTCGATCGGCAACCGCTGCCTGTTCATGCCGGGCAGCCACGTGGCCCACGACTGCCGCATCGGCGATAACGTGATCATGGCCAACAATGCGACCCTGGCCGGCCACGTGGTGCTGGAGGACTACGTCATCATGGGCGGCCTGTCCGGCGCACAGCAGTTCGTGCGGATCGGCCGCGGCGCCATCATCGGCGCCATGGCCGGCGCCAAGAGCGACGTCATCCCCTATGGCATGGTGATGGGCCGGCCCGGCATGCTGTCCGGCCTCAATCTGGTCGGCCTCAAACGATCGGGCGTCGGCACCAAGGATATCCAGGCGCTGCTGAAGGCCTACGACCATCTCTTCGGCACCGAAGGCACCTTCGCCGAACGCCTCGACGTGGTGGCCGAGACCTACGGCGGCCAGTCCACCGTGGACGCGGTGATCGACTTCCTGCGCGCCGAAACCTCGCGTCCGATCCTGCAGCCGGAAGAGGACTGATGGCCCAGCCGCTGGGAACGGGGCCGCTCGGTATCGTCGCCGGCGGCGGATCGCTTCCGCGCCGGCTGGTGGAGTTGTGCCGCGACACGGGGCGCGGCGCTTTCGTCATCGCCATCGAAGGCCATACCGAACCCGCCACGGTCGACGGGGCCGATCACCTCTGGGTGCGCATGGGCCAGAGCGAGAAGGCCGTGCGCGCCCTGAAGAATGCCGGCGTCCGGGAACTGGTCATGGTCGGCGCCGTGAAGCGGCCGAGCATGACCGAACTGCGCCCCGACCGCATGACCATGAAGTTCTTCGCCAAGATCGGCTTCAGTGCCCTCGGCGACGACGGCCTGCTGGGCGCCGTGGTGAAGGCCCTGGAGGGCGAGGGCTTCATCCTGCGCGGCGTCGACGAGTTCTTCTCCGACCTGCTGGCCCAGGAGGGCTGCTTCGGCCGGGTGGAGGCCGACGAGGCTGCCTGGCGCGACATCCGCCGCGGCATCCAGGTGGTCCGCGCCATGGGCGCCGCCGATGTCGGCCAGGCCACCGTCATCCAGGACGGCCTGGTGCTGGGCGTCGAGGCGGTGGAGGGCACCGATGCCCTGCTGGCCCGCTGCGGGCCGCTGCGCCGCGAAGGGCCGGGCGGCGTGCTGGTGAAGCTCAGCAAGCCGGGCCAGGAACGCCGCGCCGACCTGCCGACCATCGGTGTGGCCACGCTGCAGGGCGCTGCCGCCGCCGGGTTGCGCGGCATCGCCGTCGAAGCCGGCGCCACCCTGGTGGTCGATGCGCCGGCGGTGGTGGCCGCCGCCGATCGGGCCGGGCTGTTCCTCATCGGCATCCGCGCCGATGCCGACCCTGCCGGTCCCGTTGCCGCCCCATGAGCGACGCGACGCCCGACGTTGGCGGCGCTGCGGCCGAACATGACGGACCGCTGATTTTCCTCATTGCCGGCGAACCGTCCGGCGATCTGCTGGGCGCGCGCCTGATGGCGGCGCTGCGCGCGGAGACCGGCGGGCGCGTGCGCTTCGCCGGCGTCGGCGGCGAGCAGATGACCGCCGAGGGGCTGGAGAGCCGCTTTCCGATCCACGAACTGGCCGTCATGGGCCTCATCGAGGTGCTGCCGCATCTCTTCGTCATCCTCAGGCGGATGCGTGAGACAGTGGCGGCGATCCGCACCCTGCGTCCCGATGCGGTGGTGACCATCGACTCGCCCAGCTTCACCCTGGAGCTCGCCCAACGCCTGAAAGGCGCGGGCATCCCGCTGATCCACTACGTGGCGCCCCAGGTCTGGGCCTGGAAGCCCTGGCGGGCAAAGCAGATCGCCGGCTATCTCGACCGCCTGCTGGTGCTGCTGCCCTTCGAGCCGCCCTATTTCGAGCGTCACGGCCTCGCCACCCACTTCGTCGGCCATCCCGCCGTGGAGAGCGCGGAGCCCGCCGCGGAGACGCCGTCCGGCGAAGCGGGGCCACCCTGCCTGCTGGTGCTGCCGGGCAGCCGCAAGGGCGAGGTGAAGAAACTGCTGCCGGTCTTCGCCGCGGTGGTGCGCGATCTCGCGCCCCGCCATCCCGGCCTCAAGGTGGTCATCCCCACGGTGGAGACGGTGGCGGACATGGTAGGCGAAATGGTGCGCGACTGGCCGGTCCCCGTCGAGGTGGTGCGCGGTGCTGACGCCAAGGCGTCGGCGTTCCGCCAGGCGACCGCGGCGCTGGCGGCCTCGGGCACCGTCGCCCTGGAACTGGCCGTGGCCCGCGTGCCCACCGTGGTGGCCTACCGCTTTGCCGGCATCGTCGGCTTGCTGCCGCCCACGCTGCTCGGCGAGACCTTCGTCCGCCTCGCCACCCTCATCGCCGGGCGCGAGGTGCCGCCGGAATACCTGCAGCGCCGCTGCCGCGCCCGCTTCCTGCTGCCGGCGGTCGAACGCCTGCTGAGCGACCCGGTCGCCCGCGCCGACCCGCGTCAGGGCTACGATGGCATCGTCGAGGCCCTGACGCCCCCGGAAGGCTCCCCCAGCCGCGCGGCGGCCCGGCGCATCCTCGGCGTATTGGGGGACCGCGCCGCCGGGACGTAAGCGCCGGACCCAAGCCGGGTCGCGCAAAAAGAAGAGGGCGCCGCTGCTTTCGCAGGGCGCCCCTTTTCATTGGCCGTAAGCCGTTGCGTGTCAGCGCTTGTCCAGCGCCACGTAGTCGCGCTTGGTCTGCCCATGATAGAGCTGGCGCGGCCGGCTGATGCGCTGCTTGGGGTCCTCGATCATCTCGCGCCACTGCGCCACCCAGCCCACCGTGCGGGCAACGGCGAACAGCACCGTGAACATCGAGGTCGGGAAACCCATCGCCTTCAGGATGATGCCGGAATAGAAGTCCACGTTGGGGAACAGCTTCCGCTCGACGAAATACTCGTCTTCCAGGGCGATCTTCTCCAGCTCCATGGCCATTTCCAGCAGCGGGTCGTTGATGCCCAGCTCGCCGAGCACCTCGTGGCAGGACTTCTGCATCACCTAGGCGCGCGGGTCGTAGTTCTTGTAGACGCGGTGGCCGAAGCCCTTCAGGCGGAAGGGAGCGTCCTTGTCCTTGGCGCGCTTGATGATTTCGGGGATGCGATCCTTGCTGCCGATCTCGCCCAGCATCTGCAGCACCGCCTCGTTGGCGCCGCCGAGCGCCGGGCCCCAAAGGGAGGCGATACCGGCGGCGATACAGGCAAAGGGATTGGCGTTACTGGAGCCGGCGATCCTGACCGTCGAGGTCGAGGCGTTCTGCTCGTGGTCGGCGTGCAGGATGAAGATACGGTCCATCGCGCGGGCCAGCACGGGGCTGATCTTGTATTCCTCGCAGGGCACCGAGAACATCATGTGCAGGAAGTTTTCGGCGTAGCGCAGGTTGTTGCGCGGATAGACGAAGGGTTGGCCGACCGAATACTTGTAGGCCATCGCGGCAATGGTCGGCATCTTGGCGATCAGCCGGTGCGAGGCGACCATGCGCTGGTGCGGATCGTTGATGTCCGTGGAATCGTGATAGAAGGCGGACATCGCGCCGACCACGCCGACCATGACGGCCATGGGGTGCGAATCGCGCCGGAAACCACGGAAGAAGTTGTTCATCTGCTCATGGAGCATCGTGTGGTAAGTGATTGATTTCTCAAACGCCGCCTTGTCCTTGGCGTTCGGCAACTCACCATGCAGCAGCAGATAGCAGACATCCATGAAGTCGCTGTGCTCGGCCAGGTCCTCGATCATGTAGCCACGGTGCATCAGGATGCCGACATCACCGTCGATATAGGTGATCGCCGAATCACAACTCGCCGTGGAAGTGAAGCCCGGGTCGTAGGTGAAATAGCCGGTCTGGGCGTAGAGCGAGCTCACGTCGATGGCATTCGGGCCGACGCTGCCTTTGAGGAGGGGAAGTTCCAGGCTCTTACCCGTGCTGTTGTCGGTCAGGGTTACGGTGTCCCTGGTTCCAGTCGGCGATTTTGCGTCGTTCATGTTCCCATCCCTCAGCTTTGCAATGACCCGCGAAACTGCGTCTCATGTTGGGCGCGAGCATAGTTAATCGGCCCGATTCAATCAATTGCCGCGGCGCAACATAATCGCTCGCTCGTTTTCGCCCAAAAGCGCTGGCCAAAAGCGCCCTCCGAAAGCGCAGCCGGCGTCAGCGCTAGGCGGTTGCGCTCTGATCGGCGATGCGGGCGAGTGACTCTTCGCGCCCCAGCACGGCCATCACCTCGAATATACCCGGCGAGACATTAGAACCGGTTAAAGCCGCGCGCAGCGGCTGGGCGACATCGCCCAGCTTGCAGCTCTCGGATTCCGCGAAAACCCGCACCGCCTCTTCGACGGCGGCCTCGCTCCAAGCGGGCAGGGCGCCCAGCCCGGTGTGCAGGCGGCCAAGACGCTGACGCGCCTCCGGGCTCAGGATCTTCTCGGCCTTAGGGGTCAGCGATAACGGCCGATCGATCACATAAAATACCGCATTTTCAGCCAGTTCGACAAGATTTTTAGCGCGCGCCTTCAGACCGTCCATACCCTGCTGCAGGTGGCGGCGGGCGGTGTCCGTCAGCGGCCGGCCAAGCTGCGCTTCCAGGCGCGGCACGACCTCTTCGACCAGACGGTCGGAAGCGGCTTCGCGGATGTAGTGGCCGTTCAGGCTCTCCAGCTTCACGAAGTCGAAACGTGCGGCGGACTTGCCGACGCCATCCAGATCGAACCATTCGACGGCCTGGGCGGTGGAGATCACCTCGTCGTCGCCGTGACCCCAGCCCAGGCGCAGCAGATAGTTGCGCAGTGCCTCCGGCAGGTAGCCCATGTCGCGGTAGGCATCGACCCCCAGGGCACCGTGGCGCTTCGACAGCTTGGCGCCGTCGGGGCCGTGGCTCAGCGGGAAGTGGGCAAACTGCGGCGGTTCCCAGTCCAGGGCCCGGTACAACTGGTTCTGCCGGAAGGCGTTGGTCAGGTGATCGTCGCCGCGGATGATGTGCGTCACCTCCATGTCGTGGTCGTCGACCACCACCGAGAGCATGTAGGTCGGCGTGCCGTCGGCGCGCAGCAGGATCATGTCGTCCAGTTGATCGTTGCGCACGGTGACCGCGCCCTGCACCAGGTCGTCGATCACCGTCTCGCCGTCCTGCGGCATCTTCAGGCGCACCACCGGGTCGCCGCCCGCCGGCGCCTCGGCGGGGTCGCGGTCCCGCCAGCGTCCGTCGTAGCGCATCGGGCGGCCCTCGGCGCGCGCTGTAGCGCGCATCTCCTCCAGCTCCTCCGGCGAGCTGTAGCAGTAGTAGGCGCGGCCCTGATCCAGCAGGGACTTCGCCATGGCCGCGTGATGCTCGGCCCGGGCGAACTGGTAGACGATCTCGCCGTCATGATCGAGGCCGAGCCAGTCGAGGCCGTCCAGGATCGCGTCGATGGCTCCCTGGGTCGAACGCTTGCGGTCGGTGTCTTCGATCCTGAGCAGGAAGCTGCCGCCGTGGTGCTTGGCAAAGAGCCAGTTGAACAGGGCGGTACGCGCACCGCCGATATGCAGGAAACCGGTCGGCGAGGGCGCAAAGCGCGTCACGACAGGGCGGGAGTCGGAGGTCATCGGGGGTTCGCTTGCTGGGATCGGGGACGGAAGACAGGGATGGCGGGTTTACCACAGCCGGGGGAAGCTCGGCAAACCGGCGCTGCTCTTCTTTTGCGCGCATTCATCCGCGGCTACAATCGCCTTGGTTCAGCCTGCCGGACACGGCAGACAGTGCGGGGGGAACATCCGATGTCATCGGCCGTGGACGCGCAAAGCCGGGACACGGCGGGTGGCCTGCTCCGCCCGCTGGCGCGGCTGCGCGACACCCTGCTGGCCGAGCGCGACCGCTGGCCGCTGTGGCTGCCGGTGCTGCTCGGCCTCGGCGTCGCCGGCTATTTCGGGAGCCCGGCCGAACCGCCGCCCTGGCTCGGCGCCGCCGCCCTCGCTGCAATCGCCGGCTCCATCGTCATCGCCGCGGCAGCCTTGCGGGCATCCCGGCTTGCCGCGCTGATCCTGCTGGTTGTCGCCGTCGGCTTCGCCGCGGCGCAGTTGCGTGCCCAGATTGTTACCGCGCCGGTTCTGGCGCGGAGCTGGGGACCGGCGGTGATGACGGCCGAGGTCCTGGCCGGCGAACCACGGGAGCGCGGCTGGCGCCTCTACCTGCGCCCGGTGGAGATGCCCGGCCTCGCGCCGGATGACGTCCCCACCAAGTCGCGGGTCACCGTCGCCGGCCTGGCCGCTGCGCCGGCACCGGGCAGCCGGCTGCGCCTGCGCGCCGCGCTCCGGCCGCCGCGCCCGCCGGCCATACCCGGCGCCTTCGACTTTGCACGCCAGGCCTGGTTCCAGGGCCTGGGCGGCATCGGCTTCGCTTACGGATCACCGCAAGTGGTGGAAGCTCCGCCGGACAGCGCGGCCTCCCTGCTGGACGGCTGGCGGCTGTGGTGGGCCGGCCTGCGCCAGACCGTCGCCCTGCGCATCGCCGCCGTCCTCGACGGACCGACCGGCGGCGTCGCCGTCGCCCTGATCACCGGGCAGCGCGGCGGCATTCCCGAGGCAGTGCGGGACGACATGCGCAACGCCGGGCTCGCCCATCTGCTGGCCATCTCCGGCCTGCACATGGGCCTCGTTGCCGGCCAGTTGTTCTTTCTGCTGCGCGCCTTCCTGGCCCTGGTGCCCGGGCTGGCGCTGCATCGGCCGATCAAGAAATGGGCGGCCACCGTGGCCGCCGCCGGCGCCTTCGTCTACCTGAACCTGGTCGGCGTCAGCATTCCCGCCGAACGGGCGTTTCTGATGGTCGCCGTTGTGCTGCTGGCGATCCTGCTGGACCGGCGGGCGCTGTCGTTGCGGCTGGTCGCCTGGGCCGCGGCGGTGATCCTGCTGGCCGCGCCGGAAAGCCTGATGACGGCCAGCTTCCAGATGTCCTTTGCCGCCGTCACCGCGCTGATCGCCGCCTACGAGGCCTGGGAGCGGCGGCAGGCCGCCCGTCGGAGCCGCCGATCCACTGTCGGCCGCGTCGCCGGCTATGTCGTCGGGGTCGCGGCGACCTCGGTAATTGCCATCCTGGCCACCGGGCCTTTCGCCGCCTTTCACTTCCATCGCCTGGCCCTCTACGGACTGCCGGCAAACCTGCTGGCGGTACCGCTGACCGCTTTCTGGATCATGCCCTGGGCGGTGCTGGCCTTGTTGCTGATGCCCTTCGGCCTGGAGAGCCTCGCCCTGGTGCCGATGGGCTGGGGCATCGATCTGCTGTTGGCCATCGCCGAAGCGGTCGCCGACTGGCCGGCGGCGGCCCTGCCGGTACCGCCGATGCCGGACTGGGGACTCGCCCTGGTGGTGGTCGCCGGGCTGTGGCTCTGCCTGTGGCAGGGCCGCTGGCGCTGGCTGGCGGTCCCGGGCATCCTCGCCGGCGCGCTGTCGCCGCTCAGTTTCACGCCGCCCAGCCTGCTGGTCAGCGGCGATGGCCGCCAGGTCGGCATCCGCGATCCGGAGGGACGTCTCTGGGTCCCCTCGCAGCGCGGCAGCCGCTTCGTGCTCGACACCTGGGGGCGTCAGGCCTTCGTCTCGCAGACGCTGACCTGGCCGAAGCTGGGAGAAGGGGCGGGCGGGCGGCTGCACTGCGATCCGCTCGGCTGCCTCTACCGGCAGGGAACGCTCACCGCGGCAGTCCTTCTCGATCCCCGCGCCGCCGATGACGACTGCGGCGTGGTTGCGGGGGTGGTGTGCCTGGTGCCGTTACGGCGCCAGCCCTGCCGGGGCCCGCAGGTGGTCATCGACCGTTTCGACCTGTGGCGGGACGGGGCTCAGGCGGTGTGGCTGGGGGAGACTGGCTCCCGCGTCGAAACCGTGGCCGGCCAGCAGGGCGCGCGGCCCTGGTCGCCCTATCCGGCGCGGCAGCCCGACTGGCTGAAAGAAGAGGATCAGTAGCGGCGCAGCAGGCCGACGAGACGCCCCTGGATGGTGACTCGCTCGGGCGGGAAGATGCGGGTCTCGTAGGCCGTGTTGGCCGGCTCCAGGGCCACGGCTCCGCCCTTGCGGCGCAGCCGCTTCAGGGTCGCTTCCTCGTTGTCGATCAGGGCCACGACGATGGACCCGTTCTCGGCCGAATCGCAGCGTTCGATGATCACGGTATCGCCGTCCAGAATGCCGGCATCGACCATCGAGTCGCCGTCGACCTCCAGGGCGTAGTGTTCACCGGTGCCCATCAGGGCCGCCGGCACATCGACGTAGTTGGAATCGTCGCGCAGCGCCGCGATCGGCGTACCCGCGGCGATCCGCCCATACAGCGGCAACTGCAGGGCCTCGCTGTCATTGGCCGCCTGGGCGCCCGGCAGCGACGAGGAAAAGCCGCCGCGAATGACCTTGGGGGCGAAACCGGGATGCGGCACGTTCGGCGCGGCCGCGTCCTCGCGCCGGGTGTTGGCGGCAGCGGCTTCCACATCGTCGGGCAGGCGCATCACCTCGACCGCGCGGGCCCGGTGGGGCAGGCGGCGGATGAAGCCGCGCTCCTCCAGACCGGTGATCAGCCGGTGAATGCCGGACTTCGACTTCAACGCCAGCGCGTCCTTCATCTCGTCGAAGGAGGGGGACACCCCGTTTTTCTGCAGGTGCTGGTGGATGAAGAGCAGAAGCTCATGCTGCTTTCTGGTGAGCATAGATACCTAGACCCCCGGGGTGTCGTTATCAGTCATCAAAGCGACACAAAATGTGGAACAAAACAAAAACTCTGCCTCATGTTCTAGTTTAGTTCTCAAAAGGCGTCAAGGGGCACTGTCAGGAATCTGCCAGGAGCCGGAACGCGAAAAAGGGTAGGAGATCCGCCACCAAAGCTGCGGTACGGGGGCCTGCCGGTGCTAGAGACCGGGCAGCAGATGCTGGAAAGACAACACCTCGACCATCGCGCCCTTGGCCGCCGCCGGGGCATGGGGCGCCCGCACGATGAGGCCGTCGGCCGAGGCCAGCAGGGCCAGCATGGAGGAGGCCTGGCGGCCGTAGGGGGTGGCACAGCGGCGGCCATCGCCATTGCCGTCGCCGTTCCTGTCGATGGTCGCGCGCAGGTAGTCCTGGCGCCGGTCGTTGGCGGGCAGGTCGCCGCCCAGCACCATCGGCTCCAGCGGGTGGGCCGGGGCATCGAGGCCCAGCAGGGCGTTCATCGCCGGGCGGGCGAACAGCAGCGAGCAGACCACCGCGGAGACCGGGTTGCCCGGCAGGCCGATGACCGGCGTGCCGCCCAGTTCACCGAACATCAGCGGCTTGCCCGGGCGCATGGCGATCTTCCAGAAATCGAGCTGCATGCCCTGGCCGCCGAGCACCTTCTGCACCAGGTCGTGTTCGCCGACCGAAGCGCCGCCGGCGGTCAGCAGCAGGTCGGCGCCCTTGGCCCCGGCGGCCAGTCCAGCCAGGCTGTCCTCGCGGTCGGCGGCGATGCCCAGTTGTACCGGCTCGCCGCCGCAGGCCCGCACGAAGGCCGCCAGCGCCAGGCCGTTGGAACTGACGATCTGGCTGGGGCCCAGCGGCTCGCCCGGCATCACCACCTCGTCGCCGGTGGCCAGGATGGCGACCCGCGGGCGGCGCCGCACGGCGACCCAAGGATGGTTCATGGCAGCGATCAGCCCGACGTCGCGCGAACTCAGCAGGCGGCCGGCGCGCGGGCCGGGATCGCCCAGGGCGAAGTCGAGGCCGGCCGGGCGCACGTAGTTTCCGGTCTGGCAGGATTCCTTCACGGTCACCCTTTTGCCGGGCGGGCCGTCGGCGGCTGCGGTGGCTTCCTGGATAACGATGGCATCGCTGCCGTGGGGCAGCGGCGCACCGGTGAAGATGCGCACCGCCTGGCCCGGCGCCAGCGTGCCCTCGAAGAGTCCGCCGGCCGGTACCGCACCGATGACATCGAGCGTGGCAGGGACGCTCGCGACGTCGGCGGCGCGCACGGCGTAGCCGTCCATGGCGGAAACCGCGTGGGGCGGCTGGGTGACCCGCGCCGTGATGTCGGCGGCGAGCACCCGCCCGAAGGCCTCGGCGAGACTGACCGTCTCGGCGGGCAGGGGAGAGAAGGCGGCGACGATCCGCTCCAGCGCCTCGGCAACGGGAATCATCAGGGCGCCTCGAAGCTGCCGGACTTGCCGCCGGCCTTGTGGGTCAGGCGCACCTCGGTGATACGCATGCCGCGGTCAACCGCCTTGCACATGTCGTAGACCGTAAGCGCCGCGACGCTGACGGCGGTGAGCGCCTCCATCTCCACCCCGGTGCGGCCCACCAGCTTGCAGGGCGCGGTGATGTCGACGGCGTTGCGCGCCGCGTCGATCGTCAGGTCGACGGTCACCGAGGTGAGGGCGAGGGGATGGCAGAGCGGTATCAGGTCCGGGGTGCGTTTTGCGCCCATGATCCCGGCCAGACGGGCCACTGAAAAAACGTCGCCTTTTTTCACGCCGCCGTCGCGGATCAGCGCCAGGGTCTCCGGCTGCATGATCACCGAGCCCTTCGCCTCGGCAATCCGCTCGGTAATGTCCTTGCCGGAGACATCCACCATGACGGCTTTGCCCTCGGCATCGAAGTGGGTGAAGTCCGCCATAAAAATCCTTTATACCGCCCCTTGCAGGCTGACCGGCGCACCACCCTGTACCAGGATGGCGGTGGCGGCGGTCACGTCGTCCTGGCGCATCAGGGACTCGCCGATCAGGAAGGCGCGCGCGCCCGCCGCCGTCATGCGCGCAAGGTCCTCCGGCGCGTAGAGCCCGCTCTCGGCGACCAGCAGGCGATCGTTGGGCACCCGCGGTGCCAGTTCCTCGAAGGTCGCGAGGTCGACCGCGAGAGTCTTCAGGTTGCGGTTGTTGATGCCGATCAGCGGCGACTTGAGGGTCAGGGCGCGGTCCAGTTCTTCCCCGTCGTGCACCTCGACCAGCACGTCCATGCCGAGGTCGAGCGCGATGCTCTCAAGCTCGGCGGCTTGCGCGTCTTCCAGCGCGGCCATGATGAGCAGGATGCAGTCGGCGCCGAGCGCGCGGCTCTCGACGATCTGATAGGGATCGAGCATGAAGTCCTTGCGCAGGCAGGGCAGCGGCACCGCCGCGCGCGCCGCCTCCAGAAACCCATCGGCGCCCTGGAAATAGGGCACATCGGTCAGCACCGACAGGCAGGCGGCACCGCCCGCCAGATAGGCCTGTGCCAGAACGGGGGGATCGAAGTCGGCGCGGATCCGGCCCTTGCTGGGCGACGCCTTCTTGATCTCGCAGATCAGCGCGTTGGCCCCCGAAGCCGCTGTGGCTTCGAGAGCGGCACGGAAGCCGCGCGGCGCCGAAGCGGCCGAGGCGCGCGCCTCCAGATCGCTCAGCGAAACTTCGGCTTTCTTCTGCGCGATCCAGCCGCGCTTGTCGGCGCAGATCTTATCGAGCACGTTATTCATAGAGGCGGGGTTCATAGAAGTGGGGCTCATGCCGGCACCGCCGCGTTGGTGATTTCGACAAGGCGGTCGAGCACGCCGCGCGCGCGGCCGCTGTCGATCGCCTCGGCGGCCATGGCCGCACCGGCTTTCAGGTCGTCGGCCTTGCCGGCAACGATGAGGGCCGCTGCGCTGCCCAGCAGCACGATGTCGCGGTAGGCGCTGGGCTGGCCTTCCAGCAGGGCGCGCAGGGCCGCGGCGTTGTGATCGCGATCACCGCCGACGAGATCCGCCAGCTTCGCCGTCGGCTGGCCGGCATCGGCCGGGGTGACTTCAAAGGTGGTGATCTTGCCGTCCTTCAGTTCGGCGACCTGGGTCGGCCCCAGGGTGGAGACCTCGTCCATGCCGCCGGCACCATGGACCACCCAGGCGGCCTCATGGCCGAGGTCGCGCAGCACCTGCACCAGCGGCTCGATCCACTCGGCGGCAAAGACGCCGCTGAGCTGGCGCTTCACCTTGGCCGGGTTGGACAGCGGACCCAGCAGGTTGAAGATGGTGCGGGTGCCCAGCTCGACACGGGCCGGGCCGACGTGGCGCATGGCGCTGTGGTGGCGCTGGGCCATGAGAAAGCAGGTGCCGGCCTCGGCCAGCGCGCGCTCGACCAGGGCAAAGTCTGCCTCGATGTTCACGCCCAGGGCCTCCAGCACGTCGCTGGCGCCGCTCTTGGACGAGGCCGCGCGGTTGCCGTGCTTGGCCACCGGCACGCCGCAGGCCGCCACCACGAACTGGCTGGCGGTGGAGATGTTGTAGCTGCCGGTGCCGTCGCCGCCGGTGCCGCAGATGTCGATGGCGCCGGCCGGGCCCTTGATGGTGGTCATCTTGGCGCGCATCACCGTGGCGGCGCCGGCGATCTCCTCCACCGTCTCGCCGCGCACCCGCAGCGCCATGAGGAAGCCGCCCATCTGCGCCGGGGTGGCGTCGCCGGACATCATGATATCGAAGGCCTGTTCGGCTTCGGCACGGCTGAGCGTCGCGCCGGTCGCGGCCTTACCGATCAGCCCCTTCAGGTCGGGCATGGCACTGCTCATCCGCTGGTCCCCCGGCCTCAGGCTGCCGCGGCCGGGTCGGCGAGCTTCAGGAAGTTGTGCAGCAGGGTATGGCCGTGCTCGGACGCGATGCTCTCGGGATGGAACTGCACGCCGTGGATCGGCAGGGTCTTGTGCTGCAGCCCCATGATGACGCCGTCGTCGGCAGTCGCCGTGACCTCAAGCTGATCGCTCGGAAAGCTCGCCGGATCGATGGTCAGCGAATGGTAGCGGGTCGCGGTCAGCGGCGACGGCAGGCCGGCGAAGACACCTTTGCCCCGGTGGGTCACCTGGCTCAGCTTGCCGTGCATCGGGGCGGGCGCGCGGACGATCTTGCCGCCAAAGTGCTGGCCGATGGCCTGGTGGCCCAGGCAGACGCCGAACAGCGGCCCCCTGCCGGCAGCGGCGGCGATCAGTTCCAGGCAGCCGCCGGCACGGTCGGGGTCGCAGGGGCCCGGCGAGATGACGATGCCCTGCGGATTCAGCGCCAGGGCCTCGGCCGCGGTGATCTTGTCGTTGCGGCGCACCTCGACCGTTGCCCCCAACTCTCCCAGGAAGTGGAAGAGGTTGTAGGTGAAGCTGTCGTAATTATCGATTAGCAGAAACATTTCAAATGCTTACGCTGCGTTGTTGCGTCTTTTTTCGCCTCGCGATCCCCTCTTATAACAGGTCGCCGGGCGCCACGGAAAGGTGCCAGATCGCCGCGCGGGCTTGATCTTCCTGTTACTGGAAGGTTGAATCGGCAATAGACGACGATGCCAACTCTGACGTTGCCAACTCCAGGGACCCAGCCATGAACATCGGTACCGCGGCCCGCCAGTCCGGCGTGCCGGCCAAGACCATCCGCTACTACGAGTCCGTCGGCCTGATTCAGCCGGCCGAGCGCTCGGCCGCCGGCTACCGGGTCTACGGCCAGCAGGACGTCGAGACCCTGCGCTTCGTCCAACGCGCCCGCAGCCTCGGCTTCTCGGTGGAGGAGGTCGGCAGCCTGCTGACCCTGTGGCGGGACCGCGCGCGCAGCAGCGCCGAGGTGAAGGCGATGGCAAGGCATCGCGTCGGCGACATCGACCGCAAGATCACCGAGCTGACCGAGATGCGCGAGACCCTCGTGCACCTGATGGAGCGCTGCCACGGCGACGACCGCCCGGACTGCCCGATCCTTCAGGGCCTGGCCGGCAAAAACCCTGAAAGTTCCGGGGAATCGGCGCCCTCAACCGCGTGAAAATCGCCCCGCTTCGTTAACCAAGCCGTGCTAGGCTCCGCCCGCCATGAAGAAGGGCGAGTCGCATAAGGCCAAGAAGGGCCGCCGGCCGCACGGCGAGGTGCTGTGGAATGCCACGGCCATCGCCGGCCTGCTGCTGATCGGCCTGCTGCTGGGCGGCATTCTGGGTGTCTACCTCGACCGTCAGGGCATTCTCGGTGCCCCGCCGCCTGCGCAGATCGCCGAAGCCCTGCCTGCCACAGCGCCGCCGGTGAAGCCGGAGCCGCGCGTGCTGGCCGCTGCCCCCGAGATCGACCGCGAGGCCCTGGAAGTCCAGTACCACGAGGCGCTGCGCGACCAGGAAGAAACCGCGGCCCGGTTGCGCAATACGGCGCCCAATGCCGAGAGCGGCTGGCAGGGCGACGGCGCGACCGCGACGGACCAGCAGGCGGCCCTGCCGCCGGCAGCACCGCTGACCGAAGGTCCGGAACTCTGGCAGCAGAATGCCATCGCCGTGGCCCCGAGCGGCGGCAAGCCGATGATCGCCATCGTGCTGGACGACGTCGGCGTGAACCGGCGCGGCGCCAAGAATGCGATCGCCTTGCCGGGGCCGCTGACGCTGTCGTTCATGACCTATGCCGACGGCCTGGCGAAGATGACCGCCGAGGCGCGCCAAGCCGGCCACGAGCTGCTGCTGCACGTGCCGATGCAGCCGATGAGCGGCACCATGGACCCGGGCCCCAACGTGCTGCGCGACGACCTGCCGCGGGCCGAACTTTTGCAGCGGCTGGGCTGGGATCTGTCGCGCTTCGACGGCTTCGTCGGCATCAACAACCACATGGGCAGCCGCTTCACCGCCTCGGCCGAGGGCATGGCCCTGGTGATGCGCGAATTGAAGGCGCGCGGCCTGCTGTTCCTCGACTCCCTGACGGCGGCCAATTCCGTTGCCGGGCGGCAGGCGGCAGAGCACGGCGTGCCCTACGCGGTGCGCGACGTCTTCCTGGACAATGCGCCGGACGACCTGGCAGCGATCCACCGCCAGCTCTCCATCCTGGAGCAGACCGCGCGTGAGCGCGGTTATGCCATCGGCATCGGCCACCCGCACGACGGCACGGTGACGGCGCTTACCCAGTGGATCCCGGAAATGCAGAAGCGCGGCTTCGCCCTGGTGCCGATCTCCGCCATCGTGCGCTACCGCCAGCAGGTCGCCGCGCAGCAGGCGGCGGGCGGCTGAGCCTCAGGCGTTCGCAGAGCCGCGGCGGCGCCGACGGCCAGCCGCGGCCAAGCCCAGCAGGCCGGCCCCGAACAGGCCCAGCGTCGCGGGCGCGGGGACCTCAACGACTTCATCGAACGCGCCGGGCAGCCCGAACCGTACCCAGACCTCATTCGAGATCGACGAGGTGTCTTCCGGGAGATCAACGCTGCCCGTTCCACCGAAGTCACCGGAACCGGCGTAGTTCACCGCGACCCCGGTTTGCAGCCTGGTGACCGACCAGAAACCGTTAGGGATCTGCAGGAAACAGTTACTCGAAGAGGAGCATCCTGCCGTGAGGTAGGGGAGACTGTCGAAATCCCCCAAGCTGGAATCGAGCAGCACCTGATCCATTAGCGCCCGGGCGGCATCGCGAGCCAACATAAAGTTGTTAAAGTCAAAATCCGACACGGAGTCGCAGCCGGAGAACACTTCGACGCAAGTTCCGTCGACGAAACGCACGTCATAGAGCGTTCCCCTGACATCGACATCGTTTGCCCCGATGAGCTTTCCCTCGGAGATCAACAGGATCGGCCCCGCCTGCGCCGGCGCGGGGGTAAGGGAGAGGGTACCGGCCCCGAACAGCAGGGCCAGGGCCCACAAAAACGACTTCATCAACAACGTTCCTCGAAAAACGGCCCATGCCCACAGCGGGCGCTTGATCTTTTGGAGCTCTGAGCGAGTGCCGTGCCGAAGAAGGAAAACCCGGGCAAAGTGCCAATTTTGAGCCGGGGCTGCCGGCGGCGCGGCGGGCGGCTGAGCCTCAGGCGTTCGGCGAGGCGCGACGGCGCCGCCGGCCGACCGCGGCCAGACCCAGCAGGCCGGCGCCGAACAGGCCCAGCGTCGCGGGCTCGGGGACCTCAACCGTGTCGGCAAGCGAGAACCGTACCAAGACCTGATTCCCGATCACGGCCGTGTCCTCGGAGAGACGAAGGGTGCCTATTCCGTGGGAGCCACCGGTCCCGGCGACGTTCGTAAAGGACCCGGTTTTCACATTGCCGTCCGGCCAGAAACCGTAAGGGAACTCCATAGTACAGTTCGCCGGAAAGGAGCATCCTGCCGTGAGGGCCGGGAGGCTGTCGAAATCCCCCTCGCTGGAATCGAGCAGCACCTGATTCTTTAGCGCCGCGGCGGCAGCCACAGCCGAGTCAAAGTCGTTAAAGAGAAAATCCGACAAGGAGTCACAGCCGGAAAAGACGGAGGCGCAGGTACCGTCGACGAAACGCACGTCATAGAGCGTACCCAGAACATCGACATTATTCGCCCCGATTAGCTTTCCACCGTCGACCAGCAGGATCGGTCCCGCCTGTACCGGCGCGGCGGTAAGAGAAAGGGCGCTGGCCCCGAACAACAGGGCCAGGGCCCACAACACCAACTTCATCGACAACGTTCCTCGAAAAACGGCCCATGCCCACAGCGGGCGATTGATCTTTAGGAGCGCTTAGCAATTGCCGTGCCGAGGAAGAAAGCCGGGGCAAAGGGCCAATTTTGAGTCGGGGCTACGGGCGGAGCGGCGGAAAGTTGTAAAGCGTTAAGCTAAACATATCAGGCAATTCTCAACTGAAAGGCGATTTCGCGAACCGGCGCCACAAATGATTCCAATAACTTAGAAGAATCGCCAGCCTTTCAGGCCTGTAAAATATTCTGACTCGCGGAGAGGCTCCACGCGTCTGCCCCAATTCCCCAAGGTGACACCGGGTGCTGGGGGCGCTGTCGAGGGGCAGCCGCGGCGGCCCAAGCCTGACGGATGACCGACTCGACAAACAGCGGTCTTCGCCCCGGGCCTTGCCTTTCAGACGCCCCAAACTCAAAGGGGCCGCCTCTCGGCGGCCCCTCCATGAGCTGGTGAGGTCAGGGCCCCGAAACGGGGTCCCGCTTCGAAGGTGTCACGAGTTGGAAGAAGGCTGCTCCGTCAAACCCGTAAAACATCCAAGGCCCTGGGACTCCACCGTAATCTCATGAGACATTGGATCACCTCCTTTCAGCTGTTGAAACAGGATCTCAACTATCAACCCGATTCGCGAAAATCGCCAAGCGGTTTTGTCGAGTAGCCCATTCTGACCACGATCGAATTTTCAGAAGGTTAATTTGCCCACGAGATCGTCGAAGGGCACGCAGACCGCCGTGCGATAGGCCGGGCGGTCGCGCAGCCGCGCGTACCAGGCGGCGAGGTGGGGCAGGGCCGGACGTTCGATCGGCATCTCGTACCAGCGGTAGAGCGTCATGCCGGCGGCGATGTCGGCGAGGCTGAAGACGTCTCCCGCAAGATAAGGCCGGCTGGCGAGCTGGCCGTCGAGGAAAGCGAAACGCTCCGCCGTTCGTCGGCGCAATCCTTCGATGAGATCCGCATCCCGCCGCTGCGGCGGCGTGCGGACCAGACGCCAGAAGAGATCGATCCAGTCGCGATAGAGCGCCGTGGCGGTCCAGGCCATCCATTGATCGACGGCGGCGCGCTCCGCCGGATCGCCGGACCAGAATTGCGGCGCGCCGTAACGCGCCGCCAGATAGCGCAAGATCGCTTCGCTGTCCCACACGACCAGTTCCCCATCCTTCAGGGTCGGGACCTTGCCGTTGGGGTTCATCGCGAGATAGGCGGCATCGTCGAGGCCGCCGAAGTCGCCGCCGGCATCGATGCGCTCATAGGGCAGGGCGAGTTCCTCCAGCAGCCACACCGCCTTCTGCACGTTGCAGGAGGTGAGGCGGCCCCAAAGGGTGAGGGTCGTCATTGCGGTGCTAGTTGCCGCGCCGGGCGGCGAAGCGCACGGCTTCCTCGGCGGCACGCAGGATCGCCCGCGCCTTGTTCCAGCACTCCTGATGCTCGGACTCCGGCTGGCTGTCGGCGACGATGCCGGCGCCGGCCTGGATGTACATGGTGCCGTCCTTGATCACCGAGGTACGCAGGGCGATGCAGGTATCCATGGCGCCGCCGGCGCCGAAGTAACCGACGCAGCCGCCGTAGATGCCGCGGCGCTCCGGTTCCAGTTCCTCGATGATCTCCATCGCGCGCACCTTCGGCGCGCCGGAGACGGTGCCCGCCGGGAAGCCGGCGATCAGCGCGTCCATCGCATCCTTGCCGTCGGCCAGGCGGCCCTCGACGTTGGAGACGATGTGCATGACGTGGCTGTACAGCTCGATGATGTTCTTCTCGGTGACCTTCACGCTGCCGATCTCGGCGACACGTCCGACGTCGTTGCGGCCGAGGTCGAGCAGCATGAGATGCTCGGCCAGTTCCTTCGGATCCGACAGCAGGTCCTCGGCGAGGACGCGGTCCTCCGCCGCCGTCGCGCCACGCCGCCGGGTGCCGGCGATCGGCCGGATGGTCACCATGTCGTCGCGCAGCCGCACCAGGATTTCCGGGCTGGAGCCGACGATGGCGTGGGTGCCGAAGTCGATGAAGAACAGAAACGGCGAGGGGTTGAGCCGGCGCAGCGCGCGGTAGAGCGCAAAGGGCGGCAGCTTGAAGGGCAGCGACAGCCGCTGCGACAGCACCACCTGGAAGATGTCGCCGGCCAGGATGTAATCCTTGGCCTTCAGCACCATGGCTTCGAAGTCGGCCTGGGTCATGTTGGCCGACGGGTCCGGAAGCTCGTCAAGGTCGGCGATGACATCGCGGCGCTGCGGCAGCGCGCGCTCGAAATCCTGCGCCACATCGGCGAGGCGTTCACAGGCCTGCGCGTAGGCGGCGCGGGCCGACACGTCGCTGCGGGGCCACACCGGCGTGAAGACGGTGACGAGATCCTCGACACGGTCGAACACGGCGACCACCGTCGGCCGCAGGAAAAGCCCGTCAGGCACGTCGATGGCGACCGGATTTTGTTCCGGCAGCGTCTCCATCAGGCGCACGGTGTCGTAGCCCATGTAGCCGAGCAGGCAGGACGACATCGGCGGCAGTCCCTCGGGCAGATCGAAGCGGCATTCCTCGATGAGGTCACGCAGGCTGTCGAGCACCGGCGCGTCGATCGGCTCGAAGCTGTCGGCATCGAAGCGGGCGCGCCGGTTGATCTCCGCCTTGTCGCCATGGCAGCGCCAGATCACATCGGGCCGCATGCCCAGGAAGGAGTATCGCCCGATGATCGAGCCGCCTTCGACGGACTCGAAGAGAAAGGCGTTGGGCTTGCCTTCGGCGAGCTTCAGGAAGGCCGAGACCGGCGTTTCCAGATCGGCGATCAGCGCGGTGTGAACGACCTGCGCGCGGCCAGCCTCGTAGGCCGCCTCGAAAGCGGCAAAGTCGGGAGAGCTCTGCATGGCGCCCTAGAAACTTGCCAGGGTCTGGTCGACAAGACGCTGGTTGATGGTGACCGAGAACTCCTCCTGCAGCGCATTGAGGAACTGCTGGAAGATGTCGTTCTGCAGCGACGTCTTCAGCTCCGCCTCGACGTTCTCGAGGCGCGCTTCGCGGCCTTCGCTGTCGGGCGGCAGCACCTCTTTCAGCTCGGCGACGATCTGGCCGTTGCCGGTGCCCGCGGTGGTCACTTCACCCTCGGCAATCTCGAAGAGCTGCTGCGAGAGCAGGGGCGAAGGCGTGCGCTGCGGGTCGTTCTCGAAGCGCGTGAGCGGCGCCGTCTCGGCAACGCTGAGGCCTTCCGCCGTGGCGACTGCGGCAAAGTCCTCGCCGGTCTTCACCCGCTCGGCAAAGGCCGCGGCCTTTTCCTCGGCCAGACGCGCGCGTTCGCCGTTGCGCCAAATCTCGGCCACCTGGTCGCGCACCGCGTCGAAGGGCTTCTTCGCCGCCGGCGTCTCGCCGTCGACATGGACGATGAAGTAGTCGCCGTCCAGGGTCTCGGTCAGCGTGCTGCTGTCGCCCACGGCGGTGCGGTTCAGCACCGGCAGGAACTCGCCGATCGACGGCAGGCCTTCGACCAGGGTTCCCTCGGGCGTGCGGCCGCGGGCGTCGATCGCCGGAATGTCGCGGACCGCGACGTTCATGCGCTGGGCGGCATCTTCGATGGAGGCGCCGCCGGCGAGCAATTCATCGAACTGGTTGGCCTGGTCGATGATGATGTTGATGGCATCCGCCTGCGCCAATTCCTGGCGCAGCTTGTCGCGGCTGTCTTCCAGGGTGGCTTCGTTGCCGGGCTCGATGGCGCTGACCAGCGCCACATGCCAGCCGAGCGGGCTCTGGATCGGTTGGCTGGGCGTGCCTTCAGCGAGATCGAACACCGCGTCGGCGAGACCGTCGGGCAGGTCAGCCTTGGTCACCAGACCGAGGTCGACCGGCGGACGGCCGGTCGCCTGCTCGACGGCGGCGGCGAAGTCGGCCCCCTCGGACAGCCGGCCGGCCAGCGCCTCGGCCGCCGCCTGGTCGGGCAGCACGGCCTGACTCACGTTTCGACGCTCCGGCGTCGACAGATCCGCCTTGCGGGCCTCGAAGGCCTCGGCGATGCGGTCGTCGGAAATTGCGATGTTCTTGGCCGCATCGGCGACGCTCAACACCACCAGGGTGATCTGCCTGAAGGCCGGCGTCATCAGCGCGCTGCCGGCACTGTCGTAGATCTGCTGCAGGGCCGCGTCGTCGGGCGTGCCGATGTCGGTGAAACTGTCGTTGGCAATGGTCACGTAGTCGGCGACCCGGCGTTCCTCGCGATAGACGAAAAGCTGCTCGGCAAGGCTTTCCGGCACCACCGCCGCATCGGTCACCGCACCGACCAGCTGCTGGCGCTTGATGTCCTGGCCGATCTGGGCCAGGAAGCCCTGCTCGGTCAGCCGGGCGGCCTGCAGCGCCATGCTGAAGCGCGCCTTGTCGAACTGGCCGTTGGCGCCCTTGAAGACCGGGTTCTCGAGGATCTGCTGACGCATCTGTTCCTCGGTCACCAGCATGCCGAGGCGCGCGCCCATCTCGTCCAGCATCGCCCGGGTGATCATGCGCTGCAGGACCTGCTGGGGAATCCCGAAGGCGCGGGCCTGGTCCATGGTCAGCTGGGTGCCGAGACGGCGGCTCATCGCGTTGATCTCGGTGGACAGCTCCGGCGCGAAATGACGCTGCGCGATGACGGCGTCGCCGACCTCGGCGACCGCCTGGGCATTGCTGCCGCCCCGGAAGATATCGCCGATGCCCCATAAGGCGAAGCTCATGATCAGCAGGCTGAACAGCACGATCACACCGATCTTCGTGAGGAGATTGCGTCTTTTCATGGCAATAAAACAGCTTCGCTGACTGTGGGCAGGAGCCGCCCGGCAAGGCCGGGACGACGGGCGCGGCAGTGTAGAAAGGCGCCCTGGCCCCGGCAACAAGCAATTCCGCCTCGATTCAGGGGATTCTCCCAGGGGATTCCCCCCAGGGGATTTTCCCAGGCCGGCACCCACCGGAACGGGCCAGGGCGGCCCTTGCCCCATAGCCTTGCGGGAAACCCTATGCTAGGTAGGCGCCCGACAAAACGTCCAGGGCGCAGGGTAAAGGAATGCTGCCGATGAGAGCCTTGATTGCCGGCAATTGGAAGATGAACGGCCTGGCCGAGGACGCCAAGACCCTGGCCGAGGGTCTGAAGGCGCTGGGCGAGGGCGCGCAGCCGTCCTGCGACCTGCTGGTCTGCCCGCCGTTTCCCTATCTGGCCCTGGTCGCCCAGGCGCTGGCCGGCAGCCGTATTTCCGTCGGCGGCCAGGACTGCCATGGCGCGACCGCCGGTGCCCACACCGGCGACACCGCCGCGCCGCTGCTGCGCGACGTCGGCTGCAGCTACGTCATCGTCGGCCATTCGGAGCGCCGCAGCGACCACGGCGAGACCGATGCCCAGGTCCGCGCCAAGGCCGAGGCGGCGCTGGCCGCCGGGCTGGCGCCCATCGTCTGCGTCGGCGAGACGGAAAAAGAGCGCGATGCCGACCAGACCCTGACGGTCATCGGCCGCCAGGTGAAGGGCTCGGTGCCGGCCGGCATGGAAGCCGGCCGCCTGGTGGTGGCCTACGAGCCGGTCTGGGCGATCGGCACCGGCCGCACCGCGACCGCCGCCGAGGTGGCCCGGGTCCACGCCGAGATCCGCCGGCTGCTGGTCGGCCTGGTGGGCGAGGGGGCGGAGAAGGTGCGCATCCTCTACGGCGGCTCGGTGAAGCCGGACAATGCCGCCGAACTGCTGTCCCAGGCCAACGTCGACGGCGCCCTGGTGGGCGGCGCCAGCCTGGACGCCGAGGCTTTCTGGGCCATCGCCCAAAGCTGCTGAATCCGGCAGATCCGCGGATTTAGCCCCGGTTTCTCAGGACTTTTCGCTGGTCTTTCCGGGCCGGAGCCATTACATAGCCCGGCAACCATAGCCCCCAAGAGGCGCGCCCAGAGGCATTCCTCGGGCCAGCGCAGGTAACAGGCATCATGCAAGAAGTACTTCTGATCGTTCACATCCTTCTGGCGCTGGCCCTGATCGGCGTCGTCCTGCTGCAGCGCAGCGAAGGCGGCGGCCTGGGCATCGGCGGTGGCGGCGGTGGGGGCGGCGGCGGCGGCATGGGCGGCTTCCTGACCGGCCGCGGCACGGCCAACCTGCTGACCCGAACCACGGCGATCCTGGCGGCCGGCTTCATGCTCACCAGCATCTCGCTGACCATCCTGGCCGGCGGCGACCAGCCGAGTTCGATCCTGGAGACGCTGCCAAGCGGCGCGACAGCCCCGGCGGCCCCGGAGCCGGCAGCCCCGAGCGAACCCTCCGTTCCGACCCAGTGAGCGTCCAGGCACGTCCGGCGCGTACCACAGCGGGGCGAATCGGCAAGGACGGCGTTCGCGCCGGGCCGGGGCGATTCTGCTCCCCATGGGGCCCCCACAGAGCCCTGACGGCCCCCCGGGACGGCCCCGCGGCCGGCCGGCGCCGATGACTTTTCCAAGGCTTTCGGCGGGCTTTTCCCGCAGCGCGAAAAGCCCACAGCCCTTCACCGCCGCAAGGCTTGCTTCCCCCCTAAAGATCGTTCAATAGTTTTCGCCCATGGCGCGGTTCATCTTCATCACCGGCGGCGTGGTCTCCTCCCTCGGCAAGGGTCTTTGCGCAGCGGCGCTCGGTTCGCTGTTGCAGGCTCGCGGGTTCAAGGTCCGGCTTCGTAAGCTCGACCCCTACCTGAATGTCGATCCCGGAACCATGTCGCCCTATCAGCACGGCGAGGTCTACGTCACCGATGACGGTGCCGAGACCGACCTGGATCTGGGTCACTACGAGCGTTTCACCGGCGTGCCCGCACGCAAGAGCGACAACGTGACCACAGGGCAAATCTACTCGCAGGTTCTGGCCCGCGAGCGGCGCGGCGACTACCTCGGCGCGACGGTGCAGGTCATTCCCCACGTCACCGACGCCATCAAGGCCTTCGTGCGCGCGGACCTGACCGACGAGGATTTCGTGATCTGCGAGATCGGCGGCACCGTCGGCGACATCGAGGGGCTGCCGTTCCTGGAAGCGATCCGTCAGCTCGGCAACGAGCTGGGCCGCGAGCGCAGCCTGTTCCTGCACGTCACCCTGATCCCCTACATCGCCGCCGCCGGCGAGCTGAAGACCAAGCCGACGCAGCACTCCGTGAAGGAGCTGCAGTCGATGGGCATCAAGCCGGACATCCTGGTGTGCCGCGCCGAGCGCGACATCCCCAAGGAGGACCGCCGCAAGATCGCGCTGTTCTGCAACGTGCGCGAGGAAGCGGTGATCCCGGCGCTGGACGTGAAGTCGATCTACGCGGTGCCGCGCGCCTATCACGAAGAGGGCCTGGACGGCGAAGTCTGCCGCCACTTCCAGCTCGATACGCCGACACCCGACCTGTCGCACTGGGACTACGTCACCCAGCGCATCAACGCGCCGGACGGCGAGGTCACCATCGGCGTGGTCGGCAAGTACGTCAGCCTGCTCGACGCCTACAAGTCGCTGGCGGAATCGCTGGCCCACGGGGGCATCGCCAACAACGTGAAGGTCAAGGTCTCCTGGCTGGATTCCGAGATCTTCGAGACCGACGGCGCCATCCAGCAGCTTGAAGGCGTGCACGGCATCCTGGTGCCCGGCGGCTTCGGCGAGCGCGGCGCGGAAGGCAAGATTGCCGCCGCCCGGTTCGCCCGCGAGCGGCAGATTCCCTACTTCGGCATCTGCTTTGGCATGCAGATGGCGGTGAGCGAGGCGGCCCGCCACCTGGCCGGCCTGCCGCAGGCGGGTTCGACCGAGTTCGGCTCGCCCGGCGATCCGGTGGTCGGCCTGATGACCGAGTGGTCGCGCGGCAACGAGGTGGAGCGGCGCAATGTCGAGAGCGACCTGGGCGGCACCATGCGGCTCGGCGCCTATCCCTGCATCCTCACGGAAAACAGCAAACTGCGCGACATCTACGGCAGCGACGCGATCAGCGAACGCCACCGGCACCGCTACGAGGTGAACATCAACTACCGCGAGGTCCTGGAGAAGGCGGGGCTGCTGTGCTCCGGCCTGTCGCCGGACGGCGTGCTGCCGGAGATCGTCGAGCTGCCGTCGCACCCCTGGTTCGTCGGCGTGCAGTTCCATCCGGAGCTAAAGTCCAAGCCGCTGGACCCGCACCCCCTGTTCACGTCCTTCGTGGCCGCCGCGGTGGAGCAGTCGCGTCTGGTGTGAGCCGCGCTTTACGAAGAACGAAAAGGCCCCGCCGAACCGCGGGGCCTTTTTTCTTTCGGAGGCAGGCGGGACTTGCTCAGGCGGCCGCTTGCTGCAGGGCGAGGCTCAACTGATCTCCGGCCTGGCCGATGGAGGCCGCGCGTGCTTCGTCGCCGAAGGCGAGCTTCTCCGCCCGCACGAAGGTTACGTCGGTGATGCCGATGAAGCCGAGCAGCGTGCGCAGGTGCGGCTCCTGCGCGTCCAGCGCCTGCGCCGGCCCTTCGCTGTAGAGCCCGCCGCGGGTCAGCACGACGACCGCGCGCTTGCCCTCCAGCAGACCCTGTGGGCCGGCCTCGGTGTAGCGGAAGGTAACGCCGGCGCGCAGCACATGGTCGAACCAGGCTTTCAGGGTCGAGGGAATGCCGAAGTTGTACATCGGTGCGCCGATGACCACGGTGTCGGCTGCCTGCAGTTCGGCAACCAGCGTGTCGGAGAGTTTGCGGGCGGCGGCCTGCACCGCGTTTCCGGGCTCAGCCCGGAGCGCCGCCACACCATCGGCCGTCAGGTGCGGCACGGGATTGCTTCCGAGGTCGCGCTCGACCGTCTGCAGTTCCGGATCATGGCGGCGCAGCGCCGCGACGGCTTCGCGGACGAGCTGGTTGGAAACCGATACAGCGCCGCTGGCGCTGCTGGTGACGATAAGGACCTTGGACATGAGCGGCGGGCTCCTTGAGGGCGATTGCACGGGAGATCCCGTAAGGGATCGCGTTTCGGTCCTCAAAATTAGTGATGCTTAAATTGCATCACAATGACATGAACTGCACCAATATGTTGCAGATGTAGGAACACTTGGATGAACGAGTTCGACAGTCTGAAGCTGTTCGTCACCGTGATAGAGAGCGGCGGTTTCAACCGCGCGGCCAAGCGGCTGGGAATCTCGAAATCCATCGTGAGCCGCCGGATCGCGCAGATTGAGGCCGACCTCGGTGCTCGCCTGCTGAGCCGCACCACGCGCGGCATCAGCCCGACGGACGCCGGCATGGAATTCAAGGAGCGGGCCGAACGGATCCTGGCGAACTACGAGGAAGCGTGGGAAGCCGTCGCGCAACGCGGCGACGAGGTGGAGCGGCGCAATGTCGAGAGCGACCTGGGCGGCACCATGCGGCTCGGCGCCTATCCCTGCATCCTCACGGAAAACAGCAAGCTGCGCGACATCTACGGCAGCGATGCAATCAGCGAGCGCCACCGGCACCGCTATGAGGTGAACATCAACTACCGCGAGGCGCTGGAGAAGGCCGGGCTGCTGTTCTCCGGCCTGTCGCCGGACGGCGTGCTGCCGGAGATCGTCGAGCTGCCGTCGCACCCCTGGTTCGTCGGCGTGCAGTTCCATCCGGAGCTGAAGTCCAAGCCGCTGGACCCGCACCCGCTGTTCACGTCCTTCGTGGCCGCCGCGGTGGAGCAGTCGCGCCTGGTCTGACCGGCCGAGCTTCTGAAATGCGAAAGGGCCTCACCGCCGGTGAGGCCCTTTTCGTTTGGCTGCCGGAAGTCTCGCGAAGTGCGGCTGCGACGACCTATGGAGCAAAACGGTCAGCACCGCTAGACGCGCCGT
This sequence comes from Kiloniellaceae bacterium, assembly GCA_050043265.1. Taxonomy (GTDB): domain Bacteria; phylum Pseudomonadota; class Alphaproteobacteria; order Kiloniellales; family Kiloniellaceae; genus Pelagibius. The sequence continues at coordinate 27,895 of JBHJIR010000115.1, forward strand.
CCGCAAAGAGACTTTACAGACGAAGCGTCAACTTCAGCGATATTCTTCCCGGCGCCTTTAAAACTTCAGGGTTTTAACCGCATGGCGCGATTATTGCTTAGGAACAAATACAGGCGCGGCAGTCTTTTGGACCAGCCTGTTGCGAACCGTTTCAAAAGTGAGGGATTTCGCCGTGACGTTGAGAAAACTCCGCCTCTTGCCGGCTACGGCCCTGTTGGCCCTGGCGGCATCGTTCGTCTCTCTGCCGGCCCAGGCGGGCTACATCTACGACCTGACGGTCAGCAACGAGTGGACCGGTACGGGCAGCATCACCTTTGACACCCTGTCGGGCAGCACGATGGCCGGTGTCTCGGACTTTTCCTTCCATGTGGCAACGGGTTCCGGATCGGTCCAGGACTATGGACTGGCAGACCTCGCCACTGTTGCCTGGTCGATCGACGGCGCGTTCAATCTGTCGCTATTGCTGACCACCGTCTTGGTGCCCTTCGGTCCGGACTTTCAGTCCGCGCTCCTCCTGACCAACCAATCAGGCTCATATCGTGATGCCTGTGGCTGGGGGGCGGAAGATTCCCACACATGCTATAAGGGTCGGACCGGGACAGGGATCACCTCCGACGGGGTTCTTACTCCCAGCTTCGTCTCCATTACCGCCGTGCCGGAACCTGGAACGCTGGCGCTGTTCGGCCTCGGCCTCGCGGGGCTCGGCCTGATCCGGTACCGCCGTCACGGATGAGCCGACCAGCCTTCTGAAACGCGAAAGGGCCTCACCGCCGGGTGAGGCCCTTTTTCTTTGTGCAGCCGGTAGGCTCAGAACGCGTTGAAGCCGTGCACCGTGCTGTGCAGCGCGCGCAGCTTGCCGAGCAGTTCGGCGGCGCTGTCGAGGGGCAGGCAGCTCGGGCCGTCGCAGAGTGCCTTGTCCGGGTCCGGGTGGAACTCCAGGAACACGCCGTCGGCGCCGGCGGCCACGGCGGCGGCGGCCAGCACGGCAACACCTTCGCGCCGTCCCCCGGAGGCGACACCGTCGGCGTCCTTCTGGGCACCGGGCAACTGCACGGCGTGGGTGGCGTCGATGGTCACCGGCACGCCCATGCGCTGCATCTCGGGGATCGCCAGCATGTCGACGATGAGGTTGTTGTAGCCGAAGGAAGAACCGCGCTCACACAGGATGGTCATGTCCTTGGCCGCGGCCTCCTCGATCTTACGCAGGATCGAGTGGCAGTCCCAGGGCGCCAGGAACTGCGCCTTCTTCACGTGCAGCAGGCCCTGGTTCTTCAGGGTCGCCCGGGCAATGGCCACCACCAGGTCGGTCTGGCGGCAGAGGAAGGCCGGGATCTGCACCAGATCGGCGACCTCGGCGACCGCTTCGGCCTGCTCGATCTCGTGCACGTCGGTGCAGATCGGCACCGTGAACTTCTCCTTCACTTCGGCCAGGATCTTCAGACCCTTGTCCAGACCGGGGCCGCGGTAGCTCTTGAAGGACGACCGGTTGGCCTTGTCGAAGCTGGCCTTGAAGACGAAAGGCAGGTCCAGCGCCGCGGCCACCTTTTTGAGGTGGTCGGCGGTATGCAGCGCCAGGTCACGGTCCTCCAGCACGTTGAGACCCAGGATGCAGAAGAGCTTCTGGCCGCTGCCGATCGACAGGTCCCAGTTACGAAGGGTGAGCTGCATGAAGAATTCCTCTGAACGGGTCGGGAAGGCGGCGGCGACCGGAAAGAAACAGCGCCACCGTGCCGCTGCTTCTTAGCCTTCACCCCGTCCACCCGCAAGGGTCCCGGCGCTATCGGGCGCCGCTCACAGGAAAGGACCCCGGCCGAAACCCCCGGTAGAGAATCCAGCCGAGAAAAGGGCCGAATCGCATGACCTTGCCTCAACGCAACTTTAACGCATCTCTGCGTTAATTCATGAACTGGTTCCACCCGCATCGATTGTTTGCCATAGGGCAATTGACGTACTGCGACCATGCGCGGTCCCAGGCTTCCTGGTCCTGCTGGAGATAGAAGTGAACAGAGGCATGCTTTCACGGGCTCGCGACTTAAAATTGCGGACGAAAATTCTCAGTCTGGTGGCGATCCTGCTCGGCATTGTTGCCGTCAACGCCGCCATCACCCTCTGGAAACTGGACCGCATCGGCGGAGAGATCGCCGATGTCGCCGAACTGGACGTCCCCTTGACCCGCCTCGTGACCGCCGTGACAGTCGCGCAGCTGGAGCAGAATTCACGCTTTGAGCGGGCACTGAGCGCCGGTTCGACGTTGAGCACGACGGCGGCGCAGCAGCCTGGCTTCGAAGAGGCGCGGCGGACTTTCGCCGAGTTCGGCGAAAAGGCCGAGGAGGCCCTTGCCGCGGCCAGCGACCTCGCGCGCAAGGCCGCTTCCTTGGCGCATAGCGATGAGCAGCGAAAAGAGTTCGCCGACGTCCTGGACCGCCTGGACAGGATCGGGGCCCTGCACGCCGGCTATCAGGATCATGGGGAGGAAACATTCTCGCAGCTCGCCGCGGGCCAAATCCAGAATCTGGAGGCTTTCATTGCCGATACGGAACATGAGCAGGACGCCCTGGAGCAGGAACTGACTGCCGTGCTGGAGGAGCTGGGCCGCTTCACCGACGACGCCGCGCACCAGGCCGAGGCCGACGAGCAGCGGGCCGTGGTGCTGCTGGGAATCACCTCGGGCCTCGGGCTCGTTCTCGGGCTTGGCCTGGGCTTGCTGGTGGCGGCCGCGATCACCCGGCCGCTGGCGCGTGCCGTGACCACCGTAAAGGCGCTGGCCGCGGGCGACACCTCGGTGGAAATGAAAGCCGACTCCCGCGACGAGGTCGGCGAGCTGGCGGAGACCATCGAGGTGTTCCGGCAGACCACCATCCGCGCCAACGCCCTGGCCGAGCAGCAAAAGGTGGAAGAGGCCAAGCGGACGCGCCGGCTGGAGCGCCAGGCCGAACTGACGCGCCGCTTCGACACGCAGATCGGCGTCGTCCTGAAGACCGTCTCCGCGGCGGCGGTTGAAATGCATTCGACCGCGGAATCCCTGAACGCGACGGCGGAAGAAACGTCGGCCAGTTCGCGCTCCGTGGCCGCCTCTTCACAGGAAGCTTCGGCGAACGTCCAGACGGTGGCGGCCGCGACGGAGGAGCTGTCCACCGCCATTGGCGAGATCAGCGCCCAGGTGAATCACTCCACCTCCGTCGCCCATAACGCCGCGAAACAGGCCGTCGACGCCGATCGCGACATGCAGCGCCTGAACAGCGCCGCCCAGCAGGTCGGTGAGATCATGGAGCTCATTCAGGAGCTCGCCGAGCAGACCACCCTGCTGGCACTGAACGCCACCATCGAAGCGGCGCGCGCCGGGGAGATGGGCAAAGGCTTCGCGGTGGTTGCCCATGAAGTGAAATCCCTGGCCACCCAGACGTCCAAGGCAACGGAAAACATTTCCCAACAGGTTCTGGATATACGCAGTGCCACCAGCAGCGCGGTGGAGCGCCTGAAGGACATCACGGAGACCATTGCCGGCATCAACGAAGTCTCCACCGGCATCGCCTCGGCCGTCGAAGAGCAGACGGCGGCCACCCAGGAAATCGCCCGCAATGTCGAGCAGGCGGCCAAGGGCACCCATGATGTGGACCGCAACATCGCGGCGGTGTCCATGGCGGCCACCGAAACCGGGCGGTCCGCGACGGACGTGCTGACGGCAGCCGATCAGTTGTCCCGCGAAGCCGAGAGCATGCGGGCCGAGGTTCAGACCTTCCTGGAGGGGATCCGGGCGCTGGACGAGCCTGAGGCGGCCTGAGGCGGCCTGAGGCGGCGGCCCGAAGAGACAGCCCGAGTCGGAAGATTTGTGGGATTCGGCAGATATCTCGCGACTCTCAGGTGCACTCAAACGGTTAATTATAACTTTTTAAGGGAATTTGTCGGAAAGTCGATTCCGCCGCCAGTTGGGTTGGAACTGGTGTTTGGGTGGATGTGGGCAGGTTCTGACAATGCGAAATTCCTTCATAGTCGCACTAACTAGCGCGGTCGTACTGGGCCTCGCCGCCTATTCCAATTCTGTCTTAGCCGCCGTGAGCGAAGCCGATCTGGAGGCCCTGCGCCAGGAATTCCAGGCCGGGCTGGATGCCAAGCAGACCAACATCGCCCACGTCTGGACCATGCTGTCGGCCGCCCTGGTGTTCCTCATGCAGGGCGGTTTCCTGTTGCTGGAAGCCGGCCTGGTGCGCTCCAAGAACTCCATCAACGTCGCCCAGAAGAACATCGCCGATTTCATCATCGCCGGCTGCGCCTTCTGGGCCGTCGGCTACGGGCTGATGTTCGGCCCTACCCTGGGCGGCGTGTTCGGCTTCCACGACTTCATCTGGGACCAGCGCGACGACTGGGACTTCACCTTCTTCGTCTTCCAACTGGTGTTCTGCGGCACGGCAGCGACCATCCTGTCCGGCGCGGTGGCCGAGCGCATGCGCTTCGGCGGCTACCTGATCGCCTCGGTCTGCATCGCGCTGTTCATCTATCCGGTCTTCGGCCACTGGGCCTGGGGCAACCTGCTGATCGCCGACAACACCGCCTGGCTGGCGGACCTGGGCTTCATCGACTTCGCCGGCTCGACCGTGGTGCACTCGGTCGGCGGCTGGATCGGCCTGGCCGCCGTGGTCGTCGCCGGGGCCCGCATCGGCCGTTTCGACGAGAACGGCAAGCCGCTGCCGATCCACGGCCACAGCGCGGTGCTCGCCACCATGGGTGCCATCATCCTGTGGGTGGGCTGGATCGGCTTCAACGGCGGCTCAACCACCGCCGGTACGCCGGCCTTCGCCCACATCATCTCCAACACCATCCTTTCGGCCTGCTTCGGCGGCGCGGTGGCGATGACCATCGGGCGCTGGCATGAAGGCCTGCACCGCCCGATGTGGCCGATCAACGGCGTGCTCGCCGGCCTGGTCGGCAGCACCGCCGGCTGCGACATCGTCGACACCTACGGCGCCATCGTCATCGGCCTGACCAGTGGCGTCGTGGTGTTCTACGCCACCATGTTCATGGAAAACGTCCTGAAGCTGGACGACGCGGTCGGCGCGGTGCCGGTGCATGGCGTCTGCGGCGCCTGGGGCACCATCCTGCTGGCCGTGGTCATGCCGGCCGAAAATCTGGGCGACGTCAGCCGCCTCAGCCAGATCGGCGTTCAGGCCCTGGGCGTTGGCGTCGCCTTCGTCTGGGCCTTCGGTACCGCCTTCATCGTGTTCAAACTGATCAAGGCAACCATCGGTCTGCGCGTCTCCGCCGCCCACGAGCTGGAAGGCCTCAACTCGGCCGAGCACGGCACCACGCTGGGCACCGGGCTGCTGCAGCAGGCGTTGAGCGACCTGGCCAACGGCAAGGCGGACCTGGGGCAGCGGCTGGACGAGACCACCGGCGACGAAGCGGCCGAACTGGCCTATTCGTTCAACCAGCTGATGGGCAAGCTGGAGGAGATGATCGACGGTATCGCCGCCGGCGCCCAGCGCCTGGTCAGTGCCTCGGGCGACCTCAACAGCACCTCGGCCCAGCTCAGCACCAGCTCCCAGGGCATGCTGACCCGTGCCGAGGACGTCTCGCAGACCACCGAGCGGGTCTCCGGCAACGTCGAGAGCATGGCTACGGCGGTCGGCGGCGTGAACGCCAACGTCGGCGACATCTCCGGCCATGCCAGCGAAGTCTCCGAGCATATGGCCGCGGTCTCCGCCGAGATGCGCAACATGGCCGCCGCGATGGAGCAGATCGCCAAAGGCGCCCGCGAGGCGAAGACCGTCGCCGACACCGCGGTCGGCCGGGTCTCCGCGGCCACCGGCACCATCGCCACCCTGGATGAAGCCAGCGACCGCATCGGCGCGGTGCTCGAGGCCATCCGCAAGATCGCCAAGCAGACCCGCATGCTGGCCCTCAACGCCACCATCGAGGCCGAGCGGGCCGGGGCCGCCGGCCAGGGCTTCGCCGTGGTCGCCGGCGAGGTCAAGCGCCTGGCCGACGACACCGCCGAGGCGACGGAGCAGATCGAAAGCCGCATCGAGGAAATCCGCGGCGGCACCGGCCAGGCCGTCGGGGCGATCAGCGCCATCAGCGACGTCATCGCCCAGGTGAACAACGCCATCAGCGGCATTTCCGGCTCGGCCGACCTGCAGATCGGGGCGACCAGCAAGATCAGCGGACGCATCTCGGACGCCGAGGCCCGCGCCGGGCGCATGGCCGAGCGCATCCGCGAGGTGGCGGAGACCGCCCAGTCGGTGTCCGCCGAGGCCCAGCGCGCCGCCGAGGGCACCCGTTCGGTCACCAACGACCTGGCCGAGGTGAAGCAGGCCGCCTCTCTGGCCAGTGCCGGCGCCTCCACGGGCAGCCTGGCCAGCGCCGACGTCTCGGGCATCGCCGACCAGCTGCGCGACGCCGTCGGCCGGCTCGGGTCCGCCGGAAAGCACGCCAAACAGGCCGGTTGACCCGGACCGGCTGAATCCCCTCGGCCAGCCCCACGCGGCCGGCCCCACGCGGCCGCCCCTGGCCGCCCCTGGCCGCCTGAGTCAAAAGGCAGTTATTCACCGCCTTCCCGACGGGGCTTTCCGCTCGCCGGTCGACAAGCCGGCCCGTCTCGCCTATAGGCTAGGCGCAGTTCTTGATCTTGTCCCGATCCCCCCCGACAAGCCGCCGTCCCCGATGTTCATAGCGGGCGGCCCGGCGGGGCTTGCGGACCCCACGAATGCCGAGAGGGCCATGACAGCAATCATCGATATTCAGGCCCGGGAGATTTTGGATTCCCGGGGCAATCCGACCGTCGAAGTCGACGTTACCTTGGAAAGCGGGGCCTTCGGCCGGGCGGCCGTGCCCTCCGGCGCCTCGACCGGCGCCCACGAGGCCGTCGAACTGCGCGACGGCGACGCCAAGCGCTACGGCGGCAAGGGCGTGCTGCACGCGGTCGAAGCGGTCAACCACGAGATCTTCGACGTGCTGTCCGGCATGGACGGCGAGGACCAGGTCCACATCGACCAGACCCTGATCGAACTGGACGCCACCGCCAACAAGCGCCGCCTGGGCGCCAACGCCATCCTCGGCGTCTCCCTGGCAGTGGCCAAGGCGGCGGCCGAAGAGTCGGGCCTGCCGCTGTACCGCTACGTCGGCGGCACCTTCGCGCGCACCCTGCCGGTGCCGATGATGAATATCATCAACGGCGGCGCCCATGCCGACAATCCGATCGACATCCAGGAATTCATGATCATGCCGGTCGGCGCCGACAGCTTCGCCGAGGCGGTGCGCACGGGCTCCGAGATCTTCCACGCCCTGCGCAAGGGCCTGAAGGACGCCGGCCACAACACCAACGTCGGCGACGAGGGCGGCTTCGCCCCCAACCTGAAGTCCACCGACGAGGCGCTGGGCTTCATCGCCAAGGCGACCGAAGCGGCCGGCTACACGCTGGGCGACGACGTCATGCTGGCGCTGGACTGTGCCTCCACCGAGTACTTCGCCAAGGGCAAGTACAAGCTGGCGGGCGAGGGCAAGACCCTGGATGCCGGGGCCATGGTCGACTACCTGGCCGAACTCTGCGGGCGCTACCCGATCCTGTCCATCGAGGACGGCATGAGCGAAGACGACTGGGACGGCTGGGCCGCCCTGACCGAGCGCCTGGGCGGCAGCGTCCAACTGGTCGGTGACGATCTGTTCGTGACCAATCCCGAGCGCCTGCGCGACGGCATCGAGAAGGGCGTGGCCAACTCGATCCTGGTGAAGGTCAATCAGATCGGCACCCTCAGCGAGACCCTGGAGGCGGTCGAGACCGCCCACGGTGCCGCCTACACGGCAGTGCTGTCGCACCGCTCCGGCGAGACCGAGGACAACACCATCGCCGACCTGGCGGTGGCCACCAACTGCGGCCAGATCAAGACCGGCTCGCTGTCGCGTTCCGACCGCATGGCCAAGTACAATCAGCTGATCCGCATCGAGGAAGAGTTGGACACCGCCGCCATCTACGCCGGCCGCTCGGTTCTGCGCGGCTGACGCTTACCCCTGGGCTGTCGTCCCGGCACCTGCCTGTCCCGGCCCTTGGTGCCGGGATTGCCGGGATTGCCGGGACGCAGCGCTGCACAAACGCCAATGGGTCCCGGGGTCAAGCCCCGGGACGACAGTTGTGGCGTGGCGGGCATGGAGGGTTGAGGCTGCCGCGGTTTCCCCGGCGCTCCGCAATGTCGAAACACCGGCCCTGTACTAGGCCGATGACAGAGGTGCCGGGGTCGCGCCCCCGGGACGACAGCCAATTGCGGGCGAGGGCGGAAGAGGGCGGCAATGCCGGCCAAAACGCCTCTACCGCAAGGCGCTCTTGTTGGCCGCCAAATTGCGCGCACAGGAGTCCAAAACGCGAACCCGGGAGGCCGTTGGGGGCTGCCGAGTCGTTTTTTGAATCCTTTTGGAATCCTTGACTCTTTTTCCCTTGCCCGGCGAATCGGGATGTGATTCGTTCGGGGCATGAGGTTGCTTCGCGAAATAAAGTCAAGAGCCCGTCAGGCGGCACCGCAGGTGCTGGCCGCCTGCATGGTGGCGTACTTCGCCTACCACGCGCTGCATGGCGATCGCGGCTTCTATGCCTGGATCATGCTGAAGCAGGAAAAGGCGCAGGTGCTGGCCACCGCCGAGGCGGTGGGAACCGAGCGCGCGCGCCTGGAGCACCGCGTCAGCCTGCTGCGTCGCGAACACCTGGATCCCGACCTGCTGGAAGAAAGGGCGCTGGCCACCTTGAATTACGGCACCGCCAGCGACCATATTATTTTTCTGTCTCCCGATCTGCAGCGGCACGGCGGCGCTCCCTAGTCAGAACGCTTGCCGGATATTCCCTTATTTAACTTATTTCATGTTAATTCATATTTTCGTCATTTAAATCAATAAATTAACCATGATTGCAACTCTCTGCGTTATACTATAGACTTCGCGCAAAGAGGCGGTTCAGTACCGCCTCGTTTCCTTTGCGCCAATGCAGGGAGTCCCCTATGGCAGACAGCAAACCCGCGGCGCGTGCCGGCGGCAAACGCAAGACGGCCGCGGCCGCCGCGAAATCGCCGGTGAAGGCCAACGTCGAGGACCTCCAGAAATACTACCGCGACATGCTGCTGATCCGGCGCTTCGAGGAGAAGGCCGGCCAGATGTACGGCATGGGCCTGATCGGCGGGTTCTGCCACCTCTACATCGGCCAGGAAGCCGTGGTGGTCGGCGTGCAGGCGGCCATGGGCCCCAAGGACACCGTGCTGACCTCCTACCGCGACCATGCCCACATGCTGGCCTGCGGCATGGACTCGAAAGGGGTCATGGCGGAGCTGACCGGACGCGCCGGCGGCTACTCCAAGGGCAAGGGTGGCTCGATGCACATGTTCAGCCACGAAAAGCGCTTCTATGGCGGCCACGGCATCGTCGGCGCCCAGGTGCCGATCGGCACCGGCTTCGCCTTCGCCCACCGCTACCTCAACGAGGACGCGGTCTCCGTCACCTACCTCGGCGACGGCGCGCTCAACCAGGGCCAGGTCTACGAGTCCTTCAACATGGCCGCGCTGTGGTCGCTGCCCGCCGTCTACGTGATCGAAAACAACAAGTACGGCATGGGCACCTCGATCGAGCGGTCCTCGGCGAAATCCACCGAGCTGTATCACCGCGGCCAGGCCTACGGCATTCCCGGCGTGCAGGTCGACGGCATGGACGTGCTGGCGGTGCGCGACGCGGCCGAAAAGGCGCTGGCCCACGCGCGCAGCGGCAAGGGCCCCTACATCATGGAGATGCTGACCTACCGCTACCGCGGCCACTCCATGTCCGACCCGGCCAAGTACCGCTCCAAGGAAGAGGTGCAGAAGGTGCGCCAGGAGCGCGACCCCATCGAGCGCCTGCGCGGCATCATGGCCGAGCGCAAGGTGATGGACGAGGCCAAGCTCAAGGAAATCGACAAGGAAGTGAAGGCCATCGTTTCCGAGGCGGCCGAGTTCGCCCAGAGCAGCCCGGAGCCGGATACGTCCGAACTCTACACCGACGTCTACGTCGGCGCCTGACGGCACACGAACAGACAGCGCGGGGCGTTGCGCCCTAAAAAAAGACATCCCGGAGGGGACATGCCGATCAATATCCTGATGCCGGCGCTTTCGCCGACCATGACCGAGGGCAAGCTGGCCAAGTGGCTGGTCAAGGAAGGCGACGACGTATCGCCGGGCGACATCCTGGCCGAGATCGAAACCGACAAGGCGACCATGGAAGTGGAAGCCGTCGACGAAGGCAAGGTCGGCAAGATCATGGTCGCCGAGGGTACCGATGCGGTGCCGGTGAACGACGTGATCGCCGTGCTGCTGGAAGACGGCGAGGACGCCTCGGCGATCTCAGATGCGCCCCAGAAAGCGGCAGCCGAAAAGCCCGCTGAAAAACCCGCCGAGAGCAGGGCCCCCGAAAAGCAGGACGACAAACCGGCCGGCAGCGCCCATGCCACGCCGCCCAAGGAGCCGTCGCCCGAAGCCGAGCCGGAGTGGACCGGCGCCACGGTGAAGCAGACGGTGCGGGAGGCCCTGCGCGATGCCATGGCCGAGGAGATGCGCAGCGACGAGCGGGTCTTCCTGATGGGCGAGGAGGTCGCCGAGTACCAGGGCGCCTACAAGGTCAGCCAGGGTCTGCTGGACGAGTTCGGCGCGCGCCGCGTGGTCGATACGCCGATCACCGAGCACGGCTTTACCGGCCTGGGGGTCGGCGCGGCGATGTACGGCCTGCGCCCCATCGTCGAGTTCATGACCTTCAACTTCGCCATGCAGGCCGTCGACCAGATCATCAACTCGGCGGCCAAGACCCACTACATGTCCGGCGGCCAGGTCTCGTCGCCGATCGTGTTCCGCGGCGCCAACGGTGCCGCCGCGCGGGTCGCCGCCCAGCATTCCCAGTGCTACGCCTCGTGGTACGCCCACATTCCCGGCCTGAAGGTGGTGGCGCCCTATACCGCCGCCGACGCCAAGGGCCTGCTGAAGTCGGCCATCCGCGACGACAATCCCGTGATCTTCCTGGAAAACGAGATCCTCTACGGCCAGAGCTTCGAGGTGCCGGACAGCCCGGACTGGACCGTGCCCATCGGCAAAGCGCGCATCGCGCGGCCCGGCAAGGACGTCACCCTCGTCGCCTTCTCGATCATGGTCGGCAAGGCGCTGGAAGCCGCCGAGAAGCTGGCGGAGGAGGGCATCGACGCCGAGGTCATCGACCTGCGCAGCCTGCGCCCGCTGGATACCGAAACCATCCTCGCGTCGGTGCGGAAGACCAACCGCATCGTCACCTGCGAGGAGGGCTGGGGTTATGCGGGCATCGGCTCGGAGATCGCCGCGGTGGTCATGGAGCAGGCCTTCGACTGGCTCGACGCGCCGGTGAAGCGCATCGCCGGCAAGGACGTTCCGATGCCCTATGCCGCCAACCTGGAAGTCCTGGCGCTGCCGCAGGTAGACGACATCGTCGCTGGCGCCAAAGAAGTCTGTTACCGCGGCTAAGCCGGGCAGGGGAGAAACGCATATGCCGATCAATATCCTGATGCCGGCGCTGTCGCCGACCATGACCGAAGGCAAGCTGGCCAAGTGGCTGGTCAAGGAAGGCGACGAGGTCACCGCGGGCGACATCCTGGCCGAGATCGAAACCGACAAGGCGACCATGGAAGTGGAAGCCGTCGACGAAGGCAAAGTCGGCAAGATCATGGTCGCCGAGGGCACCGACGGCGTGGCGGTGAACAAGGTCATCGCCGTGCTGCTGGAAGAGGGCGAGGACGCCTCGGCCATCTCCGAAGCCCCCGCGGCCCCCGCCGCACCTGCGCCCAAAGCAGAAGCCCCTAAGGCCGAAGATGCCAAGCCGGCCCCGGTCAATGACCAGATCACGGACTCGAAGGTCGCGCCGTCGGCTCCGGCCGCGCCGTCAGGGGATCGCATCTTCGCCAGTCCGCTGGCCCGACGCATCGCCAAGGACAAGGGCGTCGACCTGGCCGCCGTGAAGGGCAGCGGCCCGCATGGCCGCATCGTGACGGCCGACGTCGAGAGCGCCAAACCCGGCGCCGCCGCGCCGGCTGCCGCAAGCGCTCCCGCAACGGCCCCGGCAGCAGCAGCCGCGCCGGCCGCCGCCGGCCCCGGCGCCAAGCAACTGGCCGACATGCTGGGCATGACCTACAAGCAGGAGCCGCTCAGCGGCATGCGCAAGGTCATCGCCAAGCGGCGCACCGAGTCCAAGCAGCAGGTGCCGCACTTCTACCTGACGGTCGACTGCGAACTGGACGAACTGCTGAAGGTCCGCAAGGAACTGAACGGCCGTTCCGACGACTACAAGATCTCGGTGAACGACTTCATCATCCGGGCCGTCGCCCTGGCGCTGAAGAAGGTGCCGGCGGCCAATGCCTCCTACGACGAGTCCGGCCTGCTGTTCTACGACCACGCCGACGTGTCGGTCGCCGTGGCGACGCCGGCCGGCCTCATCACGCCGATCATCAAGGCGGCTGAGGGCAAGGGTCTCGCCGCGATCTCCAACGAGATGAAGGACCTCGCCGGCCGCGCGCGCGACGGCAAACTGAAGCCGGAGGAATACCAGGGCGGCACCTTCTCGGTCTCCAACCTGGGCATGTTCGGCATCAAGGACTTCGCCGCCGTCATCAACCCGCCCCAGGGCTGCATCCTGGCGGTCGGCGCCGGCGAACAGCGTCCTGTGGTCAAGGGCGGCGCGCTTTCCATCGCCACGGTGATGAGCTGCACCCTGTCGGTCGACCACCGTGTCGTCGACGGCGCCGTCGGTGCCCAGTTCCTGGCCGCCTTCAAAAAGCTGATCGAAGACCCGCTGTCCATGCTGCTGTAGCGCCCGTAACCCGAAGCCGAAGGCGGACCCTTATGCGAAGCCTGCTGATCCTGCGCCTTGCCGCTTTGCCCATCCTGATCCTGCTGGGCCTGCCGCTGGCCGCCGCGGCGAACCCGGATGACGTGAAGGAAAGCTTCCTCACCTACAAGACCGCCATCCTGACCTCGAACGGCGAGGCGGCGGCCGGGGTCGTCACCCAGGACTCCCGCGACTACTTCCGCAAACTGGCCGACCAGGCGCTGACCATGGACTGGGACGGCCTGCACCAGATCCATATCTCCGACCGGCTGTATGCCATGCTGCTGCGCCACAGCCTGGAACGCGACCGGCTTGCCGCCATGAGCGGCAGCGAAGTCGTTTCCTATGCGGTCGAGAAAGGCTGGATCGGCAAGGAAGGCGCCGACCAGTTGCAGCTCGGCAACTATCAGGTCGAAGGCGACGTCGCGAGCGGCACCATCCTGCGGCCGGACGGTGGCGAAACTTCCTTCAAGATGGAATTCGTGAAGGAGGAGGGGCGCTGGCTGCTCGACCTCGTCGCGCTGATGAAGCTGACCCGCGCCGCCTTCGACTACTCCATCCAGCAGACCGGCATCAGCGAGGACGACTTCGTCATGCTGATGCTGGAGGAGGTCAGCGGCCGCAAGCCCAGCCCGGACATCTGGAGCCCGCCATTATGAAGTTGCGACTCCTTGCTGCCGCGCTGCTGATCGTGATGGCCACACCGGCCCTCGCGCAGTCCGACACGGCGGCCGTGGAACAGAGCTTTGCGGCCTACAAGCAGGCGCTGATCGACGGCAACGGTGCCAGGGCTTCCGCGCTGCCCGCCTCGGACACGCACGCCTATCTGAAGCAGACGCTGAACCGCGCCCTGACCATGAAGGGACCTGACGTGCGCGCGCTGCCGCTGCTCGACCAGATCTCGGTGCTGATGCTGCGCCACAACATGAAGGCCGATCAGCTGCGCGCCATGAAGGACGGCGATCCGGTGGCCTACGCCGTCGACCACAAGTCCTTCGACATGAACGAGGTCGAGAAGCTGGAGGCCGAAGAGTTCACCGTGACGGGCAAGCAGGCCCTGGCGCCGGTGTCGAACCTGACGGGCTCGCCGATCCCGGTGAACGTCTACTTCAAGGAAGAACAGGGCACCTGGCGCTTCGATCTGCTGTCCTCCATCGCGCCCTTCCGCGCCGTGTTCGACGCCCAGGCCGGCATGCTCGATATCCTGAAAACCAAGGACGGCAACAGCGGCGCGGTGCCGCTGATCCTCCATCTCATCACCGGCCGCGCGCCGGACCCGAATATCTGGGACCCGCCGGGATGAGGGGGCGATATCCATGCATTGCCCGCGGGGAACGCGCGGCACTGCCGCCTCAAAGGCTGTCGTCCCGGCACTTGTTGCCGGGACCCAATGCGCTATCCGTGGGTAGAGCGGCGGTGGCATTCCCGAGCGTGGCAGCCAGGACCGAGAACGCAAAATCGCATGGCAATGCCATGCACGACCGGCAATGGGTCCCGGGGTCGAGCCCCGGGACGACAGTCGTGCAGGACGGCCATGGCCTAGAGGAGAGTTTCTGTGGCTGATACTTCTTTCGATCTCATCATCGTCGGCGGCGGGCCGGGCGGCTATGTGGCCGCGATCCGCGCCGCCCAGCTTAAGATGAAGGTCTGCGTGGTGGAGAAGCAGCACCTGGGCGGCATCTGCCTGAACTGGGGTTGCATCCCGACCAAGGCGCTGCTGCGCTCGGCAGAGATCTATCACTACATGCAGCACGCCGATGCCTATGGCCTGAAGGCGGACAACGTCGGTTTCGACGTCGGCAAGGTCGTGCAGCGCTCGCGCAAGGTCTCCAAGCAGCTCAACGGCGGCGTCGGCCACCTGCTGAAGAAGAACAAGGTGACCGTTATCGACGGCGAGGCCAAGCTGAACGGCCCCGGCAAAGTGTCGGTGACCAAGGACGGCAAAAAGCTGGACGACCTGACGGCCAAGCACATCATCCTGGCCACCGGCGCGCGCCCGCGGGCGCTGCCCGGCATCGAGCCGGACAAGAAGCTGATCTGGACCTACTTCGAGGCCATGGTGCCCGAGACCATGCCGAAGTCGCTGCTGGTCATCGGCTCCGGTGCCATCGGCATCGAGTTCGCGTCGTTCTTCCACACCATGGGCGCCGAGGTGACGGTCGTCGAGGTGATGCCGCAGATCATGCCGGTGGAGGACGAGGAGATCTCCAAGCAGGCGCGCAAGCAGATGGAAAAAAGCGGCCTGAAGATCATGACCGAGACCAAGGTCGTGGGCGTGAAGAAGGGCAACGACAACGTCACCGCCACCATCGAGGACAAATCGGGCAAGAAGTCCGACCTGACGGTTGACCGCGTGATCTCCGCCGTCGGCGTGCAGGGCAACATCGAGAACATCGGCCTGGAAACCACCAAGGTGAAGACCGACCGCGGCTGCATCGTCATCGATGAATACGGCCGCACGGCGGAGCCGGGCATCTATGCCATCGGCGACGTCGCCGGCCCGCCGATGCTGGCCCACAAGGCCGAGCACGAAGGCGTCATCTGCGTCGAGAAGATCGCCGGCCTGAACGACGTCCACCCGATGAAGAAGGAGCAGATCCCCGGCTGCACCTACTGCAACCCGCAGGTCGCCAGCGTCGGCCTGACCGAGAAGAAGGCCAAGGAGGCCGGCTACGACGTGAAGGTCGGCCGCTTCCCCTTCATCGGCAACGGCAAGGCCATTGCGCTCGGCGAGCCCGAGGGCCTGGTGAAGACGGTGTTCGATGCCAAGACCGGCCAGCTGCTGGGGGCCCACATGGTCGGCGCCGAAGTCACCGAGCTGATTCAGGGCTATGTGGTCGCCATGGGCCTGGAGACCACCGAGGCCGAGCTGATGCACACGGTCTTCCCGCATCCCACCCTGTCGGAGATGATGCACGAGTCGGTGCTTGATGCCTACGGCCGCGTCATCCATATGTAACCCAAGGAGAGAGAACGGTTTGTTCCATGGCGATCGACAGGGCTAAGGCGCCTAAACCCTTGGAAGCGGCGGGACCGCGGGCCGCCAAGCCATCCTGGCTGGAACGGGAGGTCGCCGGGGAGTTCATTATTGCGCCCCTTGTCCGCGGGACGATCTGGGTCTTTCTTCACGCTGTCCTGCTGATCAAGCGGCTGCTGTTGCCGTGACACCGCGCGAAAGAAGCTGGTGAGATGACTGAGAAAACCACAACCGAGACCGCCAAGCTCCGCCACCCGGAGAAGGCCCACAAGCCGGACCAGGAGGTCAAGCGCAAGCCGGCCTGGATCCGGGTGAAGGCGCCGGTCTCCAAGGAGTACCAAGCGACCCGCGCGGTGGTGAAGGAGAACGGCCTCCACACCGTCTGCGAGGAGGCGGCCTGCCCGAACATCGGCGAGTGCTGGGCGCAGCGCCACGCCACGATGATGATCATGGGCGGCACCTGCACGCGCGCCTGCTCGTTCTGCAACGTGGCGACCGGCAAGCCGGGCGCCCTCGACCCCTTCGAGCCGACCAATGTCGCCACCGCCGTGGCCAAGCTGGGCCTGAAGCACGTGGTGATCACCTCGGTCGACCGCGACGATCTGGCGGACGGCGGGGCCGAACACTTTGCCCAGGTGATCCGCGCCATCCGCGAGGCGGCACCGGAGACCACCATCGAGATCCTGACGCCGGACTTCCTGCGCAAGGAAGGCGCTCTGCCGGTGGTGGTCACGGCCAAGCCCGACGTCTTCAACCACAACCTGGAAACCGTGCCACGGCTCTATACCGAGGTGCGGCCGGGCGCGCGCTACTTCCACTCCCTGCGGCTGCTCGACGATGTGAAGCGCCAGGATCCGGCCATGTTCACCAAGTCCGGCAGCATGGGCGGCCTGGGGGAGACCAAGGAGGAAGTCCTGCAGGTGATGGACGATCTGCGCTCTGCCGACGTCGATTTCCTCACCATCGGCCAGTACCTGCAACCGACCCCGAAGCACCACTTCGTCGACCGTTTCGTCACGCCGGAAGAGTTCAAGCAGTACGAGGCCTTGGCCTATAACAAGGGCTTCCTGATGGTCTCGGCCTCGCCGCTGACCCGCTCGTCCTACCACGCCGGCGACGACTTCGCCCGGCTGCGCGCCGCCCGCGAGGCCAAGCTGGCGGCGGCCGGTTAAGCTCCTGGTTATCCTGAGGCCCTTACTCTTCCGTTATGCCGGTTCATAAAGAAAAACGGGTGCTGCCCTACACTCCGGACCAGCTCTACACCCTGGTGGTGGATATCGAGCGCTATCCGGAGTTCCTGCCCTGGTGCCTCGGCGCGCGCGTGAAGTCGCGCCAGGACGACCTGATCGTCGCCGACCTCATCATCGGCTTCAAAATGTTCCGCGAGCGCTTCACCAGCCGCGTGACGCCCCGGCCCGACGACCAGCGCATCGACGTCACTTACGCCGAGGGCCCCTTCAAGTACCTGGAAAATCACTGGGTCTTCGAGGAGCACCCGGAAGGCTGCCTGCTCGACTTCTACGTCGATTTCGAATTCCGCAACAAGCTGCTCCAGAAGGTCATCGAGACCCTGTTCCACGAGGCCGTGCGCCGCATGGTCGCCGCCTTCGAAACCCGCGCCCGCCATCTCTACGGCCAGCCTGGCGCGGTCCCCTCACCAGGATCCCTGAAGCCTTAGCGGCCTCAGCACCACCTCAGGCGGCCTGCCTGCTGCACCGCTGCGGCGGCACGCGAGCGGAGCCGTGCCACCTCGGCCGGATCAGTCGCCGCAATCATCGCCGCGCGCAGTCGCTCCACCTCAAAGGGTTCGACGACGGCATCGACCACCAGGATTCCCAGGGCTTCCGCCAGATTGCGCGCCACCGCCAACAACTTCGACGATGAGGGGGTGGTCAGCACCATAGGCGCCCGGCACTTGGTCTCCGCCAAGTGGCGGATGATCTCGATCCCGCAGGATTCCCGCAGCGACAAATCGAGAACGATACATCTGACCGCCGGCGTATAGAGCTCCAGGAAATTATCTTTGCTGTCCACGACGACGACAGACTCTCCGAGGGCACTGGCAATCCCAACGATTGTGCCCACGGCTTCTTGATTGTCACTGACGACTAAAGTTGAAAAACAATACTGTCCCATCTAGCGCTTTCCCTTTGGTTCTGCGCTCCCTGAACGCCACAACAAGTCCTCTGCCGCACGCGCGAGCCCGGAGCGGCGCGGTGTCGGAACGTGGCGGGTCCTAGCAATGAAAAATCCGCGGCCGGGCTGCTGCGCAGTCCGTCTCGCGCCTCATCTCACCAATATCGGCGATGGCGAAACGTCGCAGAATTCGCTGCTGGGTTTAAGCAGCAAGGCCGTTGTAACGATGTTAAACCGTTAAAAATCAATTAGATAAAGGGAGGTCGCTTGGCAGCTTCAGGCACCGCCCGCCGGAGACTCGGCCGGACCCTCAGCGTCTGGCGGCCACGGCGTCGGCCAGATCGCCGTAGAGGGCCTGCAGGATTTTCGCCTGCGGCTCGGTCCCGCAGCGGCGTGGAATAGTGACCTCCGCGTAGTGCCGAAGATCCAGGCTGGGCCAGCCCCGGCGCAGTCCCTCGACCAGGGCGACGGCTTCGCCCGTCTCACCCAGGCGATGAAGAATGGCGGCGAAGCGCAGGGTGGTGTCGGGGGTGCTGAAAATCCGATGGGACCGCCGGGCCGCCGTCGCCGCCCGGGGAAAATTGCCGTTGTTTGCGTAAAGCGTCGAAATCCAGGTCAGCGTGACCCAGCGAACGGGATTGTCCGGCGAGAGGGCGGCGTCGTAGGTGACGCTCTTTTGCAGGACGGACCTCGGCGGCGGCGAGCAGGAGTAGGGCACGGTCTGAACCAGCATGCGGGCCAGGGCATGGTAGGGGTCCAGCTCCAAGGTCCGCCGGGTGGCGCGGGCAGCCTCCTCCAGCCGGCCTGCATGCCAGTAGTGGATCGAGACATTGAACATGGCGTCGGCGTCCGCCGGCGCCAGTTCGAGGGCGCGCTGGGCATGATAGTCGGCTTCGGCCCGCAATTCCGGCGTGTCCGAAAGCGGATCGACATTGGCGAGATAGGCCAGCTTGTCGGCCAGCACGGCATGGGCCTGGCCGAAATCGGGGCGCAGCACCAGGGCCCGCTCGGCCAGGGCGATACGCTGTTTTTCCCAGGCCAGGCTGCTGCTGGCCGCACCGGGAACCCAGGTCGCCTGGATATAGAGCTGCCAGGCGCTCAAGGTGTCCGGATCCTGGGCCTCCAGGGCTCGCTTGGCGGCGCCGAAAATCTGCGGCCGCAGCTCGGCGGCGATCGCCGCGCCGATCTCCTCGGGTGAGACGAAGGCGCTATCCCGGGATTGGTTGTAGGACTGCGCCCACAATAAGGTGCCGGTCCGCGCCTCGATCAGGTGGATGACGACACGGGTCGCTCCGCCAAAGCGCTGCACGCTGCCGCGCACGACATAGCCGATCCCCGTGCTGTCTTCCGGCCGGGGCCGGTCGGCCGGCATCCGACGATTGATCTGGGGATTACGCACATAGACGGTCAGGGCGTTGATCCGCGACAGGCCGGTGATGACCTCGTCGGGCAGGCTGTCGGCCAGGTCGCGCGGCGGATCTTCATCGGAAAGGGCACCAAAGGGCAGGACCTCCAAGGCGAAAATGTCCTCCGGTTGCCGTTGGTCGAGCCCGGGAAGTCCAGCCAGCCCGCCGAGCAGATACCAAGCCCCGAAACCGGCGATCAGCAGGACCGCCAGCCCGGCACCCAACCAGAGCGCCAGTCCTTTCGCCGGGCGCGCAGACTTCGCTGCAGCAACCGGCGGCGCGGCGGCCGCCGACGTCTCGACGCGCCGGATCCGCGGCTGATAGGTCCCTTTTGGAATCTCGATCTGCAGGGGGTCGCCGGCCCCTTTGGTCGCATAGTAGTGGTCAAGCGCCTGGCGCAACCGAAGCACTTCAACGCGGACGATGCTGTCGCTGTTCGGATCGAAATCATCGCCCCGGCCGAAAACATCGGTGGCGATGGTATAGGCTTTCAGGCGGTCGCCGCGGCCTTCCAGTTCTTCGACCACCAGATAACGCAGCAGCGGACGCAGCCGCGAGGCTTCGCCCAGGACCCCGCTTTCAATCAGGGCGCCCAGAGCGGCAAGCGCAAGCTCACAGGTTTCTTCGTCGTAGGCCGCTGCGTCGATCGGACCCGCCATTACCTCAACCCGGTGACAACACCGCCAGGGGGTCGCACCCAGCACGAGGCCCCTGAATCGGGACAGCTTACATCAGGAAGAGCAGGGCAAGCGCCCAATAAGACGCTCTGAAGGCGCGAAACGCGTCTGCCGCCTGCGGCACAGAATTGCGGAAATCGGCCATTTTTCAGCGTTAGCACGCGTTACAGCCTTAATCCTGGGGTCCTTTTCGTTCTAACTGTTGCGATCGCTGCACGCAGACGCAGATGCAGAAGGGGCGTCGCCGTGCCGCCCCCTTTCGTTGCCGACGGAGAAAAGTCGTGACAGGGCGCCAGTCCCAGCAGAACACCGACGCCGCGCTGCGCAGCCTGCTGCAGTCCGTTCAGGCGCTGGAGGCCTTCCTCCGGGCGGAAGAACCGCATCGCGACGCGGGTCATTCCATCGCTCGCACGACCCGCGCGCTGATCGGACTGATCGAAGGATGGTGCATCGACCACGTGATGCGGACGAAGCATGACGTTCTCGACGGACTTTCCCGGGACGGCAACCGCGACGAAGCCGTCATCGCGGCGCTGCGGCACCAGTTCCAGATCGAAGACAGTTGTGCGAAATCAGGCGCCGGTGCCGATCGCCAGGGCGGTGTAGTAGGTGATCGTCATCAGGCTGTTGAACACGCCGTGGACGATGATCGCCGGCCATAGGGAGCCGCTGCGCTCGACCATGGCCGCCAGCACCAGACCCATCACCGCCAGGGCCGGCATCAGGTCCGGAATCCCGTGCAGGACCGCGAAGAACCCGGCGCTGATCGGCGCGGCATAGACGAAGCGCAGGTGCCGGCGCAGCCAGCCGAACACCAGGCCGCGGAAAATAACCTCCTCGATGAAGGGAACGAGGACGCCGACCAGCAGCAGCATGAGAAACAGGCTCGTCCAACTGAACCCCTCAGGCGCCAGGGCGCGAAGCTGCGGATTGTCGACCGCCCCGCCCAGAAGGCCCTGCGTGGCCAGATTGACCAGGGAGACCACCGGCATGCATAGCAGGCCGACGGCGACGGCCAGGCGGTACCACGCCCGGTAGGCGGGTCTGAGGCCAATGTCGGCGAAGCGCAGCCGGTAGGGGCGCAGGACGACCAGCCAGGTCAGCGCCAGCATGATCAGCGACTGGGTAACGATCAGGCCCACCACCGTCGCCAGGGCGGCGAACGAGGCATCGGGCCAGAGGGCCTTGATCCCGATCGGCAGCGCCAGAATGCAGACGATCAGCAGCACCAGCAGCAGTGCCAGGTCGCGGGCCCGCACCGGCAAGGGCGGCAGCGCCGGCAGGCGCGGCGGCAGCATCTAGGCAGCCGCTTCGATGAGCAGGCGCAGGGCCTCGCGCACCGTCGCCAGGCGCACCGCAGTGCGGTCGCCGGGAAAGACGTGGTGCAGGGCCTGCACCGTGCCGCCCCGCCCGGCCCAGCCGAGATAGACCAGTCCGACGGGCTTGTCGTCGGTGGCGCCGCCGGGCCCGGCGATGCCGGTCGCCGAGACGGCGACGTCGGCCTGGGAGGCCACCAGCGCGCCCTTGGCCATGGCGGCCGCCACCTCGGCGCTGACCGCGCCGGGGCCGGGGTACTCCAGCAGGGCCAGGGAAACGCCCAGCATTTCCATCTTCGCTGCGTTGGAATAGGTGACGAAGCCGCGGTCGACCACGTCGGAGGAACCGGCGATCTCCGTCAGACAGCCGGCGATCAGCCCGCCTGTACAGGACTCCGCCGTGGCCAGACGCTTACCGGCCTTGCGGTAGACGTCGAGGACGTTTTCCGCCTGCTGCAGCAGCAGATCGTCGAACACTACAGCCTCTCTCCCAAGACAAATTCCCACGCCCACAGCACGCCGTAGACCAAAGCGGCCGCGTAGATGCCGGCAATAATATCGTCGACCATCACACCGAAGGCCCCTTTCAGGTGGCGGTCGGCCCAGCTCACCGGCCAAGGCTTGGCGACATCGAAGATGCGAAAGCTCAGGAAGGCAAGCAGCAGCCCCGGCACCGTCAGCCCGTTGGGCACCAGCCCGGCGGCGATGATGGTCAGCCATTGGCCGGCCACCTCGTCGATGACGATGGCGCCGGGGTCCTTGACGGCGGCGACCCGCTCATAGCCCTGCGCCGCCCACAGCCCGATGACGAACACCGCGACCGTCGCCACGGCCAGGCCGAGCGGTCCGGTGAAGCGGAACAGCGCCCAGCCGAAGGGCAGCGCCGCCAGCGAGCCCCAGGTGCCGGGGGCCCAGGGCAGCAGGCCGGCACCAAACCAAGTTGCCAGCAGCGATGACGGCAGCCAGGGGGAGGGGGCGGACATGTGGATTACAACGCCGCAGGCAGGCTAATGGTTGCAACCGCCTGGGCGGCAATGCCTTCGCCGCGCCCGGTGAAGCCGAGTTTTTCCGTCGTCGTCGCCTTCACGCTGATGCGGTCGGCCGGCAGGGCGAGCAGGGCCGCGATGCGCGCGACCATGGCCTCGCGGTGCGGCCCGCCCTTGGGGCGCTCGCAGATGATGGTGACGTCCAGGAGCAGCAGGCGGCCGCCGCGCGCCGTCACCAGGTCGCGGGCGTGGGTCAGGAACCTGCCGGAATCGGCGCCCCGCCACTGCGGGTCGCTGGGCGGAAAGTGGCTGCCGATGTCGCCGGCGCCGAGCGCGCCGAGGAGGGCATCGGTCAGCGCGTGCAGGCCGACATCGGCATCCGAGTGCCCGACGAGGCCGGCGTCGTGATCGATGCGGATGCCGCAGAGCGTCACATGGTCGCCGGGCCCGAAGGCGTGCACGGCGAAACCCTGGCCCACTCTCGTCTCGGCCCGCGTTTCCGCCTGCTGGCCGCGCAGCCACTGTTCCGCCGTGCGGAGATCGTCCTGCGAGGTCACCTTCATGTTCTCCCGGCTGCCTTCCACCAGTGCCACCGCCAGTCCGGCCCGCTCGGCCACCGCGGCATCGTCGGTCAGTTCTTCGCCGGCCACGGCGCGGTGCGCCGCCAGGATCTCGGCGAAGCGAAAGCCCTGGGGCGTCTGCGCGCCCCACAGCCCGGCACGGTCCTGGGTACCGGCGATGCGTCCGGTATCGCTGTCGGCCCCTTCGCGCTTCAGGGTGTCGACGACCGGCAGCGCGGCGATGGCGCCCGGCGCCCGGTCCAGGGCCGCCAGGACCCGGTCGATCACCGCGGAGGACACGAAGGGCCGCGCCGCATCGTGGATCAGCACACGCTCGGGCGAGTCTTCAGCGAGGCTCTCCAGCCCGAGCCGCACCGATTCCTGCCGGCTGGCGCCGCCCGCAACCGGCGCGGCGAGGGCGAGACCGGCAGCCGCCGCGTCATAGAGATCGCGGTCGTCGGGGTGGATCACCGCGCGCAGGCGGCCGACCGCCGGATGCCGCGCAAAGGCCATGAGGGTGTGGCGCAGCAGCGGCACCCCGGCCAACTCGGCGTACTGCTTGGGCAGACTGCCGCCGAAGCGCTGACCCCGCCCGGCGGCGACGATCAGCACGTCCGTCTTTTTCCCTGCTGTCGAATTCAACCTGCGGGACTCCGCGCTTCTTTCCGGTGCTCGATGGCGGCGAGACTAGTGGCCCCTGGTGGTGCGGCCAAGAGGTGATATATAGGGGCATCATGAATACCATGGTTTTATCCCTTTCGGCCCTGGCCGCGCTGCTGCCCGCCACCCAGTTGCCCTTCGTGCGCCGCGCGGCGCGCGCGGACACCCTGATCTGGCTGCTGCTCGGCGCCGCCCTGGCCGGCGCCGCGGCGCTCAGCGCCGTTTCCCTTGGCCGCCACTGGCAGACCAGCCTGCCGACCACCCTGTGGCTCGCCGTTGCCGTGTCGCTGGCGCTGTTCGGGCTGGTGGTACTGTGGCGCGAGGAAGCCGCCCGGCTGACGCCGCTGCTGCTGCCCTATCTGTTCCTGTTCGGCGCCCTGG
The DNA here is from genome assembly GCA_050043265.1 of Kiloniellaceae bacterium. Lineage (GTDB taxonomy): Bacteria > Pseudomonadota > Alphaproteobacteria > Kiloniellales > Kiloniellaceae > Pelagibius. Next base: position 51,831 of record JBHJIR010000115.1, read on the forward strand.
CCACCGGCTTCGGGCCGCTGATCGGGCCGGAACCGCTGCTCGGCGCCCCCGACGGCTGGTTGATCATCCACATCGCCGTGTCGGTGGCGACCTATGGCCTCTGCACCATCGCGGCGGTGGCGAGCGCGGCCGTCTTCGTGCAGGAACGCGCGCTGAAGCGGCGCACCCCCAACGCCTTTACCCGCATGCTGCCCTCGGTGGCCGACGCCGAACGTCTGGAGGTGCTGCTGCTGGGCGCCTCGGAAATCGTCCTCGGCATCGGCATCGCGACGGGAATCTCGGAGCTTTACGTGACCTCCGGGGCCTTCTTCACCGTCAGCCACAAGACCCTGCTGTCGGTGCTGGCCTTCCTGGTGATCGGGGTCCTGCTGCTGCTGCACTACCGCAGCGGCCTGCGCGGGCGCCGGGCGGCCCGCGTTGTCCTGGTCGCCTATCTGCTGCTGACCCTGGCCTATCCGGGCGTGAAGTTCGTCACCGACGTGCTGCTGGCCTGAGGTCCTGAGGCCGGAAGGTTGCGACCGGCGGTCGCCGTCGGGGTCGCTTTGCCACCATAGCGCGCCAAACGGCCGGGTCACTCAACCTTGTGTATGGCAACCCGGTTACAATGCCCGTTTTTCGAGCAAGTCGGACGACGGCCCGTGCGTAAACGGGCAAACCCGCGTGACAGCGCCCATTTTTTGTGCATCAATCCGCGCTTCGGATGGGTTGAGCGCCTCCAATACGGCAGATTTCTAACGTGAACGGCCCGGCATGAGCGGGCCCAGCGAGAGAGAATTGGGTCCGCGCACGGTCGCCGGACTTGTGGGGTGCGGGGCAAGGGGAACCGAATGTCGATCACCATCGGCAGGCTAGAACTGGAGGCGCCGGTGATCCTGGCGCCGATGTCCGGAGGCACCGACCTGCCGTTTCGCCGGCTGGTGAAGGGCTTCGGCGCCGGCCTTGTCGTGTCGGAGATGATCGCCAGCACCGCGATGATCCGCCAGATGCGCGAATCGGTGAAGGAGTCGCGCAAGATGTCCGGCGACTGCTCGGCCGAGTTCCCGCTGTCGGTGCAGATCGCCGGCAGCGATCCGGAAATCATGGCCGAGGCCGCCAGGCTGAACGCCGACCGCGGGGCCGCCCTCATCGATATCAATTTCGGCTGCCCGGCCAAGAAGGTCACCAACAAGGCCTGCGGGTCGGCGATCATGCAGGACGAGAGTCGGGCCGGTCGCATCATGGCGGCGGTGGTCGCCGCGGTCGACGTTCCGGTCACCGTGAAGATGCGCACCGGCTGGAGCCGCGAGCACCGCAACGCCCCCGAGATCGCCCGCATCGCCGAAGACTGCGGCATCAGGATGCTTACCGTGCATGGCCGGACCCGCTGCCAGAAGTACGCCGGCGAGGCGGACTGGTTCTTCGTGCGCCAGGTGAAGGACGCGGTCGCGCTGCCGGTGGTGGTGAACGGCGACATCGTGACCGTGGAAGACGCCGCCGAGGCGCTGCGGCGCTCCGGCGCCGACGGCGTGATGGTCGGCCGCGGCGCGTACGGCCGGCCGTGGTTCCTGCGCCAGGTCATGGACTACCTGAAGGACGGCACGCACACGCCGGAGCCGCCGCTGGCCCGCCGCATCGAGGTGATGCTGGAGCACTACGAGGCCCTGCTGGCGCTTTACGGCACCCACCACGGCGTGCGCATCGCCCGCAAGCATCTCGGCTGGTATGCCAAGGGGCTGGACGGCGCCGCGACGTTCCGCGAACAGATGAACCGCGAGGCCGATCCGGCCCGCGTGAAAGACATGATCCGGGCGCTGTTCGCCCCCGGACTGGAAAAGGCGGCGGCATGATGGCGAAGGTATCCGACATTTTCGCACGGCGGTTGACGCGCAGCGGGCCGCCGGACCAGGCGGCGATCCTGGCCGCGATCTCCGTGCCGATGTTCGTGGTCGACGACGAGGACCGTTTGTCGTTCGTCAATCAGGCCGCCGAGCAGTTCTTCGACTCCTCGACGACCAACCTGGTCGGCAAGCCGCTGAACGAGATCCTGTCGGAGGACACCCCGATCTTCGGGCTGATCCGCCAGGTGCGCGACGGCAGCTATTCGGTCTCCGAATACGGCGTGACCATTTCCAGCCCCAAGATCGGCTCGCACTTCGTGTCGATCGAGGCGGCGGCGCTGAGCGACCGGCCGGGCAGCGTGGTGATATCGATTCACGAGCGTTCGATGGCGCGCAAGATCGACCACCAGCTGGTCCACCGCAACGCCGCCCGATCGGTGACGGCGATGGCCGCCATGCTGGCCCACGAGGTGAAGAACCCGCTGTCCGGCATCCGCGGCGCCGCCCAACTGCTGGAACAGAATGCCAGCCCGGACGACCACCAGCTGACCAACCTGATCTGCGAGGAGGCCGACCGCATCGTCGCCCTGGTCGACCGCATGGAGATGTTCTCCGACAAGGCGCCGCTGGCGCGCGAGCCGGTCAACATCCACGTGGTCCTGGAACGGGTCCGCCGACTGGCGGAGAACGGCTTTGCCCGCCACGTCCGCTTCAACGAAAGCTACGACCCCTCGCTGCCGCCGGTCTACGGCAACCGCGACCTGCTGATCCAGGCGATCCTCAATCTGGTGAAGAACGCCGCCGAGGCGGTCCCCAAAGAGGGCGGCGAAATCACTCTGTCGCCGCGCTACCAGCAGGGCGTCCGCCTGGCCATTCCCGGCACCGGCAGCCGCGTCGACCTGCCGCTCGCGGTGCTGATCCAGGACAACGGTCCGGGCATCCCCGAAGACCTGCAGCCGCATCTTTTCGATCCCTTCGTCACCACCAAGGCCGGCGGCAGCGGCCTGGGCCTGGCACTGGTCGCCAAGATCGTCGGCGACCACGGCGGCGTCATCGAGTTCGACAGCCAGCCGCGGCGCACCCTGTTCCGCCTGATGCTGCCGATGGCGCCGCGCGAGGAAGGCGATGTCATCGATTGTGAAGAAGGTACCGAAGAGATGACCCCCGTATGAGCGGTGCGACCATTCTCGTCGCCGATGACGACCGAGCGATCCGTACCGTCCTGACCCAGGCGCTGGGGCGCCAGGGCCATGTGGTGCGCACCACCGGCAATGCCGCGACACTGTGGCAATGGGTGAAGGAAGGCGAGGGCGACCTGGTCATCACCGACGTGGTGCTGCCGGACGAGAACGGCCTGGACCTCATCCCCCGCATCAAGAAGCTGCGCCCGAACCTGCGCATTCTGGTGATGTCGGCGCAGAACACCCTGCTGACGGCGGTGAAGGCGACCGAGCGCGGGGCGTTCGAATACCTGCCCAAGCCCTTCGACCTGCGCGAGCTGATCTCCGTGGTCGACCGCGCCTTGTCGGAGCCCAGCGGGGCGGAGTCCAAGGCCAGGGTGGCCGAGGGCGACGGCGAGGAGCAGTTGCCGCTGATCGGCCGTTCCCAGGCGATGCAGGAAATCTACCGCGTCCTGGCCCGCCTGATGCCCACCGACCTGACGGTCATGATCTATGGCGAGTCGGGCACCGGCAAGGAATTGGCGGCGCGCGCGCTGCACGACTACGGCAAGCGGCGGCGCGGCACCTTCGTCGCGGTGAACATGGCGGCGATCCCACGCGAATTGATCGAAAGCGAACTGTTCGGCCACGAGAAGGGCGCCTTCACCGGTGCCACCGTGCGCTCCTCCGGCCGCTTCGAGCAGGCCGCCGGCGGCACCCTGTTCCTCGATGAAATCGGCGACATGCCGCTGGAAGCGCAGACCCGCCTGCTGCGCGTGCTGCAAGAAGGCGAATACACCACGGTGGGCGGCCGCACGCCGATCCGCGCCGACGTGCGCATCATCGCCGCCACCCACCGAGACCTGCGCCAGATGGTACGCCAGGGCCTGTTCCGCGAGGACCTCTACTACCGCCTCAGCGTGGTGCCGATCCGGCTGCCCCCTTTGCGCGAACGCAGCGAGGACATTCCCGAACTGGTCCGGCATTTCTTTGCCGATGCCCAGGACGAGGGCCTGTCCACCAAGACGCTGGACGGCGAGGCGATGGAGGCCCTGAAAGCCTACCACTGGCCCGGCAACGTC
>JBHJIR010000116.1:0-16760 GCA_050043265.1 Kiloniellaceae bacterium
AGCAGTTGTTGTCGCGCGCCGCCTTAACCACCTAGCGCACGCGCTAGCGCGAGCCGGTGTTGACCGGGGTGATGCGCAGGCAGGCGGCGCCGGCCTCCGCCGCCTCGATGCCGCGGCGGTAGTGGAAGTGGATGTCGGCGACGATGGGCACCGTCACTTCCGGGATGATCTTCTTCAGCGCGGCGGTCGACTCTTCGTCGGGGCAGGAAATCCGCACGATGTCGGCACCGGCGACTTCCAGCGCGCGCACTTGGTCGATGGTGCCCTGGATGTCGGTCGTGCGCGTGTTGGTCATGGACTGCACGGTAATCGGCGCGTCGCCGCCCACCGGCACCTTGCCGACGTGGATCTGGCGCGACTTGCGCCTGAAAATGTCGCGATAGGGGCGAACGCTCATACCATGCTGTCCTAGTTTCCCGGCCTAAATTTCCCGGCCCGAATATGCCGGCCCACAACCTCGGGGCACCGCCGTCCGGCCGAAACGCCCCCGACAGCCCCTCTAGCAGACTAGATCGGGCCGAATAGGCTGCTTTCAAGCCATTTCCCGGCCGGCCGCAGGAGGGCGGCGGCGGGGGCATCCGGGCGCAAGATGCGCCGAAATGCCGGAAACTTCAAGGTAAGAGCCGGAAAAGAAAGGGCCGCCGCGCCTCGCGCGGCAGCCCCTCGGGAACCCTGGGAATCCCGCCCTTAGGGCTGGCGGCCGGCGCCGCTGCGCAGGGCCTCGGGATCGAGCGGAATGTTGCGGCGGACCGCGCCGACGGGACCCAGCGCCGGCAGGGCACTGCCGTCGACCGAGATCTCCAGGCCGCCGGCGTTGCCGGTCAGCAGGGTGAGATCGGCCTGGTTGGGCACCATGTAGCTGTCGCCGACACGCAGCACGCGGGTCAGCAGCAGGTTGCCCTGGCGGTCGCGGACCTGGACCCAGGCATCCTGGTTCGCCTTGAGGACGATCCGGGCATCGGCGTTCTCGTCGCCGTAGACCGTCGGCTCGTGGTTCATCAGGAAAGCGGTCGCCGGGGCGTTGCTGTCCGGCGCCACGGGAATGGCGTAGGGCTCGTTGCGCGCCGGCTCGACCGCGGCGGATTCTTCGGCGGCGGGCGCCGGCTCGGCCTGTTCGGGGGCCTGCTGGGCAGACTCGGGCGCGGCAGGCGTCGTCTCGGACGGGCGCTGTGCGATGTCGGACGACCCGGTGGTCGACCCGGCGGACGGCGCGGCCGGCCCCGGGTTTTCCTGCGGTCCGGTCGCCATCTGGGTGGCCGGCTGGGTTGCGGGCTGGTCTGCGGCCTCGGCGCCTGGCTGCCTGGCGTCACCCGCGGCCTGGCCGGACGCGGCGGCAGCCGGCGTCTCGCCGGGCTCAGAGGCTTCGTCGGTTGCGGGCGTGGCCAACGGCGCGGCGGCGCCGGAATCGGGCTGCACGGTCACGGCCGGGGTCGGAGTGCCGGCCGCCGGCGGCGCGGCGGGAGCCGGGCTGAGGCTTTCTGCCGTCTGGGTCGAGCCGTCGACCATGTTCTGCAGCTGTTCGGGCACCGGGGCGACCAGGTCGCTCAGGCTTTCACCCTGGTTGGACAGGTAGAACCACACGCCGTAGGCGCCGGCAAAGAGCAGTGCCGCGACCAAGAACACCGCGCCGCCGGGCATCTTGCCTTCCGGCGCCGGCGTCGGGAAATGCAGCTTGGTCTGGCTGTCGATGCCCTCGACCTCGGACTTGAAGCGGTCGACGATCTGGTCGCCGTCCAGGCCCAGGTATTCGGCGTAGGTCCGCACGAAGCCCATGGCGTAGGTCGGCCCGGGCAGATTCTCGTACTGGCCGCGTTCGATGGCGTCGAGGTAGGAGAAGCGGATGCAGAGGACCTCGGCGATCGAGCGCAGGTCCTGGCCCAGCTGCTGGCGCGCGCGGATCAGGGTGTCCGACACGCTTTCGCCGTACATTTCCTGGGCGATCGTGATCTCGGCAGCGCTCTCAGGCCCAACCAATTTGGGTTCCCCCAACTTCGGCTCCCCAACCTTGGGGACTCCGAGTTTGGGTTCTGCGCGCTTGGTTTCGCTCTTCTTCAACGGGTGTGCCACGGGATCTCACAAATTCCGGACTGGGGATTGCGCCAATTTTGTGATCAGGCGCCATCAAATTTGCGCGCCGCAAATGCGACGCACAGGGCAGTCATTTTCGCCGGCACTGCATGCCTAACCATTTAACAATTTTCTCTCTGCCGCAGCAATGCGTTAGATCGGGACGTCGTTCTCCGACGCAAAGACCCTTAACTGTTCGCGAATACTGTGATCCGGCAAAGTTAATAATTGATTTATGAGAGTTTTCAGCCGTTCGACGTCGAGCCCGCGCAGCATGGTTTTCACCGGATCGACCGCCTGGGGCGCCATCGACAGGCGCGTGAGGCCGCAGCCGAGCAGCGCCATCGCCTCCAGCGGGTGACCGGCCATCTCGCCGCAGGCCGTCAGCGGCACGCCGTGCCCGGCGGCCTGGCTGGCGATCTGGCGGATAAAACCCAGCACCGCCGGCGACAGCACGTCGTAACGCTTGGCCAGGCGCGGATTGCCGCGGTCGGCGGCGAAGAGGAACTGCACCAGGTCGTTGGTGCCCAGCGACACGAAATCGCAGCGCGGCAGCAATTGCGGCAACTGCAGGGCCAGCGCCGGCACCTCCAGCATGGCGCCGACCTTGATTTCCGCCGGCAGGCGGTCGCCGAATGCCGTCTCACGGTCGATCTCCCGCTGCAGCAGGGCCTTGGCCGCCTCGAACTCGGCAACGTCGCTGACCATCGGGAACATGACGTAGAGGCTGCGCCCGGCCGCAGCGTGCAGCAGCGCGCGGAGCTGGCGGCGCAACAGGGCCGGGCGGTCGAGGCCGATGCGGATGGCGCGCCAGCCCATCGCCGGGTTCTCCTCGTCGCCGCCGCGCCAGTAGGGCAGCACCTTGTCGCCACCGACGTCGAGGGTGCGGAACACCACCGGCTTGCCGGCGGCCGAGTCGAGGATCTTGCCGTAGATCTCCGTCTGGGTCGGCACGTCGGGAAAGGAATCGCGGATCATGAAGGGCACTTCGGTGCGATAAAGCCCGATGCCGTCGGCGCCACCCTGCTGCAGGTGCGGCAGGTCGATCATCAGCCCGGCATTGATCAGCAGGCTCACCGCCTGTCCGTCGCGGCTGACCGAAGGCAGGTCGCGCACCGCGCGGTAGGCCGCGCGCTGGCGTTCCTTGTTGGCCATGCTCTCGGCGAAGCCGGCAAGCACCGCCGCGCTGGGCCGCAGCAGCACCTGGCCGGTCTCGCCGTCGACGATCACGGTGTCGCCCTCGCGCACGTCGGTGCCGATGCCGCCGCAGCGTCCGATCATCGGGATCTGCAGGGCACGGGCGACGATGGCCACGTGGGAGGTCGGCGCACCGTGTTCCAGCACCACCGCGCGCAGGCGGCTCTGGTCGTAGTCGAGCAGTTCGGCCGGGCCGAGGTCGGCGGCGATCAGCACCATGTCGTCCGGCAGCTTTTCGTCGCGCTTTTCCCCCAGGCCCAGCAGATGGTGCAGCAAGCGGTTGCCGAGGTCGGCGAGGGCGGCCAGGCGGGCGCGCAGGTAAGGATCCTTGATGGCCGCCATGCGGGCCCGGGTCTCGTTCTGGATCTTCTGCACCGCCGCCTCTGCGGTCAAGCCGCCGCGCACGGCGTCGTGCATGCGCCGCATCCAGCCGCGGTCCTCGGCGAACATGCGGTAGGTTTCCAGCACCTCGCGGTGTTCGCCGTCGCGCGCCACCTCGCTGCGCGCCAGCATGACGTCCAGAGCGTCGCGCATCTCGCCCAGCGCGCCGTCCAGCCGGCCGAGTTCGGCCTCCGGGTCCTCGGCGACGACCTGGGTAATAACGATGCCGCGCTGATGCGGCACCGCGGTGCCGATGGCGAGGCCCTCGTTCAGCACCATGCCGCTGAGGCGCGCCGGCATGCTGCCGCCGGCACCCGGCGTGCCGGCGGCGACGTCCAGCAGACTGTCGCCGGTCAGCATCTCCGCCAGCACCATGGCGACGGTCTCCAGCACCTCGACCTCTTCCTCGGTGTAGTTGCGCTGGGTGCGGTTCTGCACCACCAGGACGCCGAGGACCCGCCCGCCACGCATGATCGGCACGCCCATCAGCGACTGGTAGACTTCCTCGCCGGTTTCCGGGAAGTAGGCGAAGTTGGGATGGCTCTGGGCATCGGCCAGGGCGACCGCGCGCGCCTGGGCGGCGACCAGACCGACCAGGCCCTGGCTGACCCGCATGCGGGTCTTGTGCACGGCAGCCGGCTTCAGGCCCTTGGTGGCGAACAGTTCCAGCACGTCGCCGCCGCGCAGCAGGTAGATCGAACAGACCTCGGCGACGATGTCCTGGGCGATCAGGTCGACCACCTTGTCGAGCCGCGTCTGGCTCGACCCGCTGCCCTTCATCAGGTCGCGCAGCAGGCGCAGCAGGCGGCGCGATCCCGCCCAGCCGTGATCCATACCCGGCGGTGCGCTCACGCCGCTTCCCTCCGGCCGGTGCCGCGCCGGCTTTCCCGGCGGGTCACCCCTGCCAGATCACGGGCTGCCAGATCACGGGCGCTAGGCCGCATCCAGGCCGTAGGCGGTGTGCAGGCCGCGCAGGGCAAGTTCGGTGTACTCCTCGGCAATCAGGACAGACACCTTGATCTCGGAGGTCGAGATCACCTGGATGTTGATGCCGCGCTCGGCCAGCGCGGTGAACATCTGCTGGGCGACGCCGGCGTGGCTGCGCATGCCGACGCCGATGACCGAGACCTTCACCACATTGGGGTCCGAGCGCAGTTCCTCGAACTTCAGTTCGTCCTGGCGGCTGCGCAGCACCTGCTCGGCCCGCTCCAGTTCCGCCTTGCCGACGGTGAAGGTCAGGTCGGTGCGCCCGGTCTCGGCGGAGACATTCTGCACGATCATGTCCACGTTGACCGCCGCATCGGCCAGCGGGCCGAAGATCTTGGCGGCGACGCCGGGCTGATCGGGTACGCGCAGCAGCGTGATCTTGGCTTCGTCGCGGCTGTAGGCAATGCCAGAGACAAGAGCTTGTTCCACGATCTCATCCTCGTCGACGACTAGGGTTCCGGGAGAATCTTCAAAACTGGACAGCACCTGGACCCGCACGTGGTGCTTCATGGCCATCTCGACCGAGCGGGTCTGCAGGACCTTGGCCCCCTGGGAGGCCATCTCCAGCATTTCCTCGTAGGTGATTCTATCGAGCTTGCGGGCCTTGGCAACGATGCGCGGATCGGTGGTGTAGACCCCGTCCACATCGGTGTAGATGTCGCAGCGCTCGGCCTGCAGCGCGGCGGCCAGCGCCACCGCCGAGGTATCCGAGCCGCCGCGCCCCAGCGTGGTGACGCGGCCCTGGGGATCGATGCCCTGGAAGCCGGCGACCACCGCCACCTGGCCCTCGCCGAAGCGCCGGATCATGTCTTCCACGTCGATCTGTTCGATGCGGGCCGAGCCGTGGGAGTCGTCGGTGCGGATCGGGATCTGCCAGCCCATCCACGAACGCGCCTGCACCCCGAGGGACTGCAGCACGATGGCCATCAGGCCGGAGGTCACCTGCTCGCCGGAGGACACCACCACGTCGTATTCGCGCAGGTCGGCCAGACCGGCGGCGTCGCGCACCAGTTGGACCATGGCATTGGTCACCCCGGCCATGGCGGAGACCACCACGGCGACCTCGTGGCCGCGTTCGACCTCCGCCTTCACGCGGGCGGCGGCACGGCGAATCCGCTCCAGGTCGGCCACCGAGGTGCCGCCGAATTTCATTACGATGCGGGCCATCGTCTTCCTGCGTCTTGCTGCGATTGCGCTGTAGCTGCGGTGCGGTCGTCTTCCCCGCCCTGCCCGACGCCCGCCCGGCCCCTTGGAAGAGCCTGGGAGGTTGCCCGGAAAGCGGCGGCTATCCATACTCTTAGCGCTGCCCCGGCGCAAGGCTCGGGCGGCCGGAAATCATCGCGAAGTTGAGGTAAACAGCCATGGAACACGCCGACACGCGACTGGACGCGGCCAGCATCGACGCGCAGGAAGTCGGCAAGTTCGCCGCCATGGCCGAGGCCTGGTGGGACCCGGACGGCAAGTTCCGCCCGCTGCACCGCTTCAACCCGGTGCGCCTGGCCTATATCCGCGACCGCCTCTGCGCACGGTTCGGGCGCGATCCCAAGGCCGACCGGCCGCTGAAAGGGCTGACGCTGCTGGATGTCGGCTGCGGCGGCGGCCTGCTGTGCGAACCGCTGGCCCGGCTGGGTGCCACGGTGACCGGCCTGGATGCCGCCGAGAAGAACATCAAGGTGGCCGCCCTGCACGCCGAGGACTCCGGCCTGCAGATCGACTACCGCCACGCCAGCGTCGAGGAACTGGCGGGAGGAACGGCGCGCTTCGATGCGGTGCTGAACATGGAGGTGGTGGAGCACGTCGCCGACGTCGGCTCTTTCCTCGCCGCCTCGGCGGCCCTGGTGCGGCCCGGCGGCGTGATGATCCTGGCCACCCTGAACCGCACGCCCAAGGCCTTCCTGATGGCCATCGTCGGGGCCGAGTATGTGCTGCGCCGGCTGCCGCGCGGCACCCACGACTGGCGCCGTTTCCAGCGTCCCTCGGAAATGGCCGCGGCCCTGCGCCGGGCCGGCCTGGAGATCGACGAGTTGACCGGCGTCGCCTACAACCCGCTGACCGACGCCTGGCGGCTGGCGCCACGCGACCTGGACGTCAACTACATGATGCTGGCAGTGAAGCCGGACGGCGCCGCCGGAAAAGCCTAGGCGTTTACGCCCGGGGGGCGTTCTCGCCCTTAAGAATTCTCACCCTTATGAATTCTCACGGGGCAGCCAGGGCACGCGGGCGACCTCAATGCCCTCTTCCGCCAGGGCCTCGGCCTCGTCGGCGGAGGTTTCGCCGTAGATGCCGCGGGCGTCAGTTTCGCCGTAGTGGATCTTGCGCGCCTCCTCGGCGAACGCCGGGCCGACGTAGTCGCAGTTCTTTTCCACGTGGTCGCGCAGATCGCGCAGCAGCCGGCGCAACTGGCCGGCCTTTTCGCTGTCCTGGTCGGCCGTGACGGCGGCAGCGCCGGGGGCCATCCCGCCGCCGGGCGCTTTGGCATCCGCTTTCACCGGTCCCGCCGTGCGGCCCTTCTTGGCCACCACGTTCGGCGCCATCAGGGCCTTGGCTACCTTCCTGCTGCCGCAGACAGGGCAAAGCACCTTGCCGCCGGCAGCCTGCTCGGCGAAGCTGGCGCTGTCTGGAAACCAGGCCTCGAAGACGTGGTCCTTACGGCATTTGAGATCGTAGACGATCATGGCAATGCAAACGGTTCCAACAAGAGCGACGCCGGATCGGCGCCGCGTTCAGGAAAACATACTATAGTCCCGGAAAACAGATAGGGTGAAGCCCACCGATAGTCAAAGTGCAGGCCGCCGAGGCACCGGGAAAGCGCAGGGGCCGCAGGCGCCCTCGGCCTGGGTGGCGCGCTTCGCCGCGCTGGTGGCGCCCGGCGCCCCGGTGCTAGACCTGGCCTGCGGCGGCGGACGCCATACCCGCCTGTTCCTGGAGCGCGGCCATCCGGTGTTGGCAGTCGACCGCGATCTGTCGCGGCTGGCGGCGCCCGAAGGCGACCCGCACCTGGAGGTGCTGGCCTGCGACCTGGAAACCGGCCAGGGGGAGGCCGGTTCCCTGCCGGCATTCTTCCAGCGCCGCTTCGGCGCCATCGTGGTGACAAACTACCTGCACCGTCCGCTGTTCGGCCCCATCGCGGAGGCGCTCGCCCCCGGCGGCGTGCTGATCTACGAGACCTTCGCCCAAGGCAACGAGCGCTTCGGCAAGCCGAGCAACCCGCACTTCCTGCTGTATGACGGCGAGTTGCTGGAGGCCTTCCAGGACCGCCTGACCATCGTCGCCTACGAAAACGTCATCGTGGAAAAGCCCGCCCCGGCGGCGGTGCAGCGGCTCTGCGCCCAGGCGCAGGAAGCGTCGACAGAGGCTTCGTCGAAAAGACCGGAAAAAGCCTAGCCCGCCGGCGTCAGCAGGCCGTCCAGCTTGTCCTTGGACTCCAGGGCATAGAGCTCGTCGCAACCGCCGATGTGGCGGTCGTCGATGAAGATCTGCGGCACCGACGTGCGCCCGCCGCTGCGCTGGACCATCTCGGCACGGCGCGACGGATGCGCCATGACGTCGATCTCGGTGAAGGCGACGCCCTTCTGCTCCAGCAGCTTCTTTGCCCGGTAGCAGAAGCCGCACAGCATGCTGGAATAGACTTCAACTTTCGCCATGATAAACGGCACTCTCCTTGTGGTCCCATTCGCCTGAAGACCGAAGCGGGACCCCGGCCCGACACCGCGGCCCACACCGCTGCCCCACGGCGTCAATCTGGTGACGCGGCACCCGCTTGTCCAGGCCCCTGCCCCCGCGCCCTCTCCAGCCCCCGTCCAGCAACCCGGTCCCCCTTCAGTCGCGGAGGGCGCGGGCCAGCACCAGCACGTCGACCGCCGCCGCACCGCCCTTCAGTGCCGCGCGGGCGCAAGCGGAGACCGTGGCGCCGGTGGTCATGACGTCGTCCACCAGCAGCAGCCGGCGGCCCTGCAGGGCCGCCGCGCGGCGCGGGTTGACGGCAAAGGCGCCGGCGACGTTGCGCTGGCGCTCGGCCCGGCTGAGATGGCCCTGGGAGGGCGTCGCCCGGCGCCGGACCAGCAGGTCCGGCACGACGGGCAGGCCACTGCGGCTGCCGAGAGCCTGAGCCAGCAAGGCCGCCTGGTTGAAACGCCGGGCAAAGAGCCGGCGCCAGTGCAGCGGTACCGGCGCGATGACCTCCGCCCCGGCCAGCAGTTCGGCGCCGCTGCGCGCCATCCAGGCGGCAAAGGGCGGCGCCGCCTCGGTCCGGTCGCCGTGCTTGAAGCCCAACAGCAGGGGGCGGCTGCCGTCGTCGTAGCGCATCACCGCCCGGGCCCGGCCGAAGGGCGGCGGCTCGGCCAGGCAGGCGCCGCATTCCAGGGCGCCGGGGCCACCCGGGTTGCCCGGGTCACTGGGGGCCAGGGTTTCGCTGTCGAAGGCGAAAGGCAGGCCGCAGCACCGGCATTGCGGGTCGGCGACGAAGGTGATTGCCGACCAGCAGGACGGGCAGAGCGCCCCCTGGACCTCGACCACCAGGCCGCAGCCAAGGCAGCGCGGCGGCAGCAGGAGGTCGAGCGCCCAGCCGCAAGACCGCCCGCATGATCGCGCCAGGGATTTGAGGGATTGCCTGGGGGATCGCCCCAGGGATTGGGGCGGCGGAGGCAACAAGGCGGGCGTGGGGGCGGCGCTGTCCGGCAGGGCCTGCGATCTTCGCCGCAGCCGGCGGCGCCCGTCAACGTCGCGGACAGATGCCTCGGCCTTTTCGCGGCGGGGCGGCCACGCCATAGTGGCGGCCATGACCGATACCCCCGCCACACCAGCCGCCCACCCAGCCGCCCACGACACACGGGAAATCTTCGACCGGCGGGTCCTGCGGCGCCACCGCGCGCGCGCTGCCGCCGGCATCGCCGGGCACGACTTCCTGATCCGCGAGGTGGCCGAGCGCCTGCTCGACCGCCTGGAGGACATTCGACGCCGTTTTCCCCTGGCGCTCGACCTCGGTTGCCACCACGGCGTCGTCGCCGAGCTGCTGGCGGCACATCCGGCGCGCCTGGGCGGCATCGAGACCCTGGTGCAGGCCGACCTCTCCCCGGCCATGGCGCGGCTCGCCGCCGCCGGCGTCCCGGGCCTGGCGACGCCCACACTGGTCGCCGACGAAGAGGCCCTGCCCTTCGCCGCGGCGTCGCTCGACCTCGTCGTCTCGGTGCTGAGCCTGCACTGGGTAAACGACCTGCCGGGCAGCCTGCTGCAGCTCGCCCGTACGCTGAAGCCGGACGGCCTGTTCCTGGCCGCCATGATCGGCGGCGACAGCCTGAAGGAACTGCGCGCGGCGCTGATGCAGGCGGAGATCGAGGTCGAGGGCGGAGTCCGCCCGCGGGTGTCACCGCTGGCCGACCTGCGCGACATGTGCGCGCTGCTGCAGCGCGCCGGCTTTGCCCTGCCGGTGGCCGACACCGACAGCCTGACCGTCACCTATCCCTCCGCCCTGGCCCTGATGCACGACCTGCGCGGCATGGGCGAGACCGGCGCCGACCGCAACCGGCGGCGCGGCCTGAGCCGGCGGGAAACCCTGCTGCGCGCGGCGGCGATCTATGCGCAAACCCACGCCGACGCCGCCGGACGCATCCCGGCGACCTTCGAGATCCTCTATCTGCCCGGCTGGGCGCCGCACGATTCGCAGCCCCAGGCGCTCAGGCCGGGCAGTGCCCAGGCACGCCTCGCCGCGGCACTCGACAGCACCGAGGTTCCGGCAGGGGAGAAGCCCGCGGTTGGGAAGCCCCCGGTTGGGAAGCCCAGTGGCGGGAAAACGGGGAAGCCTTAGGCGCGGTCGCCGGCGCCCGGCGGGGCGGTAACGGGGCCGGGGCGGGTTTCGCGGGACTTCTGGCGGAAATAATTGAGGATGAAGACCCTGACCGCGGCGGTCAGGCCCGATTGCGTGCGTTCGCGGTCGATCTGGGTGCAAATGTCATGAAGACTGCGGCTTTCCCGCGCGCAGATTTCACTCAAAGCATCCCACATTTCCGGTTCGAGCCGGATACTCGTCCGCCTGTCCGCGAGCGTAATGTTGCGGCTAATAAGCGTAGACACGGGGCCCAGAAATATTCATCTCATGAAATAACGAAAATAGAATCGATTTCTTATTCTACCTCCCGGCAACCGCCAGTAGCAAGTATTCTGCAGCCGTTCCCGGGAATGTCGCAGGAACGCTGTCTTGCAAAGCGGCGTTTCAGAGCAGATCGCGCAGCAGCGCGATCAGCGGCACGTCGGCCGGCGGCATCGTATAATCGGCAAGGCGCGCCGGTTTCACCCAGGCGAGGCGCTGGCCTTCGCGGCCGTGCGGCTGGCCCTGCCAGGTCCGGCAGGCGAACAGCGGCATCAGCAGATGGAAATCGTCGTAGGCATGGGAGGCGAAAGCGACCGGCGCCAGGCAGCTTTGCCGCGTGTCGATGCCCAGTTCCTCCTGCAGTTCGCGCACCAGGGCGGCCTCCGGAGTCTCGCCTTCCTGCACCTTACCGCCGGGAAACTCCCACAGGCCGGCCATGGAACGGCCCGCCGGGCGTTCGGCGATCAGCACGCGACCGTCAATGTCGACCAGCGCCGCCGCGGCCACCAGCAGGATCGGCCGCGTCTTGTCCGACGCCGCGTCGCCGCGGGCGTCGTCGCGCCAGCAGCCGGAGTCGGGCGGTCGCGCAGTCTCCGCCAAACGCTCAGCTCCGGTAGTCGGCGTTGATCGAGATGTAGCCGTGGGTCAGGTCGCAGGTCCATACCGTGGCCTGGCCGCGCCCGATGCCGATGTCGACCTCGATGTCGATCTCGCTGCCCTTCATGTGCTGGGCCACCGGCGCCTCGTCGTAGCCCGGCACCACTTCGCCCTCGGCGGCCACCTGCACGCCGCCGATGGCGATGCCCAGGCGGTCGCGGTCGGCGCGCTCGCCGGACTTGCCGACGGCCATGACGATGCGGCCCCAATTGGCATCCTCGCCGGCGATGGCGGTCTTCACCAGCGGCGAGTTGGCGATGGCCAGGCCGATGCGCCGGGCGCCCCGCTGCGAGGCGGCGCCGCGCACCTTGATGGTGATGAACTTGCCGGCACCCTCGCCGTCGCGCACCACCTGCTGGGCGAGATCGCTCAGCAGATCGTCCAGCGCGGCGCGAAACTCCGCCAGCCGCGGGTCGCGCGGCTCGCTGATGCGCGGATGCTTGGCCTTCCCGGTAGCGCCCATCAGCAGCGTGTCGCTGGTCGAGGTATCGCCGTCGACGGTGATGCAGTTGAACGACTTGTCGACACCTTCACGCAGCAGGGTCTGCAGCACCGTTGCCGGCAGGCGGGCATCGGTGAACACGAACGACAGCATGGTCGCCATGTCCGGCGCGATCATGCCGGAGCCCTTGGCAATGCCGGCGATGGTCACCGGCTTGCCGCCGATCTCCGTACGCCGCACCGCCACCTTGGGATAGGTGTCGGTGGTCATGATGGCCGCCGCCGCGTCCTTCAGGCCGTCGGCCTTCAGCTTCTTCGGCAGCGCCTGGACGGCCTGGACGAACTTTTCCGTCGGCAGCGGCTGGCCGATCACGCCGGTCGACGCCGCCAGCACGTCCTGGCGGCGGCAGCCCAGGCTGGCGGCCACCGCCTCGACGACACGCCGCACCGAGGTCTCGCCGGTCTTGCCGGTGAAGGCGTTGGCGTTGCCGGAGTTCACGATGATGGCGCGGGCGCGGCCGTGCGGCAGCTGCTGGCGGCACCAGTCGACCGGCGCCGAGGCGGTCTTCGAGCGGGTCAGCACCCCGGCGACGGTGCTGCCGGCATCCATCACCATCAGGCAGACATCCGTCCGCCCCTTGTACTTGATACCGCAGGCGGCGGTCGCAAAGCTGACGCCGGCAATCGGCGGCAGCGTCGGAAAGCGTTTCGGCGCCAAAGGAGAGCGCTTCAAAGACACGGCAAAATCCCCCGCGAAGTCATCGCAAACACCGGATGCTTAAACAGCAATGTCCGGCGGATCAATTGCTGCCCGGCGCCGGAGCGTCCGGGGCGGCCTCGCCGCTTTCCGGGGTGGCGGCGGGCGCCTCGCCGGGGGCGGGCTTGCCGAGCAGGATGTCGATCTCCGCACCGTCGCGCAGCTCGGCATAGATCTCCTCGACCGCTTCCTGGGACAGCTTGTCGCGCAGCTGGCCTTCGACCGCTTCCTTGGCCGGCGGCTCGGCCATGGAGCTGCCCTCCAGCTTGATGACGTGGTAGCCGAACTGGGTCTTCACCGGCTCCTTGGAGTAGCTGCCGACCTCCATCGCGAAGGCGGCGTCGGAGAAGGCCGGCACCATCTCGCCTTCCTTGAACGGCGGCAGCTCGCCGCCACTGGCGCCGCTCGGGCCGGTCGAGTGCGCCTTGGCCAGTTCGGCGAAGTCGGCGCCGCCGTCCAGCTCTGCGATCAGGCCTTTGGCCTCATCCTCGGTCTCGACCAGGATGTGGCGGGCCTTCAGCTCGCGCTGCGGCGGGTTCTCGGCGATGAAAGCCTGGTAGGCCGCCTCCAGCTTCTCGTCGGTGACGCGCTTGTCGATGGCGCGCTGCAGGTAGGTCTGGCCGATGATAAGGTCCTCGATCTTGCTGACCCGGCTCTGCACCTCTTCATCCGTGGCCAGACCGGCGCTGCGGCCCGCATCGCTGGACAGCGCGTTGTTGACCAGCTGGTCGAGGATCTGCGGCATCAGCATCTGCACCTGGGACTGCAGCTGCGGCGGCAGCTGCTGGATGAAGGCCACCAGATCGGACTCGTTGATCTCCTTGCCGTTCACCACGGCGACGACGTCGCTCTTCTCCCCAGCATCAGGGGCAGCGGCATCGGGGGCAGCGGTATCCTGGGCCCAGGCCGAGGGGGCGGCGGATCCGGCGGCAAAGGCCAGCCCGGCAACGAGCAGGGCGGCGGCAAAAGGCTTCTTCGTCATGGGACATTTCTCCTTGCGGGGCGTAGCGCCCTCTTCGGGGGGATTACCGCAACCCGGCTACATCGGGGCGGAAAGGGAGAAGGCGGCGCGGCCTGGGTAACAGGCAAATGCGCCGACAATGGGGCCGGCGAACGGCCCGGCGACAAGAGCGGGGGTCATTGGGCGCCCTCCGCCGTGCCGGTGCCGGCGCCGCCGGAAAGCGCGTCTTCGGGGAACATCTCCAGGGCGGCGTCCTGGCGCAGGCCGAGCAGCAGCCGGTCGACCGCCGCCTTGGTCGCCTCCTCGCGCAGCCGATCCTGCATGTCGAGGAAGGAGGGGATATTGTCGGCCTGGCGGGCGACCAGCAGGATCACATGCCAGCCGAACTCGGTGCGGACCGGTTTTGCGGTGTATTCGCCGGGCTCCAGCGCCAAGACCGCCTCGGCGAAGGCCGGCGCCATGCGGCTGGGGTAAAAATAACCAAGGTCGCCGCCGCGCTCGGCCGAAGGTCCCTGGGACAGTTCGGTCGCCAGCGAAATGAAAACCTCGCCCGCGTCCAGCCGGGCGATCGCCGCATCGGCGGCCGCCTCGCTGTCCAGCAGGATATGGCGGGCGTGGATTTCGCGGTCGCCGCGGCGCGAGGCCACCAGGGCGTCGTAGCGCTGACGCAGCGACGCGGTGGTGACGGTCTGCGCCACGATCCGCTCCACCAGGGCGCCGGACAGCACGCGGTCCTCGTAGGCGGCGAGGCGCCGGCGCACGGCGGCATCCTCGTCCAGGCCTTCGGCACGGGCAGCGTCGGCCAGCAGGCGCAGCTCGACCAGACGGTCGATCAGGGCCGGAAACACCGATTCGATCTGGTCGCGGTAGCGCGCCGGCAGATCGTCGGCGGAGGCAACCACCTCGGCCCAGCGGATTTCATGCCCATTGACCCGCGCCACCACAGGGTTCTGCGCGCTCATCTGCTGGAAAGCTTCCTTCAGGCGGGCGATTTCCGGGCCGGCGGCGGGCGCCGGCGGCTCGGCCGGCAGCGGCAGATCCCCTAAACCCTGGCTCCCTGCATCCTGGGCATCCTGGGCATCCTGGGGCGCCGGCGGGGCGCGGTGCGGCACCGCCGCCGGCGCCGCGCTCTGGGCCGTTGCGGGCAGGGCCGAGGCAAGTATCAGGGCGACGGCGAGGCTGCCGGCGAGAGTGGCGGTAAACACCCGGAATCCCACGACAAGCCGTTGCCGCGCCGGCCGCCGGGGCCGCCGCAGGGTGCCGACGATCCTGTTGTGTTCCCGTCCCGCCATGGCTACGCATCATGCACGGCACGGGGCATATCACAAGAGGCGAACTGGGACGAAAGCGCGGGACAAATCAGCGATAATCCAGGCCGAAATGCGACCCCTCCGGTGCCGATTCTCCTGCCGGTGCCCCGGCCCCTTGCCTGGCGGTTCCCCGGCCCGTTCCCCGGCCCGTTCCCTGGCCCTTCCCGGGCCCTTCCCGGGCCCATTCCCAGGCGGGCACCATCGTTGACAGCCCGAAGCCGGGGCCCTATGTGGCACACCACGTGAAATCGGCTTCCGGCCGGCACTCTATAAATCGTAAGGATCTCGCATGTTCGGCGTGCTCGCCAAGCGGCTGTTTGGGTCGGCGAACGACCGCTTTCTAAAGGGCCTGAACCCGACCGTCGCGGCGATCAACGCGCTGGAGCCCCAGGTCCAAGAGCTCAGCGACGAAGCCCTGCGCGGCCGGTCCGCCGAGTTGCGCGGCCGTCTGGCCCAGGGCGAGAGCCTGGACGACATCCTGCCCGACGCCTTCGCCACGGTGCGCGAGGCCGCCAAGCGCACCCTCGGCCAGCGCCACTACGACATGCAGTTGATCGGCGGCATGGTGCTGCACCAGGGCAAGCTCGCCGAGATGAAGACCGGCGAGGGCAAGACCCTGGTCGCCACCCTGGCGGTCTACCTGAACGCGCTGGCCGGCAAGGGCGTCCACGTGGTCACGGTCAACGACTACCTGGCCAAGCGCGACGCCGCCTGGATGGGCGAGGTCTACCGCTTCCTGGGCCTGACCACGGGCTGCATCGTCCACGGCCTGAGCGAGGACGAGCGCCGCGCCGCCTACGCCGCCGATGTGACCTACGGCACCAACAACGAATTCGGCTTCGACTACCTGCGCGACAACATGAAGTTCCGCCTGGAGGACATGGTCCAGCGCGAGTTCAACTTCGCCATCGTCGACGAGGTCGACTCGATCCTGATCGACGAAGCGCGCACGCCGCTGATCATCTCCGGCCCGGCCGAGGATTCCTCGGCCTCCTACGTCGCGGTGAACAAGCTGATGCCGCATCTGGTCGACGAGGACTTCGAGAAGGACGAGAAGGCGCGCTCCGTCACCTTCACCGAGGTCGGCACCGAACACATGGAAGAACTGCTGCGCGAAGCCGGGCACATCGAGGAAGGCGGCCTGTTCGACATCCAGAACGTCTCCCTGCTGCACCACGCCAATCAGGCGCTGCGCGCACACAAGCTGTTCAGCCGCGATACCGACTACATCGTGAAGGACGACAAGGTCGTCATCATCGACGAGTTCACCGGCCGCATGATGGAAGGGCGCCGCTACTCCGAGGGCCTGCACCAGGCGCTGGAGGCCAAGGAAGGCGTCACCATCCAGCAGGAGAACCAGACGCTCGCCTCGATCACCTTCCAGAACTACTTCCGCCTCTACCCCAAGCTGTGCGGCATGACCGGCACGGCGATGACCGAGGCCGGCGAGTTCCTGGAGACCTACAACCTGGAAGTCATCGAGATTCCGACCAACGTGCCGACCGTCCGCAAGGACTACGACGACGAGGTCTACCGCACCGCCAAGGAAAAATACCAGGCGATGCTGGAGCAGGTGCGCGAGTGCCAGCAGCGCGGCCAGCCGATCCTGGTCGGCACGGTGTCGATCGAGAAGTCGGAAATGCTGGCCGACGCGCTGAAAAAGGAAGGCATCAAGCACCAGGTGCTGAACGCCCGCTTCCACGAGCAGGAAGCCTTCATCATCTCCCAGGCCGGCGTGCCCGGCGCGGTGACCATCGCCACCAACATGGCCGGCCGCGGCACCGACATCCAGCTGGGCGGCAACCTGGAAATGCGCATCGCCCACGAGGCCGAGCACATCGAGAACGAAGCCGCCCGCGAGAAGAAGATCGCCGAGATCGCAGCGGAGATCGAGGCCGCCCGCCAGCAGGCGCTGGC
>JBHJIR010000117.1:0-4206 GCA_050043265.1 Kiloniellaceae bacterium
ACCT
Source organism: Kiloniellaceae bacterium (assembly GCA_050043265.1). Taxonomy (GTDB): domain Bacteria; phylum Pseudomonadota; class Alphaproteobacteria; order Kiloniellales; family Kiloniellaceae; genus Pelagibius. The sequence goes on from JBHJIR010000117.1 coordinate 5, forward strand.
CGATCTTCCTGTTCTGGGATTTCTTCCTCACCGTGGTGGTCGTACTGCTCGAGGCCGCGCGCTTGGACGGTGCCGGTCCGCTGCGCTTCTTCAAGGTGAGCCTGCTGCCCCTCAGACGCACGAACATCGCCGCCCTCTTCGTCATCCTCTTCATCTACGGCTGGAACCAGTATCTCTGGCCCTTGCTGGTGACAACGGATCCCTCGATGAACACCATCGTGATGGGCATAACCCAGATGATCGCCCCCAGCGAGGACCAGACCAATTGGCCGGTCGTCATGGCAACCGCCATGCTGGCAATGATGCCGCCGGTTTTCGTGGTGGTGGTCATGCAACGGCTCTTCGTGAAGGGCCTCGTCGAAACCGAGAAGTGACACGGACAAAACCGATGGCAGAAATTTTCCTGCGCAATGTGAAGAAGAGCTACGGCGACAATGCCGTCATCCACGGCGTCTCGGTCGACATTGCCGATGGCGAGTTCGTCGTGATCGTCGGGCCCTCGGGCTGCGGCAAGTCGACCCTGCTGCGCATGATCGCCGGCCTGGAGGTCATCACCGAGGGCGAAATCTCCATCGGCGGGCGCGTGGTCAACAGGCTGGAGCCGAAGGACCGCGACATCGCCATGGTGTTCCAGAACTACGCGCTCTATCCCCACATGACGGTCTACGACAACATGGCCTACGGCCTGAAGATCGCCGGCAAACCCAAGGCGGAGATCGACAGCCGGGTGAACGAGGCGGCGGCGATCCTGGAACTGCAGGAACTGCTGCAGCGCAAGCCGCGCCAGCTTTCCGGCGGCCAGCGCCAGCGCGTCGCCATGGGCCGCGCCATCGTGCGCCAGCCGGCGGCCTTCCTGTTCGACGAACCGCTGTCCAATCTCGACGCCAAGCTGCGCGTGCAGATGCGCCTGGAGATCAAGCGCCTGCAGCGACGCCTCGGCACCACCTCGGTCTACGTCACCCACGACCAGGTCGAGGCGATGACAATGGCCGACCGCCTCATCGTGATGAATGCCGGCCATGCCGAACAGATCGACGCGCCGATGGCAGTCTACGAGCGTCCGGCCAGCCTCTTCGTCGCCGGTTTCATCGGCTCGCCGGCGATGAACTTCATGACGGCGGAGGTTGCCGGCGACCGGCTTGCGCTGGCCGGCGGCGGGCATCTGCGGCTGCCGGCTGAGGGTCTGCCGAACCAGTCCGGTCGGCGCGTCACCCTGGGCGTGCGGCCCGAACACCTGCACCGCGCCGCGGACTCGGCCGCGGCCTTCACGTTGCAGGTCCAGATGGTGGAAACCCTCGGCGCCGATATCCTGGCGCACGGCGTGCTGGCCCGGGGCGCTACCCGGGGCGCTACCGGGGGCGCCACTGGGGGTGCCCCCGGGGCCATCGCTGGGAGCGACGGCGACCTGCTGACTCTCAGGCTGCCCGGCTCGGCGGCGATCCGCGAGGGCGAAGCGGTGGCGCTGGCGGCCGACCCCGGCGCGCTGCACCTCTTCGATGCCGACAGCGGCCGGCGCCTCGCCGACATATAGGTGCCGGCCTCGCCCTTCGCGACGGCGCTACGCGGCGCCTCAGGGTGAGGCTTGGGTTTGCCCGTCAGCTTCCCGTCGCCAGCGCCGGGTCCACCGTTTCGGCCAGCCCCTTGGCGATGTCGTCGGCGGTGCTGGCGTGGGTGAAGTGGCTCAGGTAGCTGCCGTCCGGGCCCATCAGGTAGATGATCGAGGAGTGGTCCATCAGGTAGTCGCTGGCGTCCGGCTCCTGCACCTTCTGATAGTAGATGCGGTAGGCCTTGGCGGTGACGGCGATTTCCTCCGGCGTACCGGTCAGCGCCATCAGGCGTGGATGGAAATGCTCGGCGTAGCCGGCCAGCGCCTCGGCGGTATCGCGCTCGGGATCGATGGTGATGAATACCGGCAGCACCGCCGCCGCCTTGGCCGGGTCGCTCTCCGCCAGCAGGTCGAGGCCCTGGGTCATGGCGCTGAGCGAGGTCGGGCAGATGTCCGGGCAGTAGGTGTAGCCGAAGTAGACCAGGCTGTAGTGGCCTTTCAGGTCGGCCTCGGTCCGGCGCTCGCCCGTCTGGTCGGTCAGGGTGAAGGCGCCGCCGATCAGGGCCTTGCCGCTGCCAGCACCTTGGCTGGCGACGATGCCTCCGGGCTTCTGCGGCTGCACGGCATACCCGGCGGCAAGGCCGCCGCCAGCCAACACCAGGGCCAGCACGAGGATCAGGAGGATGCGGGTCTTTGTCGACATGGGGTCAGCCTAACGCGGGGGTGCAGCAAATGAAAACACGGGGGGAGGCGCCGTGCCCGGATCGGTACTTGAGACCAAGTAAGCACCTGAGATAGGCACTTCTCCGCGGCGGCGCAATGCGGCCCCCCGTCGCAGCCGGCCTTTACGGCAGCAGCGCGCGCAGGCTGTCGGCCTGCAGGTTGGTGAACTTGCGCTGGATGACGATGGCACGCGGCGTGGCGCCCGGGGCGTAGTAGCTTTCGTTCAGCGACTGACGGGTGAAGATTTTGGCGCCTTCCAGGGCGCCGCCGCCGAACAGGCCGACCGATTTCGAGAAGGCGTAGATGTCGGAGGTGAAATCGGTGGTGCGCGACGCCTCGATGCCGCGGCCGATCGGGCCGACGGTGACGGACGCGTCGGCGCCCAACTTGAACTCGCTGGACAGCATGGCGTCGACTGCCTTGTCGCTCATCAGGACGAAGACGACCTCCTTCACCTCGCCGCCGATCTGCAGGCCGATGGACCCGGCCCCCAGGGTGTAGAAGGCCGGCGGCGACCAAGTCCCGTCGGTGCCGCGTGCCAGGAACACGCCGGTGCCGGCCTCGGCGCCCACGATGAAGCCGGCCTTGACCAACTGCGGCACGATAAAGATGCCCTTGGCGCGCTTGATGATCTTCGGCAGCTCGAAGAAGTCCTTGTCGGCCATCAGGCGGTCGACGGAAAGGCGCGATTCGATGACGAAGGTTTCGGCTTCGGTCTCCGCACGCGCGCTGCCGGGTGCGGCAAGGCAGAGGCCGGCGGCGGCCAGGGCCAGCGTGGCGCCGGCGAAGCGGCGCCTGGTGAGCGGCTCGGCAGGCTGGATGAAACGGGTCATGGCTGGGGGTCCCTCCAATCTAGTGTTGGCCGATCTCGTATTGGCTCCCTCTTCGGCGGCGCCGACCCTAACATGGCGACTCCGGCGGGCCAGTGAGTCATTAGAGGTCTCCAATTATGTCGTTGCCGAGGCACGCAGGTTCACCCCGGCAATACGCCAGGCCCCGCCTAAACCTCCCCCCGGCATAGCGTCTTCGGCAGCGAAGTGATCGAGCCGGGTGAGCGCGCAATTGTCCACGCTGAAAGCCAGTGCCTGCTCCGGGGGGACGGCAAGGGCGAGGCTCAGGGCGGCGCGGATCGGCCCGCCGTGGCTGACGCAGACGATATCGCGCCCGGCGTGTCGGCGGGTCAGGGCTTCGATGGCCTCGGCCACGCGGGCGCTGACGGCCGCGAAGCTCTCGCCGCCCGGCGGCACTTCCTCGGCCGGTGCCAACCAGAAACGGTGCCAGGCGCCGCTGCGCTGTTGTGCCAGTTCGTCATGGGTCAGGCCCTGCCACTCGCCGAAGTTCTGCTCGGCCAGGCGTGGCTCGATCTCGAAATCGGCGGGTACTGCGGCGTGGTGGCGGGCGAGGGCTTCGGCGGTGGCGCGGGTTCGGCCCAGCGGTGTCACGATCCAGACCGCGTCGTCGGGCAGTTGCGCGGCCAGGCCGCGGAACACCGCCTCGTCGCTGCAATCGCAGGCCACATCCTGGTTGCCGTAGATGCGGCCGGCATGGCGGGTCACCGTGGCGTGGCGGATCCACCACCAGCGGGTCGGGCTATTGGCCAAGATTAGGGGCTCCCCCTGCTCAGGCGTCCAGCAGCACCGCCGCTTCGCCCAGTTGTTGCGCGGCGCCCAGTACGTCGCCGGTGATACCGCCGATTTGCCGGCGCGCCAGCAGCGCCAGGACAGCCTGAACGGTGGCACAGGTGGCAATCGCCGCCAGGGCGACGCCGAGATCGAGCAGCAGGAAGGCGGCCAGCGCCCCCAACGCGAAGGCGATAACGGCATCGGCGCCGCCCGGCCGCCCGGTGATGACGGCCAGGCCGTCGCGGCGCGCCGGCGGCAGCGCGGCCATGAGGGCGGCGAGGCCGCCGCGCGACAAGGCGTGGGCGGCGACC
>JBHJIR010000118.1:0-14691 GCA_050043265.1 Kiloniellaceae bacterium
AGGGTTGCTGCTGGAAGCAGGCCAGGATCTGGAGGGAATCCGCCCGGTCCGCCAGCTCTATGAGATCACCCCGGCGGGACGCCGCGCCCTGGCGGCGCTGCGCCGCGAGGGTCTGCGCGAGGTCTGGTTCAAATACGATCCCTTCGACCTCGCCCTCACCCAGATCGACCCCGCGGCTTTGGAAAGCCTGCCGTCGGTCCTGAGCGGACGCCTGGACCAGTTACGGGCCATGCTGGTGCAAAGCCAAGAGGTCAACGAGGTCGCCCGCCCCAAGGTGGGCCTGGCCAAGCAATGGGCCCTGCGCCACACCGAATACCGTCTGGAAGCCGAAATCGCCTACCTCACCGACCTGCTGGGCGCCAGCGGCGACATCGTCGCCGACGAGCGCAAGCTCCGCCCCGGCAAGCCGAAGGCCGGCTGATTGCCGGCGTTGACACGTCAGGCTTTGCTAACCTTTTGATTTCGCTTCACTTGTCGAAATCACACAGGGAAGCCGCCGCCGCGCTTTATTCCCGCTTGGCGGCGTCCTATATTGGGAGTATTCCCACGTCGGCATCACAGGATTGCCGCCGGCCGGGCGCAGGGAACTGCCGCCGGTCGAAGGAAGGAGGATTTTATGTCACTACCGCTCATGCCGAAGGCGACGGCCGTCTGGCTGATCGACAATACCGGTCTGTCGTTCGACCAGATCGCCGAATTCTGCGGCCTGCACCCCCTGGAGGTGCAAGGCATCGCCGCCGGCGAGGTCGCCATGGGGATTCAGGGCATGGACCCGATCGTCAGCGGCGAGCTGACGCGGGCCGAGATCGTGCGCTGCGAGGCCGATGGCACCGCGCGCCTGGCGATGGCCAAGAGCGACCTGCCGCAGCCGTCCAAGCGCACCAAGGGCCCGCGCTACACGCCGGTGGCCAAGCGCCAGGACAAGCCCGACGGCATTGCCTGGCTGGTGCGCCACCATCCGGAGCTGAAGGATTCCCAGGTCGCCCGCCTGATCGGCACCACCAAGACGACCATCCAGGCGATCCGCGAGCGCAGCCACTGGAACTCGCCGAACATCCGTCCGCGCGACCCTGTGCTGCTGGGCCTGTGCACCCAGGTCGACCTCAACGCGGCGGTCGACAAGGCGCGCAAGGCGGCGGAGAAAGCCGGCATCACCCTGCCGCAGCCGGAGATCGAACCGGAAGCGCCGATGGCGCCGTCCAGCGAAACGTCGGACAATCCCTTCTCGCTGGAACACTTCGGCCTGCCCAAGAACTGACGTTTCGGCCTCGCTTTCGAAAACCCCTCGCCCGCCCCGCGGACGAGGGGTTTTTTCATGGCTGCCGCACCGGGCCTCGCGCGGGCCTCTTGGGGGCCTCTTGGGTGAGCTTGCTCAAGCGGGGTAACGCCTATCCCACGGCCCCCTTCCTCTGCACCGCCGTCTTCTCGGAATTGCGTTTGTCATCGACGCTCCCCTTCCCGTAAGTGGACCTTCCGCAGCGATGGAAAGGAAAACGCCATGAGCAAGAAGTCGATAAAGGACTGGCTGATCGGCAAAGCTCTGAAGGTCGTCGCCGCGGTGCCGCCGCTGCACAGCTTCGTCAATCGCAGGCTGATCAATTCCTACGCCTATGCCACCGGCTCGCGGCCGCGGCCGTTTTCCATGGCCGCCGACTATACGACCTGGCCGGGCCTGACCGACCGCCGCTACTCCGGCCGCCACCTGGGTGCGGCGCGCGCGTACAACGCCGCCCTGCCGCCGATCGACGACGTGCTGGCGCTGTTCAAGCGGACCGAGGATCGCCGCGCGACGGACACCAGCCTGCTGTTTCCCTTCTTCGCCCAGTGGTTCACCGACAGCTTTCTGCGCACCAAGTGGAAGGAACCGGCGAAGCAGGACTTCGCCGAGAACGAGAGCAACCACGAGATCGACCTCTGCCAGATCTACGGCATCAGCGCGGCGCAGACCGATATGCTGCGCGCCAAGCAGGGCGGCCGGCTGAAAAGCCAGATCATCGATGGCGAGGAATTTCCCGCCTCGCTGTTCGAGGCGCGCGGCGGCGCCATGGAACTGAAGCCGGAATTCCAGGACCTCTACAGCGAAGCCAACTTCAACCGCGTCTTCGCCCATGCCGACGACGCGCAGAAGCGCGCCTCCTTCGCCGTCGGCCTGGAACATGGCAACTCGACCATCGGCAATGCGCTGATGAACACGCTGTTCCTGCGCGAGCACAACCGCGTCGCCGGCCTGCTGCAGCAGGCGCATCCCGACTGGGACGACGAACGCGTGTTCCAGACCGCGCGCAACGTCTGCATCGTGCTGCTGCTGAAGATCGTGATCGGCGATTACATCGTGCACATCGCGCCGGCGGACTTTCCGCTGATGGTGGTGCCCGGCATGGCCGAGGAGGAAAGCTGGTACCGCACCAACTGGATCGCCGTTGAATTCGCCCTGCTCTACCGCTGGCACGACCTGATCCCGGCCACCGCCACCTTCGCCGGCGAGACGCGGGACTCCAAGGAACTGCGCCACGGCAACGCCTGGCTGCTGCAGGTCGGCGTCGACCAGGTCTGCCGCGACGCCTCGCGCCAGCTGGCCGGCAGGATCGGCCTGGGCAACACGGCGCCGTTCCTGCACGAGGTGAAGAAAAACAGCCTGCTGATGGCGCGCACCTGCAACCTGGCGCCCTACAACGCCTACCGCAAATACTACGGCAAGCAGCCCTACACGGACTTCGAGACCCTGACCCGCGACCCGGCGCTGGCGGCGAAACTGCAGACCCTCTACGGCACCATCGACAATCTGGAGTGGTTCATCGGCATCTTCGCGGAAGGCTACGACGACAACGAGATGATGGGCGAGCTGCTGAAGACCATGGTGGCCAACGACGCCTTCACCCAGGCACTCACTAACCCCTTGCTGTCAAAGAGTGTTTTCACACCGGCCACGTTCTCCGAGGAAGGCATGGCGGTCATCGAGGGAACCACCACCCTGGCCGACGTCATCGCGCGCAACACCGGCGTCGCCGACACCGCCGGGATCGGTTTTACAATCCGTTAGGCCAGTTCCTTCACCCGCGCCCACAACGCCGCGTCGACGGCGAAGCCGCGGTGGCGGGCGTGATCCAGCGCCTCGCCCTTGGCCAGGCCCGGCAGGTGGACGCCGTCCTCGGCCGAGACGGCGGCGATCCAGGCGGCGATCCGGTCCGTGAAAAAATCGCCGGAATTTTCACCGGCCCCGCCGCGCCCCGGATCGATGGCGAGGATGAAGAGTCCGGCACCGGGCGAGCGCGACCCCTTGTTGAAGGCGGGGGCGTCCTTCGACCAGTTCGCCCCGGTCAGACCGGCCGCCAGCAGCTCCACCATGAGGGCGATGTTGGCGCCGCGCGCGCCGCCGAAGGGCAGCAGGCTGCCGGCCAGGGCGGCGCGGGCGTCGGTGGTCGGGTGGCCGGCGGGATCGAGCGCCCAGCCCGCCGGAATCTCGCGGCCCGCCTCGGCGTACTCGCGGACCTTGGCCAGGGAGGCCGCGCTCGACGACTGGTCGATGACCAGCGCCGGTCCCGAGTCGCCCTGCGGCACCGCAAAGGCCAGGGGGTTGGTGCAGAACACCGGCGCCTTGCCGCCGGACGCGGCCATCACCGCCGGCCCGGCGTTGGCGGCGACCAGGGCGGCGAGGCCGTGGTCCTCGGCCAGCTGGCGGGCGAAGGTGCCGAGGGCGCCGCAGGGATAGCCGTTGCGCAGCGCGAGACTGCCGACGCCCGATGTCTGTGCACTCTGAACCAGCGCCGGCAGCGCCCGCTCGACCCCCAGGTGCGGCAGGCCCTCGGCGGCATCGACGCGGGTGACGCTGCCGCCGTCTGAGTCGATGACGGGCAGGGCGTCGCCCCGGGCGCGGCCCTCGCGCAGCGCGGCGCCGTAGGTGAAGAGGTGCTTCAGGCCGACCCCGCGGTTGCCCGCGGCCTCCGCCGTCACCAGGGCGCGGCCGGTCGCCGCGGCGTGCTCCGGCGAGGCGCCGGCAGCCTTCAAGGCCGCGACGGCGGCGGCCAGCGCCGCATTGAAGCTGACGGTGATCTCGGCCATGGGCCCCTCTCCCCCCGGCCCCGCGCGCGCCGGCCTAGTCCTTCACCGGCACCGTGTAGTTGAGGCCCAGGCGGCCGCCGTCGGCATAGATGGTCTGGCCGGTGACGTAGCCGGAGTCCGACGAGGCGAGGAAGACGGCGACGTTGCCCATCTCCTCCGGCTCACCCAGGCGGCCCATGGGCGTGCGCATCATGATGCGCCCCCAGGCGGCAGGATCGTTGTTCACCGCGCGCACCATTTCGGTGTTGATCGAGCCCGGGCCGACGGCGTTCACGCGGATGCCCTTGTCGGCCAGCGCCAGGGACATCACCTTGGTCAGCTGGTTCACGCCGCCCTTGGCGACGCAGTAGGGCGTGATCGAGGGGATCGCCACCACGGCATTGATCGACGACATGTTCACGATGGTCCCGCAGGTACCGTCATCACGCGGTCCTTGATTGACCATCTGCTTCGCCGCCGTCTGGCCGCAGAGAAAGACGCCCTTCAGGTTCACCCGGATGACGGCGTCGAAGTCCTCCTCGCTGAAGTCCAGGAAGTCGCCGGCCTTCACGATGCCGGCGTTGGCCACCATGCAGTCGAGGCGCCCGTAGGCGGCCACGGCGGACTCCACCAGCGCGGTCACCTGGGCCTTGTCGCCCACATCGCAGGCGACGAAGACCGCCTCGGCACCCTCGCCCTGCAGCCGCTCGGCGGCTTCCTCGCCCTTGGCCTGGTCGATGTCGGAGATCACCACCTTGGCCCCCTCGGCGGCGAAGCGCCGGGCACAGCCATAGCCGATGCCCCCCGCCGCGCCGGTGATCACGACGACCTGGTCTTTCACGCGCATGAGTAAGCTTCCCTTTGTCTCTTGATTCTCCTCTTCCACCCTAAGGGGGGAGCGGAAAAACGGAAAGCCCCCTCACCCACCGCAGCAACAACGGTCATGCTCGGACTTGCGGCCCCACCCCCCTCCTAACCTCCCCCCATCAAGGGGGGAGGAACTCTGGGGAGGGACAAGCCCGAGGGTGACAGCAGGAGCGTGGCGAGGGCGGTGCGACCGCTGCTGTCAACCGCCCTTCGGATAGCCGATACTGGACAGGGTTTCCTTGATCTCGTCGAGGATGGCCGGGTCGTCGATGGTGGCGGGCACCTTCACCTCGCTGCCGTCGGCGAGCTGGCGCATGGTGGCGCGCAGGATCTTGCCGGAGCGGGTCTTGGGCAGGCGCTTGACCACCGCCGCCGACTTGAAGGCCGCCACCGGGCCGATGCGGTCGCGCACCATCTGCACCACCTCCTTGGCCACCTCGTTGGCCGGATCGGCGCCGGCCTTCAGCACCAGGAAGCCGACGGGAAGCTGGCCCTTCAGCCGGTCGTAGACGCCGATCACGGCGCACTCGGAGACGTCCGGATGGGCCGCCAGCACCTCCTCCATCGCGCCGGTGGACAGGCGATGGCCCGCCTCGTTGATGATGGCGTCGGTGCGCGCCATGACGTGGATGTAGCCGTCGTCGTCGATGACGCCGGCATCGCCGGTCGCGTAGTAGCCGGGGAAGTTCTTCAGGTAGGCGTCGTGGTAGCGCTGCTTGGCGTTCCACAGGGTGGGAAAGCAGCCCGGCGGCATCGGCAGCTTGCCCACCAGGGCGCCGATGGTGCCGCGCGGCACTGGGTTGCCGTCGGCGTCCAGCACCCTGAGGTCCCAGCCCGGCACCGGCCGCGTCGGCGAGCCCGCCTTCACCGGCAGATGCTCGATGCCCATGCAGTTGGCGGCGATGGACCAGCCGGTCTCGGTCTGCCACCAGTGGTCGATCACCGGCACCTTCAACTGGTCCTGCGCCCACTCCAGGGTATCCGGGTCGCAACGCTCCCCCGCCAGGAACAGCACGCGGAACTTCGACAGGTCGTAGTCGCCGATCAGCTTGCCGTCCGGGTCCTGCTGGCGGATGGCGCGGAACGCCGTCGGCGCGGTGATGAGACTGACCACGCCGTGCTGCTGGATCACCCGCCAGAAGGCGCCGGCGTCGGGCGTGCCGACCGGCTTGCCCTCGTAGACCACCGTGGTCGCGCCCTGCAGCAGCGGGCCGTAGCAGATGTAGGAGTGCCCCACCACCCAGCCGACGTCGGAGGCCGACCAGAACACCTCGCCCGGATCGATGTTGTAGATGTTCTTCATCGACCACTTCAGCGCCACCGCGTGGCCGCCGTTGTCGCGCACGATGCCCTTGGGCTGGCCCGTGGTGCCCGAGGTATAAAGGATGTAGAGCGGATCGGTGGCGGCCACCGGCACGCAATCGTGCGGCTTGGCGGCACCGACCGCCTCGGCCCAGTCGTGATCGCGGCCCGCCGCCATCTCCGCGTGCTCCTGCGGGCGCTGCAGAATGAGGCAGAAGGCCGGCTTGTGGATCGCCATCTGGAGGGCGGCGTCCAGCAGCGGCTTGTAGGGGATGACCCGTGCCCCCTCGATGCCGCAGGAGGCCGAGACGATGGCCTTGGGCCGCGCGTCGTCGATGCGCGTCGCCAGCTCGTTGGCGGCGAAACCGCCGAACACCACCGAGTGGACGGCGCCCAGGCGCGCGCAGGCCAGCATGGCGACCAGCGCCTCGGGCACCATCGGCATGTAGAGGATCACCCGGTCGCCCTTGGCCACGCCGCGCGCGGCCAGCGCCCCGGCGCAGCGCGCCACCTGGTCCTGCAGCTCGCGGTAGGTCAGGTGGCTCACCCGGTCGGTCACCGGGCTATCGTAGATGATGGCGGTCTGGTCGCCGCGCCCGTCCTTCACGTGGCGGTCGACGCAGTTGTAGCAGGTGTTCAGCACCCCGCCGGCAAACCAGCGGTAATAGGGCGGGTCCGATGCATCCAGGACCTTGTCCCACTTCTCGATCCAGTGGATCTCCTCGGCCGCCTTGCCCCAGAAACCCGCCGGATCCTGCATGGAGGCCTGATAGACCTCGTCGAAACGCCCCATGGTCCTTCCTCGCTCCCTTGTGTGGGCCCTTGCAGCGCCCTTGTTCTTCACACCGTGTTCTTCGCACCGCCCCTGTCCTCATCCTGAGGAGCGCCCCGCAGGGGGGCGTCTCGAAGGATGGGCCCCGGGCTCGGCTAAGGCCTTCTTCACCGGGGGCTGACCGCCCCCGCGCCCCCGGGGTTGCGTTCATTTAGGGGGTTATGGGATTTCAGGCAGCCGAACGCCTTGCCCCGAGAATACGTCCGGCAGCAGGCGAAAAAAAGCCTAGCGATGGAGGGGGAAGAAGGCGTTGAGGTGGATCAAGGGGGAGACCCATCTTGCACATATCTTTTTTACCAGCGGACTACGTTTTGACCCTGCATTGTCTTCGTATCGCCATTGTGTGACTCTCATCAGCCACCTTCATCAGGTTCAAAAGTTCGGCATTCGCCGACCGAGCCTCTTCAACCGTTGCTGACGAGAGAGAGATAAGATCATCCAAATTATCTGAATGAGACTCCACTTGCGATAGGCGCTCCAGAGCGGATAGCCGTTCTGGATCAAGCTCTTTATGCTGCTTACACAATGCAGCCAACTTGTCCTTTATTGGGTTACTCCCTGGAACCTTGAAAGCTAAGAATATCTCCAGCACGCGCCGGATGACATTCGGCATCATGAAGCCATAATCCGAATGGCCTTCACCAGCGGCCTCAAATTCGAGCACTTTTTGGCACAGAAAGTGATATTCCGAGTCATACGCCCGCAGCAAAGGCGGCATATCAACGAGTCGTGAGACCCTTCGATTGGCGCCAGCTGGCATTGTTACATCTATGAAGAGCCGACGGGCGCTAGGCTCTGTTTCTGGGTTCTTTGGCTCCGCTAAGCCGCCCCACGCCTTTCTGAATTCGTTCATGCAGTGCTGATTGTGCGTCATCAAATATAACTGCGCGACATCCTTTAGCCGGTGCCTGATCAGTGAACACGCGTAATTCATAGCCTTTGTATCGAGACTCGATATCGGATCGTCGACAATAGCGACCACATTCCGCACGTCGCGCCCCTCTTCCCCAAGCGTGGTAAGGTAGTAACAAAGGGCAATCGCTGTCTTCTCTCCTTCACTAGGCGCACCACGAACCAAACTCCCATACCTGTGCAATTCATATCCAGTATCTGCAGCGACTAAAGTCAACTCCCCGTGCCCCAAATATGCACGCACCAACGCCGTTATCCTCTCAGCCGCGGGGCCATGAGTCCGGACTTTCGCCTTCAGACTCTCGATTTCTGACTGAACCTGAACAACCTCGTCTTCAATTTCTACAGCCTTTTTTACAGAATCATCCAGCGCATCTTTTAAAGATTTGTTTTCAACATCTCCTTCTGCGAGAAAGTGTCTTTTGATTGCATCCCTCGCGGTTCTTTGCTTGCTTTCGAAATCTTCTACTCCAGAATTGTGCCGTCCGATCAGGTTATTTAGCAAAGAAATCGCGGACTTTGTTTCACTGTATCTGGCAAGTACAATATCTTCCGTTGGAAGAAATGTTCCCACCGGATCCACAATGTTTTCCAGTCGAACACCGATAATCCGCGACGCTTCTTTCAAAAATCCCTCAAGGCTTGCTATCGATTTAAGCAAATCTTCTCGCGTTACCTCATAACCATCGCGGATCCATGGATCCACTTCGATCGCCTTCGGGCACGAAGCTATCACTCGAGAAACAGCTTGTTTTGAAATCTCAATCTGACCACTTAATTCTTTTAGAGTTTCAAGAAACTCTCCAACCTTCCCATTTAGCATGGCGGAAAGAGCCGACCTTCGATCGCGGGAGAATTCGCTACCACACAAGAGACAGAACTCCAGATCGTGCTCCTCATGATAATCGTAGCCGACCTTTGCCCACTCCAACATAAACGGATGCGCTCTAAGCTCTTCCAACAGAACCGCGCCAACATCCCTATTTGAAAAAACCCTCGCTAGTTCAATCTGCTTGGGAATCACCTCAAGATCGACGGAAATCTCCGCCAAGGAAGCTAGAGGCGCTGACAATCGCGCAACATCTTCGAACGCATTGAGTTGCTCTGGGGACAACACAGAACTCTTATTGTATTCTAACTTCTCATAGTCGTTTCTTAGATGACCCGCCTCGTATCGTCTGCTCCCTAGGTGTAGAGAACTAGCTACGACCTGTGCTCTTGCCGTGCGATATGTCTTTAGCGCCTTGTCATGTACCGCAGATAGCTTCTGTTGAGCGATTTTTGACTTGCCGAGCTCTGCCAGCCTGACCTCGGAAGCGCGAAGCTCCGCTACGAGATCGGCTTGCTCTTGACTGATATAGAAGATTGACTTTGCTCGACCCTCTTCCCATTGAAGATTTTTCTCAATGAAGTCTCTATTGAACACACAGACTTGGCGCTCGACTCCATGCAAGTCGTTCGGCGTCCGATAAATCGTGCCATCGTCGGCCTCAACCTCAAATTCAGCAGAGTCCGGAAGCAATTCGTGCCTCTTACCTTCTTGCAAGCTGGCAAAGATTCGGGACAACGTGCTCTTGCCAGAGCCGTTGAATCCGTAGATCAGATTGAAGCGGAGAAAATCAGGCCAGTGGTCGTTTGCTCGCTTGTCTGCCAGGATTCCAGCATCCTTTAGCGTCCGAATTCTCTTAATTGTGGCCATGCGCGCGCCTCAACTGAACCAATTTCTCCGATCTCCTTCTATGCGCGCAAAACGAGGTCCGGCAGCAGAACGGACAAATGGCCGCTTCCCGCTTGATCATTTCCGCGCAATGAAGACAAGGCCGTCGCCCCTGCCTCTCTGCCAATCGTCGATCCCCTTGAGCAATTCGAATGGCCAGGAGGATATGGACCAGGGCGATCGGCCAAATGAGAAACCCGTAAAGAAACCAACCGATCCCGGAGCGCCCCTTATTCAGGGCGAGCAATGCGACGATTGCGGCCATGATCAGCCAGAAGATCTGAATCCCCATGCCGCCCCTATCCCTCATAGGTAGCAGGTTAGCAAAGGAATTTCTAATATACGAGTCCCTACAAGCAGCCCGATTCAGCAACGATGAGAGGGATTTAGGAATGGAGATCGGGGCTTTCGGGCTCAGAGGTGGTCGGCGAGACGGATGCCCGGATTTCCGACAACGAATGCCGGTACAGGCAAGCCCGAGGATGACGCGCGTGAAATGGCGGCCGCGATGCGAGGGCGAAGCGCCCCTCATCCAGCCTCGCGTAAGTGCGCTGGCGTTCACTAACGCTGCCCCGCCCTCTCCCCGATGGGGCGAGGGCAACAACTGTGGCCGTCGGCGTGGCGGTGACCCCACCCCCTCCCCATCCCTCCCCCATCAAGGGGGAGGGGTTTGTGTTATGGCGAGAGGGTAAAAAACAGGGCCGGCGCCTCCTGAGGGTTTTTCTGCCCTCTGAAAGCACCGGCCCTGCCGGCAGTCCGGTGCATCGCCGGTCCGAAGCAAGACCGTCAGGCCCGCTTCGGCCGGATCCGCACCAGATCCTCCAGGACGCCGTCAATGCCGTTGGCCACGACGACGTTACCGAACTTCTCGGACACCTTCTCCAGCGCCTCGAGCTCCTTCAGCCGCAGGAGGATCGGGCTGTCCTCCATCAGCTTGGCGGTGTTCAGCAGGGACCGCGTCGCCGCGGTCTCCTCCCGCCGCTTGATGACGTTGGCCTGCGCGGTCTTCTCCGCCTCGATGACCCGGTTCATCAGCTCCCGCACGTCGCCGGGCAGGATGATGTCCTTCACACCGACGGAGGAGACCTGAAGCCCCGCCGCCCCCAGCTTGGGCAGCACATCGGCGGCGATCGCCTGGTTGATGCCCAGCTTGTCGCCCAGCACCTGCTCCAGGGTCCGGGTGCCGATGACCTGCCGCAGCGCGAACTGAAGCTCCTTGTAGAGGAAGTCCTTCAGGTCCGCGGTCAGGGCCACCGCCTTCACCGGATCGCCGACCCGGTAGACGGCGGTGAGGTTGGCCCGCACACCGATCCGGTCCTTGGTCAGCAGCTCCTGGCCGGTCACCTCCAGCGTCTGCAGCCGCAGGTCGAAGGCCACCGCCTGGATCTTGCGCACCGCCTTCACGAAGGCATACCGCCCCGGCTTAAGCTGCCGGTCCAGCACACCGTCGACGTAGAGCAGCCCGACGCTGTCGGCGGCCACCTCGACCACCGCCACCAGGTCCCGCACCCGCGGGTCGACCGCCGCCAGCCGCACCAGGGGCGCGACCAGCCGCTGGGGCACCGCGAACTCGCTCGCGGCATCCACCGTCTCCAGGCTCACCTGCCGCAGGTGCCGCGCGTAGAACGCCCGGCTGTTCGGCGCGACGAGGCCGGCCAGCTTGCCGTCGGCGTAGACGAAGCCCAGCTCGCCGTCGCCCATGTCGGCGACCAGGAAGTAGGCCTCGACCACCCGCGGGTGGGTCAGGTACAGCGTGTCCAGCGCGACGTCCGCCACCGGCAGCGCCCGCAAGTCCAGCTTCACCACGCCGAAGCTGCCCGGGGCCCGCAGGATCCGGTGCACGCCCGGCTCCAGCACCCGCGCGAAGGTCCGGTTCCGGTAGAGGAGACCGAGCTCCGTGTCGGCAATCTTCTCGGTCTTGTAAATCATCGTCAGTGTTTCCTTTTTCTTGTCTCTCTTTTCCTGTCGTCGTCCCGCGAGGGATCGGAGCCGAATGAAAATGAATTCGGAAAATAAACTTGAGGAACACCGGAAGAGCCCCGACAGCGGCGGCCGGACGGCCCCGGCGCCCTCCCTCCGCCGGCCGGGCGGGCCGCCGGGGTTCCGCTGAACGCGGCGTGCCGGAGGCCCTTGCGGGCAGCGTTGGAGGGTGCGGTGGGGACGCGCGGAAGCCTTCGCCGCCTGGCCCCTGCCCTGCTGGCCGCGCAACGCCGCGGCGGCACGCGTCAGCAACTGGCGGGGCCGGGCGCGCTTCCGGCATCCTTCGTTATCGGATCAGCTTTACAGGCTGAGTGAGATGGAGGGAGTTGAACCCTCGACACCTAGCGTTAAAAGCTAGTGCTCTACCCCTGAGCTACATCCAGGTGCCGAACACGGGACTCGAACCCGCGACCTCCGGACACAGGGGCCCGGCGCTCTCACCAACTGAGCTAGTTCGGCCTTCGGTACTCTTTGCCCGACACACGAAAGGCGCATTACGAGCGCGCCCGACGCGCCGGCCGGATTCACGAATCCGGACCAAAGGGCGGTCTGCCAAGTACCAAACGAATGAGGCTCCTGATCCTCTCGCGAGGGATGCCTATCGTCGATGTATGAATTGTTCTGTCATTCTTTCCTGCCTCCGTGTTCGCTGGTGCGCCGGGGCAGGAGTCGCGGGGAAACCGCGGGCCCTAGACCCGGTTTGTGTGTGCCCCTTCTGGGCTCATGTGACGATCCATAGCGGTCATCAGGTTTCCGTTTCGCGTTGACCGCGCGCGGGGTTGCGCGCGGGAGGCGGGATATAGGCCAGAATCGATTCGCAGATCAACCGAAAGTTTCGCGCGCGGGCGAGAAAGACCGATGTTTAAAGTCTGCGCCGCGCCACCGTGCGGAATGTTGCGCGGCAGGATGGCCCCTCGGAACAAGTCCGAGGGTGACAGTCGGTGTGGGGCAGAGAGGGAGGCCTAAGCCGCCGCCGGTTTCACCAGCGGTTCGCGCTCGCCCACCCGCAGCACGGCGGGGTCGTAGGGGTGGCGGGCGAAGACCTCGCGCACCATCGGTTCGAAGAAGTCGAGCGGCAGGGTGTCGTAGGCCGGGTCGAAGCAGTTCTGGTCCCAGCGCTCGCAGAATTCGACGCAGTCGTCGAAATAGAGATGGCCGCGGTGGCGCTCGCGGCTCATCCGGTCGAAGCCCTCCACCAGGTGGCCGTAGTAATACATCTGGAACTCGCCGTGAAAGCGGGTGACCCAGGTGACCTGCTCGCGCACGAAGGGCTTGATGATCGAGGCCGCGTAGTCCGAGTGGCTGAAGGGCGCAAGGGTGTCGCCGATGTCGTGCAGCAGCGCCATGACGATCCAGTCGATGTCGGCACCGTCGCGGTAGGCCCGCGTCGCGGATTGCAGGGAGTGGCCGAGGCGGGTGACCTGGTAGCCGGAGATGCCGTCCTCCAGCGCGGCCAGCGCTTCCAGCAGGCGGTCGGCGGTGTGCTTGTGGTGGTCGTACACCAGGTCGGTGAGGAACTCGTACTCCGCCTTGGTGCCATCCTTCATCTGGGTGAAATTGACGGCGTCCATGAACCTGTCTCCGCTGGGGGGCTGTTGAGGGAATGACCGGGGTATTGGGGGCATTGCGTGAGGGCCAGCCTCGCGCGGCGGGGCCGATCCCGTCAAGCGGCTCCCCGCATTGGTCCGGGGGTGTGTTCGGAATGGACCCCGTGAGGGGGGCGGACGGAACGCCACGGGCCCGTCCCCTTCCAAGCTGTCATCCCGGGGCTTGACCCCGGGGTCCATCGCCGTGAGCCGAGGCCTTGGGGCCCGGCCCATGGGTCCCGGCAACACGTGCCGGGACGGCAGCGCAAGACGGGGGCAAGTGGTCCTTGCCCGGGCGGCGGGGGCTGGTTAGCGTCGCGGCGGCAGCAGGAGAGGACCCGTATCATGCCCGACGACTTCCGCATCCGCCCCGTCACGCGCGAGGACCACGCCGCCTGGCTGCCGCTGTGGCATGCCTACAATGTCTTCTATGGCAGAACCGGCGAGCCGCCGGTGGCGCCGGCGGTCACCGCGGCAACCTGGGAACGCTTCTTCGACGACGGGGAGCCCTTGTGGGCGCTGGTGGCGGCGGAGGCGGACGGCACGCTGGTCGGCTTCACCCACTACCTGTTCCACCGCACCAGCAACGCCATCGCGCCGCTGTGCTACCTGGAGGACCTCTTCACCACCGAGGCGGCGCGCGGCCGGGGTGTCGGTGGCGCGCTGATCGAGGCGGTCTACGGCGCGGCCAAGGCGGCCGGGGTGCCCTCGGTCTACTGGCAGACCCAGGAGGGCAACGCCACGGCGCGGCGGCTCTACGACCGGGTGGCGGAAAAGTCCGAGTTCATCGTCTACGGCAAGGACCTGTAGGGGGTCCTGTCCTTCGAGACGAGATCCTGCGGATCGCTCCTCAGGACGAGGCGGGCGGTACAGGGCGGTACAGGGGGCACCCTCCTTCCGCCGGTCATACTCGGGCTTGTCCCGAGTCTCCAGGGCGGCCGTCCCCCTGGTCGCCCCTGACCCCTCGGAACCGGTCCGGGGACGACGGGCGGAAAATCCACAAAGCCCCCTCACCCTCCCACCCCACGCTTCGCTCGGGTGGGCCCCTCCCTCTCCCCGTTGGGGCGAGGGACACTCGGCTTCGGCCCTATCGCTCCCTCTCCCCACCGGGGAGAGGGCCGGGGTGAGGGGGGCTTCGCCCCCATGCTGCAGTGCGGCAAAATGTCCCTGCGGCAACTTGCGACCGGGTCGCAGCGGTCCGGGTCCCCTATATCCGGGCCACTGACTGGCAAATAACAAAAAAACACCACCCCAACCGCAAGGCGAATATATCCATGCGTCATCTTCCCTATATCCTGGCACGCTTCATACTGCTGCCCCTCGTCATCTGGCTCGGCCTCGCGCTCCCCATCCTGCCGCCCTCGACCACCAACCCGGACCTGCCCCTGGTGGCCCTGATCACCGCGACCTGCATCCCTGTACTGGCCTGATTCATCCTCGTCTACCTGCCCTTCCAC